>JBGVET010000044.1:0-76278 GCA_045120395.1 Candidatus Limimorpha sp.
AAATGCCGACTGCGCAGAATATTATTTCTTGATTGCTACAGCAACACAAAGTGTAGATGCTGCAAAAGTCAAATCTAATGGTGAAAAACAAACAAAAATCTTCAAAAAGACATTTGAAAACTTAATCTCTAACACAGATTACAAGATTTATGCTCTTCCTGTCGATGTTGAAGGTAATAATGGTGAAATAAAATCACTCACAGTTAAAACTCAAGCCTTTGTTCCTCAAATTGAAGTCGTAAGAAACGATTTTACAGCAAAATCAATTACCGCTACATTCACACCAAATGCCGACTGCGCAGAATATTATTTCTTGATTGCTACAGCAACACAAAGTGTAGATGCTGCATACATTAAAGCTAATGGAGAAAAACAAGTAGAAGGCATCACAAAGACATTTGAAAACTTAATCTCTAACACAGATTACGTGATTTATGCTCTTCCTGTCGATGTTGAAGGTAATAATGGCGAAATAAAATCACTCGCAGTTAAAACTCAAGCTTTCGTTCCTCAGATTGAAATCGTAAGAGGTAATTTTACAGCAAAATCAATTACAGCAACATTCACTCCAAATGCCGACTGCGCAGAATATTACTTCATGATAGTTACAAATGAAGTCGTAGATGCAAGTGTCATCAAGGCAAACGGCGAAAAACAAACAGAAGTTTTCGCAAAGACATTCGAAAACTTGACATCAAATACAGAATATACAATTTACGCACTTCCTGTTGATGTCGATGGATTCAATGGTGAAATTAAGACAATAAATGTTACTACAAAAACTCTTGTTCCTGAAGTCGCAATCGCTTTGGGTGATGTTACTACAAAATCAGTAGCTGCTACATTTACTTCAAATGCCGACTGCGTAGAATATTATTTCTTGATAGCTTCTGCAACAGAAACCGTTGATGCAGCATACGTTAAGGCAAATGGACAAACTAAAACTGAAACATTTGTAGCATCATTTGAAAACTTAATCTCTAACACAGATTACGTGATTTATGCTCTTCCTGTCGATGTTGAAGGTAATAATGGCGAGTTGAAGTCTGTTGTAGTTAAAACACAAGCTTTTGTTCCTCAACTTGATATTGAAAGAAATAATTTCACTGCAAAATCAATTACAGCTACATTTACTCCAAATGCCGACTGTGCAGAATATTACTTCATGATAGTTACAGATGAAGTTGTAGATGCTGGTGTTATCAAGACAAATGGTGAAAGACAAACAGAAGTTTTCACAAGGACATTCGAAAACTTGACATCAAATACAGACTACACAATTTATGTACTTCCTGTTGACGTCGATGGATTTAATGGTGAAATCAAGTCTGTAACAATCACAACAAAAGCTCTCGTTCCACAAGTTGAAATCATAAAAGGTGATGTTTTGACATATTCAATTTCAGCATCATTTACACAAAATGCTGACTGCGCTAAATATTATGTTTTAATTGCAGAAGCAACAGAAACAGTTGACGCGGCTTACGTTGAAGAAAACGGTGAAGAACAAACAGCAGAAACAACAATCTTATGGGAAGAATTGTTGCCAAATACAAACTACGCAATTTATGCTCTTCCAATTGATATCGAAGGCAATGAAGGCGCATTGAAATCACTCGTTGTGAAGACAAAAGTTGAAGCAGGTATTTCTGAAGTTGAACTTGAAATTGAAAAATTATCAGAAACATCTGTTACATTAACAGCAACACCAAACGAAAATACTATTTTATATCATTACATTGTGATGACAAAGGCTGAAGCTGATGCTATGGGTGAAGATGCTGTAATGCAAAAACTCAATGAAAATGAAAACTACCTTACATCTGTTGATGTAAATACAATGACTATTGAATCGAATGTTGCATATTACGTTATAGCACAAGGTAAGAACGCCGATGACAAATGGGGTGAAGTGACAAGTTTGGAATTCGTAGTTGCTGGTCCTGCAGAAGTAGCGATTGCAGTAGAGAAACTGACAGAGACATCTGTTGAAGTTACAGCTACACCAAATGAAAACGCTGTCTCATACAAATATATCGTGATAGAAAAAGCTGAAGCAGATGCGATGGAAACAGATATGTTGATGCAAAGACTTGCAGAAGCAAACGAACTCAACGGTGTCGATGTATGGACATGGACCGTCAAGTCAAATGTTGAATATTATGTGATAGCACAAGCTAAGAACGCTGACGGAAGAATGGGCGAAATGACAAAAGTAGAGTTCGTCGTAGCAGGTCCTGCAGCAGTTGCTATCGTTGTCGAAGAAACATCAGAAACATCAGTTGAAATCACAACAACGCCAAATGAAGATGCTGTGGCTTACCATTATATCGTTATAACAAAAGCAGAAGCAGACGAAATGGGAGAAGACGCTTTGTTGGAAAAACTTAATGAAAACGAAGACTACCTTGAAGGTGTTAACACAGCAGAAGTTACGATAGAATCAAATGTGGCATATTATGTTGTTGCACAAGCTAAAAATGCTGACAACAAATTTGGCGCTATAACAAAAGTTGAATTCATAGTTGAAGTTGCAGGCCCAGCGAAAGTGGCAATAGAAGTGAAAGAAACATCAAAGACAACGGTTTTGATTACTGCAACGCCAAATGAAAATACAGTTGCATATCATTACATCCTTATTGAAAAAGCCGAGGCTGATTCCATTGGTGAGGATGCTTTGTTGCAAAGACTAGAAGGTGATGATAATTATCTTGAAGGTATAGATGAATGGGAGTGGACTGTTAAGTCAAATGTTGAATATTATGTTATAGCACAAGCTAAGAACGCTGACGACAAATGGGGTGAAATCACAAAGGTTGAGTTCATCGTAATTAACACGGAGTCTGTTTCTGAATTAAACGATGTAGTGTTTGAAATATATCCAAATCCAGCAACTGAATATGTGAGAATCTCAGCAGACAGCAATATTGAAAGTTTGATTGTTTTCTCAATCGATGGTAATGTCGTTTATTCGGAAAATCTATACAAGGAAGAAACAACAATTGATGTGACAGCATTCGCAAAAGGATCCTACATCATTAGAATGATATCAAACGACAAAGTCTTCATCAGAAGAATCATCGTTAGATAAAATTTAAAATTTCAAAACTCTAAAAAAAGGTCAAAATCATTTTTGACCTTTTTTTTATTCCTAATTCATAAAAACAGCTAATGTTTAAAATCTCGTTATTTTTCAAAAATTAACCTCTAAATAATTTGTTTTTTTCAATTATTATCATAACTTTGCGTGACTATAAAAATAACGAAATACTTATAAAATGGCATATATTTCTTTTGATAAGCAGCATTTGGTAAACCTTGAATTTACTATGAACAAGGAGATTTTACGTTCAAATAGATCAGGCGCCTTTTGCAATACGACAATCATAGGCTGTAACACCAGAAAGTATCACGGACTGCTGGTAGTGCCACAACCTCAACTCGACAACTACAATCACGTCTTGCTTTCTTCTATAGACGAGACAGTGATAGCGAATAAAGAAGAATTCCATTTTGGCGTTCATCAATATGAAGATGGTACTATCATGCCATCGGGTCATAAATATCTGAGAGAATTCTCTGCTGAGCCTATACCTACTTTATTATATAGAGTCGGCACAACGAAAATCACTAAGGAATATATCTTCGCTGATAACGACAGCAGAATATATATACGTTATAACGTCATTGAGGCTGCTCAGCCTATTACCTTGCGTTTAACTCCTTTCTTGGCTTTCAGAAATGTACATAGCCTCACTCATGAGAACCATGACGCAAATCGTAAATATGTTCCTTTGAAAAACGGAGCATCATGGCAGATGTATGAAAACTACGACCCATTGTGTCTGCAGATTTCAAAGAGCACAGAATATACTCACGCTCCACTTTGGTATTACAATAACTTCTATATAAGAGAGTTTGAACGTGGCTACGACGCAGTAGAGGATTTGTATGTCCCTGGTTTCTTCGAAGTCAACTTGAAAGAAGGCGAGTCTATAATTGTATCTGCTGGTCTTGAAGAGAAAAGCCCTGCCTCATTCAAACGTCAGTTTGAAGCTTTGCTAGACTCACGAATTCCTCGCGACAGTTTCGAACATTGTCTGCAAAACTCAGCACAGCAGTTTATCATCAGAGAGAAAGAAGGAACTCGTATGTTTGCTGGCTTCCCTTGGTTTGGCAGCTGCGGTCGCGACACTCTTCTCTCAATACCTGGATTGGTTCTGACAACAGGTGATAAGAAGACCTTTAAGGAATTGATAAAGTATCTGACAGATACCATGAAAGGTCCTTTCTTCTCAAATAGATATTATCAGAAGTCACTTTATTATACAGCCGTCGACTCTCCATTGTGGTTCTTCCTCATACTTCAGAAATATGAAGAGATGCTTGGTGTAAGCAAGAAGACGGTGTGGAAGGAATATGGTGAAGTCATGTCAAAGATACTTAATAGTTTCATCGAAGGCACTGACTTTAACATCAAGACTTTAGATAACGGACTTCTTTACGCAGGAAATGAAAATCTTGCTCTTACATGGATGAATGTTTTCTGTGAAGGTAAGCCATATACACCAAGAACAGGTTTGAATATTGAGATAAATGCTTTGTGGTATAATGCCTTGCGTTATGCTGTAGAAGTCTTGAAAGAAGCTGATAAGAAAAATGCCGACATCGAGAAATGGAATGACGTCGCTAATAGAGTGGAGGCTTCTTATACAAAATGTTTCTATAATGAACAAAATGCTAAGTTTTATGATTATATAAACGACAATGAGAAAAATGATATGGTACGTCCAAATATGCTGATAGCTATATCCTTGCCTTATTGTCCGTTCAACGACGACTTGAAAAAGAAGATATTTGATATCACTCGTTCCGAGTTGTTGACTAATAGAGGATTACGTTCTTTGTCTCCACGTTCTGAATTTTATAGAGAAGTTACCATCGGTAATCATAGAGAAAGAGAGACAGCATATCATAACGGAACGGTATTCCCATGGTTGATAATGCCTTATGCTGATGCGGCTGTATCGCTTTATGGAAAGACATCATTGCCATATCTTGAAGATTTGTACACTGCCTTTGAAGAGGTTATAGCTGAGAATGGAATAGGTACAATATCTGAGATTTACGATGGCAACCCGCCTCATGAATCGAGAGGTTGTATCTCACAGTCTACCAGCGTGGCGGCATTGTTATATTTAAAATATGTTATTGACGGATTGAAAAAATAAGATTATGAAAGTGTTGATGTTTGGCTGGGAATTTCCTCCTCATATCACTGGAGGTCTCGGCACAGCTTGTTTCGGAATGACAAAAGGTCTCGCCAAGAATGGAGTCGATGTGCTGTTTGTAGTGCCTAAAGCTCATGGCGATGAGGATGAGACCAATGTCCGTCTCCTTAATGCAAGCGATGTTACTGTCAATATTGATAATGAAAAAGATAGATCGTATTGGGATAGAGTTCAGTATATGGAAATAGGATCTAACATCATTCCTTACGTTGGTCCTGAACGTTTTGAGCAGCTCGTCGAAGAACAGCGCGCTACAAATCATTTCCAAAGTCCTGTATTCCTTCCTCGTTACGAATTTTCTGGAAAATATGGAGCAAACCTCATGGAAGAGGTCTCTCGTTATGCTCTCATCGGTTCTTCTTTGGCTCTCGAGCATAAAGACGAATTCGATGTAATTCACGCTCACGACTGGCTGACATATTCCGCTGGTATAGCAGCTAAAGAAACTACAGGAAAACCTCTTGTGGTTCATATGCACGCGACAGAATTTGACCGCTCAGGTGAGAATATCAATACTCTCGTTTATTCTATCGAACGTCGCGGAATGGAAGCTGCAGATATCGTCATTACAGTTAGCGACTTGACGAGAAAGATCGTCGTTGAGAAATACGGCATCAATCCTGATAAAGTCATCACTGTGCATAATGCTGTTGAACCAAACGACAAAAAACGTTCTGAATATGAGACCTGCGGTCTGAAGAATAAAGTCGTGACTTTCCTCGGACGTATTACTTACCAGAAAGGACCTGAATATTTCGTTGAAGCAGCGCATAAGATTCTGCAATACGACCCAACGATTCACTTTGTGATGGCTGGTACCGGCGACCTTCTTCCAAAGATGATACGTCGTGTGGCTCAGCTGAAGATGGGCGCAAACTTCCACTTCACAGGATTCCTCAAAGGCAATGACGTCGACCAGATGTTCGCTATGTCTGATGTCTTCGTGATGCCTTCAATTTCAGAGCCTTTCGGCATCGTGCCTCTCGAAGCTATGCGTCTCGATGTTCCTTGCGTCATATCAAAACAATCCGGCGTTTCTGAAGTGCTTCAAAATGTGCTTAAAGTCGACTTCTGGGATATCAACGGATTGGCTGATTCAATATACGGACTCTGCCATTATCCAAAACTCAGCGATCACTTCAAGAAGGCTGGTAAGGAAGAAGTCGATAACCTTAAATGGGAGTTCGCTTCTAAGAAGATTAAGGATGTCTACGAAAAAGCAATTAATTTAAGAAAATAATATTAATACCATAAAAGCCTGAAAGGCTTAGACAGAAATGGCTTATGGCATCGCCGTAAGAATTAAAAAAAAGTAAAAAAATAAAATCTATATATTATGAGTAAGTCTATATGTTTTTATTTCCAGGTACATCAACCATATAATTTACGTACTTATCGTTTCTTCGATGTAGGAAAGAGACATTTTTATTATGATGAGTACAGAAACAGAACAGAGATGCGTCGTCGTGCCGACCGTTGCTATCTTCCAATGAACGAGCTTCTTATGGAACAGATAAAACGTTATGGCAACAAAGTTAAGTTTGCGTTCTATTTTTCAGGTATCGCTATCGAACAGATGCAGCAGTACGCTCCAGATGCTTTGGAAAGTTTCAAGGAACTTGTCAAGACAGGTAATGTTGAAGTGCTTGCAGGAACTTACGCACATTCAACGGTTTCTTTGCATAATAAAGAAGCTTTCAAAAAGCAAGTCACAGAACATAAGAAACTGATGAAAGAAACATTCGGTGTGACACCTAAGACATTTGTCAATACTGAATTGATATATTCTAATGAGATAGGTGCTGACGTGGCAGAGATGGGATTTAACCTCATGGCGACAGAAGGTGCTAAGCACGTCCTTGGATGGAAGAGTCCAAACTACCTCTATGCAAATTCAATAAATCCAAAGTTGAGATTGTTGTTGCGTAACTATAAACTCAGTGATGCTCTCTCTCTTAACTTTGTAAATAATTCATTGACGACAGAGTCGTTTGTTGAGAAACTTAAAGAATGTAATGAAGAAGTTGTAAATATCTTTGCAAACTACGAGACATTCGGCGAGAATTATGACGCTTCTACAGGTATCATTGATTTTATGAAATATCTCCCAGAGGCGATATTTAACAACACTGACTTTGAATATGCAAAGCCAATAGAGATGCTTGATAAGTTGCAGACCATGAGTATTTTTGATGCGCCAATTCCATTGTCATCAATGGGTGAGGAGCGTGACCTTTCTTTGTGGATGGGTAACGACCTTCAAGATGATGCCTTGCAAGCTTTGTATTCATGCGCTAATAAAGTCAAACGTTCTAAAGATGAAGAAGTCGTGAGAGATTGGAACGCACTTCAGGATGCTAATAACTTCTACAATCTCTGTACAAAATATGGTAATAATTCACCATACGATTATTACATCAACTTTATGAATATCTTGACAGATTTTAGAGAAAGAGTTTTGAATAAAGACTAAGGCTGTTGGCTGTTGGCTGTTGAACTTTTTATAGCATTGGTTTAAAAATAAAATTATAGGGGCGTCATTTGGCGTCCCTTTGTAATTAGTCAATTCCAGAATTATCAGAATAAATATTTAATTTTTTTCAAAAAAATCTTTTGCCTTTTGTCTTTTGTCTTTTGTCTTTTATTATCTTTGCAAAGAGTGGAAAAGACTCTGATTTTCAATCTGTAATATTTATAAATTATTGACTTATAAACTTTTATAAGTTGATATTGTTGTATGTGTAGATGATAATTTTAATATATATATAATATAACTAGTAGAATTTAATGAAAACTCCAAATTATCTTTTTGAAACGAGTTGGGAAGTCTGTAATATGGTCGGAGGAATCTACACCGTGTTATCGACAAAGGCAGATGAAGTAAAGAAAAAAATAGGTGATAATTACATAACCATAGGTCCCGATGTGGTTAAGGAATCACATGAGACATTGTATTTCGTTGAAGACAATACATTGTTTTCAGAATGGCGCGAGAAAGCATTGGCACAAGGCCTCAAGGTTAGAATAGGTCGCTGGAAACTCAATAGCAAACCTCTCGCAATTTTAGTTGACTATACAACTTTATATCCTCAGAAAAATGAGATATTAGCTCATCTTTGGGAACAATATCATCTCGATTCACTCCGCGGTCAGTGGGATTACATCGACCCTGTTCTCTTCGGTTACGCTGCAGGTCAGGTAATTGAAAGCTTCATAAAATGGAACATAGAAAGCGATGAAAACATCGTCGCTCATTTCCATGAATGGATGACAGGTGCCGGCGTTCTTTATCTTAAAGAAAATTGCCCTCAAATTGCAACAGCATTCACCACACACGCAACATATCTCGGTCGCGCAATAAGCGGCAACGGCCTCGCTCTTTATAATGATTTGGCTACATTCGAGCCTGCTGCAATGGCTAACAGATTTAACATAACTTCACAACAGTCAATGGAATATAACGCGGCACAAAACGCTGACGTGTTTACAACAGTGAGTGAAGTGACAGCAGAAGAATGTAAGCAGTTCTTGCAACGCGAACCAGATGTCATCACAATAAATGGTATAGATGAAACATATATCGTTGATGATAAAGCTGCATCAGAAAAGAGAAAAACTTCAAGAGAAAAGATATTGAGCGTGCTCGAAACTCTTTCTGGAACAAAGACTTCTGATGATGCTTTCTTCATTATCAACAGTGGAAGATATGAGTTTAAAAATAAAGGCATAGACTTATTAATCAATGCTTTAGGTAAACTTAACAAAGACAAAAACCTTAATAAAGAAGTCGTTGCTGTCATAGCAGTGCCAGCTAATATTTCAGGTGTCTACAAAGAATTACAATATCGTCTCGAAGGCAAGAAAGCTGTCGAAGGTCACACAGAACTTCCATGTACACACCATATCTTCGATCATGAATATGATGCAGTTCTTAACTCATTGAGAGAAAACGGATTGCAAAATAATGCAGAAGACAAGGTTAAGGTTATCTTCGTTCCTTCATACCTCAATGGCAATGATGGCGTATTCAACATCAACTATAACGATTTCTTGTCAGCATTCGACCTTTCTGTATTCCCATCATATTATGAACCATGGGGTTACACACCAATGGAAAGCATCGCTCACGGTATTCCTACAGTAACAACAGACCTCGCAGGTTTCGGCCGTTACATCCAAGATGAGAAATTCGACCATGAGTCAGTCGCTATCGTTCATCGTGAAGAAGGCAACGGAGCTGTGGTGACAGATGATATCGTCAAAATAATTTTGAGTTTCACTTCAAAAGATGAAAAACAAATCGCAGCAGTGAAGAAAAACGCTTTGGATTTAGTTAAGAAATTTGAATGGGACGAACTCATCGACAATTATTTAGAAGCATACGACATCGCTTTGGATAAATTACGTGGTCGTGATTATTTGAAACAAACAAAAAAATATAACGAGATTTTGAGAAATTTTAATTACCAAAAGCAAGACACACCTAACTGGAAGAGAATCATCGTAGAACCAGTTTATTCAGAAGATATGCAGAAGTTGCAAGAACTCTCACAAAACCTCTGGTGGTGCTGGGATGTCGACGCAACAGAATTGTTCTCTTCAATAGACCCACAAGCTTGGAAAGCAGTGGAAAACAACCCAATAGCTTTGATGAAGAATTTGTCAAAGGCACAAATCGAGGCATTGGAAAACGACAAGGAATTCATCGAAAAGTTGAATTCTACTTACGCTCGTTTTAAAGAATATATGTCAGCTAAACCTGCTGATAATCACACTATCGCTTACTTCAGCATGGAGTACGGCTTGACAAAGAGCCTTAAAATATATTCTGGCGGTCTCGGTATCTTGGCAGGCGACTACCTCAAACAAGCTTCCGACTCTAACGCTAACATGGTGGCTATCGGTCTCTTATACCGCTACGGATACTTCGCACAAGACCTTTCTGTATGGGGCGAGCAGCTCTCAGAATATATCCCACAAAACTTCTCGACACTTCCAATGGAAATCGTCCGCGATGAAAACGGAGAAGAAGTCGTCATCAATATAGCATTCCCAGGTCGTACAGTCTACGCTAAGGCATGGCGCGTTCCAGTAGGTCGCATCAGCTTGTATCTCCTTGATACAGACATCGATGAAAACTCAGCAGAAGACAGAGGCATCACAGGAAAACTCTATGGCGGCGACAGCGAAATGCGTATCAAGCAAGAGATGTTCCTCGGTATCGGCGGTATCAGATTGATGGACAGAATCAATCTTAAACCTACAGTATATCACTGCAATGAAGGTCACGCTGCATTCTGCGGATTGGAAAGATTAAGCGTATATATCACACGTCATAACCTCGACTTCGACGTCGCTAAGGAATTGGTCAGAACATCAACATTATTCACAACACACACACCAGTTCCAGCAGGTCACGACGTATTCGAAGAACACCTCATGAGAACTTATCTCTCTCATTATCCAGGCCGTATGAACATCAGCTGGAACGACTTCATGAATCTCGGTAAGATACGTCACAACGACCCATACGAGAAATTCTCTATGAG
This sequence comes from Candidatus Limimorpha sp., assembly GCA_045120395.1. Taxonomy (GTDB): domain Bacteria; phylum Bacteroidota; class Bacteroidia; order Bacteroidales; family F082; genus Limimorpha. The sequence goes on from JBGVET010000044.1 coordinate 10,841, forward strand.
CGTCTTGGCAACAAACCTCAGCCAGGAAGTCAATGGCGTAAGTAAGATTCACGGACGCGTTTCAAGAGAGATGTTCCAACAAATGTGGCCAGGTTACTTCGCAGAAGAAAACCACATCGGCTATGTCACAAACGGCGTTCACCTCCCAACATGGACCGACTTCTCATGGCAGAGACTTTATAGAGAAGTCCTTGGTAAAGACTACGTTGACGTACAATCAGATACAAAAGTATGGGAAAAGATTGGCAATGTCGCTGACGAGACAGTATGGAATATCAAGAAAGACTTGAAACATCGTCTTACAGAATATCTCAAAGTTAAGGTAGTTGAAGACATGCAACGTCGTCAAGAAAGTCCTTCTTTGATTATCAATACAATAGAAAACTTCAACGAAAATGCTCTCATCATCGGTTTCGCTCGTCGTTTCGCTACATACAAACGTGCTCACTTGTTATTCAACAATATAGAACGTCTTGCAGAATTACTTAACAATCCAGAAAAACCTGTTGTATTCCTCTTCGCAGGTAAGGCTCACCCTAACGACAAAGCAGGTCAGGATTTGATTAAGATGATTATCGAGACATCAAGAAAGAAAGAGTTCGCTGGTAAAGTTATCTTCTTGAATAACTATGATATGGAACTCGGTAAGATATTGACTAGCAGCGTTGACATCTGGATGAACACTCCAACACGTCCTCTCGAAGCTTCAGGTACAAGTGGCGAGAAAGCCGTTATGAACGGAACATTGAACCTCTCAGTTCTCGACGGATGGTGGGCAGAAGGTTTCCGTCCTCAAGCTGGTTGGGCACTTCAAGAAGAAAGAACATACAGCGACCAACGCTACCAAGACGAACTCGACGCTGAGACAATATACAATCTCATCGAAAACGAAATCGTTTCATTATACTTTGACAGAAATGAAAATGGCGTTCCAACACAATGGGTTAAGTATGTGAAGAACAACTTGATGCAAATCGCTCCAAATTACACAATGAAGAGAATGCTCGACGATTATTTCGCACAATATTACAACAAACTCATTGAGAGAACAGACATGATGCGCGAAAACCGTTATCAGAAAGCATTTGAAATCGCAGCATGGAAGAAGAATGTCGAGACTAACTGGGATAAGATTGAAGTCGAAGCTATCAAGATTCCAGATCCAAGTGTGAGGTCACTCAACTTCGGTGATGCTATCGTAGCTGAAATCACATTGAAGACACCAGGATTGAACAGAGGCGATGTCGGCATTGAGATAGTATTCGGTGCTAAAGACAAGAACGGCAACGATAAGGTGATGAAAGTTGAACAACTTCAACTCGTTGACGCTGGCGAAGGCTGGGCAAGATATTACATCAACCTTCCATTGAACAAAGCCGGTATGTTCGACTACACATTCAGAATATATCCAACCCACGAATTATTGCCACACAGACAAGACTTCGCATTGGTTAAGTGGATTTAATCAGTTAGGAGTTTATAATTTACGATGTAGGGACGTAGCTTGCTGCGTCCCTATTTGTTTTATGACTTTACATCTTTGCAAAAAAAGAGGAAAAATAACATCAATCGAAATAATCGATAACATTATTTAAAATATCGTTTTGACTTGTGCGAACAATATTTCTATTTTTGCGTTGTTAATGAATGAAAAAATAATTACAAATCAGCCCGAAGCTCACAGCTCAAGGCTCATAACAAATAATACTATGAAAAAACTTCAAGATAATGTAACGATAATCACAGGTGGCGGTAAAGGAATTGGTTTCGGCTTGGCATGTGCTTTTGCGAAAGAAGGTTCTAACATCGTCATCACTGGCAGAAACGAAGCCAGATTGTTGAATGCCAAAGAAAGACTCGAAGCAGAATATGGCGTCAAGGTTTTGGCGATGGTCGCTGACGGCGCAGACGAAGCTCGTATAAAAGAAGTCATCGCTAAGACGATAGAGACATTCGGTAAAATCAACACATTAATTAATAATGCCCAGGCTTCTAAATCTGGATTATCGCTCATCGAACATACCAAAGAAGATTTTGATTTAGCCATAAACTCTGGATTATATGCCACATTCTTTTATATGAGGGAGGCTTTCCCTTATCTCAAAGAGACAAAAGGTTCTGTTATTAACTTCGCTTCTGGTGCTGGACTTTTCGGTAAACCAGGACAGAGTTCATACGCTGCTGCTAAAGAAGGCATCAGAGGACTTTCAAGAGTCGCTGCAACAGAATGGGGACCTGACGGCGTGAGAGTCAACATGGTTGCTCCGCTTGCCATGACAGAAAGCCTCAAAGAATGGAAAGAAAACTATCCTGAACTCTTCGAGAAAACGATACAAAGTATTCCATTAGGACGCTTCGCAGACCCTATGCAAGACATCGGAAGAGTGTGCGTGTTCTTGGCATCCGATGATGCTTCTTTCGTAACAGGAGAGACGATTTCGTTACAAGGAGGCTCTGGATTGAGACCATGAAAAAAAGCGACCCTCAGGTCGCTTTTTTTGAACTTTGAACTCTGAACTCTGAACTTTGAACTCTGAACTCTGACTTATAGACTCAGCAATTCAGCAACTCAGCAACTCAGCAACTCGGCAACTCGGTGTCTCGGTGTCTCTACAACTCCTCATCTCCTAAATCTTTGTCTCTTTTCTTTATCTCACTCTTAATCATTTCTTCTAATTTGTTTTTAGGAAGAAGATACTGAAATTCTGCTACACCAATTGGCTTGTTAATATCTTGTAAAGCGAGTTCTACTTCCAAATGATCTTTCCCAGCACAAAGAATTATTCCTATGGAAGGATTCTCTTCTGGTGCCTTTTCTAATTTATCTAATAACGACAAATAGAAATTCATTTTGCCGACATATTCGGGTTTAAACTCGCCAATCTTCAATTCGATTGCAATCATAGAGCGTAGTCTTCTATGGAAGAACAACAAATCAACATGATAATCTTTGTTGTTAAACGACAAAGTATGTTGGTTCCCGATAAAACTGAATCCGTTTCCTAATTCCATAATAAAGGATGAGATTTTATTAACCAAATGTAGTTCTAAATCCAGTTCTTTCAAAGGTTCAACAGCATCTATAAATCCTAGGTGATACCTGCTCCTAAAAATCTCGTTAGCGTATTCTGCGTTTTCTCCCGACATAGTGACGGCAAAGTTATTCGACTTCTCACTTGCTTGTAATGAAAGATGATATTCAGATTTCAAAGCAAGATTCAGTATATCGAACGACCATCCTTTATTTATTATTTCATTGGCATAAAAAACAATATGTTCTGTAGATAAATTATGTCTCAATAGTAACATATTATGTCTCCATGGTAAAAGTGCAACGCTCCGTTGCACTTTTGTATCTTCTTGATAGTAGCGAAGATAGAAACGTTTCATGTTCCATAAATTCCTTGGAGACACTCCCATATTAGGATATTTCGCTTTTAAATCAACGGATAGTCTTTTGACGATTTGGTCACCGTGTTTGCTGTCTAGTTTGCGTTCTTCCAACAATTTGCCAATCTCCCAATGTGATGACATTATGGTAGTGTTGATTTGTTTGGCAATCTGTACTCTTGAAAATTCTATCACAGCTATGGTGTCGTGCAGTAATTCCTGATAATCTTTATCTGCATAATTATCAGATACATTTACATTTTTAATTGGTTTCATGTTTATAAATTATAAATTAAGGTTATTAAATTCTCATTTGCAAAGCTACAACTCCAATATTCTTTTGTCAAGCGTTTGTAAAGGAAATTTTTTGCTTTTAACAATTTTTAACATAAAATCGGTGAAATATTAAGAAATGATGTTAAGGTTTGTTAACTATTGAACTCTGAACCCTGACTCTGACTCTGAACACTGACACTGAATTATAGACTTTAAAAAAAGTTCAAAAGCCTTAGTTCAAAAGCCTTAGTTTTTCCCTATCTTTGCGTCATGGAAACAACAATATCTCATATGTCGTTGCATCTTGTTGGTAACAAGGCAGCTGAAGAAGGCCTCAGCCTCTCGAAATCAAACGTGTCTCTCGACGGTGACATGAAAAATATATTGACGAAATTTTTCTTGAACGCGTTCACACCAGGCGAGACATTTCATTTCTTTCACGACAGCGGTCTGGAATATAATGTAGTCTATGGCGCGGTGTCGAAGATATTTGACGAGCCGACGGAGTTGTATGAACAATCTGTAAATCTTGCGAAATATCTCTACGAAAACAGTTCGCATCCTAAAATCAAAGGCGGCGAGTTTTATACGGTTTACTTTAAAGACTGCATCCACGGCAGTAACACCGTCGATGCCATCGGTCTTTTCAAGACAGAAAACAAAGACACTTTCTTGAAAGTGCATCGCGACAAACATAACTTCTTGCTCGAAAGCGAACAAGGTATCAATATAAAGAAACTCGACAAAGGCTGCTTGATTTTCAATGTGAATGGGGGAGAAGGCTACTCGATTTCTGTGGTTGATAACACCAACAAAGGCACGGAGGCTCAGTATTGGACGGATGATTTCTTGCATCTTCGTCAGTGTAAGAATGAATATGCCAACACTCAGAACGTCATGGCGATGGCAAAGAATTTCGTTACACAGGAGCTGCCTAAAGAGTTTGAAGTGACGAAAGCTGACCAGATAGATTTACTTAATAAATCTTTACAATTCTTTAAGGAGAAAGATAATTTCGATATTGAAGAATTCGCTAATGAAGTCATGGAGCAGCCAGCTGTTATTGAGAGTTTCCATAACTTTAAAAAGAATTACGAAGCCGACAACGATTTGTCGATTGACGATAACTTCATGATTTCAAATAATGCTTTCAAGAAACAGCAGCGTTCTTATAAGCGAGTCATTCGTCTCGACGATAAAATCCAGATTATCATCGACGGCAACCGCGACAACGTAGAACAAGGTGAAGACGCACGCGGAAAATATTATAAGGTTTATTATACCGAAGAATTGTAGGGACGTGATTTATCGCTTCCGAAAACTTAAAATTAGGAGTTGGATTGATTTTCCGATTCCTAATTTTTTTTGAAAAAAACTTTTGCCTTTTGCCTTTTGCCTTTTGTCTTTTTTTATCTTTGCAAGATATTGAAAACTTATATAATATGCTAGTATCGAAAAAGGACAAACTTGCCATCACATTTAAAGATGACAAATATACTTACGAACAACTACTCCGTTATTCACAAATCTACGCTGACGCTTTCTCGTCACAATCCGTTCCTGAAAAAGTTTTAATCTGCGCACAGAACTCACCAGAATGGTGTTTCGCATTCCTCGGCACTATGCGCTGCAAGGCCATCGCTGTTCCTTTGGATGCGCAGTCTACAAAAAAAGAAATAGAATACGTCATCAACGACTGTCGTCCTGACATCGTTTTCATTTCGGAAGACAAACTAGGAATGTTCTCCGACCTTGAACTTCAAGGCGCTCGCCTTATGACAAAAAACGATGTCGTTCTTTCAGACGACCCTAACATCCCTGCGACAGACATTCCTATGGGTAAGGATGATGAAACAATGCTCATCAACTACACATCTGGTACGACTGGAAATCCTAAAGGTGTTATGCTTACTTTTAGAAACGTTATGTTCAATATAGACTCTGTCAGTAAGCAGGTGCCAATCTTCCAAGAAGACAGCAACGTTATGGTGCTTCTTCCTTTGCATCATATCCTGCCGCTACTTGGTAGTATGGTAGCGCCATTATACATGGGTGGAACATTGCATATTGCTGAGGCAATGAATGCCGAGTCAATCATCAAGACTTTAAATGCTGGAAAAGTATCTATTATAATAGGTGTACCTCGTCTTTACGACATGCTCGTCAAAGGTATCATGAGCAAAATCAATGCTTCTTTCGTGACACGTCTTCTCTATAAGATAACAAAACTCATTGGCAGCGATGCAGTGTCAAGAACTATCTTCAGCAGTGTACATAAGAAATTCGGCGGTCACTTGAAATATCTCGTATCAGGCGGCGCAGCTCTTTCTGTCGAGACAGCGACGATTTTGAAGACATTAGGTCTTTATGTCCTTGAAGGCTATGGCATGACAGAGACTGCTCCTATGATTTCATTCACTCGTCCAGGCAGACGTAAAGTAGGTTATGCCGGCGAGCTTCTTCCTAACATTGAGGTGAAGATTGCTGAAAATGGCGAGATTTGCGTGAAAGGTGATAACGTGATGAAAGGCTATTACAATCGTCCAGAAGAGACAGCAGAGATTATAAAAGACGGCTGGCTTCATACTGGCGACATGGGTATCCTTGATAAATATGGCCTTAAAATCACAGGTCGTATCAAAGAGATTATCGTGACATCAAACGGTAAGAATATCAATCCAGAGCTTCTAGAAAGAGAGTTCTTGGCAGAAAGTACCTATGTTCAAGAAATAGGTATCTTTTTGAATGGAGAAGCTTTGCATGCTGCGGTACGTCCAAATATGGTGGCTGTAAGACAGGTGGATTTGGAAGCGATGGACGCTCTCATCAAAAAAGAAGTGGAGCATTTCAATGCTGAGCAGCCACAATATAAACGTATCAAACAATATCATATCTTGTCGGAAGAACTTCCAAAGACACGTCTCGGCAAGGTACAACGTTTCCTCCTTCCTCATCTCGTTGATAAACCTAAGACAAATGCAGTGCAAGAGTCGTTAGAAGGCAAGAGTGAGGTTTACAAGATGTTAAAGGCTTTCGTGGAAGAAGAAACAAAGAAAGTAGCTAATGAAAACGACCACTTCGAAATCGACTTGTCGATGGACTCTTTGAGCAAGGTGTCACTTCTCGCTTATATTGAAAACACTTTCGGCATCAACCTCAACGAGGAACAGATGGAAAACCTCACCACATTAGGAAAACTCACTGAATATATTGAAACCAACGAACATTCTTTCAATACAACTACAATCACCTGGAAAGATATCCTTGCAACAAAAGTCGATGTGAAGTTGGAAAAACCAGGTTTCACTCAATGGTTTACATATACTTTTACAAAGATATTGTTCTCGATATGCTATCGTTTTAGAGTGAGAGGTAACAAGAAATTACCAAAGACTCCATGTATCATCGTGGCTAACCACCGTTCTGCAATCGACGGTTTCTTAATTACTTACAACTTCTCACGCAAGGAAAACAAAGATATTTTCTTCTTCGCTAAAGAAAAACACTGGAGGTCAAAGATTGCTCAGTTTATGGCAAGAAAGAATAATATCATCTTAATGGATATTAACAAAAACGTACGTCAGTCATTGCAAGAGATGTGCGCTGTCTTGAAGAAAGGCAAGAACATCGTGATATTCCCAGAAGGAACACGTTCCAAAGATAACACGATGAGAAAGTTCAAAGAGACATTTGCTATCTTGAGTAAAGAATTGAATGTGCCTATCGTTCCAGTCGCTATTGCAGGTTCTGAGTCGGCATGTTATGGAAGCAGTATCGTTCCTAAGTTCTGGAAGAAAATCGATATCGACATCATGGATCCAGTCATGCCATCTGAAGAACAAAGCGTTGAAAGTTTACGTGATAAGATTGCATCAATGATAGAAAAACGTTTATCAAAGTAGAGACGCAATATTTTGCGTCTGTACAAAATATTGTGTTTAATTAATTGGTGGTGGTAGAGACGCAAAATGTTGCGTCTGTACAAAATATTGTGTTTAATTAATTGGTGGTGGTAGACGCAAAATATTGCGTCTGTACAAAATAATTGTGTTTAATTAATTGGTGGTGGTAGACGCAAAATATTGCGTCTGTACAAAATAATTGTGTTTAATTAATTGGTGGTGGTAGAGACGCAAAATATTGCGTCTGTACTATAAAATATTGCGTCTGTAGTATGATTTTTTTAGTATTTTTGTGAAAATTGTTTTTTTATGATTAAAAATATAATTTTCGATTTCGGCGGCGTGCTTGTGGATTGGAATCCACATTATCTTTTCGATTCGTATTTTAATGATATGGAAAAGTGCAACTATTTCATAGAGAACGTCTGCAACACAGAGTGGAACGCTCAGTTGGATAAGGGCAAGCCTTTTGAAGTCGCTGTGAAAGAACGCATCGCGGAATTTCCTGAGTTTGAAGACGCCATCAGATTATATCATTCAGAATGGATGAAGACGATGGGAGAGGAGATTCCTGGAATGTACGAACTTATCAAGTCGTTGAAAGAGAAATATCCTGTCATCTATGGCTTGACAAACTGGTCGAACGAGACTTTTCCGATGGTTCAGAAGAAATATAGAATATTCTCATTGATAGATAACATCGTTTGTTCTGGTGACGAGAAGCTTCTTAAGCCAGACCCTAAGATTTATCACACATTATTAGAACGTTATAATCTCAAAGCAGAAGAGTCGGTATTTATCGATGATAATATTAATAATGTGAAAGGCGCGATAAATGTCGGAATGAAGTCGATTCATTTTATCAATGCGGAACAATTGTTAAAAGATTTGAATGAATTATTAAATCAAGAATAATTATGAAAACTGTAGAAATTAAAAACTTTGAATTATACACCACAGGTGTCATCAGTATTGCTTGGACAGAAAAAGGCGAAGATATCTTCCTTAATGTCGACCTCGATTTAGCAGCATTATTGAAAATGTTGAAGATAGAAGGCATTTCATACGAAAAAGTACAACAGGTATCAGAAAGCCAACAGCCATTGAAATTCAAGAAAGTGACATTGTTGTTATTCCAAGACGACGACAAACCAGGTCAATATTACACTTCAGAATGTATGTTCGAAGACGACGAGATTGATATTTTCCATGCAGAAATAAAAGAATAAGATGTCAGAATCGTCTAACAATCAAATCATAATTCCCGATCTCCCTGACTTTGCCGCTATCGACTTCGAGTCGGCTAACGGCGATATCAGAAGTGCGTGCAGCGTCGGTATCGTCATTGTGAAAGACAGGGAGATTGTGGATAGATTTTATAGCTTGATAAAACCAGTTCCCAATCATTATTGCTATTGGAACACCAAAATTCATGGAATAAAAAAAGAAGACACCGATGATGCACCGATTTTTCCTGAAGTGTGGCGTGAGGCTTCTAAATTTGTGAGAAACCTACCTTTGATAGCTCACAACAAAACCTTCGATGAGCGTTGTTTGAAAGCATGTTTCACCCATTATAAGATGAAATATCCAAACTATCAGTTTCATTGTACTTATAAAACATCTCTTAAGGTGTTCCCTGATTTGGAGAATCATCAGCTTCATACCGTAGCTGCCCATTGCGGTTATAATCTGACAAATCATCATCATGCCCTCGCCGATGCGGAGGCTTGTGCCTATATCGCAATGGAAATTTTTAATAATTAGGGAATTTATGTAGAGACGCATCAATGTTACCTTGAAAATAAACACACATTGACACGTCTGAATAATTTGAAAAATAAAAAATAAAAATCATGAAAAAAATATTGTTGTTTGCAGTTTGTTTCCTGTTATCATTTACCGCTTTTTCTCAAGGTATGGAATCGGTGTGTAAGTCAAAAGACTCATGTTGTGAAATAGGAGAAAAATTTGCTCCATATTGTATTGGTCTTGGTTTTCCATTGAGTACTTTTGATTTAGAAGATGGAGAAAAATATACGATAGCATTTTCCGTAGATGCGTTGATTGGCTCAGCTGGGAATATCAAAGGTATTGCTGTTGCAGGTGCTGGAAATTTCATATATAATAATGCATACGGATTGCAAGTCGCTGGAATGGTCAATGAAATACACTATAATGCATATGGAATATCTGTGGCTGGATTGGCGAACTTGGCTGAATATTATTACGGAATTCAAGTCGCAGGATTTGCTAATGCAGGACGTAATTCCTTTTATGGAATGCAAATAGGTGGTGTTTTAAATTCATCATCAAATGCCAACGGCCTTATAATAGGCGGAGTCAACAATATTGCATTTGATACCCTTGATGGTATGCAGATGGCTGGTGTTGTGAATTATGCTAAAGAAGCGAGAGGCATCCAAATTGCAGGCGTGACCAATATCGCTGGTGACGTGAAAGGTTTGCAGTTTGCAGGTGTAATGAATATCGCCAAGAAAGTCAAAGGCGTGCAGTTCGCAACTTTGCTTAATATTGCAGAAGAAAGTAATTTCCCTATTGCTTTTATCAATATCATTAAAAATGGTAAGATGGGCGTCGCTCTCTCTTACGATATGTTGAACAATACGATGTTGTCTTTCAGATCTGGAGGCAAATACACATACGGTATCTTGGGCGTCGGTTATAACAACTTGGTCAACGACGGATGCAATATTGTAGCGGAAGCAGGTTACGGTATTCATATTCCTATAACTAATTGGCTTGAAATAAACAACGAATTCAAAGCAACATCGTTAGGATTTTCTAATGATAAGGTATGTTACAACGCATCATATCTTCTCGCTCCATCATTCACATTCTTGAATCATTTTAACGTCTTTGGCGGTGCAAATTTCAATTATTTATATTCCAATTATGTAAATTCTGATGACTTATTGCCAAACAATTGTCTTTGGGAAAAAGATAACAACGATAACAAACAAAGAATGTTTATCGGTTATCAAATCGGCTTGCAGTATGTTTTTTAAAAGTATTTGAAATTCATAATTTCAAATCGTAATACATTAAACGAGTTGAAATCTTATTTGTTGGAGGAATGTTGTATTGTGAACGTTCCTCCAATTCGTTATCATAAAGATAACGGAAATCATTATGTTCGTAGAATTTTGTAGTTTTACCATTATTATATGCATCTACTACGATAAACCTACAACCTGTCTTATTGCTTTTATGCCGAAACCAATCTTTTATGAAATATAACAATTGACTACCGATGCTTTTATTCTGAAAAGATTTGTTGATTCCCAATCTTCCGATTAAAACTGCTGGATAACTTCTTCCTCGTTTGCTATTATTGATAGTCCTGTTTAACTTGTTACGTATTCTGTTATTAAGATTAAATGTTTTGATACTGTCGTTCGCTAAGGTAAACAATGCGACAATTTGATGCGGTTTGTCGTTTGTTATCCAACAGTACGTTTTCCCCATTAATTCCATTGAATATAAGTCAGCATCGTTATGGAAGAAATTATCTAATTCGTCATCTCCACAACTGAATCCAGAACAACTATCTAAAATTTCTTTGCTGAAAGGAAGGAATGTACATTGTAAATGCAATGAAAAATTACACATACATCTCAGAATTTAAAATTTTTCGATCTTTCGAAAATTTGCATAAAGACCTCGTTTTCTTCTTCTGATAATGTAGGTGTTTGCAATGACTTGTTTTTGTCAGCTTCTCTATCGAATCTTTCCGCTGACTTCCCATATAAAATAGGTGATGATTTAAAAAATGTTGCCATAACTTTCGGTTTTAAAATTATTTGCAAAAATAAAATCTTTTTCAATACTTGTCAAGGATTATTTTGTTAAAAAATATTAACAATCAGTAAGTTAGTTTGAATGTGTGATGCCGATGAGGATATTGGTTTTATTAAGTATATTTAATAAAAATACATTTTAAATAGTTTTTGTTAAGTATACTTAATAAAAATCGTATTTTTGTACATGTGAATAAAATTTGGACAAAGACTGTTGACAGTAGTCGGTTGTCCGTTGACTTAAAAATAAAATCATGAAAAAAATCTCCGCCTTATTATTAATATGCTTCATGGCATTATCATCTTTCGCTCAAAAAGTTGAACCGACTTGGGAGTCGTTGCAGCAACGCGGTTATCCTCAATGGTTCTCGGATGCAAAATTGGGAATCTTCATTCACTGGGGTGTGTATTCTGTTCCAGCTTTCGCCTCTAATGAAGGCTACGCTGAATGGTATTACAGCGGCTTGATGAACAACGATTCTACTCGTGTCAACTTCCAAAAGAGAAACTACGGCGAAGACTTTGATTATCGTGACTTCGATAAGATGTTCAAGGCTGAATTATGGAATCCTACAGACTGGGCTGAATTGTTCAAGAAGAGCGGTGCTAAATATGTGCTTCTCGTGACAAAACATCATGACGGCTACTGCCTCTGGGACAGCGAATATTCTCCAGAATGGAACAGCGTAGTAGGCGGACCAAAACGCGACATCGTAGGTGAACTCACTGACGCGGTGCGCGCTAAAGACTTGAAGATGGGATTTTATTACTCGCTTCCTGAATGGACTAACCCAATGCATAGATGGTACATCGACCCAGATGATTCTATTGCCAACTATGTCGACAATCACATGATTCCTCAGTTCAAGGAATTGGTTACAAAATATCGTCCTTCTATCATCTTCTCCGATGGCGAATGGCGTAACTCTGCTGAGCAATGGCACGCCGCCGAACTCATCGCTTGGTATTATAACACAGTAGGCGAGGAGGCTATCGTCAACGACCGCTGGGGCCACGGAGCTCAATATGGTTTCAGAACACCAGAATACAGTGCAGGTATCACACAGACCGACAGACCATGGGCAGAATGCCGCGGCATAGGTCGCTCCTTCGGACTTAACCGCACCGAGCCGCTGTCCAATTATCTCACTTCTAAAGAGTTAATTCGTCACTTCGCTAAGACCGTAGCAGCAGGTGGCGGAATTACCCTCAACGTCGGTCCTGCAGCTGACGGTATCATTCCTATGATACAACAGGAAAGACTGCTCGACCTCGGCAAATGGCTCGAAATAAACGGCGAGGCGATATATGGAACTCGTCCTTATACCAAGTTCTACGAAATGAAAGAAGTGACATTGAATAGAACAGATTCCTTAATAGATTTCAACTGGCACCGTAACTCTCCTGACAAAGCGATAAGCTACGATAACTTCAGCGCAACTTGGTCTGGAGTCTTCGTCCCTGAAAAGACAGCTACATATACTTTTGAAGTGGAAGTCGATGATAATGTGAGATTAACTGTTGATGACAAAGTCATTATCGATTATAATCCTTCAAAAGCTAATGAACAACAAAGCGATGCTGACTTGGCAAAGAACTGGAACTCTACATCAGCAACGATGAAACTCAAAGCAGGCGAACCTTATTCGATAAAGGTTGAATATCAAGAGAAAAATATCGACGCTATGATGCGACTTTATGTCTCTTCCAAAGATATGGCGAAATCAATTTTAAAACCTCTTGATGGTTTCAAGGCAGAATATAAGTGCGAGCAGCCTTACGTTTGTTACACAACAAAAGGCGATGACTTATACGCAATAGCGATAGAATATCCACAAGACGAACTTGTTTTGGAGATTCTAGAACCAAAAGAAAATACTATTGTTACTATGTTAGGTTGTGATAAGATTTTACCTTGGAAATATGAAAACGGCAAGATGATTATTGATACTACATCATTGAAATACAATGATTTGAAAAGCGATGCGGCATGGGTATTTAAAGTCAATAAGTCGATAAGTCAATAAGATGTTATAATAAATATTCAATACTTTTGAAAAAAAATATATAGATGTATGAAAACACTAAAAGCAATTCTTCGTTTTTGGCAGCAGAGTAATCTCATGCTGCGTATACTATTCGGTATAATCATTGGTTCGGTCTTGGCTCTAACACTGCCTGGCCACAACATTATATCAATGCTCGGCGACTTGTTCGTAGGAGCTCTCAAGGGCATCGCTCCGGTATTGGTAGCAGTGCTTGTCACTTCTTCGGTGGCTACAGCCCGCAACGGACTCGGCAGCCGTTTCCGCACTGTCATCTTGCTTTATATGCTCACTACATTGATGGCAGCCGTCATAGCAGTCTTTGCTAGTTTCTTGTTCCCAATTAACATAACATTGGCAAATGTTGAGGCTGCTTCAGGTTCAGCTCCAGGAGAATTGAAAGACGTATTCAATAATATCATCCGCGATGTGATGAGCAATCCTATCACAGCCATCGCTAATGCTAAATATTTGAGTATCTTATTCTGGGCAGTGATTATTGGCCTTGCTCTTAAGATGGTGGCTAGTGAACAGACAATAGGAAGCCTCCGCAACTGGGCTGACGCTGTGTCTAAAGTGGTTGCATGGGTCATTCAATGTGCTCCTTTCGGTATACTTGGTTTGGTCTATACCACAGTGTCACAAAGCGGCCTTGAAATATTTACCACATACGGCAAGCTTCTCTTGTTACTCGTAGGCTGTATGTGTACAGTTTCTCTCGTCCTTAATCCTATCATTGTGGGCTGCATGATACGTCGTAATCCTTATCCTTATGTATGGAGATGCTTGAAGGAAAGTGGTGTCAGTGCTTTCTTCACTCGTTCGTCCGCAGCTAACATCCCAGTTAATATGGAACTCTGCAAACGCATGGGACTTGACAAGGACTTCTATTCTGTAAGTATTCCTCTCGGCAGTGTCATCAATATGGATGGCGCAGCTATTACCATCACCGTGATGTCTCTAGCTACATGTCATACAATGGGAGTTGAAGTTTCAATAATAAGTGCTATATTACTCAGTATTATTGCTACCTTGGGAGCATGCGGCGCATCTGGTGTGGCAGGTGGTTCTCTCTTGCTTATTCCTATGGCTTGTTCTCTCTTCGGTATTAGCAATGACATCGCTATGCAGGTAGTGGCTGTCGGATTCATAATCGGTGTGGTACAAGACTCTGTAGAAACAGCTCTTAACTCCAGCGGCGACGCTTTATTCACTATAGCAGCAGAAATGAGAGAACGCATGAAACGTGAAAAGTTAAGCAAGAAATAAGAAATTTAATATTCGCTATTTTAAACAAGGACTACTTCAATGAGGTGGTCCTTGTTTAGCTTTTATAAGAAAGTATATGCATCGTCACTCCGATGAGTATTATGGCGAGTAGGATTTGTAGCCAGAGCATTCCGTTTGCGACGAAGAAAATACAGTAAATCAAGCTGGCCCACAACATCGTGATGATATAAACTTTAGTCTTCAGAGGGATAATCTTATTCTCTCTGAAGTTTTTTATATACGAACCTAAATGCTTGCTGTTGATGAGTTTCTCGTATAAAGTCTTGGAGCTTCTGAAGAAACACCATGCCGCAAGAAGCAATAGCGGCGTCGTTGGCAATATCGGAACAAAAATCCCAATAACACCTAATGTTAATGATAATAAACCGAATATTGTTAATATAATTTTCATAATAATTCTTAATCAAATCAGACGTGTCAATGTGTTGTTTTAAGGTAACATTGACGCGTCTCTACAATCATTACCAAATTCCTCAATTCCAAAATCGCACGTCCGTGCGCCTCTACGCGAGACTTGGTGACTCGGTGTCTCGGTGACTCGGTGACTCGGTGACTCGGTGTCTTAAAAAAATCCTCAAATCCTCAGTTCCTTAATTCCTTAGTTCTTTAGTTCCTCAATTCCTCAATTCCTTAGATCCTCTTCTTGTTCCAATTCGCAAACTTCATATAGAGATAGCAGAATATCGCAAGCAATCCGCCGTATAATATCTCAGCTGTCCACACCCATTGTACTTTATCTGTAACACGAGTCATTATTGCGATGAAGATGATGTAAACAACGAGGATAGCGGCTTCAAGATATAAGGCTGCAGATGTGTTGCCTGTACCAGAGACAGCTTCGAAATATCCATTGCCTATGACTTGAAATACAGTGCCGAGGCAGATGACATATATAGAAGGAACGACCAGATATGCGAAATTGATGTCGTCAGTATAAATTCTTGCTACTTGGGCTGGAATTATCATAATTATCAACATGATAGGAATTGTGCATAAGAGACAATTCTTCATGATTTTATTTACAGTGCCTATGACTTGATCGGCATGTCCTGCGCCTATTGTTCTGCTGACCAATGTGTTCGTTGTTGTTGCGAAGGCGAAACATGGAGTGATGAGTATCATATAAATGCTTCTTACGATAGAAGATATGCCAGTTGCGGTCTCGCCCATTTTTTCTATTAAGATGAAGAAGACAAACCAAACACCGAATGAGAATAGTTTCTGAATCATAGTAGGTGTAGCTACTTTTAAGATTCTTCTCATCAGTTCTGATTCTAGTTTGTGGAATTTGAACATTCCAAAGTCTTTGTCTTTAAGTGTTATGTAACTGTATATTGTAAAAAATAAGAAAGCAGCGACTTCAGCACAGAATGACGCTAAGGCAGCACCGCCGATTCCCATTTCTGGAAAACCTAAGTTGCCGAATATCAGGCAATAATCTAAAAGAATGTTAACAATCGCCATTATTATTGTGGAGTATGTGATGACTTTGGTGTTGGAAATGCCAACATATAATCCACGGTATAAGAAATTGAAACACACGAAGATGATTCCGAACTGACGATATTTGATATAATCTAATGCTGAAGCGTAGATGTTTGGAGAATCAATTAGCCATGCTAAAAGCGACTCGGAAAAGAAATATAAGATTGAGAATAATATCGTTCCTAATATTAGGACAAAGAATGAGCCGTGTTCAAAGATGACGCCAACTCTTTCTCTCTTGCCTTCTCCAAATCTGCGTGCTATAATGATTTGAATTCCAATGGCGAAACCAGTTGCTACTGTTGTGAATACGAAATAGAAAAGTCCAGCAAGCATTGATGCTCCAAGTTCTATTACGCCAAGATGTCCCAAAAATGCCGTGTCGGTGAAGTTGATAATGGTCTGAGCTAAATTGCCTAACATAATTGGTATCGCAATGCTCCATATTTCCTTGTTCGTTATCTGGGTCTTCATTTGAATTTCAATATTTTATGATGAAAAATAATGCCGTTTTTGGAAGAACGCAAAGTTAGGAAAAAACTCAGAACCTCGTACTTCTTAAATTTAAGAAATTCAGAATCTCAAAATCTCAAAATTTTTCTGATGTTCTGAGGTTTTGAATTTTTGAGTTTCTAACAAAAACATTCCTAACTCCTAACTAAAAAAAACTTGTAGTCTTGTAGTCTCGTTGTATTGTCGTCTTTTTTATTATCTTTGTTAAACAACAATTTTAAATATGAAAAGTTTTAAGTTATTGATAATCATATTGAGTTTGCTGATATCTTCTTGCGTTTATTCTCAGACAGTATCAGCTACGTTTTTCAATCTTCCTCAGCAGAAAGTATATCTTGAAGCATGTTCGGGATTGTATGTTGAAACCATTGATTCTGTGATGATGTCGCAAGACATGAGGGTTGAGTTCAATACTCCGCTTACGAAAGGTATGTATCTACTTAAGACAGAATATGGTCCTGCAGTGGAGTTTCTTTATGACGAAGCTCCCGTAAAAATGATTGTTAAAAATATTTATGATAATAAGTCTATAGAATTTATTGGTTCACAAGCTAATTCTGATTGGCATATTTATGAAATAAACAAGGAGCAGACGTTTAAATCTCTGAACGTGTTGAAACCTATTTTGAGAGAGTTCGATGCCGGAACTGCTTTTTATGCTGATGCGCTTAATGAATATTCGTCTTTGCAAGATGATTTTATGTCGTTTACCGATTCTCTTATTCTTCATGACAATTATGCTTCGGTATTGATTCGTACGGATAGGTTTATGCCTTTAAATCTTGAACTCGATTTCAAAAGTCAGCGTGAAGAGCTGATAGCTAACTTCTTCAATGATGTGGATTTTAAAGATGTATCTTTGATTCCAACTGACGTGCTGACACAGAAGATTTTTGATTTCTTGTCGATACAGCTTACTAAGAATCAGAACGAGGAACAGCAGATAATGGCTTTGATTCTCGGCAGCGATAATGTGTTGAATCGTGCTACTGTTGATTATGAAATGTATAAATTTGTATATCAATTTCTTATTGAAACATTCAAGGAATTGCACATAGAAGATGTCGTGGATTATCTGACTCGTATTCCTTATTCTGAAGAGATAGAATGTACCGAAGAACAATATCAGGAATTGCTTTCGATAGCGGAATTTAATTCAAGAGCGAGTATTGGTAGCTTAGCTAAAAATATTTCTGGAAAGACAATTTTTGATGAGGATTTCAGTTTGTATGATATTGATAGTGACTTCACTATTGTCTACTTCTGGTCTTATACATGTGATCATTGTCGCGAGAATATCAAGGATTTGAAGCCGTTTTTGGATGAGAATCCTAATTTCTCTTTGGTGGCTGTCAGCGTGAAAGGCGAGTTAAAGAAAATTAAGAATATCGTTAAGAAAAATAAGATAAAAGGTTATTTCTATCATGATGGCTTGGAATGGAACTGTCCTTTTGTTGATGATTATGCAGTTACTGCAACACCTAGTTTCTATCTCCTCGACAAAGATAAGAAAATTGTATATAAGCCTTTTGATTTCAAAGAGTTAGTTGATTTTGTGAATTTAATTATTAAGCAATGAAAAAGATAATATTAAGCGTATTTTTATTTTTATCCTTAAATATATTGGCTCAAAACGAAGAAGAAAGATGGGTCGACTCTGTCTTTAATTCACTGACATTGGAACAGCGTGTTGGTCAGTTGATGAATCTCAGAGCGAACCAGCCGAACAAGGATTTTGATGCGAAGATTGATGAATACATTGAGAAATATAATATCGGTGGCGTGACTTTCTTCCGTACCGATGCCGAGGACTTGCTGAAGCAAGCTAACGAATGGCAGTCGATGGCACAGACGCCAATGATGATTGCAATCGACGGAGAGTGGGGACTTGGAATGCGCATAAACGACGGATTGTCATATCCTTATCAGATGACCCTCGGCGCGATAACCAACGACTCTCTTATCTCTGAAATGGGATGTCAGATTGCAGAACAATGTACTCGTATCGGTATCAATGTCAACTTTGCGCCAGATATTGATGTTAATAACGAACCTAATAATCCAGTCATTGGATTCCGTAGCTTTGGTGAAGACCCTGATAATGTGGCTCGTAAAGGTACAGCCTATGCACTAGCACTTCAAAATAATGGTGTGCTTCCTTCTATGAAGCACTTTCCAGGTCACGGAAACACGAAAACTGATTCCCATCATGCCTTGCCAATAATTAAAAATTCTTTTAAAGAGATAGAGAAAATCGAGCTTTATCCTTTCCAATATGCAATAGATAAAGGAGTAAAAGGTGCAATGGTAGGTCATCTTTATTTCCCAGCATTGGAACCAGTTGTGAATAAGTCGTCTTCTCTTTCAAAAAACATAGTGACGGATTTGTTGAAAAATAAAATGAATTACGATGGCATCGTCTTCACCGACGGACTTGAAATGAAGGGCGCATATAACGGAACGCATCCCGATAGCGTTTGTCTTCAAGCACTTATGGCTGGTAATGACATCATGATTCTGCCAATAAACGCTGAGGCTTCAATGCAGATTATCATAGATGCTGCAAAAAATGATGAAGAGGTTAGAAATAGAGTGGAGGAGAGCTGTAAGAAAGTGCTTCTATATAAATATCAGATTGGTCTGAATGATTACAAGGCTCAGTCTGTAAATAGATTACAAAACGACTTGAACCAGAATAGATATTATGTGTTGAAGCAACGTCTTTACAATGAAGCTGTTACAATGCTTGAAAATAAAAAGGAGATACTACCTCTAAAGAAAGATTCCAACAAGAAAATAGCTGTCGTGACTTTCGGAAAAGATAATTCTATTTCAGCTATGTTGAAGGAAAATGGAATATCAAATGTTCCGTTCTTGATTAACAAAGACGCTTCTGATGAAGAGATTAGACGTACCGCAAAACAGTTTAAGTCATACGATTACGTCATTTTGAATATAAGAAATACTTCTAGTTATCCTTCTAAAAATTACGGCATTACACCTGCGATGATAAAATTTGTCAAAGACTTGCCCAATTCTACTAAGTTGATTCTTAACCTCTTCGGAAGTCCGTATGCTGTAGATAAATTCTCCTTCGGCAGAAATCTTTCTTCTCTTATCGTTGGCTACGAAGATAATGAGATGGTTGCCAATGCTATAGTTGATATTCTTGTAGGAAAGATGTCGCCAAAAGGTAAGCTGCCTGTCTCTGTTAAAAAATATAAATGCGGTCATGGTTATGAGTTTAAAGGTTTTTTGTCACCAGAAACTTTGCCAGTTGCATTGATTGATAATCAATATATTCGTAAGATTGACTCATTGCTGCTTGATGGCATAAATCAAAAAGCGTATCCTGGATGTCAGGTTCTTGCAATTAAAGACGGAAATATTATTTTTGAAGGTAATTATGGAAAATTTACATACGAAGGCGAGCAGTATGTTCATGCTGATGCTATTTATGACATCGCTTCTCTTACCAAAATGTTTGCTTCTACTTTTGCCTTGATGAAGCTTTATGATGAAGGAAAATTGGATTTGAATTCTACATTAGGAGATTTCTTTCCTTTTATGAATCAATCAGATAAGGGTGAAATAAAACTCATTGAATTTCTAACGCATCAGTCCGGGATGACACCTTGGATTCCAATTTATAAAATGACATGTGATGGAAATATCCCTGATATGAATCTTTTTAGGGAAAATATTGATGAGGAACATACAGTGCGTGTTGCGCGAAATCTTTATCTATCTGAGGATTTTAGATATGAAATTTACGATACCATAATGAAATCTGAACTCAAAGAGAAGAAGTACAAATACAGTGATTTGGGTTTTTATTTTGTTCCGGAAATTGTAGAGTCGATTACAAATAAGTCGTTTGAGTCTTATCTTCAGGAGAATTTCTTTGGTCCATTGAATTTAAATCATATCTGTTTTAAGCCTTTAAATAAACATGCTATTGACGATATCGTTCCTACAGAAGACGATAAATATTTTCGTAATCAGTTGATTTGCGGTGATGTACATGATCAGACTGCGGCTTTGTTCGGTGGTGTGTCTGGTCATGCTGGACTTTTCTCTAATGCTAGAGACTTGGCAGTTATGATGCAGCTACTTCTAAATAAAGGTTACGCTAATGGAACGCAGTTCATTTCGGAAGAGACGATAAACTATTTCACGTCAGCGCCTTTTGCAGATAACGAAAATAGAAGAGGCATAGGTTTCGATAAGCCAGAGATTGACCCAGAGGCAAAATACCACACTCCATCAAAACAATCGTCAATGTCGAGTTTCGGACACACAGGGTTTACTGGTACTTTCGCCTGGGCAGACCCTGCTAACAATCTGATTGTGATATTTTTGTCAAATAGAGTTTATCCAAGTTCTGATAATAATAAATTGTCAAAGTTAAATATCAGAACAGAAATACACGACCTTTTTTATAAGGCGGTTAACGATTGATTGTGTAGAAATTTAAAACCTCAAAATTTCAAAACTTCAGAAGTTCAAAATTTTTTGAGATTCTGAGATTTTGAGATTCTGAAATTTAGAATTAATTCTCCGAAGGATTCACAGGGAATTTATCCCAAAGCATATATCGTTTTCCCATTTGTCTGACGAAGCTTTTCCACATCTTGCCGGGAATGGTTGTGAGAAGCTGTTTGGTACTGAATTTTCCGACGAGCCAGGTATTTGCCTTTAACTCATTACGAAGCTGTCCGCCTTCCCATCCAGCATAACCGACGTAAAATCTTACCTCGTGAGGTTTGATCAAATCCATCTTAATCATAGCTTTGAGAGCGTTTACGTTACCGCTCCAATATAATCCGTCACTGATTTTATATGAATCAGGAATCATCTCGCCAATGGTGTGGATGAAGAAAATTCTATCAGTCTCTACGGGTCCACCGAGATATACATCAGCTTTGAACTCTGGAAATCCTTGAACTATCTCGTTGAAAGGTATCGTCAGACGTTTGTTGAAAATGACGCCGAGACTGCCTTCTTCGTTATGATCGATGATGAGGATGACGGAACGTCTGAAGTGAAAATCATTCATGAATGGCTCAGAAATCAAAACATTGCCAGTGGCTATATTTAATGTATTGCTCTGAATCTTAAATAGTTCGTCCTTATTCATGATTTCTTTATTAATTTTAATTATGCATTATGAATTATGCATTATGAATTGTGAATTTTACTAAATTTGTAAATCAATTTTTAGATGTCATGGCAACTTACTACGACCAAAACAAATATAATTCCTTGCGAGAAGAATATGAATTTTTCCGTTTTCAAAGATACGATTATACTTTAGAAAATGATGTGTTTTCAGTGAAATTTTATTTCTCCCTCGATGATAAATATTTCTTTACTCCATCTTTTGAAATACCGCAGAGAAGTTTCTATAATTGGTCGGATATAAATAAAAATCAATTAGATACAATTCTGTTTAACATCGGAATGATAGAATTGATTAGTTATTGGAAACTAGCTTGTCCTAAGAAAGTCTATATCAGTCCGTTTAAATTGGATTCAAATCAGATTCTTTGGTGGAAGAAGTTATATTTCAATGGTTTGGGAGAATTTTTCTATCTTAATGGAATAAAGGAAAATGTTAATGATTTTATGGATATCATTTGCGAGAGTGAAGTTGTATGTGAAAAAGTTGATGTTTCTTTGAAGGAAACTACTTTAGTTCCAATAGGTGGCGGCAAGGATTCAGTGGTGACTGTCGAGTCGTTAAAAAATAAGATGCCTATTATTCCTTTGATTATCAATCCTCGTGGAGCTACTAAAGAATGTGTTGAGGTGGCTGGCTTCTCTATGGAGCAGACTGCGGTGATAAAACGAAATCTTGATGCTACTATGCTGAGAATGAATAATGAAGGTTTCTTGAACGGACATACTCCTTTCTCTGCGATGTTGGCGTTCTATACTTTGTTAATAGGTTTTGTAACAAATTCAAAATATATCGCTCTTTCCAATGAGTCGAGTGCTAACGAGCCTACTGTTCCAGACACAGAAGTGAATCATCAATATAGCAAGTCGATTGCTTTTGAAAATGATTTCAGAGATTATGTGGAAAAATATATTAGCTCTGAAATACAATACTTTAGTTTTTTACGTCCGATAAACGAGGTCCAAATCGCAAGTCTTTTTGCTAAAAATAAAGATTATTATAAGGTCTTTAAAAGCTGCAATGTAGGAAGTAAGACCGATTCTTGGTGCGGCAAATGTCCTAAATGTCTTTTCACTTATCTGATTATGTCGCCTTTCATTCCAGAAAATGAATTGATAGAAATCTATGGCGGAAATTTATTGAAAGATAATGATTTATTGCCAATATTGAAACAGTTAAAAGGCGAAGTTGAAGTGAAACCTTTTGAATGTGTCGGTACGGTGGAGGAGGTTAATGCTTGTCTGGATTTTTGCCAACAGCCAACAGCCAACAGCCAACAGCCGCTCGATGTTTTATTGCAACAATATGATGAGATGAATAATCTTCCTGAGCAGTTTGAAGCGATTTTAAAAGATAACTTATTAAAAAACAATTGATAAGATGATAGATTCTATTTGCAGAAGATTAAACGGAAAGAGAATCCTCATCGCAGGATTTGGTCGTGAGGGGAAATCGACATTGCGTTTTTTACAGAAATATATGCCAGATGCAATTGTAGGGATTGCTGATAGAAACGAATCTGCTTTTCAAGATATTGATAAAGAAAGATATAGCTTATATTTTGGTGATGATTATTTGAAAGCATCTTCCGACTATGATGTTGTGATAAAGACTCCAGGGATTTCGGTTAAAGATGTCGATATTGATTTTTCTAAAATCACTTCGCAGACTGATTTGTTTTTAGAAGCTTTTCATAGTCAAGTTATTGGCATTACAGGAACAAAAGGTAAAAGCACTACGTCGACTTTGATTTATCATCTTCTTAAAGAATCTGGAAATAATGTGATTCTTGCGGGAAATATTGGTATCCCGATTTTAGATTGCGTTGATGATATAAATGAAAGAACTATAGTTGTTTACGAGCTCTCTGCGCATCAGCTGCAATTCATAAATAAATCACCTCATGTTGGAATTCTTCTGAATGTCTTTGAAGAACATCTCGATCATTTCGGTACTTTTGAAAAATATAAAGAAGCTAAAGTCAATGTGTTACGATATATGAGCGATGGCGATGTGGCAGTTGTGAATAATGATTTGTATCAAGCAGTCAGCAGTCAGTTGTCAGCAGTCAGTGTCGATTTTGAAAATGCTGATTTTGAAGATTATGATATCAATTGGGATGAGATTCCGCTTCTCGGTGAACATAATAGACGTAATGTAAAAGCTGCTTTATGTGCTTGCAAATCATTTGGCTTGTCGTTGGAAAGTCTGGTTCCGCATCTTTATACTTTTAAGTCGTTAGAACACAGACAGGAATATGTTGGGATTTTTAAAGGTGTGAAGTTTTATAACGACAGCATCTCGACAATTCCGCAAGCAACGATAGCAGCTCTCAAGACTATAAAAAATGTTAATTTTCTTTTGCTTGGCGGCTTCGATAGAGGTATCGACTACGAACCACTTGTGACGTATCTGAAAGAAAATGCATTACCATATATTTTGCTTACAGGCCAGGCTGGACAGACTATCAAAGGTAAATTGGTAGCTGCAGAATATAAAGGTAATATATTGGAATACACTGATATGCAGTCGGCATTTGATATAATTGGAGAGTTGGCAAAAAGTGGTGATGTGTGTCTGCTTTCTCCTGCTGCTGCAAGCTATGACCGCTACAAAAACTTTGAAGAGAGAGGTCGTGTCTTTAAGGATTTAGCAAATAAATTTTAAGAATTATGAATATAATTTTCGGTGAACAAGCTTCTGCTCAGTTGTCGATGCTGACGAATAATTACGATAAGTTTTTTGTCCTGACAGATGAAAATATTTATAGAGTCTATTCTTCTTTGATAGCATCATTATTGCCAGAGAAAGAGGTGACTAAAATAGTTATCCCAGCTGGAGAAGAAAGTAAAAGCATTGAAAATGTGGTTTTTATATGGAATAAGTTGCTGGAAGCAAAAGCTGGTCGTGATGCGCTTTTGATAAATCTTGGAGGTGGAACGATTACTGATATCGGTGGCTTTGCTGCATCTACTTATAAAAGAGGAATAGATTTCATCAACGTCCCGACAACGCTTCTCGCGATGATAGATGCTTCTATTGGCGGTAAAAACGGAATAAATTTTAACAATTATAAAAACCAGATTGGATTGTTCTCGGAACCTAATAGCGTGATAATTAATCCTAATTTCTTAAAAACTCTTAACGAAAGAGAGCTTATGTCGGGACTTGCAGAGATGATGAAATATGCCTTCATTGCTGATGAGTCTTTCTTAGATCTGGATTCTGATAACTATTTGGACTTCATTGAAAAAGCCGCTACAATAAAAGAAGATATAGTCAGCCTCGATATGAAAGAAACAGGATTGCGTAAGATCTTGAATTTCGGTCATACTATAGGTCATGCTTTGGAGTCATATTATTTGGAAAAGGAAAATTATCTCACTCATGGAGAAGCAGTTGCGCTAGGGATATATTCAGCATTGTATCTTTCGGTGAAATATTGCGGATTGGATGACAAATGGCTTTTCTTCTACGAGATGTGGTTCAAGGGAAATCTTAATCTCATGAATCTTAATGGTTTTGATGTAGATGCTATATATTCTTATCTATCATACGATAAGAAAAACAAAGGCGGCAAACCGCAATTCGTTTTGATTTCGGCTCCTGGCAAGCCTAAGATTGATGTTGAGGTGTTTGATGAGGATATAAAAGAATCTATTGCTATTTTGAAAAATAAATTTTCTGAATAAATGTTAATTTCAATTCAAAATATACTCGGCGGTCAGCTGTCAGCTATCGGAAATCAGCGTCTTGAGATAGACCTTCCTTTGAGCAAGAGTGAAAGCAACAGAGCTTTGATGATAATGCATTATGCAGAATTTCAGAATCTCAAAACTTCAAAACCTCAAAGCCATAGCAACTCAGTAACTCAGCAACTCAGTAACTTAGTGTCTTTGTCCAATTCCGACGATACGGTTCTTTTGCATAAAAATCTTAATACATTAAGTGAATATGTAAAAAATCCTTCGTGTGTACCTTTGACTCTCGATTGTCGTAATGCAGGGACGGTGTTCAGATTTTTAATGACTGCCGTTGCGAATTTACATCTCGGTGTCTTGGAGTCTCGGTGTCTTGGAGTCTTACTAACAGGCAGCGAACGAATGAAGTCACGACCTGTATCTTCTTTAGTCGAGGCGTTAAGAAGTCTCGGTGTTTCAATAGAATATACGGAGAAAGAAGGGTACCCACCAGTTTTATTGACCGTTAATGCGGTCAACAGACAACGGTCAACAGACAACAGTCAACAGACTTTGTCCACAACTCTACACCCTCCACTCTCCACTCTCCACTCTTTAGAAATAAGTGCAGAGCAGAGCAGCCAGTTTGCATCATCTTTGTTGCTTGCAGCGCCTTTGTGGAAAAATGGTTTGGTGCTACATCTGACAGGAAATCTCTCTTCGTTGCCTTATATCGACATGACGATAAATATGATGAGACAATGTGGAATCGATGTTGAAAGAAACGACAGAGATATAATAGTAAAACATGGAGCTTATAATATCGAGAATATAAAAGTAGAACCTGACTGGAGTGCAGCGGCTTTCTGGTACGAGATGGTTTCTCTTTCTGATGGCGCAGAAGTTTTTTTAAAGAATCTTAACATAAACTCACTACAAGCTGATGCAACTGCCATTAAGATGTTTGAATGTCTTGGGGTAGAGACATTTGCTGCAGAAAATGGAGTTCTTGTTAGGAAGACAACAAGACAACAAGACGACAAGACGACAAGTTGTGTAGTAGCAGAGTTAAAAGTTCAAAGTTCAAAGTTCAAAGTTCAAAGTTCAGAGTTAGCCTTCAACTTCAAAGACTGTCCCGATTTGTTCCCTGCTGTTATCGCGGCATGTGCTGGTAACAGAGTGAATGCAACGTTTACAGGCTTGAAGAATCTTTCTATAAAAGAATCTGACAGAAAACAAGCGATGATGAATGAGTTAATGAAAATTAACATTACATTCGAAAATGTTTCCGATGATGAGCTGAAGATGTTTTGTCCAAATGAGTTGTCTTATTTCACAGAAGAAAAACCAATAATTTTTAACAATTACGAAGATCATCGTATCGCGATGGCACTTTCTGTCTTGACGATGAAGATAGGAACTATCTCAATGGAAAACGTTGAAGTAGTGTCAAAGTCGTATCCGGGATTTTTTTAAGACAACAAGACAACAAGTCGATAAGTCAATAAGTATATCTTGATTTGTAACAAAAAAAATACTTGTAGTCTTTTGGGCTTGTGGACTTGTGGACTTTTTTTCTATTTTTGCAAATAATCTTAAAATATTTTAACATAACATTCTAAATTTTGCAAATATGACAATAGATCTCTTTATTTCATGTGTGATGGACCAGTTTTACCCAGAGACTGCCAAGAATGTTATGAAGATATTGGATGCAGCTTGCGTTGATGTGGAATATAATCCTGAGCAGACTTGTTGCGGTAAGTTCGCATTTACAAGTGGTTTCGTGGAAGAAGCCAAGGAGCTAGGGGAGAAGTTTTTAAATGATTTCCCTAACGACAGACCTATAGTAGGTGTGAGCGCGTCATGCGTCGGTTACATAAAGACTCGTTATCAGGAATTGTTCTATAACACAGCTTCTCACTTAGAGTTTAAGCGCGTGGTAAGGAATATTTACGAGCTTACAGATTTCCTCGTCAATAAAATCAAAGTCGTTGATTTCGGCGCGGAGTTTAACCATAAGGTTGTATATCAAGATACCTGCTGTTCTTTGCGCGAACTTGGTCTTAAAGACGAAGGTCGTAAGTTGCTCTCTCATGTGAGAGGTCTAGAACTGCTTGAGATGAAACGACCTGAGATTTGCTGCGGCTTCGGCGGCGGATTTTTCTCTATACAACACGAAGCTATCTCTGTCGCCATGGCAGAGAGAAAGATAAAAGACGCGATAGAAACAGGTGCAGAATATATCGTCACAAACGACATCTCATGCCTTATGCAGCTCGATAGCTGTATCAAAAAACAGAAGTACGATATTCAGGTGCTGCATATAGCCGATGTTCTTGCGCAGAGAATTTAGAATGATTAGGAGTTAGGAGTTGAGGATTTTTTTAGTCACCAAGTCACCAAGTCACCAAGTCACCGAGACACTGAGTTTTTGAGTTTCTAAGTTTTTGAGATTTTGAGATTTTAAGTTTCTGAGATTTTGAGATTTTTAAGGTTTTGCGTAGAGGCGCACGGACGTGTGACTTTGGAATTAGGAGTTATGAATAAAGGTGATGTTGTCAACCTTTTTTACAACTTCACCTTTAATTTCCTAGAGTTCTAAAATACTATAAATTGTTTTCTTTAACCAAAGCTGTGCGGTATGCAATAAGTAGCTTATGCAGGTCTTCGATATCTCGTGTCAGTTCGATGCCTTTGTCGGTGTCTTTCACAAGCAGGCGTTCAGTGTTATGTTCCGAAAGCACGGTGTTGGAGATGATATCGAGTCCTTCATCAATGGCTTTCTGCGTAGATTCAAATGGCTGGTGTTGTACTAGTTGCATGCCAAATGAATTGTAAACTAATGTGTAGCCTGCAATGCCTGTTTCTGAATGATATGCTTTTGAGAATCCTCCGTCTATTACCAGCAGTTTGCCGTTGGCTCTAACGGGGTGTTCTCCTTTCTTTATTTTAACAGGTACGTGTCCGTTGATAATGTGGCTTCCTTCACTTTCAATGCCGAATTCTTTAAGTATGTTTATACATACATTCTCATCGTTCTGCAATTTGTAATAGTGTCCTTTCTCTTCTTTTTGAACCTCTTTGTTTGTGGTCAGGTAGCGTTCGAATGTTGCCATTTTGGCCTTGTCGAATGATGGTGAATCGGCGCCGCACCATAAGTACCACATATAATCAATGGAAGCTTGTTTTTCTTCAGATATTTCCGTTGATTTTCTGCATGCTAATTGAACTAGAGCGTCTAAGCGGTCAAAAAGTCTCTTGCCAGAATAATACTCGTTCATTATCTTGACCTCCTTGAATGTACCATCTTCGTTTAAAGGTATTGAAGCGTGGAACATAAGGTTGTTGTTTCTTGCTAAATATAACGAGCCTTTTTGAAGTAGGAAATATACGTGCTTCTTGAGTTTCTCGCTATTGATGAATGATGAGTGAAAATGGTTGATAATGGCCTGTTCGTCATCTGTCAATTTATATGGATCTGACGGGTCTATTGTAGGATATGACTTGTCAAGGAGTTCGCATTCAATGCCATTTATGTTTATGACTCCACGTTCTAAATCAATTAGATGTAATAACTTTCTGTCAGACATGTTGTATTCTGGATGTCTGTCTATTAATGCAGCTTCGCATTTCCATTGTATTATGGAGATGGCTTTGTGCATTTGTGCGATGAGATGTTGTTTCTTTTCAGTGTAATGTTCTGTCACAAGTTTCATCTTTGGCGCATAGACTTCTACCGGGTCGTCGTTATATATTTCCATCGCAAAAGTGGCGAGAGGAAGTAGGTTGATGCCATAGCCTTCTTCTAGAGTTTCAAGGGTTGCATATCTTAGTGATTGGCGTAATACTGTCGCAATGCAGGCGTCATTGCCAGCAAAGGCTCCCATCCATAAAAGGTCGTGATTGCCCCATTGGATGTCGACATTGTGGTATGTACATAGAGTGTCGAGAATTATGTGTGCGCCCTGACCTCTGTCATAGATGTCTCCTACGATATGCAGACTGTCGATGGCAAGCTGCTGAATAAGGTTGCACATGGCAATGATGAACTCATCGGCGCGCTTTGTGGAAATTATAGTGGAAATAATCTGGTTGAAGTATCCTCGTTTGTTGCTTTCATGCGTGTCGTGAAGCAACTCTTCTATGATATAGGCGAACTCTTTTGGAAGTGCCTTGCGGACTTTAGAACGTGTGTATTTGGATGATACGTTTTGGCATATTTTAACCAATTGGTTTAAAGTCACCATATACCATTCGTTGATGTTAGTGTCTTCCTTCTTGATTTTACGGAGTTTTTCCTTAGGGTAGTAAATCAAAGTGCAAAGGTTTCTTTTTTCTGTCTCGCGAAGCGAAGCTCCAAATACGTCGTTGACTTTGCGTTTTATTGATCCGGAAGCATTTTTTAATATATGTTGGAATGCCTCATTTTCTCCATGGATGTCGGATAGAAAGTGTTCTGTGCCTTTTGGAAGGTTGAGAATAGCCTCAAGGTTGATAATCTCTGTACTTGCAGATGCAATAGATGGAAATGACTTGGCAAGTAAGCGTAAATGTCTTAAATCTGATTCGGATAAATTCTGGTTTTCCTTTATTTTTTGTTCAAACATAGTATATATTATGATGTGTTGGATTGACCATATTTTAAAGACTGCAAAAGTAGGTAACTTATTGTAAGGTGTCAATTGTTTTTTTACAAAAAAAGAGCCCGAAGGCTCTTTAATTATGCATTATGAATTATGCATTATGAATTACTTAAGTCCATGTTTTTTCAAGAATGGCTCGTTGCTTGGCTCTTGTCCGCGGAACTTTTTGTATTGTACCATACCTTCATCGTTGCCACATTCTTGCAAACAGTGTTGTCTGAACTTAGCAGCTAATTCTTGGTTGAACAAATCGCCTGATTCTTTGAAGTAGTTGAAAGCATCAGAGTCTAAAACTGCAGCCCAGTAATATACATAGTAACCTGCTGAGTAGCCGCCAGCGAAGATGTGTGAGTAATATGTACTTCTGTAACGTGGGTATATTTCGCCAATCAAGCCGATTTCGTCCATCTTAGCTTTTTCAAATTCAGCAGCGTTGAAGTCGTCGTTTATTTCTTTCAACTTATGATATTCCATGTCTAATATTGCTGCTGCCAAGAATTCTGTTGTGTTGAAGCCTTGGTTGAACAAACCGCTGTTTTCTAATTTTGTTATCACTTCTTCAGGAATGACTTCGCCTGTCTGCCAGTGTTTTGCGTACATTCTCAATACTTCAGGGTCGCCTGCCCAGTTTTCCATCACTTGTGAAGGTAGTTCTACATAGTCGCGTGGAACAACGCCGCATGTTCTGTTGTATTTTCCGTCTGAGAATAAAGCGTGCAAGCCGTGGCCGAATTCGTGCCATAATGTTTCTGTTTCGTCCCAGCTGAGGAGAGCAGGAGCGTTGCCTGTTGGAGCTGAATAGTTCAATACTAAAGAAACGAGAGGAGAGATTTTGTTACCTTCGATGTCGTAGCCAGCTTCGCGGAAACTTGTACACCATGCGCCGCCGCTCTTGCTGTCGCGTGTGAAATAGTCGAGGTATAATATGCCGATGTATGAACCGTCTTGTTCTTTGACTTCCCATGTCTCAACGCCATCGAAGTATACAGGAAGGTCATTGCGTTGTTCGAATGTGACACCATATAATTTGTTAGCGACCATGAACATGCCGTCGCGTACGTTGTTCAATGAGAGATAAGGTTTCAATTCATTTTCATCGAAGTCGTATTTTTCCTTACGAACTTTTTCTGCGTAATACCACCAGTCCCATGACTCTAAGTCGAAACCAGCGATTTTTTCCATTTCCTTAAGTTCTTCTTTTGCTACTTTCAAAGCAGGTTCAAATAATTCTGCAAGGAATGTGTCGACAGTAGGAACGTCTTTTGCCATGTTAGCTTCGAGAACGTAAGAAGCGTAGTCTTCATAACCGAGGAGCTGAGCTTTTTGAAGACGAAGTTTTGACATCTCTTCAATTAAAGCTTTGTTGTCGTTAGCGTTATTGTTGTTGCCACGCATTACATAGCCCATGTAAATCTTTTCACGCAAGTCGCGGTTGTCGGCATATTGAAGGAAAGGAATGAGGCTTGGCTTTGACAATGTGAAAACCCATTTGCCTTCCATGCCGTCTTTCTTTGCTTGTGCAGCAGCAGCGTCGATGCTTGTTTGTGGAAGTCCGCTTAAGTCGGCTTCATTGTCAACGACGAGTTTGAATGCTGCGTTTTCAGCGAGGAGGTTGTTGCCGAATTGGTTGCTTAAGATAGAGAGTTTTCCGTTGATTTCTTTCAAAGCTTCTTTGTCGGCATCATTGAGACCAGCGCCATTGCGGATGAAGTCGGCGTAATATTTTTCAACGACGCGGATTTGTTGGTCGTCGAGGTTTCTTTCATGACGGGTGTCGTAGACATGTTTAACTTTTTCAAAGAGAAGAGGGTTCATCGCTATTTCGTCGCTATGTGCTGATAATTTTGGTAATATTTCAGCGGCGATTTTTTGCATCTCGTCGTTCGACATGCATTCTGTGAGATTGAAAAAGATATTGGATACTTTGTCTAATAACTCGCCAGATTTGTCGTAAGCCAAGATTGTGTTTTGGAAATCAGGCACAGCTCTGTTTTTGATGATGAAATCGACTTCAGCTTTGTGTTGTTTCATGCCTTCTTCAAAAGCAGGGAGATAGTGTTCTGTCTTGATCTTGTCGAAAGCTGGAACTTCGTATGGTGTTCCGTATTCTGACAAGAATGGGTTTTCTGTAGCGACTTGTTCTTTGTTTGTACAAGACGCCAATGTCATGATGCTTAATGCAATCACACTTAAAAATTTTCTGTTCATATTAATAATGTGTTAGTTTTCAAATGATGTGCAAAGTTAATGAAAAATAGTCAACGGACAACATACAACGGACAACAGTTTTTTATATCAATTTTTATTCTTACCTGATTATAGATGCTGTTGATTTAAAAATAATTAAAAATTGTTGAAAAATGTTTGTTTTCCTCTTGACAAAACTGAAATTATGTTATACTTTTGTGATATCAAAATGATATCAAAATTAAATTTAAAATCTTAAAAAATAATAGTTATGGAAACAAAGGAAAAAGAATTCAAAGGTTTAGTCATCAATGGTTTTGTTGCATTGATTTTATTCTTGGCATTGACTGCGTTATCTGTTTATGGTATCGTATATTTTGCTAATCATCCAAATACGACAGGTATTGTCCTATGTATTGTTGCAGCTTGTTTTTTCTTGATATGTTTGTTCGGTCTGAGAATGCAGGAACCTAATGAAGCAATGGCGATGTTGTTCTTCGGTAACTATCGTGGTACTTTCAAGAAGACAGGTTTCTATTGGGTTAACTTCTTGCTTTCTTCAAAGAGAGTTTCTCTCCGTGCACGTAACCTCAACGTTGATCCTATCAAGGTTAATGACAAGACTGGTAATCCTATCATGATTGGTCAGATTTTGGTTTGGAAGTTGAAAGATACATATAAAGCTATGTTCGAAATCGACTCTCAGACTATGGCTGGCGGCGCTAACGGTCAGGTTGGTGTTACTGTCTCTGGAAGAATGAAGGCTTTCGAGAGTTTCGTACGCGTGCAAAGTGACGCTGCTTTGAGAGAAGTCGCTGGCATGTTCGCATACGATGATAATGACGATACTAAAAACAATGAGCTGACATTACGTTCTGGCGGTGCTGAAATCAATGATATTTTGTTGAAGAAGTTAAACGACAGATTGGAAATGTCGGGTTTGGAAGTCGTAGAAGCAAGAATCAATTACTTGGCTTATTCTCCAGAAATCGCTGCTGTTATGTTGCGTCGTCAACAAGCCGCTGCTATCATCTCAGCGCGTGAGAAAATCGTGGAAGGTGCTGTAACAATGGTGAAGATGGCTCTCGATAAACTCAGCGAAGAAGAAATCGTCGAACTCGATAACGAAAAGAAAGCTGCTATGGTAAGCAACCTCTTGGTTGTCCTCTGCGCCGACGAATCAGCACAGCCTGTCGTTAATACAGGAACGCTTTATCAATAATTATTTCGTAGAGACGTATCAATGACACAATGGAAAATAAACAATATGTCATTGCTGCGTCTCTGGATCTAAACATTCAATTGCTGCCTCTCTCAAGAAATAACAATTAAAAACAATATAATTATGACAACGATATATATAGTCTTAGGCATTGTGGTGTTATTCGTCATCTTGGCCTTTATAAAGGAAAAAATCTTCATCTATGAAGATGGAATAAAAATCAAGGATTTGATGTATCCTCTGACAATTCCTAACGATGCTATCGTTTCGATAAATATGATTGATAGACTTCCGATTTTGAAATATCGTACTAATGGAACAGGAATGGGAGCGATACAGAAAGGTTATTTCACTGTGAAGAATCCTTTTCAGGAACATTCTGAGAATGCGACTCTTTATATCAGAAATAAAAATGCTAGTGCGATAGAGATTAGGACTGTCAATGGTTTAGTCTATATAAATCAGAAGAACGACGAATTGACTCAATATCTTTTTGATGAGATGAAAAACACTGTTAAGATTCTTAAAGAAAATGAGTTGAATCTTAATGCTAAGCGTCCAAGAACTTATAGAAGTGTCTTTGTTATCGTGGTGCTTTTAGAGGCTCTGATTGCACCGGCTTTATTCATGAATTATAGCAATGAAGTTGTCGTTACAGACGATGCCATTGAAATAAAAGATGAATATGCAATGACTATACCTGTTTCTGATATTGATACAGTTTTGCTTGTTGAAAAGCTTCCTCCGATAAAGACTAAAACCAACGGCATTTCTACAAGGAAAGTCAATATCGGTATATTCAAGATGAGTGACGGTAACAAATGTCGTCTTTATATCAATAAGGATGTTCCTTTGTTTGTTGAGATAAAATGTCAACAGACAACAGACAACGGACAACAGACGTTGGTTTTCATAAACAGAAAAACAGTTGAAGAGACTAAAGCGTTATACGAAGAAATTTTTAATTCAAAATATTAATAGCTATCAGCTATGAGCCATGGGCTGTGAGTTTTTTCAAATTGCTCTTGGCTCACATCTCATAGCCCAAAGCATAAAACTATGAAAAAAGCAATTAAATATTCAGTAATACTCTGCGTGATAAGCTGGGTTTATGCTGCTATCATGATTTTTGGATTGGATGTTAAAAATCCTGCAGATAATCCGATGAAATATACGATTTGGGCATCTTTGTATATGTTGCTGCCGATGATAGTAGCGATAGTCATGCAGAAAGTTAACAAAGAAAAGTTAGCAACAACAGGATTGTTGCGTTTTAAAATCAAGTGGTCATGGCTTGTGGCATGGGTGCTTCCAATTATCATAGTCCTATTAACTATTTTTGTTAACACACTTTTGCCAGGCTGTGAATTTAATACTGATTTGTCGGCTATGGTTCCTGCTGATTCTGTTCCTGAAGAACAAAAGGAAATGGTAAGCATGCTGATGACTCCTGCGTTTATGATTATAACGACAGTTGTTAGTGGCTTATTAGCCGGTGCTACCATCAATGCGTTTTTCGCTTTTGGCGAAGAATACGGATGGCGTAATTATCTCGTATCAGCCTTGAAGGAAAAGAAGTTCGTATGTGCATCGATATTTATAGGAATCGTTTGGGGCTTGTGGCATTTTCCTTTGATATTGCTCGGACATAACTATCCTCAGCATTCTGTTGCAGGAGTCTTTATGATGGTGGTGTTCTGTGTGCTGGCTTCTTTTGTGGAATTGTATTTCGTTCTTAAGGCAAAGTCTGTTTATCCAGCGGCAATATTCCATGGAACTATAAACGCAGTAGCAGGATTGAATGTCTTATTGATAAAAGGAGGCAATGATTTGATAAATGGTGCGACAGGCGTATCTGGTTTCATCGTTATATCAATTATCATTGCTGTTATTTATGTTTTCGATAAATATATTCTGAAAGACAATATCTTTACTAAAACGATAGAGGAGGTGTTGGAAGATGTCGAAAGATAAGGATAATGCAACGAAGAATTTCGCCTTGCGCTTGGATGCCAAGACGATGGAAGCCGTCGAGAAATGGGCAGCTGACGAGTTCCGTTCTGTCAACGGACAGATTCAGTGGATTATTAATGAAGCATTGAAGAAAAATAAAAGAATTTAATTAAATCTCCACCCATTCCCAGTCTGCTTCTAGTACGTTTCTGCGGTCGGTACATTCGTCGTTTTTACATCTGAGACTGATGTTCTTCTTGTAGAAAGTGACTCTGTATGTTCCGTCTAGACCATCGCATTCGTTGCCATCGCTGGTAAATGTTACGAGGTTGTTTTCTATGAAATAGTTGCCTGTCATAGGCTTTGAAGCGTCTACATTAGAGAAATCGATGCGATAGCCATATTCATCAATGGTTATGAACGCTCCTTGTTCGGTGCTGTGCCAGCATCCGTTCAAGGTCTTTAACTCTTTAAATTCCTTTTTTATCTCTTTATCTTCTTTGGGAGTGTCTTGCTTCTGAGGAGTGGAGGTTTCATTTTTTTGTTCAGTCTTCACTTCGACTTTGTCGGATTTTGTTTTGGCATCATTTGCCAAGATTTCTGTCTTGACGATATCTTTTCCCTTTTCGACTTTAGTTATGTCGATGTTAAAATTCTTTAAGGTAAAAAGTATAGCTGCTGCAATCAGCGACAGCACGATAAATATCAATAAAAATTTTGTGAAGAATCCGGAGTTGGCTTTCTTTTTCTTAGTCTTAGCACCTTTTTTAGGAGAACTTGTTTTCTTGCCTTTTTTAGCTGTAGCCATGATAAATTTATTTTGTTGCAAGTTTAAGAAAAAAACTAAAATGAAAGGATAATTTTATTAAATTTGCCACCAAATTATTCAATATGCAAGAATCAATATTAATTTTAGATTTCGGATCACAAGTAACACAACTTATTGGACGTCGTCTCCGTGAGATGAACGTTTATTGTGAGATCCATCCTTATAACAAGATTCCGGAATTGACACCAGATATTAAAGGTGTGATTCTGAGCGGAAGTCCATTCTCAGTCAGAGACGCTAAAGCACCTTACGTAGATTTGTCAAACATAAAAGGTAAGATGCCTCTCCTCGGAATTTGCTACGGTTCACAATTCATGGCTCATCATTTCGGCGGTGAAGTCAATGGTTCAATAGCAAGAGAATATGGTCGTGCATCTCTAACTATCGTTGATGAATCTTGTCCTTTATTTGAAGGAGTTAGCAAGGTAAACCAAGTGTGGATGTCACACGGCGACACTATCGCTCGTTTGCCAGAAAACGCACGCGTCATAGCAAGTACAGAAGATGTTGTCAATGCAGCATATAGAATTGATGGCGAAGAAACATACGCTGTTCAGTTCCACCCAGAAGTATCTCACTCTTTGGAAGGTTCAAAGATGATCGAGAACTTCGCTAAGAAAATCTGTGGCTGTAAAGGCGATTGGACTCCAACTTCATTCGTTGACAATATCGTTGAAGAACTCAAACAACAACTCGGTGACGATAAAGTTATCTTAGGTCTTTCAGGTGGCGTCGACAGTACAGTAGCAGCTGTATTGTTGAACAAAGCAATCGGTTCAAACTTACACTGTATCTTCGTTGATAACGGTCTTTTGAGAAAGAACGAATTCGAAGATGTTATGGATTCATACAAAGACTTAGGTCTTAACGTAATCGGTGTTAACGCAGGTCCTTTGTTCTTGAGCAAGCTCGAAGGCGTTACAGATCCAGAATTAAAACGTAAAGCTATCGGTGCTACATTCATCGAGGTTTTCGAAGCAGAAGCTAAGAAAATCAAAGGCGCTAACTGGTTGGCACAAGGTACAATCTATCCAGACGTTATCGAAAGTGCTGGCATCGAAGGTGCTACATGCAAGATTAAGTCACACCATAACGTAGGTGGTCTTCCAGAAAAGATGAACCTTAAGATCGTTGAGCCATTACGCGCTTTGTTTAAAGACGAAGTACGTCGTGTTGGTCGCGCCTTGGGTATCAAGAAAGAACTCATCGGCCGTCATCCTTTCCCAGGACCAAGCTTGGCAATCCGCCTCTTAGGTGCTGTCACAGAAGATAAATTACGTATCCTTCGCGATGCTGATGAAGTTTATATCTCATCATTGAGAAACTGGAAATGCGAGTTGCCTCACGCTTCATTCCCAAATGAAATGGCAGACAACCTCTACGATAGCATCTGGCAAGCTGGTGCAATCCTCCTTCCTTGTAAGAGCGTTGGCGTGATGGGCGACGAACGTAGCTACGAATATACAATCGCTCTCCGCGCTGTTATCTCAACAGACGGTATGTCGGCAGACTGGGTACACCTTCCATATGAATTCCTTGCTAAAGTATCTAACGATATCATCAATAAGGTCAGAGGTGTCAACAGAGTATGCTACGACATCAGCTCTAAGCCACCGGCGACAATCGAATGGGAATAATCAATGCATAATTCATAATGCATAATTCATAATTCTAGAGACGTGTCAATGACACTTGATAATAATATGTCATTGTTACGTCTCTGGATTTTTAAATGTATAAATAACATAAACCGTTGACAGTTGTCGGTTGACTGTTGACAAAAATAATAATAACCACATCAACTGTTGACTGCTGTCAGTTGACTGTTGTCCAAAAAAATCATTAGAGAAAATTATGAAAACAATTAACTGGAAGAAAGAAGCTATCGCTTACTTCTACCTCATTTTCGGTAGTTTGTTGTTCGCTATCGGCGACATCTTATTCGTTAACCCTTACATCTTGGCTCCAGGTGGAACATACGGTCTTTCAAACGTATTGAATACAGTATGGCCTTGGAAAGTATCTCTCTATGCTATCTGCATGGATGTTCCATTGTTAATCATCGGTACTTTAATCCTCGGACCTAAATTCGGTGTTAAGACTATCATCTCAACAGTCTTGATTTTCGGTTTTACTTACCTCATCGAAACATTCATCGGTTATGCTCCTATCGTTCATAACGGCATCATTGAAAACCCTACAGCAGTTAATCCAGAATGGTTACAAATTCCTCATAGCGAAGGTATTTATTTCATTCCAGATTACTTCTTAAATACTTTGGTATCAGGTGGTATCTATGGTTTGGCTATCGGTCTTATCTTCAAGTCTGGCGCAACATCAGGTGGTAGCGATATCATCTCAATGATTCTCCATAAATATACTAAGATTTCTCTCGGTACATTGGTTATGATCGTTGACTCAATCATCACTCTCACAACATTAATCGCTGAACCACAATTACGTCTCCCAGTTTATTCAATCTTGGTTATCGTTATCGAAGGCTGGATTATCGACCTCGTTGTTGATGGATTCAATAGCTACAAAACAGCATTCATCGTTACAGACAAAGCTGAAGAAGTTCGCGACATCATCGTTAAAGATATTAACCGCGGCGGTACATGCTTCTTCGGTAAAGGTTTATACAAAGGCGTTGATCGTAAGATGATCTATGTAACATTAACACGTCCAGAACTCGTTAAGTTGCAATCAGCTTTGAAAGAAGTTGATCCAAATGCATTCTTGAACGTTGTTTCAAGTACAGACATCTTAGGTAAAGGTTTCAAACCACTCGCTGAATAAGTTAGAGTATAAATATCAAAATAATATAATAAGTCCGGATTCGCAATTATGAATCTGGACTTATTGTTTTTTTTAATATCTTTGTCACAAAATGTTCCTATTATAATAAACGATGATAATGAAAGCTTTTAGAACTATTTTATCCTCAATGTTGGTATGTTTGAGCATTATGATTTCCGCTCCGGAAATGAAAGCTCAGCAAACTTTGAAGTCTCAGATTGTAACAGAATATGACGGCAAGACTTTTTATATTCATACAGTTCAAAAGAAGCAGTCGCTGAAAGATATTGCAGAGATATACGATGTTACGGTTTATGAGATTCTCAAAGAAAATAAGGAAATAAAAAATAGTGTAAAAGCTGGCGAACTGCTTAGAATTCCATATAAACATAAGGAAGAAGTTGTCGTCGTTGAGGATGTCATGCATGAAAATGTAGTTGTTGATACAACGATGAATGACACTACAGAATATGTTGAAGAGTTTATCCTTCCTTCTTTCGATTCTGAGAGATTATATAAGGTGGCATTGATGATGCCTTTGTATCTGGAACAAATTGATGATGCTTTTTTAGAAGCAGAAGTGTCGAACAAGCAGCTGCTGGCAAAACCATTCTCTTACCTCCACTTCTATGAAGGATTTATGATTGCAGTCGACTCTATGGTGAGCCAATATGATATGAAACTCGACTTGAAAGTCTATGACGTCGATCAAGATACAAATAAAGTAGTATCTGCAATAAACGACCCTTGGCTTGTAAACGCAGATGTTATCGTAGGTCCATTCCATGTCAAGGCTTTTGAAAGAGTGATGGCATTCGCAACGGAAAATGATATTCTGATTGTTAATCCAATGACCAACAGAGACGAACTTGTTATAGGTAACAGAAATGTCGTGAAAGTGAAGCCTTCCTATCGTTATCAGATGCATAAATTAGAGTCGCTCATCAGAGATAAATACACAGATAACAATGTGTTTATTCTTGCAGAAGATACTAATAGCATGGATTATGTAAATATGATAGAAGATATTGTGTTGGAAAATATCAATCCTTATTCATTAGTGCCTAACAAGCATATCATGAAAGTTGTGAAGAAACATCAGGATGCATGGATGATAGAAGAAGTAGAGTTTAATGAAAACGAGTATCAGTCAGATAATGTTATGCTGAATGTATCTGCGATAAAACAAGCGCAAGACGATAGCACAATGTTGAAGAATCAAGTGATGTTTTACAATTATTCTGTCGATAGTTTGAATAAAGTAAAGAAAATAGCATCATCGATACGTAATAACCTTTTTATAGTTTATGGCGAGAATAAAGTATTCGCTACAGAAATCTTAAATAAAATTAACATTCTTTCAGGAGAGTATCCTTCAAAACTCATCGCATTGCCTGATTGGTCTAAATTTGACAGACTTTTCAACGAAAACCTTATGAAACTTAACACTGTCTTTTTCGATGATGAATATACAGATTACGATACATACAGCGTAGGTAATTTTATCTGTAAGTTCAGAAATAATTATGGAACAGAGCCCAAAGACATAGCATATCATGGATTTAACATCGGATGGTATTTCTTGAATGCCCTGATGAATTATGGTGATGATATTAATATAGGTATAGAAACATACGATATTCCTTTATTAAATACTAGATATTCTTTTGATAGAAGAAGCGCTTTAGACGGTGTTGAAAATACATATTGGAATGTATATCAATATCAAAATTACGATAAAAAACCTCTGCAATATGAATAGAATACTGATTTTTTTCATGATATGTACATTCTTGTTTTCATGTTCTGCAAATAAAGATAAGGATGTCGTCCGTTCATATTGGGAAAATGGTAATCTTAAGTCAGAGTTGAGATATAAAGATGGCAAGCTTAATGGCGACTGCTGCTGGTATTTTTCAAATGGAAAGCCTGATATGAAAGTGTATTATAATATGAATGTCATGGAAGGCGAGGTGCTTAGATGGTATGAGAACGGCAATATTCAATCTAGATATTATTTGAAAAACGACCAGTACGACAGTATTTTCGAATCTTATAATGTGTTTGGTACGCTCGTCAAAATAGAACATTATAAAGAAGGTGTTCTTCACGGAGAATACAAGCAATGGTATGATAGCGGAAAACTTTTCACAGAGGGTTCGTATAATGACGGAATGCTTCATGGAAAATGGATGATGTATTATGAGAACGGTGCTGTAGGCTCTGTCGCTACATACGAAAACGGAACAGGATTACAAAAAGGATATTCGCCTGACGGTACTCTGATAACAGAGATAAAATATAGAGATAATGTTAGGGATGGAGAAGAAATACAATATAATAGAGATGGCGCGGTGAAGGAAATATTGTTGTGGGAATCTGGTGAGTTCGTGAAAAATATTAACAAATAAAGATAAAAAAAATAAAGAAAAAATATTTATCTAAATATTTGGAAATTGTTAATTAAAAACGTTACCTTTGCGGAACGAATAAAAGATAAATTAACATTAGTTATTAACCTTAATAAAAAATAAAAGTAATGAACGTACAAACCATTATGACAAACTTGGAAGCTAAGCATCCAGGTGAAAAAGAGTATTTGCAAGCTGTTCGCGAAGTTTTGGAATCAGTTGAACACGTATACAATCAACATCCAGAATTCGAAAAGGCAAAAATCGTTGAACGCTTAGTAGAACCAGATCGTATTTTCACATTCAGAGTTGTTTGGGTTGACGATCAAGGTGAAGTTCAAACAAACATCGGTTACCGTGTACAATATAACGCTGCTCTTGGTGCATACAAAGGCGGTCTCCGTTTCCACCCAGCAGTTAACGTTTCAATGTTGAAGTTCTTAGGCTTCGAACAAATCTTCAAAAACGCTTTGACAAACCTTCCACTCGGTGGTGGTAAAGGTGGTGCTGACTTCGATCCAACAGGAAAATCAGACGCTGAAATCATGCGTTTCTGCCACGCTTTCATGTATGAATTATGGAGAAACATCGGTGCTGACTTAGATTCACCAGCTGGTGACGTTGGCGTTGGTGGCCGTGAAATCGGTTACTTATACGGTATGTACAAAAAATTAGCTCGCGAACACAGCACAGGCGCATTGACAGGTAAATCATACGGCTGGGGTGGTTCATTGATCCGTCCAGAAGCTACAGGTTTCGGTGCTATGTACTATGTTAACCGCATGGTTAAACAAGTTGGCGACACAATGGAAGGCAAGAGAATCGCTTTGTCAGGCTTCGGTAACGTAGCATGGGGCGCTGCAACAAAAGCTATCGAACTCGGCGCTAAAGTTATCGCTATCTCAGGTCCAGACGGCGTTTGCGAAATCCCAGAAGGTATCACAATGGAAATGGTTGACTATATGCTCGAAATGCGTGCTTCAAACCGCAACAAAGTTCAAGATATGGCTGACAAATTCCCAGGTAAAGCTATCTTCACTCCTGGTAAGAAAGCTTGGAGCGTAAAATGTGACATCGCATGTCCTTGCGCATTCCAAAACGAAATGAACGAAGACGACGCTAAAGAATTATTAGCAAACGGCGTAAAATATGTAGCTGAAGTTTCTAACATGGGTTGCCAACCAGGCGCAATCGCAGCAGTACAAAATGCTGGTATCCCATTCGCTCCAGGTAAAGCTGTTAACGCTGGTGGCGTTGCTACATCAGGTCTCGAAATCTGCCAAAACGCTGCTCACATCAGCTGGACTGCAGAAGAAGTTGACGCTAAATTACAAAAGATTATGAACGACATCTATGACCTCTGTATCGAATACGGTAAAGAAGAAGATGGTTCAATCAACTACGTTAAAGGTGCAAACATCGCTGGCTTCATGAGAGTTGCTAAAGCTATGTTAGCTCAAGGTATCGTTTGATGAAATTTAGAATTCTAGAACTTTAGAATTTTAGAAATATAAAACGTGAAAACCTGAGAATATAATTCTCGGGTTTTCTTTTTTTGTAATAAACATGGGAAATATAAATTCTCCTTTTACTCCGCCACCTTCATACAAATATTATAGCAATACATTGTATGAATTATTGCCATTATTAAAGTTATATTAAATAATATGAAAACAATAGAAAGAAGAAAAAAAGCCAATAGAATAGGTATTATAACCTCTATATTTTGTGCTATGATGGTGTCTTTTTTTTGCTATATGTCTTTTGAATATGAGACAAAAAGAGAAGTAAGATTAAGACGTGAAGGCACAGAAACGTTTGGCATAGTATATCAAATTAGAAAAGACATTGTACGAGATAATGTAAAAGGTGGTAGCAGAACACGTATATTTACAGACATTCTAAGATATGATGTCAAAACAAATAGCTATGTTGAAGACACCTATACATTTTATACTAAAGGTTTCTTGCTTAAAATGTACCGAGACAAATTTCATGGACTAAAAAGCGGTGAAATTCAATTTCCATTTGTCGGATGTGTATATAGAATACGTTATATCTATGATGAGAAAAATGACAAGATGATTTCTAGGATATTTTATGACGAACCTTTATACGATTCGATATTTATTGACGACAGTTTGATATATATTGCACCAAGTAAGGAATGTTATAAATATCACCAAAAGTAATACTTTACAGAACTTCTATAAATTAAAACATTGACAATCATTATATTGAAATGATATTTTTGTTATATTTGTGATAAATTTGAAAATATATGAAATATCAGAAGAAACAGAATCAAGCCTATCGATCCCGTTTTCATGCTTAAGGTGCTGTTTCTTCAGAGACTATACAACATCAGCGACAATCAGGTCGAATATCAGATAAAGGACAGGATGAGCTTCAGAGAGTTTCTCGACATCCAGAGCGTAGATGACGTTCCCGACGAGAAGACAGTGTGGAAATACAAGAATATCATGGCTAACGCAGGAATCGGCATAAAGCTTTTTGAGAAGTTCAACGAGCTGCTTGCTTCGATGGGACTGATTGTCAATGAGGGAAAGATAGTTGACGCCAATTTCGTAAGCCTCGCTGCCGCATCGAACATGTCTATGGTTTCATGGAACAGAGCATGAAGGGACTGTTTTTCAGAGGAGTCGGGATAGTTAGGGCGACATTTTACATCGGATTCACAAATCTGGTCTATAATATGTGCAGATTGGTTCAGATAAAGAAGTGCCATTCTGATTGTATTATGAATTAAATAATAGATAATCAATAAGTTACCCTGATTTTTTTATAAAAAATATTATAAAATGTTTGGATTTTTGAAATTAAATTATAATATTTGCAGAACGTAAAAATGAAAGGAAACAATATGGGAAATAACATACAAA
The DNA here is from genome assembly GCA_045120395.1 of Candidatus Limimorpha sp. Lineage (GTDB taxonomy): Bacteria > Bacteroidota > Bacteroidia > Bacteroidales > F082 > Limimorpha. Next base: position 55,375 of record JBGVET010000044.1, read on the forward strand.
TATTAGGAAAGAACAGATTCATTAAATGAAAGTCTCTGCAGGATATGAATTACAGCATTCATCTACAGAGACTTTTTTTTATAATTAGATTAAATGTAAATCTTCAATCGTGGGAATAATGTGGTTCTGACCATGATTGAAGAGAAAAAGTTAATAAATAGAACACACCTTAAGAATCAACAGTATGTGTAATATGAAATATGTTTTTTGTTTATTTTTTTGCTTGACATCACTTTGCCTGTACGCGCAAACCAACCAAACCAACCAAAACAATAATACAACAATAATAATAAATGGTAATGTGGTAAATTCTAATATAGATGTAACCAATAACAACAACAATAATAACAATAATGAGTATAAAAAGACATATAGGAGTGAAAATTATTCCTCTTCAGCTACGGATAATAACAGTGGGGGTCGATATACAATGAATGATGAGTTCTTTGAACAGACTTCAAAATTGCTTCTGCTTGGCAAAACCCGTTCCTATTTTAGTTTTGACTCTAGTGGAAGATTTAAGTACACCACCAATGAAAATACAAAAGCATATGGAAGTTATACTGCTGTTAAAACAGACAGGAATATAATTATTTATCTTCAATGGGATTTATACAATAGAAAAGAAGAACTGATAATGAATCGTTGGAGTAAAATTTTTGAATATAATTCTAAAGAATATAGAGCAACAACATCTATTCGGTAAATCACTTTTGTAGTAGACTATATATCTTAAACTGAGCTAGAGTGGAATTTGGTGCATTTGCTCGTATTTCAAAATAGAGCAGTAACTTTGCATTAAAGTAGGAACTCGACTTGGCGAGACACTGCTGAATGGAGCAGAATTTAGGTGGAGTAATAGCGGGCGATTACGTTTGTAGCAATTATTTAATGTGAAGATATAGAGCTATTTAGAAATGGAATTCATTTTCTGGTGGAGAAAGAACGTTATAATAAGGTATTGAAAGATATTATTTTCTTCACAGATAAATATATTTATTTCAACGAGTTGCTTATGGACGGCTATATCTCTAACTTCTTCAGGATTGGAAAAGAAACGAAAGAAAAAGAGATGATGTTTGTTATGAATGATATGAAGACTTATAGAGATATTAAGGTTGAGAAACAATGGCATATAGACCATCCGATGCTTGGCGGTTCCCCTTCGGAAGAAGACTGGGAGAGATTTATTCAACTTACTTGGTTTCATACAAAGGACAATCATCTTGACGTGATTGATGATACCTTATATTATTTCGATCATTTCAACGGTAAAATTCTTACATATGATGAAGGTATGATTCTTCTCAATGAATGTGAAATTACTTATCCGACTGAAGAGGATTTCTGGCGTTATAAGATTTATAAGGATAAAGCATTCGGAAGATTCTATACGATATTCGGCACTGCGGTAAATGAAATTGATACTGATACGGGAAAGACTAAAAGCGTCGCAAATGCCGACAGTTGGAGATCTGAAAAGATAATCGTTTATAAAGGAAATCTTTATGCCGTCACCAAGAAAAGAAACGCTTTGAAAGAATTTGAATCGTATATTGAAAAGATTGAATTATGAATAAGCTAAGAGCATTGAGCTATGAGCCGTCAACAAAGCCCACTCTCACAGCCCATAGCTCCCGGCAAAAAAAATATGGATAAAGTCCGTTGACTGTTGACTTTTGCTATCTTTGCCTTAAATTTAAATTCTATGGAATTCCTTTATCCTAATATGCTTTATGCACTCTTTGCGCTGTTGATACCAGTCGTCATTCATCTGTTTAACTTCAGAAGACATAAAACGGTGTATTTTAGTAATACGTCCGTGCTTAAGACGATAGAACAAGAGAATTCCAAAACAAAAAAACTGAAACATTTCTTGGTGTTGATGGCTAGAATGCTTTTTATTGCAGCTCTGGTGATAGCCTTCGCTTATCCTTATAAAAAAGATAATGCCATCGTCAATAATAATGTAAATAATCTTATTGCGGTATATATCGACAACTCGATGAGCATGCAGTCGCTTTCAGCAGAGAAGACTTTGTTTGAAGACTCTCGTAATTCTGCTATGAAACTCGTAGAGAATCTTAATCAAGCACAGAAATATGTTCTTCTGTCGAATGATAGAGATACGAGAAATGAATATCCAATGAATCATGACGAGATGCTGTTGCGTCTTAACGAGATGAAAGTTGAGGCAGCTCCAGTTTCTTTCGAGGAGATTTACAATAGCTTGTCCTTTATAAGAAAGAAAAATGACTTCGAGTCAGCGACGCTTTTCGTTTATTCTGATTTCCAGAAAAACATGATGGAAATAAACGATTTGAAAAACGATACGATGATTCAGATTGTAGTGCTTCCATTGAAGTCTGACTTCCAAAATAATATTTATATCGATTCTGTTTGGCTTCAGTCGCCGGTGCTGCAGAAGAATATGACAAATGAACTCAATGCCAGAATCGTTAATGAGACGCCTAATGATATTAAAGGACTGCCTGTAAACTTTTCCTTAGAGGACGATATTGTCGCATATACGACCTGCGATATCGATGCAAATTCCTATACCGATGTCAATATGCAGTTTGTGATTGACGAAGATGGCGACAGAAAAGCGAAAGTCTCAATTCAAGATTCTCCTATAACATTTGACGACGAATATAATCTCGTCTTAAAAGTACGTCCTATTATCAATGTCGTTGAAATTAAGTCAACAACCAGCAGCCAACAGCTAACAGCCAATAGCCAACAGCCAACAGCCAACAGCCAACAGCCAACAGCCAACAGCCAAAGTTCATATTTGGAATTGCTTTTCGAAGGTGATGCTCTCGTCAATTATCAGTCGATGAGTCCTTATAACATAGACCAGAATATCATCAATAATGCGCAGATGATTGTCGTTGACGAGAAAGCAAATCTTAATGAGACTATGCAGCAGTCATTGCTCGATTTCGCATCAAAAGGCGGTACGCTTTTGCTTCTTAATGATGAAAATACGGATAACACATATACCTACAATAATATAGGAATAGAATCGAAGCAGTTGGATGAAAATAAAAATAGGGTGGAGTATATAGCGAAACGTAATGCATTTTTCGATGATATTTTTGTGAAACTACCTGTCAATGCTGATTTACCTGAAGTTTATAAGCATGTGCGTTTTGATATAAGTAAAAGTGTGTTAAATATAATTTCGTTGCAGAATGGCAATCCTCTTCTTATGATGTGTAGTCATGGAAAGGGCAGGATTTTTGTGATGTCGACAACTTTCAATGAGGAATATTCCGACTTGGCAAATCATGCCTTGTGTGTTCCTATGATGTATAAAATGGCATTGATTGGCGGTGATGTTACAGAATTATATTACACTTTAGGAAATGATAAGACATTGGATATTAGTGATGTCTCATTGAATGTTGATGATAGAGTATGTCTTAAGGATGTGAGTGGAATGTTTGAGATTTTACCTCTCGTTGAGAAAAGAAATAACCTTAATTATTTGTATTTCTTCGAAGACCTTCCAGCTTCAGGTTTTTATGACATTTATAAAAATGATAGCTATGTCAAGACCGTTGCGTGGAATGACAGTCGTGAAGAATCGGAGATGTCATTCTGTGAAAAAGAAGAATTGCAAAAGTTGTTGAAAGATAACAAACTTAATGTTTTAGCAATGATAGATGTTGTAGAGACAAAACATTATGAGTCTGGTGATGCATTAGAAGTCATTGTTAATGACGCTGCAATTTGGAAGGTTTTTGTCGTTATTGCATTAATCGCATTGTTGATAGAAATTTTAATTTTACGTTTCTGGAAATGATGATTTTTTGTAAATTTGTAGGGCAAAGAGAGCGTATATTATGGAAGAAAATAAAGACTTAGAATTAGAAGGACAAAACGAAATAGAAGAATCTGGTGTTCGCGTTCAGCAAAGCGATGGCGGTTTTAGAGTGATTCCACTTAAAGGCTTGATTGATAACTGGTTTATCGATTATGCTTCTAGTGTTATTCTCGACAGAGCTGTTCCGGAAATCAATGACGGTTTTAAACCTGTTCAACGTCGTATCTTACATTCCATGAAGGAATTGGAAGACGGACGTTATAACAAGGTCGCAAATATCGTTGGTAACACCATGAAATATCACCCTCACGGCGATGCTTCTATCGGTGATGCTTTAGTAAATCTTGGTCAGAAAGATCTTCTCATAGACACGCAGGGTAACTGGGGTAATATCTTGACAGGTGACCCTGCTGCTGCTCCTCGTTACATCGAGGCTCGTCTTTCAAAATTCGCTCTTGATGTCGTCTATAACCCAAAAACCACAGAGTGGAAATTCTCATACGACGGCCGTAACAAAGAGCCGGTGACACTTCCTGTTAAGTTTCCATTGCTTTTAGCACAAGGCGCGATGGGTATCGCCGTCGGTCTTAAATGTGAAATCTTGCCTCACAATTTCAATGAATTGATAGACGCTTCTATCGCTTATCTTCGTGATGAAGATTTTGTGTTGTATCCTGACTTCAGAACCGGCGGTATGATTGACGTACGTGGATATAACGATGGTGAACGTGGTTGTAAGGTACAGGTAAGAGCTAAGATTTCTCAGTTGGATAAAAAGACTTTGGTAATAACAGAGATTCCTTACGGAACAACAACAGGCTCATTGATTGAATCAATTACCAAGGCAGGCGAGAAGGGTCAGATTAAGATTCGTCGCGTCGATGACAACACTTCTCGCAATGCAGAGATTGTCATTCATCTCGCAGCAGGCGTGTCGCCAGACCAGACAATTGACGCTCTTTATGCATTCACTCAATGTCAGGTGTCGCTCAATAGCTTGTGCACTTGTGTTATCCGTAACGAACATCCTGAGTTTACGACGATCTCTGCAATCTTGAAAGAAAGTACAGACAGAACTCTAGATTTGTTGAGTTGGGAACTTAAAATCAAACTCGATGAGCTTGAAAGAGACTGGCACTGGATTTCTTTGGAAAAGATTTTCTTCGAGAAACGCATATATAAAATATTGGAAAAAGACGCAGACTCTTGGGATGATCAAGTCACTGAAATAGAAAGAGCTTTCGATCCATATCGTCCGATGTTGAAAGCAGAGATAACTCGTGACGATGTCTTGAGACTATGCGAGAAACCTGTTAGAAAGATTTCAAAATTCGATATCAAGAAGGCTGAAGAACAAATCCTTGATATTGAAAATCAAATAGAGAAAGTAAAATATGACCTCGACCATATCGTAGATTATACCATCAATTTCTACAATGAAATCAAGAGAAAACATGGTAAAGGTCGTGAACGTAGAACAGAGATTCGCAACTTCGATAACATCTCAGCTGTTGCCGTCGCTGCTAATAACGAAAAACTCTACGTCAATAAAGAAGAAAGCTTCATCTGTACTTCCGCAGGTCTTAAGAAAGAACAAAACAAAGACGCATATACTTTTGTGTCAGACTGTTCCGACTTGGACGATATCATAGTATTCCGCGAAAACGGAACCTTCATGGTTACCAAGCTGCAGCCTAAGTGCTTCGTGGGACCAGAAAAGATTATTCATGCTGATGTATTCCATAAGAACGATGACAGAACTGTCTATAATATGGTTTATCGTTCAGGGAAAGCTGGTTCTCCATATTATGTGAAACGTTTCTCTGTCAAGGGTATAACACACGATAAGGATTACGATTTGACTAAAGGCGAACCAGGTTCAAAAGTGGTTTATTTCTCTGCTAATCCTAATGGTGAGGCTGAAGTCATCAAGGTCATGCTTCGTCCGCAGCCTAAGCTTAAGAAAACATCGTTTGAATATAACTTCGCTGATTTAGCAATCAAAGGCCGTGCAAGTCAAGGTAACAGACTTACTATGCATCCTATCAATAAGATTGTCAAACGTGATGAAGGTGTCTCAACATTGGCAGCTCGCGAGATCTGGTACGACGACACAGTGAAACGTCTCAATGCTGACAAACGTGGTACTTTGATCGGGGAATTCTCAGGCGATGATAAGATATTACAGATATTCTCAAACGGTGAATTCCGTCTCACAGGCTACGATTTGTCGACACACTTCGATGACGATATGACACAAATCATGAAGTACGATCCAAGTGTGATATATTCTGTGATCTATATTGAAGGTGAAACGAAATTGATGTATATCAAACGTTTCGATATAGATGACGAGACGCCATTGAACAGACGTATATCATTTATCGGTGAAAACGAAAATGCTCAGTTCCTGATAATGAATATGGATAAGTTACCTCGCCTGTTGCTTTCATTCAACGACAGCGCATCTGGCAAACAGTACGAAGATGAGGAACTTAACGTTGCTGAATACATTGGAGTTAAGAGTTATAAGGCAAAAGGTAAACGTCTCTCAACACGTGATGTCGCTACATATACATTCCTAGAGCCATTTGAGCCAGAAGAGGAAGAGGTTGTAGAGGATGAAAATGTTGATGTAGAAGAAGAAAATGCAGATGTATCAGAAGATACTAATGCAGAAATAAATGCTTCAAATAACGAATCTGACGATAACTTCTTCTCAGAAGATGATGGTGTGCAACTGACACTTTTTGAATGATTTATGAGAAGCATCTTTAAAATATTGCTTATCATATTGTTGTTTGCTATGGTTTCTTGTGCGCCGCATAAGAAGTTGGCTTATGACTTTGTGAATAAAGCAAAAGGTGCTTCTGTGGCTTTTTATCTTCCTGAAGAATTGCAAAAGACTAATCTAAGAAGTGACTGTAATCCAGAGAGTGCCGATCTGATTCTGTTGGATGAATGTCAGCTTCAAGATACAATCAATTCTAGGATTAAGATTCTCAATAAGATAGATGATGAGATATTTCTCGATGTTGTGCTAGCCTCTTTTGAAGAAACACTCAAAGACTATGACTTGAATTTGCAATATTGGGAAGATGAGAATACGACACCAGATTCTATGCATTGGGTTGTGGATTTGTCACACATTGAAATACAAGAGCATATTAAATATCAAGTGAGCAGTTGTGAGGTGGAAGGAAATTATGAGTTTATTCCAACAACAACTATCAATGTAGCTTCGTGGTTTGAACTCCTTGATGGTAATGCTTCAGATTTTCTTTTTACAGAACAAGATTACTACGAATATATAATGGATTGTTATTATACCTTGGATTCTTTGAATAATCTAGTTACTAATGTGGTATTTAATGAGTTAAGTGTTGAAGGCTTTTATGATTTCGCAGTGATATTAGGAAAGCTCTATGCAGGATATACCTTCGATTATTTCATGAATGAATATGTCAGGTCGGAAATGAAAAAGAAAGGCTTAGAACATTCCGATGACATATACATGCGCTACGACCCTTACGAAATGTATATCTATTACACAAGTAAAGACAGACTTATCGAACTCTAAAACTCCTAACTCCTAACTCCTAACTCCTAACTCCCAACTCCCAACTCCCAACTCCTAACTCCTAACTCCTAACTCCTAACTCCCAACTCCTAACTCCCAACTCCTAACTCCTAACTCCTAACTCCTAACTCCTAACTCCTAACTCCCAACTCCTAACTCCCAACTCCTAACTCCTAACTATCAATACTTTTCTTATTACTCAATTCTTTTATTTTAGCTTTCATTTCTGAAGCCTTTACGTCATAGACTCTTCCTCCGTTAATTATTCTGATGCTGCCGGTTTCTTCTGAAACGACGAGTGCGATACAGTCGCTGTTTTCTGTTATTCCGATACCAGCTCTATGACGAAGTCCGTAGCTGCCAGGGAGGTTGATGTTTTGTGTGATAGGAAGGATGCAGCGAGCAGCGCATATCTTGTTATTAGCAATGACCATTGCGCCATCGTGTAAAGGACTGTTCTTGAAGAATATGTTTTCTATCAAAGGCTTGCTGATGACTGCATTGATGGTGACGCCTGTCTCAATTATTTCGCTTAAGTTGTTCTCTTGAGCAAGTAAAATCAAAGCTCCTACTTTATCTTGTGACATAGAAGCGCAGGCTTCGCAGATGGCATCGAGGTCGAGGCTTTTTTCTTCTTTATATCTGAAGCCAAGATTAGCTATGAGGCTTTTAAATGCCAATGAAATTTTAGTGTTGCCTATGCCTAAAAGGAATCTTCTTACTTCAGGCTGGAAGATAATAATCAATGCTATGAAACCGACATTGACAAAAGCTCCGAGGATATAGCTGAGCAGCTCCATGTGAAGAGCAGTCACTATTTTAAGTCCTAAGATAATGGCGACGATACCAAAGAAAATCTTGATGGCAGTGGTGCCTTTCACCAAATAATATAAACCATAAAATAATAATCCGACAAGAAAGATGTCTAATATATCCCAGATACGAATCTGTATGAAGGCATTTATAAGAAGCTCTGTCATGATAAAATGTATTTGCAACAAAGATAAGAAAAAGACTAAAGATGAAAGGCTAAAGACTAAAGATTTTTTAATAGTTCATGGTTTATAGTTTGTTCAAGTTTTTTAGTTCCGCGGTGCCTGAGCCTGTCGAAGGCAAAGTTCGGCGCTTCGACAAGTTCAGCGACCGGTCATCCAACAGCCTTAGCTCAAAGTTCATTAACAAGTTTCACAGCTTCCACTGCTTCTTTGACGTCGTGAACTCTTAAAATGTCAGCGCCTTTCATCAGAGCGATAGTATTCAAGACTGTAGTCCCGTTCAATGCTTCTTGAGGCGTTGTCTTCAAGGTTTTATAAATCATCGACTTTCGAGAGATGCCGATTAAGACAGGAAGATTGTTGACTCTGTAATCCTCGATATTATTCAATAATTCAAAATTAGATTTCATGCTTTTATTGAAACCTATTCCTGGGTCCAGGATAATTTGTTGTTCGCCGTAATTATCCAAAAACTCGATTTGTTTTTCAAAGAACTCTTTGACGATTTCACAAGCATTCTCTTTGATATGATTTGTGTGCAGCGACTCTATGCTGCCACCGCAATGCATCATAATATAAGGTACGTGATTTTCGCCTATGTAAGAAAGCATTTCTTTGTCGAATAAGCCTCCAGAAATATCGTTGATGATATCGGCACCATTGTCAATGGCATTCTTTGCGACATCTTTTCGGAAAGTGTCGATGGATATTATAGTGTTTGGAAATCTCTTTTTTATCTCGATGAGATAGGGTAGGAGACGGCTGTTTTCCTCTTCCACGGAAATTATCTCAGAGCCGGGACGTGAAGAGAAAGCACCGATGTCGATGATGTCAGCGCCTTCTGTTAACATTTTTTCACAATGTTTCAAAACATCGTCGATGTTGTGGTGAGAACCGCCGTCATAAAATGAGTCAGGAGTGAGGTTTAAAATGCCCATCACGAGAGGTCGTTCCCATGAAAAAAAATGCTCTCCAATCTTCAGTTTCATAGCAAAAAATGTTTATCTTTACGTTCTTAAAATATTGATTGTTTTATTGATAAATTTAAAACAATTTTCCTTACAAAAATAAAAAAAATATTAAGATGAAAGATACACAAAATCAATTTAAAAAGGTCGTTGAACAATGTACTGAGATTTTTACTAAAAAGATGATGGATTATGGCGTGGCATGGCGTATCATGAGAACTACATCAGTCACCGACCAGATCTTTATCAAAGCTAACAGAATAAGAAGTCTCCAGACAAAAGCAGAGCGTCTTGTCAACGAAGGCATTGAACCAGAATTTATCGGTATCATCAATTATTCAGCGATGGCAATCATTCAGTTGCGTTTAGGTGTTGTTGATAAGCCAGACCTTGAACCAGAAAGGGCAGCCGAACTCTATTCTGGCGTATTGCAAGAAGCATACGATTTGATGCAATGTAAAAACCACGATTACGACGAAGCATGGAGAAGTATGCGCGTCAGTTCGATGACAGATTTGATTTTGATGAAACTCTTAAGAATTAAGGAAATAGAAGACCATGATGGCAAGACGATAATCTCTGAAGGTTTGGATGCAAACTATTTCGACATCATCAATTATGCTGTCTTCTGCATGATTTTATTATCTGAACAAGCTGAACAATAATTATGAAAAAAGACTACACAAAATCTGTATTCCTTTCATTTGCAATCACGATATGGGCATTGATATGCGCTGTCTTCGTCGGTATCTTTCCTAATTTTTCGTGGCTTATGCTGGTTGCGATAATTTTGCCAATCTTAGCATCGCTGTTATTTAACGGACTATATAACAAGTCGGGATTGATATTATGTCGTGAGTTGGTAGGAGCCTTGTTTGTTTTCAGCAGCTTCACCAAAGGCGTCGACCCTCTCGGAACCAAATACAAGATGCTGGATTATTTCATCGCGTATGACATACAATGGCTTAACGATTTGGCTTTGCCGCTTGCGATAATAATGATTATGGCAGAGTTTATTGTAGGTATCTGTCTTATGCTAAATCTTTTGCCGCGCCTCGCTACGCTCGGCGCTTCGCTGCTCATGATATTCTTTACCATAACAACATACTTCGACGCGAAATATAATCTCGTGCCTGACTGCGGTTGTTTCGGAACTGCTATCAAAATGAGCAACTGGCAGACTTTCTTCAAGAACCTAATTATTATCTCAATATTGATACCTCTCATATTCAATAACAAAACTTTTGTAAACAAGAGGGTTACTAAATTAGGACAGACTCTTTTCACATTTATATTCATTGCTTTGTTTGTAGGATTTGAGATTTACAATGTGCGTCATCTTCCAGTCATTGACTTCATGGAATGGAAAGTCGGAAAAGATATGAAACCTGTCGAAAGCGATGAGCCAGTGGAGATTTATCTTACTTTTAAAAATACAGAGACAGGAGAGGAGCAAGAATATCTTTCTCCTAATTATCCATGGAACGACTCTATCTGGATGTCGCAATGGGAATTCGTTTCTCAAAGACAAGAAGGCGGAAGCCAGTCGTTTGGATTTTCTATCTTAAACGAAGATGGTGATGATTTTACAGACGTTCTCTTTGATTCCGAGAAGCTCTTTGTATTTGTAGCTCCTTATCTCGATGAGTTGACAGAAAAGGATATCAAAGAATGTCAAAGAATATATGACTTCGCTAATGAAAATGGTTTCAATTATTTGTGGATAACATCAGTAAATCTAGAGTACGTTCACGAACTTCAAGATAAGTATTATATGTTCGACGAAGTCTATTATGGAGACGAACTCGAATTGAAGACTATGGTACGTTCAAATCCAGGTTTGATGCTCATGGATAATGGTGTTATCCTGGATAAATGGAGCAAGATAGATTTTCCTTGCGAGAAAGAAATAAACTTGTTAGTTAGGAATTAGGAGTTAGGAGTTAGGAATTTTTGGACAATGACAGTTGTCTGTTGTCCGTTGTCTGTTGACTTATAATTATGACATCATATATCATCAGGAAAATATTATATGGTTTGGCAGTTCTCTGGGGTGTTGTGACTCTGGTGTTCTTCCTTTTTAATATTGTTCCTGGTGACCCTGTGAGAATGATGCTCGGACAGCGTGCCGACGAAGCCGACGTGCAGGCGATAAGAGAAGAACTTGGCTTGAACCAAAGCGTTTTTAAACAATATACTGATTATCTGAATGATTTGTCGCCAATTTCTTTTTATGAAAATGAAAATGGTGAAAGAAAATACGACAACTTCAAATCATATTGCGTCCTTGCAAAAATTGGCGATGTAGATGTCGTTTTAAAAACACCTTATTTAAGATATTCATATCAGAGCAAGAGGTCGGTGGGAACGATATTGTCGGAAGCCTTTCCTAACACCTTGATATTGGCGTTTGTGGCGATTACATTCGCTTTAGTATTAGGTGTTTTTATCGGAGTATTAGCAGCTGTCGTCAATACGGATTTTGTAAATAAATTGACGTTATTTATCACAACCATAGGAATGTCGCTGCCTTCGTTTTTTGCTGCGATTTTGGTTGCCTGGCTTTTCGGTTATGTGTGGGAATCGTTTACTGGTTTAAGCATGACAGGTAATCTATATTCTGTTGATGATTACGGCAATGGAGCATATCTAGATTTGAAAAACCTTATCTTACCTGCTTTTACTTTAGGCTTACGTCCATTGGCAGTTGTTGTGGAATTGACACGCACTTCGTTACTTGATGCTATGTCTATGGATTATATCAGAACAGCGAGAGCTAAAGGATTGAAGCAGTGGCGTGTCGTTACGGTACATGCTTTAAGAAATGCCATGACGCCAGTTGTTACTGCCATCTCTGGATGGTTTGCATCTTTGCTGGCAGGAGCTGTCTTCGTGGAATATGTCTTCGACTGGAAAGGAATCGGCGTCATCATTGTCGAAGCCCTCGACACCTTCGACTTCCCAGTGATAATGGGAGCGGTGTTGCTGATAGGATTTATGTTGATAATAATTAATATCGTTGTAGATATTATATACGGAGTCCTTGACCCAAGAGTAAGAGTTTATTAAAACTCCTAACTCCTAATTCCTAACTCCTGACTGAAAAAAATCTTGTTTTTTTTCTATAATCGTATTCTATTTCCCATAATTTTTTCATAAATTTGCACATAATGTTTTAAAGAAAAATAAAATTAAAAATTATAGAATATGAGAAGAAAAATAGTTGCCGGAAACTGGAAAATGAACTTTGATTTCCAAGAAGCACAAGACCTTGTAGAAAATATTGCTAACCTTTGTGAAGATAAACAACCTGATTGCGATATAGTTATTTGTCCACCTTATTTATATTTAGAAATGGTGACAGATATGGCCGATGATACACAATTATTCTATGTCGGTGCACAAAACGTAAATGAAAACGAATCTGGTGCTTTTACCGGTGAAGTCTCTGCCAAGATGCTTGATTCTCTCGGAACAAATTTCTGCATCGTTGGTCACAGCGAAAGAAGAAAATATTTCAACGAAGACAATGCAGTTCTCGCTGCTAAAATCAAAAAGTTGCTCGAATACCAAATTGTTCCTATCTATTGCGTTGGCGAAGTCCTCGAAGAAAGAGAAGCTAACACTCATTTCGATGTTATCAGAAAACAAGTCGTTGAAGGTCTTTTCCACCTCGACGTCGCTGATATGGAAAACATCGTCATCGCATACGAACCAGTATGGGCTATTGGTACAGGCAAGACTGCAACTCCAGCACAAGCAGAAGAAGTTCATAAATTTATCCGTACTCTCGTAGCAGAGAAATATGGCGAAGACATCGCTGCTCAATTACGTATCCTTTATGGTGGCAGCTGCAACGCTAAAAACGCTGCTGAATTGTTCGCACAAGAAGACATCGACGGCGGCCTCATCGGCGGCGCTTCTCTTAAAGCAGAAGATTTTGTAAGTATCGCTGTTCAAGCTTCAAAATAATCGACTATGAATTATTACGCCTGTTCGTTTACAAACCCAGATAACGAGAACTTAAAAGATATGTTCATGGAACTGCTCGGAGAAATAGGCTTCGACAGTTTCATGGATACAGATGAAGGTTTCGATGCTTATTGTCAGGAACCGCTTCTCAATGACGAAGAACTTAACGACATAATGCAGATGGAACAATTTGCGAACGTCAAGTTGTTGAAGAAAGAACTCATCCCAGACCAAGATTGGAACGCAACTTGGGAAGCGTCATACGAGCCAGTAATCATCAATGAGTTTTGCAGAATCAGAGCTCCATTCCATAAGGTGGAAGGCTCATATAAATATGACCTCATCATAGAGCCAAAGATGTCATTCGGAACAGCACATCATGAGACAACATCACAAATCATAGAACTGATGTTACAGTCGGATTTTACAGGACAGAATCTTTTGGATATGGGATCTGGTACAGGTGTGCTTGCGATTTTAGCAAAGAAACTCGGTTCTGCAATGACGGTGGCTATCGACAATGACGAGTGGGCGTATAGAAACGCACTTGATAACATTCGCCTTAATGATGAAAACGAAATCATCGTCGAACTCGGTGATGCTAGTTCGTTGAACGACAGACAATTTGATGTTATTCTCGCTAATATCAACAGAAACATTCTTCTTAGAGATATGAAGGAATACGTGAAATGTCTTGTCGATGGAGGTAAGATTTTCTTCAGCGGTTTCTACGAAGAAGACTTGGTTCTCATCACTAAAGAAGCAGAACGTTTAGGTTTGACATATTCTAATCATGTGACAAAAAACAATTGGACAGCAGCTGTTTTTGTTAAATGATTTGTGGATAAAAAATAATTCTAAAGAGAATTTTATTGGAAATAAATATGTAATTTTACAGACTGAAAAATACATAAGATATGAAGTTTATTGTTTCAAGTTTAAAATTATTAAAGGCTGTTCAATCATTAAGTGGTGTTATTAATTCAAATAATACATTACCAATATTAGATGACTTTTTGTTTAATATTTCTGATAATGAATTAAGGATTACCGCTTCCGATTTGGAAACAACAATGATTGTGACAATTCAGCCTGACTTGGTAGAAGGTGCAGGAGAGGTGACAATTCCAGCTCGTTTGCTCATAGATATTCTTAAGAACTTCCCTGACATTCCTGTTTCATTCAATATTGACGAAAGTACTCTCGCTATAGAAATTACAACAGGCGAAGGTCGTTATAAAATGGTTGGACACAAGAGTGATGAATTCCCTAAAGTGCCAGTGTTGCAAGAACCAATGACTTGGGAAATTCCAGCAGACGTTTTGGCTTGCGGTTTTGAAAAGACAGTCTTCGCAACAGGTAATGACGAGATTCGTCCAGTGATGACAGGTGTCTTTATGGAAATGACAAATAATGGTCTTAACTTCGTCGCTACTGACGCACATAAACTTGTTCGTTACAGAAGATTAGATATTAAGACAGATACATTGGCATCTTTCATCGTTCCTAAAAAGCCTATCAATCAATTGAAGAGTGCTTTGGCAGGTAAAGCGGACGAGACTGTCGTTGTTGAATTTAACAAGACAAATGCATCTTTCACAATGTCAGGATTTAAATTGGTCTGCCGTCTCATCGATGGTAAATATCCTAACTACGAAGCTGTAATTCCAAAAGCAAATCCTAACAAATTGACTATCGACCGTCAGTTGCTTCTTTCAGCGATTCGTCGTGTGGCTATCTTCTCAAGCAAGGCAACTCACCAGATTCGTTTCAAGATTGCAGGTCAAGAACTCACATTGACAGCAGAAGACCTTGATTACTACAACGAAGCAAAAGAACGCCTCGCATGTAACTACAGCGGCGATGATATGGAAATAGGTTTCAACTCACGTTTCTTCCAAGAGATGTTAGGAAATCTTAACCAACAAGAAGTGTTGTTGGAAATGTCTGCTCCAAACAGAGCAGGTCTTATCCTTCCTGTAGACAATCAAAATGCAGATGAAGACATCTTGATGCTTTTGATGCCAGTGATGTTGAATTAAGACTACAAGACTATAAGTCAATAAGACAATAAGTAGAGGCGCATAATTATGCGCCTCTTTTTTTATACCCGAATTGACGTAAATAAAAAAGTCGATCAGTATACTGAACGACTTTTTTTATTTATACTCTAAAGTTCTGAACTTTTGAGTTTCTGAATTTCTGAGATTCAAATTTTTGGTCCTGCTACAACCAAAGCCTTACCTGCTTCGTTGTAGGTGAATTTTTCGAAGTTCTTGATGAAACGTCCTGCTAAGTCTTCTGCTTTTTCATTCCATTCTTCTGGTGTGGCGTAAGTGTCGCGTGGGTCTAAGATGCCAGGGTTTACATCGTGCAATGCTACTGGCACTTTGAAATCGAAGTAAGGAATTTTTTTAGTTTCAGCTTTTTCAATAGAACCATCCAAGATAGCATCGATGATGGCGCGAGTATCTTTGATAGAGATACGCTTGCCAGTTCCGTTCCAGCCTGTGTTGACTAAGTAAGCTGTAGCGCCGACCTTTTCCATTTTCTTGACTAATTCTTCAGCGTATTTTGTTGGGTGCAATGAAAGGAATGCTTCACCGAAACAAGCTGAGAATGTTGGAGTAGGTTCGGTAATGCCGCGTTCTGTACCAGCTAACTTTGCTGTGAAACCTGATAAGAAATAGTATTTCATTTGTTCAGGTGTCAAGATTGAAACTGGAGGCAATACTCCGAAAGCGTCGGCTGACAAGAAAATAACTTTCTTTGCGTCAGGAGCTTTTGACACAGGTTTTACAATATTTTCGATGTGATAGATAGGGTAGGAGACGCGAGTGTTTTCTGTGACGCTCTTGTCTTTGAAATCTATCTTGCCGTTTTCATCGACTGTGACATTTTCTAATAATGCGTTTCTCTTGATAGCATGATAGATATCAGGTTCGCTTTCTTTGTCAAGGTTGATGACTTTTGCATAGCAGCCACCTTCGAAATTGAAAACTCCTTCATCATCCCAGCCGTGTTCATCATCACCAATCAAAGCTCTGTGAGGGTCTGTAGATAAAGTGGTCTTGCCAGTTCCTGAAAGACCGAAGAAAATAGCAGTCTCGCCTTTTTCATTTGTGTTGGCAGAGCAGTGCATTGAAGCAATGCCTTTCAAAGGTAATAAGTAGTTCATGATTGAGAACATACCTTTTTTCATCTCACCGCCATACCAGGTATTTAAAATAATCTGAGCTTTTTCTGTTAAGTTGAAAGCTACTGCAGTCTCAGAGTTGAGACCTAATTCTTTGTAGTTTGTGACTTTGCCTTTTGAAGCAGTGTAAACTACGAAATCAGGTTCGCCGAAGTTTGCAAGTTCTTCTTCGTTTGGACGAACGAACATATTCTTCACGAAATGAGCTTGCCATGCAACTTCCATGATGAAACGAATTTTGAGGCGTGTGTTTTCATTAGCACCAGCAAAAGCATCCATGACATAGAGTTTCTTTCTGCCATTTAATTCGTTGAGCGCAATTTGCTTCAATTCGTTCCAAACCTCAGGAGTAATAGGCTTGTTGTCGTTCTTGTATTCTTTTGAAGTCCACCATACGGTGTCGCGACTTACGTCGTCCATGACGAAGTATTTGTCTTTAGGAGAACGACCTGTGTAGATGCCTGTCATTACGTTAACAGCACCAAGTTCTGTCATTACGCCTTTATCGAAACCTGTCAATGATGGATTCATCTCATCATTATATAATTCTTCATAAGATGGATTATATGAAACTTCTTCTACATCTCTAATGCCATAAGATGTTAGAGATTCTCTAATTTTATCGATGTTATTTGTCATAAAAAAATATATTGGATCAGTTGGGCAAAGGTAGTAAATATATAATAGAAAAGACAAAAACTAAATTAGAAATAATATTTATTTTTAATAAAAATTGTCGTAAATTTGCACGAAAATTTTTTTTAAAGCAAGATGCTGACAAGATTATTGTTTTATCTGATATTATACCCATTATCAGTATTACCTTTATCCATTCTATATTTAATATCCTTTCCTTTATATTTAATTTTAAGATACTTATTGTCATATAGAAAAACAATCATTGACAATAATTTGTTGAGGTCGTTCCCTAATTTTGATTTAAAATCTGTTAAAAGGATTAGAAACCAATATTATTGGCATTTTTCGCAGTTGGGTATCGAGATGGTAAAAATGATTACAATGTCGAGAAAAAATGTGATGAGACGTTATCGCTGTTCAAATCCAGAGCTTGTCAATAAATTTTACGAAAAAGGAAAAAGCGTTGTATTGATGTCGAGTCATTACAACAATTGGGAGTGGATGGTTTTAAGTCTTGACATGCAGTTTAAGCATCATGGGATAGGAGTGGGAGCGCATAATACTAACAAGGTATTTGAAAAAATAATTAATAGAGCTAGAACTCGTTATGGAACCGAGGTCGTATTTCATGACAATGTGAGAGAGGTTATGGCTTATCATGAAACGAATCATATTCCAGCGGCGTATATGATTTTGTCTGACCAAAATCCAAGTATCCCTAAACGTTGTTATGTTGCTAATTTCCTTAATCAGAAGACAGGTTTTTTAAGAGGTTCTGAAGGCTTTGCAAGAAAATATGATTTGCCTGTATTATATTATAAGGTGATAAAAGAAAAATTGGGACATTATCGTATTGATGTGGAAGTCATCTGTGAGTCTCCATCCGAATTGCCAGATGGTGCAATCATGCAACGCTACACAGAACTTCTGGAAGATACAATAAAATCAAACCCACCTTATTGGCTATGGAGTCATCGCCGATGGAAACATGACTTTAGTGATGCCCCAATGGGAAATCAATGAAAAGTGAACTACGAGCTAAGAACTAAGGCTATTGGCTAAAAAGTTCAATAGCCTTAGCTCAAAAGCCTTAGTTTAAAATATCTCTACTAGACATTCGTCCAAATCTTTGCTGATTTGTTCTTTGTCTAGATGTTGTCCGATGAAGACAATCTTCGCCATTCTGTCGCCGTATTTCTCGTCCCAATCATTCATGATGCTAGGGTCGTTACGCATGAGTTCTTCTAATTCATCTTGTGGAGCAGTGGCAAACCAAAGACCAGCTTCAGTAAGTTTCTTTTGAACGCCAGCTTGTTCAAACAAATATGTCATGTCTGGATTATCGCTGAAATAACATATTCCTTTCGCTCTGATGACATTTTCTGGCCATTTTGAAGTTACGAATCTGTCAAACTTATTTGTGTCGAACGACAGACGTCTGTAATATACAAATGTGCTTATGCCATATTCGTCTCCGTGACTGTGTCCGTGATGATGGTGATGATGACATGGACAGTTCTCATCGTGACACTCTTCGCCATCATGATGGTGGTGCTCATGTTCGTGATGATGATCATCATCATGTCTTGGTGACTCTGTGTCTTGGTGACTCGGTGTCTCAATATGACGAATCCATCCTGCAGCTGCTGCTATTTTGTAATATTCAAACTTATGTGTATTAATTATCTTTTCTAAGTCAATATTTGTGTAGTCGCATTCTATTATCTCGACACCAGGTTGTAAGTTATTGATGATAGCTTTGATTCTATTCAAATCTTCGCGGCTTACTTCTGAAGCCTTATTAAGAAGTACGATGTTACAGAATTCAATTTGTTGTATTACTAGGTTAGCGATATCTTCTTCCTCTAATACGTTTTTGTCTAATTTATTTCCGCATTCAAATTCGCTCTTCATTCTCAGAGCGTCCACAACTGTTACGATGCAATCAAGTTTTGGAAGTCCGTGAATGCTGTATTTCTCATCCATATTAGGAATAGAAGCAATGGTGCGAGCTATAGGCTCTGGCTCGCAGATGCCGCTAGCCTCAATGACGATATAGTCAAATTTTCCCGACTTTACTATGTCGGAAAGTTGTTCTACCAAATCGAATTGAAGAGAGCAACAGATACATCCATTTTGCAAAGCTACTAAACTGTCGTCTTTTTGATCGACAACACCGCCTTTCTGAATTAGAGCAGCGTCTATGTTAATTTCACCGATATCGTTGACAATGACAGCGAATTTTATACCTTTTTTATTTGTAAGAATGTTGTTTACTAATGTTGTTTTTCCACTTCCGAGATATCCGGTAAGGAGTAAAATTGGTGTTTCGTTCATAAAATGATCATTATTTATTTTGAAGGTGCAAAGTAAACATTTTTTTAGGAATAATGGATGTGTCTTTATTAAATTTTGTCTTTCTTTTTTATTGAAATACTCTTTTGCTTATTTTTGCAAATCTTATAAAAACTGAAGATGTCGCACTATATACAAAAGTTGATAGAAGAAGGGGAGCATCAGATGCTTGATTTTAAATTCGAGATTTCTGATAGTAAAAAAATAGCAAGGTCGTTGGTGGCTTTTGCGAATACAGATGGTGGCCGATTATTAATAGGTGTTAAAGATAATGGTGTCATATCAGGAATCCGTACTGAAGAAGAGAAACATATGATACAAGCAGCATCGGAGATGTATTGTAATCCCATTGTAAAATATCAGGCAAAAGAGTGGGTGGTGAATGGTAAGACCGTCTTGGAAATAATAGTGCCACGAAGTAAAAATAAACACAGGGCACCAGATCATAATAATTTGTATAAGGTGTATATTAGAGTAAAAGATCAGAATATAGTAGCTGATAGCATTTTGTTGAAGATATGGAAGAACCAAAACAATAAGCAAAGCGTAAAAGTGACTTTCACAGAATCAGAGATGTTTTTATTAAAATATCTGAATGAAAATAAAGTCATCACATTGAAGGATTTTATCAGTGAAGCAGAAATTAACAAAAAAGAAGCAGAACGTATTTTGGTAAATTTCACAGTTATCAATTTGATAAAAGCTGAAATTACAGACAAAGAAGTGCTTTTTAGTCTTTATGAAGACGATAATGTATAATTTGTTAAGGAATTCACCATCGATTTCCCTATATTAATTAATAAGGTGTATTTTTTAGCTATTAGCTGTTGGCTTTTGGCTGTTGGCTGTTGAACTAAAGCTATCCGTGATATCCGTACTTATCCGTGGAGGATAAGATTCGTGCCGATTAGTGAATATTCGTGGATGGAAAAGATTCGTGCGGATTCGTGTATATTCGTGGACAAAAAGTAACTATCCGCGAGATTCGTGCGTATCCGTGGAGGATAAGATTCGTGAGGATTCGTGTATTTTCGTGGACCGGTGGATCATTATGGCGTTCCGGCTATCGCCGTCGGGCTTTCTGCTGTATCTTTTTCCGCTTCGCTGCAAAAGGATGCCGCTCCAATCCCTAACGCGAGAGGGGCTGCAGAGACTGCTGGGCGGTCCTTACATTAATTAATAAGGTGTAAATATAAGGCAGTTGGCTAATGGCTTTTATGTTTTGTCTGTTGAACTGAATCTATCCGTGAGATTCGTGCCGATCCGTGGAGGATAAAAATCATTCGTGCTGATTCGTGTATATTCGTGGACATAAGTATGCCATTTTCATATAAAAATCCAAGCTATTTTGTTCATGTTTTTCTGGT
>JBGVET010000045.1:0-54891 GCA_045120395.1 Candidatus Limimorpha sp.
TCCTGATATTAGTCCGAAGATGAAAGGCGACAGGAATCCAGTGGCTGCCATCTTCTCAGCATCGGAATAGTTACGAGCTCCCAGAGCCTGCGAGATGAAGTTGCCGGAGCCGTGACCGAAGAAGAAACCTATGGCGTTGATGAATGTCATATACGCGAACGACACACCAACGGCTGCTGTCGCCTCGGTACTGATATGTCCCACGAAGGCGGCGTCGATGATGTTGTATAAAGACGTCACAAGCATGCTGATGATAGTCGGCCCCGACATCTTAAGCACTAGCTTCTTGACAGGCGACTGTGTCATCAGGGCGTAACGCTCGTCACGCTTGCGTTGGTCTTCTTCCACGTTATGAATTCTATGATGTGCCACTCTATTATTTTTTAACGATAGGCATTTCTCTCATTGCAAAAGGCTTAGGTGAGATAGCCAAGACAGGAGCTATCTGGAATCGCTTGAAGTCGTTGCGATAAACCATTCTCACTGTTTTGTTCACTATAGCCTCGTCGAAGCCTTGTGCTATGATTTCTTCTGCGCTCTTCGAACATTCGATATATTGATAAAGGATAGCGTCCAAGACAGGATAATCTGGCAGGCTGTCGGTGTCTTGTTGGTTAGGACGCAGTTCTGCTGATGGTGGTTTGTTGATGGTGTGCCATGGCACTATCTCCTTGTCGCGGTTGATGTAGCGACAGAGTTCAAAGGCTTCGGTCTTGTAAAGGTCGCCGATGACGGAGAGGCTACCGCAGAGATCGCCGTAGAGTGTTCCGTAGCCGACTGCAGCTTCACTTTTATTACTTGTATTTAACAAGATGTTGCCGAATTTATTTGAGATTGCCATCACGATGACACCGCGGCTTCTTGCCTGTAGGTTCTCTTCTGTGACGTCGAAAGGCATGTCTTGGAATATTGGTTTCAATGTCTCTTCAAAAGCGTCGAAGGCTGTCTTGATAGGCACGATATGATAAGGACATCCGAGGTTTTCTGCTGATGCGATGGCGTCGCTGACGGAATGGTCGGTGGAATATTGCGATGGCATCAAGATGCCTAATACGTTTTCTGGTCCCAATGCTCTGGCAGCTAGTGCTATCACCAGTGCTGAGTCTAATCCTCCCGATAATCCTAACACCGCTTTCTTGAAGCCTTGTTTGTTAAAGAAGTCACGGATGCCAAGGACGAGAGCGTCGTGTATAAGTTCCATCTTGGAAGGGATGACTTGCTCGTCTTCTTTCTTCATAGAGATGAAAAGCTCACAGTCGAATGTAGTTACTTCTTCTTTAAAGAAAGGAAGACTCTTGACGACGTAGCCGCTATATCCGAACACCATGGAACCGCCATCGTAAATGAGGTTGGCATTGCCTCCGATTTGGTTGACGTAGATTAATGGTATTTCGTGTTTTAACGCTGTCATGCGTAGGATTTCTCTTCTCTTGGCAGCACGTTGGTAGTCGAATCTGTCGGCAGCGAGGTTGACGATGATTTCTGGTTTCTCTTCAAAATCATCGATGCGGTTTGTCATGAGAAATTCGTCATCGCCGATATTATAAAGGTCTTCTCCAATGGTGACTGCAACTTTCATGCAGCCGAGTTGTAGAATTTTGTTTTCGTCTGCTGGTTCGAAATAAGTTGTGACGTTTTTCTTTTTGAAAATCTGACGTTTGCCTTGATGTAAGAAGATGGCAGCGTTGAAGAGAGGCTTGCCTTTGCCGGAGGTGTTTCTTACTGGCGCACCTATTAATAAAGGTATGTCTATGCAACGTTCCGCTATCTCGTCGATGGCTTTCTCGCAACGCTCGATGAAGTCGGAGTAGCCTAATAAGTTATATGGAGGATAACCGCATAATGATAGTTCCGAGAACACCACTAATGAGGAGTCTTTAGCTTGTTGAGCAGCGGTTATGATTTTTTCTTTGTTTCCGTCGATGTCGCCGACGATGAGGTTTATCTGGGCTAATGTTATTTTCATTTTTTAAAAATTAAAACATGAAACCGATTTCTAAACATAAATTGTTTAACAACAGACGATGTTGCTCGTCTTTAGAAATATTGACGAAATTATTGTTAAACACCAAAGCTGTTGTGATGCAGCTCGACTTATGAACATAATATTCGATACCTAATTTCACGATGAGTGCATGGCGCATCTTGCTGTATTCTGTCGCCATGACGATTTCTTGTTCGTTCATGACGTTGTAAATTTTTTCTTCAGAATTCATTAAGAATCCTAATCCGTAGCTTATGTTGCCTAATATTCTTAGGTCGCCAATTTTTTCGGTACGCATGGTCAGACCTAAAGGTATTTCAAGGTATTGGTTTTTTATTGTACGGACAATAACGTCATTTTTCATTGTAGAGAACTTGAATTCGTTGTTCATGAACCTGACGTTGAATCCAGTTGACAATCCGTAGTTTTCCACAAAATAAAAATTGCCAACAAAACCCCAGCTAAAGTTCATCTTTGTTTTATTGTCGATGAGACTTTCTGAATTATGTTTGGCCCATCCTAGGCTAGGTTCTATTTTTAATCCGAACTGAAAAGGTTTATATTGTGCAAAACCATTGATTGACAATATAATGGTAAATGCTATTGTTAATAATATTTTTTTCATTTTTTATTTCATTTTCAAAGTACGAAATTACAATTTTTTTTCCTATCTTTGTTAAAATTTTAAAAAATGAAAACTATGAAAAAAGCATTCTTATTATTAGCAGTACTATTTGTTACTCTCACAGCCAATGCTCAATTCGACATCTGTGTTGGCCCTAAAGTAGGTTATCAGACAACAAACTTGTCAATGGATAAGCAGACTATCAAATCTGATTTTAAGAGCAATATGACATTCGGTGTTTTCGGTCGTATTACTTTCAAAAAAATCATTCTTCAACCAGAATTGTTGTATTTCAAGACCGGTAATGTTTTTGAAGTGAGTGTCTTTGAAGAAACACCAGGTTGGCTTCCAGAAGTAAAACCAACATTCTCTATTAACCAAAGCAATTTAGCTCTTCCTATTTTTGTTGGTTATCAGTTGCTCGACTTAGACTTGGTTAAGGTGAGAGCTAATGTAGGTCCTGTTTTCTATTTCACAATGGGCAAGACAGAATACACTTCAAACATAATGGGAACAGAGACAACAAAAAAAGTAGAGTCTGTTAATGAAGACATGACAATAGGCGCAGCTCTTAACTTCGGTGTAGACGTATGGCGCTTTGCTTTAGATGTCAACTACAGCCTCGGCTTGACAGATGTTTATGATGATGACATCGAACTTGGCGGCTACGAATTTGAAGTAGGCGATAATTCAAGACAAAATATCTTCACAGTGACATTAGGATTTAAACTTTTATAATGACTAATGTGTAAAGGCTAAAGACTAAAGGGATTCTCTTTAGTCTTTTTTTATTTTACATATTTTCTTTATGTAATTAATTCATATCTTTGAGAATTGAAAAACATTAACATCATTCAAATGAATGTATATGAATAACAATAATATTGATAAAAACCTTTTTATAAATAACAGAAAGAATTTCGCTGAGAAGCTTCCTGAAAAGTCAATGGCGGTGTTCTGTGCCAATGAGGAGATGCCTCGTAATGGCGACCAGTTCTATCCTTATCGCCAGCAATCTGATTTCTTCTATCTCACTGGCATCGACCGCGACTGCGCATATCTTATTTTATGTCCAAGTCATCCTAATCCTGCTATGCGCGAGATTCTCTTCGTGGAGCCTTATAGCGAAAACAAGGTGATATGGCGCGGCGAAATGATTGACTCTAAAGAAGCTGCAGAAATATCAGGTGCTACCAACGTGATGTATTCCGACAATTTCGAAGGCGTGCTTCAAGATATAGCTCTTTCTTGCGAGACCATCTATCTCAACACTTTCGAATATCCACGTTACGAATGTAAGGTGAAGACAATTCAACAGCGTTTTATCGAAGAGATAAAAGCGAAGTTCCCTCTGCATAAATTTGAACGCACTGCACCTATATTAAATAAGCAGCGTATGATTAAGTCGCAAGAGGAAGTCGAGGTGACCAAACAAGCTTGCAACATCACAGCAGAGGCTTTCCATCGCTGCCTTAAAACCGTGAGACCTGATGTTTATGAATATCAGATTCAGGCTGAGATAGAATACATATTTAAATATAACGGAGCAAACGGCCACGCCTATTATCCAATAGTAGCTGCTGGTAAAAATGCTTGCTGTCTCCATTACTCAGCAAATAACAAAATCTTGAAAGACGGCGACTTGATTCTCTTCGACATCGGCTGCGAATATAAAAACTATTCCTCCGACTTGAGCCGTACCATCCCTATCAATGGAAAATTCACTGAGAGACAGAAAGACTGTTACAACGCAGTGCTTCGCGTCATGAAGGAAATCACTAAATTATATAAGGTGGGCGGAACCATCGACGAGATAAACAGAACGACTTATAAACTTATGGAAGAAGAGATGATAAAACTCGGTCTCTTCACCGCTGAAGATGTCGCTAACCAAGACCCTGATTTTCCTTTGTACAGAAAATATCTTATGCACGGAATGGCGCATCATATCGGCCTCGACGTACACGACAGCGTCGATAAGTTCGAGCCTTTCAAAGCAGGAATGATACTCACTTGCGAGCCAGGAATCTACATCAGAGAAGAAGGTATTGGCATCCGAATCGAAAATGACTTGCTTATCACAGAAGACGAACCAATTAATCTCTTCGAAGGACTTCCTATTGAAGTAGAGGAAATTGAGAGTTTAATGCATAATTCATAATTCATAATGCATAATTAATGTAGAGACGTATCAATTACACCATAAAAAATAAACAATATGTAATTGATGCGTCTCAAGGAAAATGAATTGAAAATTAATAAATTTGGACAAATACTGTTGACTGTAGTACGTAGTCCGTTGACTTTAAAAATTAACCATTAAAAAATAAACAACATGAAAAAGACATTATCAATTTTGGTTCTCATGATTTTCATGGGATTAGGTTTTGCTTCAAAAGCACAGAATCTTCAAGTTATGTACGACTTTGGCGGTGAACGTCAGTATGTAACAACAACATTTGAGATGTATAAAGCCGACAAATGGGGCGGCACATTCTTCTTCGCAGATTTCTATCATAACGGGAAAAACCATCCTAACAACTATGGCATGATGGGAACTTATATGGAAATCGAAAGAGCTTTGAATTTCTGGCAAGACAGCAAACTCAAGAATTTAAGCGCACATGTTGAATATACTGGAGGTCTTGGTGTTATTCCTCCTGCATTGGGTTATAATATTAACAACGCTTGGATGTTCGGTGCCGAATATTTCTTCCACACACCAGATTATAGAAATACCTTGACAGTATATGCAATGTATAAGACGATTGCCAAGACAGAACAAAGTGTTCCATTGCAATTCTCTGTCGTTTGGGGAATGCAAGATATCTTCAACGTAAAAGGTTTGAGATTTAACGGTTTCGCTGATTTCTGGTGGCAAGAAAACGTTTGGTTAGATAAGATTATTCCATACACAACACAATTCTGTTTCATCACAGAACCACAATTATGGTATAATGTAGGACAATTCTTCAACTGTCCAAATCTTAACATCGGCGGTGAAGTTGAAATGTCATATAACTTCGGTGGTTTAAGTCAAGGCAAGAAATTCTATGTCAATCCATGCTTGGGTGTGAAGTGGGATTTTTAAGTAATTCATAATGCATAATTCATAATGCATAATTAAGAGACGTGTCGATGTTGTAATCGATGCGTCTCTTGATTGTATATGAATTACTTTATCTCATAACCAGAGCTTCTGCCGCCGCTTTCGGTTTTGACAAGGATGTCGCGTCCAAGTAAATCTTGAATGTCGCGCAATGCAGTCGCTTGTGAAGTGTGAAAAATCTTGGCATATTTTGATGTCGTGAGTTTTCCTTCAAAACCATCAAGCAGTCGATTTAAAATCTTAACTTGTCTTTCGTTAAAAGTGACTTCGCTGTTATTTTGCCAGAAAATAGCTTTCTGTCTTATCTTCATAAGTGTGTCGTAAGAACGAATGATGGCACTTTCCATTGTTTCAAAAAACCATAACAGCCAATCTGTAATACATAAATCTCCTGTCGTTACCTTTTGTAATATTTCATAATAAGAATTACGTTTTCTCATTATTTCAGCAGACATACTATAGAAACGTAAACTTTGTCCGTCAGATCTGGAGAGCATCATATCTGTAATGGTACGTGTGAGCCTTCCGTTCCCGTCATCAAAAGGATGTATTGCGACAAACCACAAATGTGCGATTGCTGCTTTTATTACCGGGTCGATATCGCAAGGTTTGTTTATCCATTCCAAAAATAAATCCATTTCGTGAGGAATATCAGAAGATGAAGGGGCTTCGTAATGAACTTTTTCATGTCCCATTGCTCCAGATACAATCTGCATAGGCTCTTCGCCTTGTCGATATTCAGCGACAGATATTTTATACATTCCGCTTCTTCCTGTAGGGAAAAGTGCGGCATGCCAGTTGCAAAGTCGTTCTTTTGTCAAAGCTTCATTATAATTCTTTATCGCATCCATCATTACCTGAACAACGCCTTCTGTGTAATGGTCGGGCGATGGAAGTCCTTGGGTGCTCAATCCTAAACGTGAAGCAACTGACGATCTAACTCTTGCAGGGTCTAGTATAATGCCTTCAATCTCTGATGAGCTAATCACGTCAGTGGTTATTATTTCTAATGAAGCGTTATTCTGTAATTCAAAACCAAATGTGTTTAGTTCGCCTAATAACTTTCCTTGTAACATCCTGACTCGTGATAATAAAGTAATTATTTTACTATCATCCCAGTAGAATTTAGGCCAATTTTTATGCTGCCATATCCAAGTTGCTTTCATATTATTTTGTTTTATGACGTGATTATGCATCTTATTCTCTTCAAAAAATGACGCGAATAAGCTTTGCAAATATAACATTTTATTAATTCAAAAAGATAATTTTTCCAACAAAAATCATTATCTTTGTTGCAATGAAAAATGGCTGTTGGCTAAAGTCTAATGACTAAAGACTAATGGCTAATGGTTGTTAAAAAAGATTAATGAATGTGGACGAAGACTGTTGACTGTTGTCCGTTGTCTGTTGTCCAAAAAAAATAAATACTATGTTTTCAAAAGAAGTTTTCGCTGGCCGTCGCGCCGCTTTATTAAAATCAGGTCTCAAAGGTATAGCTTTCTTCCCTGCTAACGACGAGGCTTCTCTCAATTATCCTGACAACACTTACCGCTATCATCAAGATAGCAACTTCGCTTATTTCTTCGGCCTCGACACTCCTGACTTGGTCGGTGTGGTTGACTTCGAATCTGGCGAAGAAATTCTTTTCGGTAGAGAAATAACAATAGACGATATCATCTGGTGCGGCAATCTCCCTTCTCTCACAGAACAAGGCGAGATGATAGCTGTGAAACAGACTCGCGACATTAACGGCTTTGGTGAATACCTCCGTGATGCAGTTGCTAAAGGAAGACAGATTCACATGCTTCCTCCTTACCGCGGCGACATGAAAATAAAACTCGCTAAATGGTTCAACACCGATATCGACAGCCTTTCAAAATATGTAAGCCAAGAGCTTATCCAAGAAGTCGTCAAACTTCGTGAGATAAAATCTGATGTCGAGATTGAAGATATGGAAAAGGCTGCTAACACAGCTTACTTCATGCATACCACCGCGATGAAGATGTGTAAGCCAGGCGTCATCGAACAAGAGATTGCAGGTGCTGTTGAAGGCGTCGCTATATCAAACGGCTATGGCGTTTCTTTCCCAGTGATCTTAAGCATGGATGGTCAGACACTCCACAACCACAATCATAATGGCATACTCCAAGAAGGCAGAATGATGGTCTGTGACGCTGGTGCTGAGACAAAGAACTACTACGCATCCGACTTCACTCGTACTATCCCTGTAGGCGGTAAGTTCAACTCACGTCAAAGTGATATATATAATATTGTGTTGAAGTCTAACATGGCTGTCATCAACAACACACGTCCAGGCATAAGATATTTCGACATGCACACTTTGGCAGTGCGTACCATCATCGAAGGCTTGAACGCAATAGGCTTGATGAAAGGTAATGTCGACGATGCATTGGCAGTTGGTGCTCATTATTTATTCATGCCTCACGGCTTAGGTCATGCTCTCGGTATGGATGTCCATGACATGGAAGGTCTCGGTGAAAATAATGTCGGTTACGATGCAGAGACTCCACGCGCAACACAAGAAGGCTTCAGAGGTTTGCGTTTCGGTAAGTACTTGAAACCAGGTATGGTGGTCACTGATGAGCCAGGTATCTACTTTATCCCAACATTGATTGACATCTGGAAGGCAGAAGGCAAACACAAAGAATTTATCAATTACGATAAAGTCGAGACATTCAAAGACTTCGGTGGAATCAGAATAGAAGACGACTTGTTAATCACAGCAGAAGGCAACAGAGTCCTCGGTCGTCCGATACCAAAGACAGTGGCAGAGGTAGAAGCCTGCTGCGCTGAAGGAAAAGAATGGATGAGAATTCCAGGAATTATTTGATTAGAAATATGTAGAGACGTATCATACGACACGGAAAAATAAACAATATGTCGTTGATGCGTCTTGCAAGATAAAAAATGAGGGCTGTTATTGTAGCCCTCATTTTTATTATATGATACATCCGAAGTGTTTCTCGTCGCCTATTGTGGTTTCGGGACCGTGGCCGCAGTGGCATACTGTCTCGTCGGGGAGTTCGTAGAGCTTGTATTTGATGCTTTCCACGATTTGGCTATAAGAACCGCCTGGAAGGTCGGTGCGCCCTATGCCGCGGCAGAACAAGGTGTCGCCTGTGATGAGGAAATCCTGTTCCTCACAGTAGAAGCAGCAGCATCCTAGGGCGTGACCTGGGGTGTGTATGACTTCTAGTTCGTCGTCGCCGATTTTTATTATCTGACCTTCGTATAATTCAATGGTAGGATAGAGAGTCTTGTCTTTGTCGTAATCCATGCCGAAGGAGAAAGCATAAGAATGAGCGTTTTTGAAATACTCATAGCCGTCAGGATGTGAGGCTAACGGTATGTCGTATTTCTTCGCAACAGAATAGTTGCCTAAGATATGGTCGAAATGAGCGTGAGTGTTTAGAATCATGATTGGTTTTAGCTGGTTCTTTTCGATGAAATCAAATAAGACATTATCTTCTCTGAGGTTGCAGTTTCCAGCATCCACGATGACGCAATCTTTAGACTCGTTGTATATCACGTAAGTGTTAACGCATATAGGATTGAAGCAAAAACATTTGATATTTAACATAGTTTTTTACGTTTAAAATTTCGCTATTTTAAGAAAAAAATCGAAACGAAATTAAATTTTCTTGATAAAAATTTTTGATTAATATCAACAAAATTTTGTTGGAAAAAAATAAAAAATCTTTAGTTATTTATTTGTGTATGATATATCTTTTTTATAATTTAGCAAACGCAAAATTCGAGCAGGGATTTAATTTTTTTAATATCTAATCTATTTAAAATCAATACTTAAGTAATGAGTAAGAAAGTTAATAAAACACAAGATTTGTTTTCTGTGATGGAATTTGAAGATAATTCTGTTGTTGAAAAATCTAACGAAAAGATTTTGGTAGATGAGAAAGAAAATTTAATTTCTGAAGAAAAAATTTTTGATAACAAAACTGAAAATAATTCTGACAAAATGGAAAACAAAGAGTATAAAATATATTCTGTTGAGGAAGTCAAAGAGGCTACCATAAAATACTTTAATGGCGACCAATTAGCAGCCGATGTCTGGATGAATAAATACGCATTGAAGGACAGCGATGGCAATATCTTCGAGCTCACTCCTGACGATATGCACCATCGTATTGCTTCTGAGATAGCACGTATTGAAAACAGATATCCTAATCCTATGACAGAGGAAGAAGTATTTGAAGTTCTCAAAGACTTCAGATATATCGTCCCACAAGGCAGTCCTATGGCTGGCATTGGAAACGACTTCCAAATTTCTTCTTTGTCGAATTGTTTCGTCATCGGCACTAACGGACAGTCTGACTCATACGGCGCCATCATGAAGATTGACCAAGAACAGGTCCAGCTCATGAAACGTCGCGGCGGCGTTGGTCACGACCTCTCACACATACGTCCTGCAGGCAGCCCTGTTAAGAACTGCGCTCTTACTTCAACAGGTGTCGTTCCTTTCATGGAACGTTATTCTAACTCGACAAAAGAAGTAGCTCAAGATGGTCGTCGTGGCGCATTGATGATGAGCATCAGCATAAACCACCCTGACTCAGAAAGCTTCATCGACTCTAAGATGGAACAAGGCCGCATCACAAATGCTAACGTCTCCGTCCGTATCAGCGATGACTTTATGAAAGCTGTTAAAGAAGGCAAGCCTTTCATGCAGAAATATCCTGTCGATTCAGATAATCCATTATATACAAAAGAGATAGACGCTAAGAAATTGTGGGATAAGATTATCCACAACGCATGGCAGTCAGCAGAACCTGGCGTTCTCTTCTGGGATACCATCACACGTGAGTCTATTCCAGATTGCTACGCTGACCTCGGCTTCAAGACATTGAGTACTAACCCTTGCGGTGAGATTCCTTTGTGTGCTTACGACAGCTGCCGTCTTCTCGCTATGAACCTCTATAGCTATGTTGAACATCCTTTCACAGACAAGGCTCGTTTCAATGCTGAACTCTTCGCAAAACACGTGGCTATAGCTCAAAGAATCATGGACGACATCATCGACCTCGAAATTGAAAAGATCGATGCTATCCTTGAAAAAGTCTACTCAGACCCAGAAAGCGACGAAGTTAAGAGATGCGAAGTAGAACTCTGGAAGAACATCCGCAGAAAAGCTCTCCAAGGACGTCGTACAGGTATCGGTATCACTGCAGAAGGCGATATGCTTGCAGCTCTCGGCAAACGCTACGCATCAGACGAAGCTATCGAGTTCTCTACATCAGTACAGAAACTCCTCGCTTTTGAAGCATATAAGTCATCTGTGAACCTCGCTAAAGAACGTGGTGCTTTCGAAGTGTTCGACGCAAAACGCGAAGAGAACAACCCATTCATCAACCGCCTTCGTGCTATGGATGAAAACTTCTACCAAGACATGGTGAAATACGGCCGTCGTAACATCGCTATGCTTACCATCGCTCCAACAGGAACAGTAAGTATCTGCACACAGACAACATCAGGTATCGAGCCTGTATTTATGGTGTCTTACAAACGTCGTCGTAAAGTTAATCCTAACGATAAGAATGCTAAGGTATCTTTCACTGACGCAGAAGGCAACTCATTCGAAGAATATAATGTGTTCCATCCAAAATTCATGACATGGCTCGAAGTAAACGGATATAACGTGGAAGAAGTCAAGGCTTATGAAGATGAGAAATTACAAGAGATAATAGCTAAGTCTCCTTATTATAAAGCTACTGCTAACGACATCGACTGGGTCAGCAAGGTTAAGATGCAAGGCGAGATGCAGAAATGGGTCGACCACTCAATCAGTGTTACTGTTAACATCCCAGCTGAGACAACAGAAGAACTCGTAAGTCAAATCTACTTGACAGCATGGGAATGCGGCTGTAAAGGTATGACAATCTACCGCGACGGCTCACGCACTGGCGTCCTCGTTTCAAATAAGAAAGAAGAAAAGAAAAACGCTGAAAACGATATCATCGAGACACATTCACCAGTACGTCCTAAGACTCTCGAATGTGACGTAGTACGTTTCCAAAACAACTACGAAAAATGGATTGCTTTCGTTGGTAAAATCAATAACAAGCCTTACGAAATCTTCCTCGGTAAACAAGACGATTTCTATTTGCCTCCTTTCGTTGAGACAGCATGGATTACCAAGAACAAAGGTGAAGATGGCAGATCAAGATATGACTTACAGTTCCAAGACAAACAAGGTTATAAAGTCACTATAGAAGGACTCTCACGTTCTTTCAGCCCTGAGTTCTGGAACTACGCTAAACTTATCTCAGGTATCT
Organism: Candidatus Limimorpha sp.; assembly: GCA_045120395.1. GTDB lineage: Bacteria > Bacteroidota > Bacteroidia > Bacteroidales > F082 > Limimorpha. The sequence continues at coordinate 12,030 of JBGVET010000045.1, forward strand.
TACGTCACGGTATGCCTATTTCAAATGTCGTTACCTTAATCCAAAACTTAAGCGTTGACGAAGATAACATCAACGCATGGAAGAACGGTATCGCTCGTGCTTTGAAACGTTACATCCCTGACGGAACAAAAGTAGATAAGGAAGTATGTCCAACATGTGGTGACGCTCTCGTCTACGAAGACGGCTGCAAACACTGTAAGAACTGCGGATATTCAAAATGCGGATAATAAGTAGAGACGCATTATGATGCGTCTATAAGACACCAAAAAGAGACGCATTATGATGCGTCTCTACTTTTATTCCACAAACTTCAAGCTATATAAGATGCTTTCTTGTTGTCTGAGAAGGTCTCTCTTTTCTTTGTTAGGATAATATATCCAGCCTTCTGCTGTGATGATTTTAGAGCTTGTTGGGTCGACGATGCTGTAAGACACGAAAGGTCCAGCCATGAAGTCGCCTACTACATTCCATAATCCGCGAGTCTCGACGGCGTAGCCAGCAGGGAAGTCAGCTATGACCTTAGATGCTGGTTTTAAGAATTCTTTGTCGGTGGTCATATAAGAACCGTCGATAGGACCTGGGATATATTTCTTCACTATGGAGTCGCGAACCTTGATGATGTTGTCAGGGTTTAAGTCGGCAGTGTCTTTATATGGTAATTCATAAATCAAGAATGCCATGCTCTTGTCGGCTTGTTCGTTACGAATCCACATGAAGTTGTCTTTGTCGATGCCGATGAAATAACCTTCAGGAATGTTCATGGTAACGCCGAATCTTTTCTTTATCTGTCCCATAATCTTAGTGTCTCTAGTAGGACGGAAGAACTCTTGGAGACGTTTTCTCTCGTTGTCGTCGAAGATGAGTTTCAAGCCATCTTTCTGTGAGTCGAAAGCTCTCACCCATGACTCTGGCGATGCAGCTGTTATTCTTATCACATATTGAGGCTCCGACATCCAGTTGTGCTGTGTCTCAACAGTAGGGTTCTTGATGTCTTTGTCGATTTTAGCGATGATGAGGTTACGATGTTTCTTGAACATGTCGTTCAAAGCATCTGTATTGATATGAGCTACCTTGAAGTTCTTCTCAGGCTGAGGAAGACCATATTGTTCCTGCTCGAAGAAATCGCGGACGGTCTGACCCATCACGCCATTCCATTGTTCGTCGTTTTGTGTCACCAAGAGAATCTCCGATGAGCCGCCGACAGAACGAGCCTTACTTGATGTTTCTTTTCCTTTCTCATCAACACATGATGAAAACGATGCTAACAATATAAGCATTACTGCTATCAATCTGATGTTTTTCATAATATTATTATTTGTCATTAATAATTCTTGATTTTTTATGATACGCATCAACGACATCTTGTTTATTTTCATCGGTGTCGTCGACACGTCTCTACAATTCCTAATTCCTAATTTTCAACTTCTGTCCAATTCTTAAAACGGACTTGTCTGTTAAACCATTGAGTTTTTTAATCTGTTCGACACTGACGCCGTATTTTTTAGAAATATCCCAGAGGTTGTCTCCAGATTTTACGGTGTGAGTTATAGAGCCCTTGTCTGAGCTAGAGGTTTTTGCAGGAGGATATACCTTCAGTTTCTGACCTATGCTCAATTTAGTGCTTTTAAGATTGTTCCATTCTTTGAGGTTTGTCACTGTGCATTGATATTTCTTTGCGATGATGCTGAGGTTTTCACCCGACTTCACAGTGTGTATCTTCTGTTCTGTGGAACGCTCCACAGGCTTGCTGTTACCTGCCTGTGCCATAGGCGCGCCAGAGCTGTAGACGATGAGTTTCTGTCCAGGATATATCGTAGTGCTTTTTAATTTATTCCATGTCTTCAGCTGGTTGACGCTGATACGATATTTATTAGCTATGCTTCCGAGGCTCTCGCCGCTTTTCACTATGTGGACGCTTCTGTCGCTTACCTTTTTCATCTCTTCTTCGAGCTTAGCTCTGTCGATGCCTTTCTTGGTCTTGAAGTTATAAACCTCTTTCTCATGAACCAGGAAGCTGTCGATATATTTCTCTGGAAGTCGCAACGACATTGGTGTCTTTGAGTTTGCAGGTATGATGCTAGCCTTGTATTGAGGGTTGAAGAATTTGATGTCTTCCATAGGGATGTTGAGCATCTCATGGAGCTGGTCGAAGTGAAGAGGCTGGCGTACTGTCACGCTGTCGACGCCGTCAGCCATGATGCCAGGGTCGGTAGGGTAGAGGTTATGTTCTTGTGAGTAACTCATCACATAGTTGACAGCGATAAATGCTGGCACGTAGCCGCGTGTCTCCTTAGGAAGGAATGGCCATATTGCCCAGTAGTTCTTCAATCCGTCGGCGCGACGTATCGCCTTGTTGACGTTGCCGCCGCCTGAGTTATATGCTGCCAACGCCAAGAACCAGTCGTCGTATTTGTTGTAAAGGTCCAAGAGATGCTGACAAGCTGCCTCGGTGGCTTTCACTGGGTCCATGCGGTCGTCGACCAATGATGTCACGTTTAACTTATATGTCTTGCCAGTGGCATACATGAACTGCCAGAGACCTTTTGCGCCGGCATGAGAGCCTGCTCGTGGGTTAAGAGCTGATTCCACGACGGCGAGGTATTTAATCTCCAAAGGAATGTCATATTTGTCTAATGCCTGTTCGAACATAGGGAAGTAGATGTCGGCAAGGCCTAAAATCTTACACATGTGATCACGTTTCTTTACAGCGTAGACATCGATGAAACTCTTGACGTGATTGTTATATACCAGCTCTATAGTGGTCTGGCTTCTTAGTTTTGCGATACGTTCGGCATAAACGCTGTCGGGGAATGTAGGCACATATCCTTTAGGGTAGTTATATATGTTTTCCGATTTTGAACTAGATTCTAATTTGTTCTGCTCAAAATATGGGATGTCGGCAATATCTTCTATCATACTCATCATGACATCAGATTCTTCCACTATAGCCTCGCCAGAATTCTCTTTATCTATGCGTTCCTGCAAAGCTATCGCGATGCTGTCGGGGACGGGGATAGAGTCTATAAGTTCATAAGTCAATGAGTCTATAAGTTCAGAGTCAGTGTCAAAGTCAGAATCAATGAGTTCATAAGTCAATGAGTCTATAAGTTCAGAGTCAATGTCAGAGTCAATGTCAGAGTCAGAGTCGGTGTCAGAGTCAGGGTCTGCGCTAGCAACAGTATTACTCTTGTTGATTTTGTTTAAAAATGTTGAGGTGTATTCTTCCATGAGCTTGCACGAAGTCATTGAGAATATTATAAATAAAGATGAGATAAATAAAAGATTATGTCTGTTTCTTTTCATTTTATTTAGATAAAAATAATGGATTATAATAGATTGCAAAGATAACGTAATAATGGGAAAAAATCTTATTTTTGTGAAAATAAAAATTGATAAAGATGAAGAAGATAAATACTCTTATTTTACTGTTGAGCTTAGTATTTGCAAGCCTGGATGTTTATTCTCAAGATGATGTTCCTTTGTGGAGAAAGATGAAATATCTCTCTGAGGAGGAGATGTATATGAGTATCACGAATCGTGGTTTCGTTGAAACAGCTCCACCTTCTGGCGAGGTGCGTTTTCCTGGCGAGTATGAGCCTATGCAGGCTGTGATGATTGTCTATCCTCTTGGCATACCTTTGGAGCTTGTTCGTGAGATGGCAGAAGATTGTAAGGTGATAACGGTGGTTGGAAGCAGCAACCAGCATTATGCTGAGATGGATTTTGAATCGGTAGGCGTGAATATGGATAATGTGGAATTTCTAAATGCTAACACCGATTCTTATTGGATTCGTGACTTCGGTCCTTGGTATATTTTCGATGGCAAGGAACCTGCTATAGTAGATAACAAATACAATCGTCCTCGTCCTAACGACGACGTTCTTCCTGCTGAGTTTGCAGAATATTGGGACATACCGATGTATGGAATGAATGTGGTTCATACTGGCGGTAATATGATGCAGGATGGTTTTGGCGTGGGTGTCTCTGACGATATCGTAGTGAAGGAGAGTGTGGCGCAAGGTATCACAGAGGAGCAGGTCTATGAAAGGATGAAGTCGTATCTCGGCATCGACCCTTATCATGTCACCATCGACCCTCAAGGCGATTATATAGCTCATGTCGACTGCTGGGGTAAGTTCCTGTCACCAGATAAGATTATGCTAGCTCGCGTTCCTGAGTCGAATCCGCGTTACGAATATTATGAAGAAGTGGCTGACTATTTCGCTACTACTAATTGTGTCTGGGGCTATCCTTATAGAATTTATCGCGTCGATATCCCTGGCAATGGTGTCATCTCTCCTTATACCAACAGCTTGATTCTTAACAATAAGGTCTTGGTTCCAATGGGAACATACTCTACTTTCAACGAGAAGGCTCTCGCGTTATATCGTGAGGCTATGCCTGGTTATGAAGTCATTGGAATAGAAAATAAAAGCTACTACAACGGATGGCTTAACACCGATGCTCTTCACTGCAGGACACGTGGCGTCATGGACTTCGACATGCTTTATATCGACCATCGTGAGGTGTTATTTGGCGAACAGGAATGGCAGGACTCTATGGCGGTGGTGAGCAAGGTGATAGCATATAGCGGAGCTGACTTGAAACAGGATTCTTTACTCGTTTATTATAGCATCGATGGAGGTGAGTATCAGACTGCAAACATGAAACCTACAGCAAATGCTGATGAATATGTGGCTTATATCAAAGGATATAAAAAGAACTCTAAAGTAAATTATTATGTGTTCGCAGCTGATGAGTCGGGACGCAGACGACAACAGCCTGTCTTCGGAAGCAAAGACCCTCACGGTTTTAAAATGGCAGGTGAAGAAAAAATAGAAGAAAATAATTTTCAAGATATAAACGTTTATCCTAATCCGGTAAAAGATATGCTTTATGTTGAGACAGAAACAGAAATAATAGAAATAATTGTTTGTGATATTTATGGAAGACACCAAGTCACCAAGACGTCAAGTCACCAAGGCGATTTAAGTATTGATGTTTCTGGATTGAACAGCGGAATTTATTTTGTCAGGATAAAGACTGACAGTGGTGATATAGTGAGACGTTTTGTCAAGAAATAATTTTATATAATTCTTTTAAAAAACCGCATACTATTGCCCTTGGTCTGCCTTCTTTTTATTATATTTGCAGATTGCAATAAACTCAATATATATACTTAAATATTTTATGAACGAAAACAATAATAAAAATCATAACAGACAAAATTTCAAAAAGAAGTTTCATCCTCATAAAAAAATTAATAACGACAAGAATCAAAATAAGAAAGAGGAAGATTTAATCCAAGAGGAGAATGAACTTATAGAATCAGAAATCGTTGAAACTGAAGAGACTTTGACAGAAGTTGAATTGACTGAAAATGTTGAAGTCGATGATGTTGTTGAAGCGGCAGAAGAGACACAAGAAGTCTCTGAAGAAAATTTAGCTTCAGTTAAGAAAATGGTGAAGAATGTTGATGATGACGAGAAGGAAGACTTCAACAAGCCAGAAGACAATGACGATTATTTCATTAAGATAGACTGGCCTCTTCATGACAAGATGAAGAAAGAGCTTACCCCTGATTTTCATAGAGGATGCCGTATCAAAGCAGAAAATTATAGCGTTGGCAGCAATGTCTTGCGTCATAACCAATGTAAACTCGACAGCTTCAACTGGCTGAAAGATTATCAGGAAGTGCCATCACAAGGTGAGTTGCTGATAGCTGAGGTCCGTTTCAAAAACGACAGAAAAGATTTCTATAGCTATCCTTCTGAATTGGAACTCATAGAAGGTGAGCTTGTTGCTGTTGAGACTGCTATCGGTCATGACATCGGTATTGTGACAATGGTAGGCGGTCTGGTCGACAGACAGAGAAAGCGTAAAGGCAGCACATGCCCAGCTAGCGAGTTGAAGAAGATTTACCGCAGAGCTCGTATCGCCGACGTAGAGAAATTTCTGGAATCTACAAGATTGGAAGAACGTACTTTATATCGCAGTCGCGAGATAGCCTTGAACCTTAAACTTGACATGAAACTTAACGACATAGAATATCAAGGCGACAAGACAAAAGCGATATTCTATTACACAGCCGACGGCCGTGTCGACTTCAGAGAGCTCATCAAGAAACTTGCAGAAGAATTTCATATCAGAGTGGAGATGCGTCAGATTGGATTCCGTCAGGAGTCAGCTAAACTCGGCGGAATAGGATCATGCGGTCGTGAGTTGTGCTGCAGCTCTTGGATTACCAACTTCCAGTCTGTCACGACAAACGTCGCCAGGGTGCAGCAGCTCTCTCCAAACCCACAGAAACTCGCAGGTCAGTGTGGTAAGTTGAAATGCTGCCTCAACTATGAATATGACACTTACGTAGACGCATTGAAGGATTTCCCTGACAGTCATATAGTGCTTAGAACAAAGAAAGGCGATGCCTCATATAGCAAGACCGACGTGTTCAAGGGCTTGATGTGGTATTCTTATGTCTTCGACAGAAACAACATGATGGCGATACCTGCTGAAAAAGTCAAGGAAATCATAGCTATGAATAACAAAGGCAAGATGCCAGAACAGCTTGAAGATTATGCCTTCATCAAAGAACAACGTAATACAGAATACGGCGAAGAAGGACAAAATGTCGATTTAAGCAAACTCGAATAGTAGATGAGATATATGAAGAAAATAGCTCTTGTGTTTTTGTTCGCGATGCTGTTGTCGTCATGCGGCAATAAGAATGTCATCTTCGACGAAAGTGTGGTGATACCGAACGCGTCGTGGGACAATCAAGAGCTACCATATTTCGATGTTAATGTGGAAGATACTTTATCGCCATATAGTTTTTATTTCAACATAAGACATCTTGAAAATTATAGATATAGTAACTTTTACATGTTTATGCACACCACCTTCCCTGACGGAAATCAGACACATGACACGGTTGAGATCGTCTTGGCATATCCTGACGGACGCTGGGTTGGAAGAGGTAGCGGAAGCATGAGAGATAATAACATATTGTTAAACGATAATCTACATTTTCCATTGAAAGGCAACTATCGCTTCGAGATAGAACAAGCGATGCGAGAAGAAGTCCTCGATGGCATTGTAGATGTGGGAATTTGTTTTGAGAAGAATAATTGATATTTTTAGAAACTCAGAAACTCAGAAACTCAGAAATTCAAAATCTTAAAAAATCTGAAGTTCTGAAATTTTGAGATTCTGAAATTTTGAGATTTAAAAATAGAGAAATGGCAGAGGTTAAGAAAGAAACTAAAGATAAGAAGAAAAAAGTCGAGGCTAAGCAACAGGGAATACGTTGGTATCTCGTGGTGTTGTGGACTTTATTCGTGATAGGTGTAACAAGCGTCTTTACGTTGTTTTATGGCATCTATCATGAGTGGTTTGGCGACATGCCTACTTTCGAAGAGCTGGAGAATCCGTCAACAAATCTTGCCACTGAGATTATCTCATCTGACGGCAAGGTGTTAGGAACATATTATATAGAGAACAGGTCTAACGTGAGTTATAGCGAGTTGTCGCCACATCTCGTTGAGGCTTTGCTTGCCATAGAAGACATCAGATTCTACGAGCACTCAGGCATCGACCAACGTGCTTTGTTACGTGTGGTGTTCGGCTTGGCAACAGGCAGCGACAAAGGCGGTGGCAGTACTCTCACACAGCAGCTCGCCAAGAACCTCTTCCCTCGTGGAGAAAACCTCAGCGCACCACAGCTCGTGATACGTAAGTTCCAGGAATGGGTCACAGCGACGAAGCTGGAATACAACTACTCTAAGGATGAGATAATCGCCATGTATCTCAACACAGTTTTCTTCGGACATAATGCCTATGGTATCAAGAAGGCATCGGAGACATTCTTCAACCTCGAACCAAAAGACTTGAACATAGAACAGGCAGCTCTCATGGCTGGCGTCGTCAACGCTCCTTCACGTTTCAGTCCTATAAGAAACCCAGAGAGAGCCTTGAAACGCAGAAACCTAGTTATCAGTCAGATGGCTACATACGGATTCATCACCCCAGAAGAACGTGACTCTATCTCACAGATTCCTATCGATATGTCGAACTTCGGTGTCTTGGATCATAATACAGGACAAGCGACATATCTCAGAGAACATCTTAGAATGGCACTCACGGAGTGGTCAAAGACACGCACCAAAGCTGATGGAAGCAATTATAACATCTACAAGGATGGCTTGAAGATATACACCACCATCGACTCAAGAATGCAGAGATATGCAGAAGAGGCTGTGAGAGAACATCTCGCCCTCGACCTTCAGCCAGCTTTCGACAGACATTGGAAAGGTTATACCAACGCTCCTTTCTCTCTTGAAGATGAAGAGGTGGAAAGCCTGATGGAACTCTCGATGAAGCGTTCAGAACGTTATCGTAAGATGAGAAATGCTGGCATTAGCATGGACTCTATCAAGAGAAACTTCAACACACCTACAGAGATGACAGTCTTTTCATGGGATGGTCCTATCGACACTGTCATGACACCGATGGACTCTATGCGTTATTATAAGTCGTTCTTGCAATCATCTTTGATGTCTGTAGAATCACATACCGGTCATGTGAAGGCTTATGTTGGCGGCATCGATTATAAATTCTTCAAATATGACCACGTGACACAGGCTCGCCGCCAAGTGGGTTCTACATTCAAACCATTCCTCTACACCCTTGCAATGCAGGAAGGAGAGTACACACCATGTACTACAGTGCCTAACATCAGCTATAGCATCGAGATGCCTGACGGTAAGTTCTGGGAACCAAGAGATGCTGGCAAGAGCAAGTTTGGCGAGGAGGTAACATTGAAATGGGCTTTGGCACATTCTAATAACCGTATCTCCACATATCTCATGAAACGCTTCGGACCAGAGGCTGTCATCGAGATGGCTAGAAGAATGGGAGTCACTTCCGACATACCAGCAGTGCCTTCAATATGTCTCGGCGTATGCGATATCTCTTTATACGAGATGGTAGGTGCTATGAACACCTTTGCAAATCAAGGTGTTTATATCAAACCGATGTTCATCACCAAGATAGAGGATAAGAACGGCAACGTGATAGAATATTTCGACACGGAAGAAGTGGAGGCTATGGATAAGGTCACTGCATATAAGATGATAGAGCTGATGAAAGGTGTGGTGCAGAGCGGCACTGGCGTACGTCTGAAATATAAATACGGATTACGTAATCCTATAGCAGGTAAGACTGGCACTACACAAAATCAAAGCGACGGCTGGTTCATGGGTATCACTCCTGACCTCACCACAGGTATCTGGACAGGCGCAGAGGACAGAGCGGTACACTTCCGCACCATCGGTCTCGGTCAAGGTTCTAACATGGCATTGCCAGTATGGGCTATCTATATGCAGAAAGTCTATGCCGACAGCACCTTAGATATAAGCAGAGGCGACTTCCCAAAACCACTCAGCGACGTGGCACTGGAATTCGACTGTGAGTTGTATGAACAAGAGCAGAGTCAGAAGAACCAAGTCGTTACGGAGGAAGAGGAGTTTTAATTAAAATTCAAAATCTTAGAAATTCAAAAACTCAAAAAGTTTCAAAAATTTTGAATATAAATGTAACATCATATACATTAAAAAGTATATAAGATAAAAAATGATTATAAATAACTCTGAGATTTTGAGGTTTTGAATTTCTTAACTTCTGAGTTTAAAAAAATAATAAAGTTATGGCATCAAATTTCGTCGATTATGTAAAAGTGTTCTGCCGTTCAGGTAATGGCGGAGGTGGTTCAATGCACTTCCATCGTGCAAAGTATGTCCCTAAGGGTGGTCCCGATGGCGGTGATGGTGGTAAAGGTGGTGATGTTATCATGAGAGGTAATGCTCAGCTATGGACATTGTTACATCTACGTTATACAAAACATCTCTTCGCTGAAGACGGCGGTCATGGCGGCGATGCGTTGCGTACTGGTGCTAACGGAAAAAACATATATGTCGACGTGCCTCTTGGTACAGTGGCATACGATGCTGAGACAAGAGAGCCACTCGGAGAGATAACAGAAGACAAACAAGAGATAGTCTTGATGAAAGGTGGTCGTGGCGGCAAAGGCAACGCTTTCTTCAAATCTGCTACTATGCAGGCTCCTAAGTTCGCTCAGCCAGGCGAACCTTGTCAGGAAGGCTGGATAGTGATAGAGCTGAAACTCCTCGCTGACGTGGGTCTCGTAGGATTCCCTAACGCGGGTAAATCGACATTGCTCTCAGTGGTGTCGGCAGCGAAACCAGAGATCGCTGACTATCCTTTCACAACATTGACACCAAATCTTGGTATCGTGCCTTACTACGACATGAAGTCGTTTATCATGGCTGACATACCTGGTATCATCGAAGGCGCTGCTGAAGGCAAAGGTCTCGGACTTCGTTTCTTGCGACATATAGAACGTAACTCGATATTGCTGTTCTTGGTGGCAGCCGACAGCGAAGACGTCAAAGGTACTTACGACATCTTGCTTAAAGAGTTGAAGAAATATAACCCAGAACTGCTCGACAAGAAACGCCTCCTTGCGATAAGCAAATGCGACCTCATCGATGAGCAGCAAAAGAAAGATATCAAGAAACATCTTCCTAAGAAAGTGCCACATATCTTCATCAGCTCCGCAATAGGACAAGGCTTGAACGAGCTGAAAGACATGATATGGAATAGTATTAATGAGGAGTGAAGTGTTAACTAAGGCTATTGAGCTAAGTCCATTGAACCTTCAAAAAGTTCTTAGTTCAACAGCCAATAGCCTTAGTTCAAAGTTCAGAGTTCAAAGCTCAGAGTTAAGAGTCCAATGTCAAAAGTCAAAGTCATATTATTATTAGTAGCACTCGCTCTTTGCTCGCTGCTCAACGCTCAGAGCCAGTCTGATTCTTTGTCAAAAATATTGCATGAGAACAACAAGGTCATCAAGACAATGCTCGACTATAGATACAAAGGTGGCAGCGGTGCTTTTGAACGTGACTTCTTCGTGCATGTCGACTATAACAAGATATCACGTCAGAGTTGTACTTTAGGAACAACGATAATGATGTTCACTGTGCATTGCGACGGAACACTCGGTGAGTTTAACATCCTCAATCCTCTTAACGACCATATCAACTCGCAGTTGCAGAAGTTTTTCCTTATGACGAAAGACAAATGGAACGAATGTCAGAACAGCGACTACGAATATTTCGAGATACCGATAGTATTTACCATCGAAGGACTGGAGACAGAAGCCGTCGGTTTCATCACGCATTATGATGAAGAGATAGGCTATCCTTGTAAAGACGATAGCTACTTCCATGATGTGTTTAATAAGTATAAGGACAAGAAGCCAAAGAAGGCAATCAAAGCCCTCGATGAGCTGATAAGAAGAAATCCATATAACGATTTGTATATATTGGAAAAAGATAGTATCTTGGAGAAACTAAGAACTAAGAGCTAAGAACTCTAAACTCTAAACAAATATGTCAGACACTGAATTATTCCTTTTCCTCAACGGGCTTCACGCTGACTGGCTCGACCCGATTATGATATTCATATCAGGCAAACTCAGCTGGACACCGTTTTATCTGGTGTTGTTATATTTGATAATAAAGAATTATAAGAAGCAGAGCATATTAATAATACTAGGTATAATATTGTTGATAATATGTTCCGACCAGATTTCGTCCAGTGTTTTCAAGCCCCTTTTTGAGAGACCGCGTCCATGTCATAATGAAGCGATAAAGGACTTGGTGTATCTTCCTAATGGACATTGTGGCGGAGCCTACGGCTTCATTTCTTCACACGCTTGTAATGTGTTTGCACTCGCAGTTTTCATCACGCATATATTAAAGAAATACTATTCTAAGATAGGATGGGTTATGTTTGTCTGGGCTACATTGGTGGCATACAGCAGGATATATATGGGAGTTCATTACCCTGGTGATGTTATTGTGGGAGCTATCGTTGGAGCGATGATAGGATGGGGTTTTGTTAGATTCTATAAGACAATAAGAAAATGAGTCAATAAGTGCTCATAGACTTATTGACTCATTGACTTTATTTAAGTTTTCCAGTCCAGTTTAGTGTTATTTTATGTGCTGGCATAGTGTCGTCAGTTGCATTGATTATGATGGTGTGAGTTCCATCGTTATTATTTTTAATAGTGAACTCACCGTCAAAAAGAGGTGCTTGTTCGACAGCGATGCCGTCGATATGTTCAACGAGCATGGAGCCTAGCATGTAGTTATCTGTTACGCTTACACGGAATCCTGGGATAAAGGTGTATGGAGCAAAGTCGGGTCTGCTATGATCTTCTTCCGAGAAACCAGTTGAGCGATATGTGCCTTCAAATCCTGATGAACCGTTAAGTTCAGTATCTGTTAAGAAGTCTAAAACGAGATATGTTCCATTCGTCAATCCGTCATTGCACAGAAATTCTACTTGCCAGTTGCATAGTCCGCAGTTCCAATAATCGCCGAAGCTTTTCACTGTTCCAGTACAATTGTTTAAACTGATTTCGTAGTCTGAAGTAAGAGTGGAGATATATTCAGACATGCTTGTCTGTCCTATGTTATAGTCGCCGATGAATGTTACTTCATATTCTTTATTGTCGGTAGTTGCTTTAAGGATTATGACGTTATCTTCGACGAACAAGTCAGCTGAAGTGAGTGCTGTAGACCAAGCCTCGCCAGCTTCGTCGATGTAGACGTAGTCTGTGCTTCCGATGTTAATAATTGAGAAATTATTGAATTCGTTGTTTGCATCGAAGGTATAATGTCCATTAGGGATTCGGATGTTTTCTTCGTCTGCAGCCATTGGACCGAGGATGTCTAAACGAAAATATTCTGTGTTTGGCATTGCTACACCGTCGACAATTCCTTCATCGGAGAAGATAATCCAGTAGTGGCCTAGGCTGCCAACAATGTTATCTCCGTAGTAATTACCGATTAATTGTGTGGCGTTAATGTATATGATTTCATCGGTAGGTTCTTCTACCGGCATAAACTTGATGCTATCTATTTCAGCTGTGTTATATTTTACTATGCTGCCGTTAGACTTGTAAATCCACATTTCATTTTGTGCATTGAGATGATTTATCATCAAGCAAAGAGTGATAAGGAATAATAATTTTTTCATTTTTTAAAGTTTTGTTGTCGCAAATGTAATAAAAAAATCGTTGTGATTATTAAGAAGATTGAAATAAAAAAAGCGAGGCTGTTACCTCGCTCTTGGTATCGGGTAGGGGATTCGAACCCCTGTTTCGACAGTGAGAGTGTCGTTACCTGACCGACTAGTAGAACCCGACATCTACTTGTTTTTTGCGGTGCAAAGATAATTATTTTTTGAAAGAAAATACAATTTATTATATAAATTTTCTCAATAATTATCAGGCTTCGAAAAGGCTTCGATAAATATATCTGGATAATCAGTTATAATGCCATCAATGTCTAATTTAGGTGTCTTAGTCAATTCGTTGATTGTCCATAATCTAACTCTCATGTTGTTGTCGTGTATTTTCTTGATGAGAGATTTTGAAACACTCTTGTAAAAGAAGTTTATAGATTCTACATAATTATATTTATTGAAACTGAAGTATGAGAATCCTCCGTCAAATATTATAGGCAGTCCTATCATTTTGAAAAATACCAGCTTTTCTAGTCTTAATGAAGAGTCTATCAGATAAATAGTCTCCAAAGTCTTGTCACCGAACGATATCACTGTGACCCAATCATGTGCATTGTATTTGTTTAATTCGTTAACTACGGCTTTTTCGAGAGACCCAACATTTTTTGCTTTGTTTTTTATCTCAAGAAGTATATGTGACTTGCCATCAATGAGTTCTAGAACCTCGCATAGCTCAGGTATTGTCTCATCTGTCTCATTACCATTTTTATCAATAATACGAAGTGTTTTCAATTGCTCAAAAGTCATCTCGCTTATCTTGCCGCTGCCATTTGTTGTTCTGTCAACGCTTTCATCATGACATACCACTATGCGGGAATCTGAAGTCAGATGTACGTCTATTTCTATTGATTCAACGCCATTGTCAAGAGAACGTCTTATGCATGATATTGTGTTCTCATTGCCATATCCTGCTCCACCTCTATGAGCTGTAATAGTTATATCTTCGTTGATGGTTCCCACAGATGAAAATACACTTTGAACTAGTGAAAGTAGTATCCAAAATATCACTGTTGAAACAACAATCAATGTTATTTTTATAAATATTTTTACCATATTATTCAAAATTATAAATCATCATACAAATGTACATGTTTTTATAAATTAGCAATACATATCTATTCGTTATGAAAAAAAATCTATCTTTGACTTTTGAATATATGTCAGGAATTAACTTTAAATCATGAATTGGTTTAACACTATAACAGAAGATAACAAGACAAAAGTCTTTGACCCTATACGTAAGATTTACTGTGCTTTAACTCCAGAGGAGGAGGTTCGTCAGAAGATGCTTTATTATCTGGTGGAAGGGAAGAAATATCCGGCAGGACTTATCGCTGTGGAGTATTCTATAAAGGTGAATGCTTTGCCTAAACGCTGCGATATAGTGGTTTTTAATAAAGATGCAAAACCGAAAATGATTGTGGAATGTAAAGCTGAGTCTGTGGCAATAACACAGAAAGTCCTAGACCAGGCAATTCGTTATTATTCAGGATTAAATGCCGAATATCTTGTTTTGACAAACGGCAAGACTATGTTTTGCTATCATATCGATGTACAAAATAAAAAACTGGAACCTCTTGGTGAACTTCCAGTTTTTTGAGTTGCTAAGTCTCTAAGTCACTAAGTTACTAAGATGTTAATTATATTTTTTAACTCAGCAACTCAGTAACTCAGCAACTCAGTACCTCAGTACCTCAGTACCTCAGCATCTTTTAAAACGACAAAATCGTCTCTTTGATTATTTCTATTGCTTTACGTAATTCTTCTTCTGTAATCACTAAAGGTGGTGCGAAGCGGATGATATGTCGGTGTGTTGGTTTTGCCAATACGCCGTTTTCTTTCATTTTCATACAAACGTCCCATGCTTCTTTGCCGTCTTTTGGTTTGATGATGACAGCGTTGAGAAGACCCTTTCCGCGTACCAGTTCAATCATAGGACTGTCGATTTTTTTCATTTCTTCACGGAAGATTTTGCCGAGATATTCTGCTCTTTCCATGAGGTTTTCGTCTTTAACGACTTGAAGTGCAGCCATACTTACCTTAGCAGCGATAGGGTTGCCGCCGAATGTTGAACCGTGTTCGCCAGGCTTGATATTCATCATGATGTAATCGTCTGCCAAGACTGCTGACACTGGAACGACGCCGCCACTCAATGCCTTGCCTAAGATAAGGATGTCAGGGCGAACATTTTCGTGGTCGCAGGCTAACATCTTGCCAGTACGTGCAATGCCGCTTTGTACTTCGTCGGCCATGAACAAGACATTGTATTTCTTACAGATGTCGTAGCATTTCTTGAGATAACCTTCGTCTGGTACATAAACGCCAGCTTCGCCTTGGATTGGCTCTAACAAGAAACCAGCGATTTTGTGTCCGTGTTCTGCTAACACTGCTTCCAATGCATCAGGGTCGTTGTAAGGAATACGGATGAAACCAGGTGTGAGCGGACCGTAATTGGCGTATGAGTCAGGGTCGTTCGACATGGTGATGATGGTGATGGTACGACCATGGAAGTTGCCTTCGCAGCAAACTATTGTCACTTCGTCATTAGGAATGCCTTTGCATACTGTTCCCCAACGACGCGCTAATTTAAGAGCTGTCTCGTCGGCTTCTGCGCCAGTGTTCATTGGAAGAACTTTGTCGTAACCGAAATATTCTGTGATGTATTTTTCCCAAACGCCAAGACTGTCGTTGTAGAAAGCACGTGAACTTAAGGTGAGGTTCTGTGCCTGGTCACATAATGCCTTGATGATTGCTGGATGACAATGTCCTTGGTTTACTGCTGAGTATGCTGATAAGAAATCGTAATATTCTTTGCCTTCGACGTCCCATACTTTGGCGCCTTTGCCTTTTGCTAAAACTACAGGTAGCGGATGATAATTATGTGCTCCGTATTTTGCTTCTAGCTCCATCGCTAGTTGTGAGGTGATTTTTTCTGTCATAATTTTTATGTTTAAATGTTAATATTATTTTTGAACTAAAGCTTTTGGCTTTTAGCTATTGAACTTTTAGCCAAAGGCCAACAGTCAGAAGCCTTAGTTCTAAAAAGTTCCTCCAAAGATAATAATTTTTTTGAAAAAAAACAAGATTTTTGGCGTATCTTTGTAGCAAAAGAAATGTTATGATCAAATCGATGACAGGCTATGGTAAAGCCGAACAAATATACCTCACAAAAAGAATAGTAGTCGAAGTTAAGACGCTTAATTCTAAACAGTTGGATTTATCAGTAAAATTACCTCAGGAGATTCGCTCGCAAGAGTTGGAATATCGTAATATGGTGGCAACGACTTTGCAAAGAGGTAAGGTCGATGTCATGATTTCTATCACCGACACTAATGTAGAACAAAATACTCATATCGAAAAAGAAGTTATTGCTTCTTATCTTAAACAAGTAAAAGAGATTTCTGAAGAATATAACATCCCACAATCTTCCGACTTGGCGATGCTTCTCTTCAAAATGCCTGGTATATTCGTTACTCCAGAGCAACAATATGACGAGACATTCTTTGAAAAGATAAAAGAGACATTGCAGACTGCTCTCGATATGACAGATTCATTCCGCAGACAAGAGGGCGAGATACTCAAAGAAGATTTGCTTAAGAGAAAAGACCTTATAATGCAATATCTTAACGAGGTGACTCCTTACGAAAACAATCGTCATGATAACATCAAGAATAAACTTGTGAAGAATCTTACTGAACTTACTCAGTCGGGAAAATATGACGAAAACCGTTTCGAACAGGAATTGATATTTTATCTAGAAAAACTTGATATCACTGAAGAAAAGGTGCGTCTCGCAAAACACTGTTCTTATTACGAAGAGACTATCGACGAAGAAGGCGCTGGCAAGAAACTCGGTTTCATCGCTCAGGAAATGGGTCGTGAGATAAACACCCTCGGCTCTAAGGCTAATGACGCCGACATACAACGTCTCGTCGTGAAGATGAAAGACGAACTCGAAAAGATTAAAGAACAACTTTTCAATATCTTATAACATGAAAAAAAGAAAAATCGGTCTGTTCTTCGGCTCGTTCAATCCCGTTCATAACGGACATCTGATACTTGCCAATTACATCGTGGAATATACCGATTTGGATTCTCTATGGTTCGTTGTCAGTCCTCAAAACCCGTTTAAAGATGAAAACTCTTTATTACAAGACCGTCATCGTTTCGACATGCTGAAGTTGGCAGTGAAAGACGACACGCGTTTTGAGGTCTGCGACATCGAATTCGATATGCCAAAACCATCTTATACCATCGACACCCTCAAAAAATTGTCGCAACTGCATCCCGATGCCGAATTCTATCTGATATGCGGAATGGATAACCTCGCAGGCTTCTCCAAATGGAAAAACTCTCAGGAAATATTAGATAATTATCACCTTTTGGTTTATCCAAGAAAAAACTATGAAGGCGGCAATCTCGTAAGTCATAAGTCGGTACATATAATCGATGCCCCTGAGATAGAGATATCTTCCACATTCATCAGAGAGGCAGTGGCAGAGAATAAAGACGTACGTTATTTCATGCCGGAAAAATCATATAAGTATATGATTGATATGAATTTCTATAAATAACAAATCACCTTGAAACTTTATTGACAAATTGTTGTTTTCTGGATAAAATCTAATAACATGAAAACAACAAGCCAAAGTTCAGAGTTCAACGTTCAAAGTCATAGTCCAGAGTTCAAAGTTCAAAGTTCAGAGTCAGGGTTCAGAGTTCAGAGTCAAAAAATAGAATCTTTGCTTTTTCTTACAGACGAGCCTGACGAACACCTATATATTAATATAGCGAATGCTATAGTGGCTTATGGTGAACAGGTTTTGCCTTTGTTGATAGAAAAGAGAAACAAGACCACAGATGCTTTTCATAGAGAAAGACTGGGTCATCTGATAAATGTTATTCAACGTCAGAATGTAGTTGATCAGCTGAACACATGGCACGACAAGCGCGAGTCAGACTTGTTGGAACCTTATTTCATATTGTCGAAATATATGTTTCCTAATGCAGATTGGAGCAAAATTGGTTTTCAGATTATTATGATGATTGAGCAGGTGGAGAAAGAGCTGAACTATAACCTGACACCACTCGAACAAGTCAGGATTCTGAATCATATCATCTACGATATCAATAGTTTCAAAGGTGATAAGACCGCTGTCGGAAACCAAGATTATTATTATGTCAATAAACTTCTAGAGACGCATGTCGGCAATCCTTTTTCTTTGGGGATGTTGTACTGCATCTTGGCAGAACGTCTTGGCCTTCCGATATATCCGATATTATTGCCACATCATTTTGTCTTGGCATATTGTAAAAGAACAAGACATTTCCCACAGTTGGAAGATGTCTTGTTCTATATCAATCCGTTCAACAACGGTATTGTTTTAACGAGAAGAGATATTAGGAGTTATCTCAATCAGTTGAATGTCAAGTCGGAGTTAAAATATTTTGAACCGACGAGAAATTCTATGGTTATAAAGAACATTTTTTTTTAAAACTCAGAATCTCAAAAACTCAGAATCTCAAAAATTTTTGAAGTTTTGAGATTCTGAAGTTCTGAGTTTTAAAAATCAGTCAAGTTTCTCAAGGCATTCGGCGATGTTCTTTTCGATACGTTTCAAGATATCGTCAGATTCGTCAGCTTTTTCGAATTTCTTGCCTGTGACTTTTTCGTAAAGTTCGATGTAACGTTCAGAGATACTGCTTACGATTTCTGGTGTCATTTCTGGAACATGTTGTCCTTCTTGGCCTTGGAAGCCGTTGGCCATCAACCATTCGCGTACGAATTCTTTTGAAAGTTGTTTTACAGGGAGACCTTTTTCGAAACATTCTTGATATTCATCAGCGATGAAATAACGTGATGAGTCAGGAGTGTGGATTTCGTCCATGAGGTAGATTTGGTCACCTATCTTACCGAATTCGTATTTTGTGTCGACGAGGATAAGGCCGTGTTTAGCAGCTATTTCGCTTCCGCGTTGGAATAATTTGTATGTGATTTCTTCTATTTGTTTGTAGTCTTCTTCACTGATAAGACCTTGGCGGATGATTTCTTCGCGAGAGATGTCTTCGTCGTGACCTTCATCAGCTTTTGTTGTAGGAGTGATGATAGGTTTTTCGAAGCGTTGATGTTCTTTCATTCCGTCAGGAATTGCTACGCCACAGATTTCGCGTTTGCCGCTTTTGTATGTGCGCCATGAACTTCCGGTGAGGTAGCCGCGGATAATCATCTCTACTGGGAATGGTTTGCAGAGCTTGCCAACAGTGACCATTGGGTCTGGAGTAGCGATTTTCCAGTTAGGAACTATGTCTGTTGTCTCATCTAAGAACAAAGCAGCGATTTGGTTCAAGACCTGTCCTTTATATGGGATTCCTTCAGGAAGAATAACGTCGAAAGCAGAGATACGATCGCTAGCGACCATCACAAGATATTTGTTGTCAATGAAATAAACATCACGAACCTTACCGTGATATACTTTAGTTTGACCTTTGAAATTAAAATCAGTTTTTGTTAAAGCTTTCATTTTTTATATATTTTAAGTTAACTATTATGCATTATGAATTATGAATTGAACTTAGCGTAAGCGTTGATGATTGCGGTGACGAGTTTATGACGTACCACGTCTTTTTCGTCGAGGTGGATGAATTCTATTCCCTTGACATTTTTTAGCACTTCCATAGCTTGTGGCAATCCTGAAGGCTGGTTTTTAGGTAAGTCGATCTGTGTTATGTCGCCGGTGATGACGAACTTAGCTGAGCGTCCCATACGTGTGAGGAACATCTTGAGCTGCGACTGAGTGGCGTTTTGTGCTTCGTCGAGAATCACGAAGGCGTTGTCGAGGGTGCGTCCGCGCATGAAAGCGAGAGGTGCGATTTCTATGATGCCTTCTTCCATGAAACCTTGAAGCTTAGCCTGTGGCAACATATCACGCAAGGCGTCATAAAGAGGCTGTAAATATGGATCGAGTTTCTCTTTCAAGTCGCCAGGTAAGAAACCGAGGTTTTCGCCAGCTTCAACGGCAGGACGTGTCAGAATGATACGACGTACTTGCTTGTTTTTCAATGCTCTTACAGCTAAGGCTACGGCAGTGTATGTCTTGCCTGTACCAGCAGGGCCTATGGCGAAAAGCATATCGTTTTCTTCGCATGCTTTCACCATGAGTTTTTGGTTGGCAGTCATAGCCTTGATTTGTAAGCCATTGCGACCATAAACCAAGACGTCGCTATCGTTAAGATTCTTTATGAAATCAGACTCGCCAGCACATAACATAATGTCTTCTATGACCTTGGAACTGATGTTGCCATAGCGTTCAAGATGAAGCACCAATAAATTGAAACGATTGATGAAATAATCTACTTCTTCATCTTTGCCAATAATCTTGACCAAATCGCCGCGAGCAATGATTTTTATCTTTGGGAATAATGACTTTATCATCGTAAGATGCTGATCGTTAGCACCGTACAAGTCACTAGGATTTACGTTTTCTATTTGAACAATTTGTTCTGACATTACGAATTTTAATTGTTTTGAAAATATGTACAAATATAATATGAAACAAGATAAGAATGGTAAAAATTGTTAATAAAATTTTTTCCTTAATATATTTTTACTTTTTCTAAAAACGTATCTTTGTATTCGAATTTTCTAAATTTTTTTTAAGAAATCTTTATTTATATCACAATGGCTATTATCACATTAACAAGTGACTGGGGATTATCGGATTATTATGTTCCTGCTGTGAAAGGAGCTATATTTTCTGCATTGCCAGATGTTAATGTGGTCGACATTACGCATAACATCGAGCCTTTTGATGTGCGTTCTGCTGCTTTTATCGTGAAGAATTGTTATAAGAATTTCCCTAAAGGCACAATTCATATCCTTGCTATCGACACTGAAGAGTCTGTCGATAATCCGCATGTGGTGGTAAAAGTGAACGGTCATTATTTCGTTGGAACCGATAATTATATCTTCTCGCTTATCATCGATCAAGATCCGTATGAAGCTGTCATCATTGACGTTATGCAAGATACAGATTTCTTTACCTTCAGCACTAGAGATCGTTTCGTTAAGGTAGCAGTGATGCTTTATAAAAATGCTTCGATGGAGGAAATAGGCACACCTTATATATTAAAAGAGAGGATAGAGTTCAAGCCTACTTACGATGCCAACTCCATCCATGGTCTTGTCAATTATATCGATTCATACGAAAATCTAGTCACCAACATCAGCCAGCCTTTATTCGAGAAGGTGAGGGCAGGACGTAAGTTTACGATAAAATTATGTAGCGGTATTTATAAAATTGATGCCATAAGAAAGAGCTATCAGGAAGTGCCGGAACCAGATATACTCGCGTTATTCGGTACGCACGGCTTCATGGAGATAGCACTCAATCACGGAAAAGCAGCATCCTTGCTAGGCGCCGACCGTGACTCTGCAGTGGATATTTATTTTGAGTGATTATTTAAAATCTCAAAATCTCAAAACTTCAAAATCTCTGAGTTTTTGAATTTCTGAGCTTTTGAGTTTCAACTATTAATAGAAATTAACATCTTATCTTAAAAAAATCGACAATTTTCATTTTTTTTTATTGTTGAGGAAAAATAATGCTTAAAACAAATATCAAGGCATTTTTTTCGTTGTATATTTGCAAGACAATAGAGTAGAGATATAGAAATTCAGAATCTCAGAATCTCAAAATCTCAAAACTTCAAAAGTTCAGAATTTTTAAAATCAAGATTATATGAAAAAAATACTTTTTATAGTTTTAGCTTTTGTTTTATCGTCGTGTGTAAAGACGAAGACGTACAAGGATAAGTTGCAGGTTCATCATGAGAATCTAGAACCTCAGGAGATTGTTGTAAAGAAATATAATGATGCCTTATTTTCTATCGACACTGCTAATTTTGCAGAAGGATTGAAGTCGATAAAAGACGACTATCAGGTGTTTCTCGGTGGCGACCTCGACAATATGGAGGCTGTTGAATACCTCAAAGACTTTGCTACGGATACCTTCTGTATCAGACTTAACGATATGGTGCAGAAGAAGTTCTATGACGATAAGAAATTGAAGAATGAAATCAAATCTGTTTATCAGCGACTGAATTATTATTATCCTGGCATTGAGATTCCAGAGACGTATTTCTATGTGTCTGGTGTTGATCATTCAATGCCTTCTGTTATGATACAACCAGGCTCTGTCTTGGTAAGTATGGATTATTATCTAGGCAATGAAGATAAAATTTATGATTATATAGGTATGCCGCGTTATCGTTCATTACGTTGTCAGCCGTCTTATATCACACGCGACATCGCACAAGCCTTCTATGACAATTACTTTGCAGTTCCTGCTCCAAAGAAAGATGTGCTTTCAGAGATGATAAATGTAGGTAAACAGTTGTATTTCATTGAAGCCATGAATCCAGCTTTGCCCGACTCGGTTTTGTTAGGATATTCGTCGCGACAGACACAGTGGGCTTGTCAGTATGAAGGAGAAATCTGGGCTTCATTAGTTGGAAATGATATTTTATACACTAATGATATTATGACATTCCGCAGTCTCTTCGGTGACGCTCCTTTCACGCAGATGTTTTCTAATGAATCACCAGGACGACTCGGAGAATTCATTGGACTGCAAATCATACGCTCTTACATGACACATAATGATATAAGTCTGCAAGACCTATTGAGAAATAACGACGTTCAGCAGATATTTCAAAACTCACAATATAAACCGTTTAGGAACTAAGGACTTGAGGAATTGAGGAATTAAGGACTTGAGGAACTGAGGAATCCCTCATACCCTCATACCCTTAGTCCCTCATACCCTCAAATCTTCATACCCTCAAATCCTCAACCCCTCATACCCTAAGAAATAATAAAACCAAAAATTATGTTAGTAAAAACCTTTGGAAGTGCCTTGAATGGCATTGAAGCTATCACTGTAACCATTGAAGTTAATATCGACAGGGGAGTGCAGTTTTTCCTTGTCGGTCTGCCCGATAGTGCTGTCAAGGAGAGTCAGCAGAGGATAGAAGCTGCTCTCTGTAATAATAACCTCAAATATCCCAAGAAGAAAATCACCATCAACATGGCGCCTGCCGACATCCGAAAAGAAGGCTCGTCATACGATCTTCCTATTGCTATTGCGATACTGGCAGCATCGGAACAAGTCAGCGTTGAGATGTTAGACCAATATGTCATCATGGGCGAGCTGTCACTTGATGGCAGTCTTAATCCAATTAGAGGAGTTTTGCCTATTGCCATACGAGCTATGCAAGATGGTTTTAAAGGTATCATACTGCCGATGGCTAATGCTAAAGAGGCAGCAGTGGTCGAGACTATGGATGTGTATGGTGTCAACAATATTATGGAGGTGATAACATTTCTCAACGGAGCTTCCGATATGAAACCTGTGGAGATTCCTAAATATGAAGAAGACAGCGATGATATGTATGCCTTCGACTTCAGCGACGTGCGTGGTCAGGAGAACATCAAAAGAGCTCTTGAGGTGTCAGCAGCTGGATCACATAACGTCATCCTTATCGGCAGTCCTGGTAGCGGCAAGACGATGCTGGCGAAACGTATGCCAACCATCATGCCTCCTATGACATTGAAGGAAGCTCTAGAGACGACGAAGATACATTCTGTCGTTGGGCTCGTAGGCGATGGCCTTTCACTTCTGAAAGCGCGTCCATTTAGAAGTCCGCATCACACTACATCGTATGTGGGATTGGTTGGTGGCGGTGCATATCCTCAGCCTGGTGAAATTTCTTTGGCACACAATGGTGTGCTCTTCCTCGATGAGCTTCCTGAGTTTAAACGTAATGTCCTGGAGGTGCTGCGACAGCCTATGGAAGACAGACTCGTCACCATAGCAAGGGCGAAGCAGACTATAGAGTTCCCTGCTAACTTCATGCTAGTGGCTGCAATGAACCCTTGTCCTTGCGGTTATTACAACCATCCTACGCAGGAGTGTACCTGCCAGCCTGGTACGGTGGAGAAATATCTTAATAGGATATCGGGTCCGCTTCTCGATAGGATAGACCTTCATGTGGAGGTGGTGCCAGTGCCTTTTGAGGAGCTGGCAAAGAAAAACGCAGGGGAGAGGAGCAGCGAAGTGCGAGCGCGAGTGACACGAGCGCGTAAGATACAGACCGAGAGATTCGCCGATATTCCCAACATTCACTCTAATGCTCAGATGACATCGAAGCTGATACAGAAATATTGTTCCCTCGATGATCAATGTACTCAGCTGCTGAAAAATGCTATGGACAGACTTAATCTGTCGGCGCGTGCGTACGACAGAATACTCAAGGTCTCGAGGACAATTGCGGACCTCGCAGAATCGGAAGATATCAAAGCGGAGCATCTGGCAGAGGCCATACAATACAGAAGTCTGGATAGAGAAACGTGGGGGAAGTAGGAATTAGTAGGTAGAGACGCGTCGAAGTTACCTTAAAAATAAACACACGTTGACACGTATAGACTTTGAGACACCGAGACACCAAGACACCAAGTCGCCAAGACACTGAGTTGCTGAGATTCTGAGGTTTTGAGGTTCTGAGTTTCAAAGTTCAGAGTTCCGCGGTGCCTGAGCCTGTCGAAGGCAAAACTCGGCGCTTCGACAAGCTCAGCGACCGATTAGCCAACAGCCAATAGCCAATAGCCAAAAGCCTTAGTTCAAAGTTCAGAGTTCAGAGCCCCAAAAAAAGCCGAGCATTGCGCTCGGCTAAAGAGTGTGTTGTGTTGAGAAAAGACCATAGGTCTTGTGACTGCAAAGATAATGTTTTTTTAATTTATGATTCATAATGTGAAATTCATAAATTATAGATTCAAAGTTCTTAGTTCAATAGCCTAAGTTCTTAGTCAAAAAATATTATTTTTGCACTTCAAAATATTTTTAGATGGAAGACCTGGTAAGAAAACTGAATGCTCTCAATGAGGGTACAATGATGGAGACTCTCGGTATCGAATATCTTGAGGTGAGAGAGGGTTATGTTTATGCCCGTATGTTTGTGAAGAAGGAACTGTCACAGCCTTATGGTATGTTGCATGGTGGCGCATCTATGGCTCTCGCTGAGAGTATAGGCGGTGCTGGTTCGTCGGTGTATGTCGACATCAAGACGCATATTATCAGAGGAATGCAACTTAGTGCTAATCATGTCAAAGCTGCTAAAGTTGGTACTTATGTATATGCAACAGCTACAATATTACACAAAGGTCGCCAAACTCATGTCTGGAATATAGATGTCAAAAACGAAGACGGAGACCTTGTCTCGACATGCAGACTTACAAACTTTATTATGAAAAAACTTTAAAACTCTGCTATTAACTTCAGGTTTATCTGTCGTGGCGTTAGGTAGTTAGGCACTGCATATTGTATGTTGTATATGTCTGTGACCCACATATACGAACTGACGTTGTTGATGCCAAGAAGGTTGAAGATTTCCAGACTGAGCCAGCAGTTTCTTACATGTGACAAAGGATTGCCTTTCTTGAAGCTACTTGTCTCGCTGATGAGTTGCTTGCTAAATCCAATGTCGACTCTTCTGTAAGGCGACATTCTGAATATATGTTTATATCTTTCATTATATGGTGCGCCGAATGGCATACCTGTTCCGAAAACAAGTTTCAAGTTGACTTTGAATGAAGGTATGAATGGAATATAATCCTGGAAGAATACAGAGAAATTGACTTTTTGATCTGAAGGTCGTGGTATTCCTTTTATCAATGTGTCGCAAACATACTCTGCTCCGTTTATTACATCCGACTGTGACAAAATACTGCCGTTAGGGGAGAGGTAGTATTTGATGTTTTCTTCCGATTTCATAAATGACATACTTGCCCAGCTTTCAATGCCTTTGACAAATTCTCCGTTGATGCGGATATCCATACCGGTTGCATAACCTGTGGCTTTCTGGTCGGCGAAATATTTTATTCTGATATTATCAACTTCGTAAGGTATGATGTCTTTAAGGTATTTGTAATAGACTTCCGTTGTTAGTACGAAAGGTCGGTCCCATGATATGAAGTTATACTCGTGGGTAAATACCAGCTGATATGACTTCTGCGTTGAAGCATCTTCTGGTTTTACTAGGCTGCCGTCGAATTTGCGAAGTTCACGATAGAATGGAGGCTGTACGTAGACACCGCCCGATAGTCTGAACAGCATATCTCTGTTCCAACTAGGTTTGAATGCAATGCCGGCACGAGGACTGATATTGACTTCATTGTTGTAGCCCCAATAGTTGGCACGTAAACCAAGCGACAATGTAACTATGTCCTCGTTTTTGCTGTTGAACGACCATTCATTATGGACGAAACCATCGATATTGTCTATGTTTAATATGTTATGTCCTTTGGAAATATGACGTATCTCAAAAGGGTAATACGGAGGGTTTGGACTTCCGATGGAGTCGGCAGGATGTGGCAGGCTGAAACCGGCAGAGTCTATCATCTCCCATTCGTTGATAAAGTCGTCGAAGTGTTGGTGTTGGTAACGTGCGCCCCACTTCAAGGTGTAGAAGTCTTTTTTGTAAGCTCCTTTATGGTCGATGTTGAAGACCTGTGAGTAGAAGTCGTTGCGTGCGTGTTCTATATAAGTTCCTACGCCTTGGTTGGAGATTACGTTGCCGCTTTGCTCGCTGCCAGGGTTGGTTTCCAAAAGTCCGATCCAATATTGTCCTTGTATGTCGTAGTTCTCAGCTTCCATCGCAGAATAGGTGGAAGCTATGAGCTTGAGGTTAAGGTCTTCGTTAGGACTGAAGTTTAAGGTAAAGGCGCCGAGTCCAGTGGTATAGTTGCTCGATTCTCTACCATCGAAGTAAATCGTGATACGATGAGCTTGTTGTATGTTGCCAAAGTCGGTCTGTCGGTTTTCTGGTATCATGAGGTATTGGTTACTTGAGTAATAACCAAATGCTGATACTTCTAGACGAGGTGTTATGTTGTACGACAAAATTCCTTGTACGTCGGTGAAGTTAGGCTGATAAACGCCTTTGGTTTCCATGTTTCCAAGGATGTATTTGTTGTTTTTATAACGTGCTCCGATGAGATAGGAGAGTTTGTTCTTGAATACAGCTCCTTCAACATGAGCTTCTGCACCGAGAAAACTCATCGACAGAGATGCTGCTGGGATGCTAGGTTTCTTGTATGTTATATCGAGAGCTGAGGATAGTTTGTCTCCGTATTCTGCAGAGAAACCTCCAGCTGAGAAGTCGATGTTGGAGACGAGGCTAGGGTTGATGATACTCATACCTTCTTGTTGTCCCGAGCCTATGAGGAATGGTTTGTATATTTCTATTCCGTTGATGTAAATAAGGTTCTCGTCGAAGTTTCCGCCACGTACGTTGTATTGTGAGCTGAGTTCGTTGGTGGACGATACACCAGGAAGTGTCTTGACGAGGTCTTCCACACCGCCAGCAGAGCTGCTAGGGATGAGCGATATCTCTCTTGCGTCGAGGCGAGTGATGGTGGCTGAGTTGATTTGTCGGTCAGAGACAACGATGTCGGATAATGTTGTGGAAGTGGATTTTAGACTCACATCTACTTTACGATGTTCTCCTGCTTTTAACTTGATCTTCTTTGTCTCTTGTTGGTAGCCTACGAAAGAATACACCACGTCAAGAAGAGTGTCGGCAGGAAGATGTAGCTCGTATTGCCCTTTGGAATTTGATGAGACTCCGTATGATGTGCCTAACACAGCGATGTTTACGAGTTCCAATACGCTACCATTATCATCGGTGATTTTTCCGTATATGTAACTGTCCTTGTTCTGCCCGAAAAGCAAAACAGGGAACATCATCAATAGTAATAGTGTATATCTTAATCTCATCAATCTAATTAACTATCTTTGGGTGTAAATATTGCACAAAAATAATTATGTATTATGAATTATGCATTATGAATTAAAAAAAAAGTCGTCAAAAAAGACGACTTTTTTTTATAGTGGTTTTGATGTTATTACCAACGGTTCAAGTTACCTTCTGCTGAAGCATCCATGATAGCTTGGTATACACCTTTTTTGTCAATTGTGCGTAAACCAGCTGCAGAAACTTTCAAAACAACCCATTCATTCCATTCTGGAACGAAGAAACGTTTGATTTGTAAATTAGGTTTGAAAGTTCTTTTTGTCTTTCTGTTTGAGTGAGAAACGTTATTACCGGTAATGACTTTTTTACCTGTGATTTGACAAATTTTTGACATGACTCTTAATATTTTATAGTTAAATTCTTCTCCTAAAAATTGAGGTGCAAAATAACAACATTTTTTTGAAATAAGCAAGTGTTTTTAAAAAAAACTTTTTTCGATTATATTTATTAATTAATGTGTAATAAATTATTAATTTTGCAAAAATGACTTCTATGTTAAAGATTCCAATGGTTGACCTTGTTGGTCAATATAATAAAATAAAACCTGAGGTGGATTCTGCCATCCAGGAGATATTATCTACAGCGGCTTTTATCAATGGTCCGCATGTGAAAAGTTTTCAAGAGAACCTTCAAAAATATTTAGGTGTAAAACACGTAATTCCATGTGCTAATGGAACTGATGCCTTGCAGGTAGCAATGATGTCTCTTAATCTGGAACCTGGTGATGAGGTCATCACTACAACTTTCACATTTATCGCTACTGCAGAAGTAATAGCTCTTCTTCGTCTGAAACCTGTTCTTGTAGATATTGAAAAGGATTCTTATAACATAGATCCTGCAGCTATTGAACGTGCAATCACTCCAAAGACAAAGGCAATCGTGCCAGTTCATATCTTCGGTCAATGTGCTAACATGGAAGCTATTATGGATATTGCACGTCGTCATAACCTTTATGTTGTTGAAGATAATGCTCAGGCAATTGGCGCTGACTATACATTCAGTGACGGCACCGTTAAAAAGGCGGGTACAATAGGAACAATAGGTTGTACTTCATTTTTCCCTTCAAAGAATCTAGGATGCTATGGCGACGGAGGTGCTTTGTTCACTAACGATGATAGCTTGGCAGAACAGATACGTGCTGTTGTGAACCATGGCATGAAGGTGCGATACTATCACGATTATGTAGGCGTAAACTCGCGTCTTGATACAATACAAGCCGCAGTGCTTGATATTAAACTGAAACATTTGGATGAATATATAGCTGCTCGTCAATATGCAGCGGAATATTACGACAAGGCTTTCTCTGTCACAGATAAAATCATAACACCAAAGAAATCTCATTTTACAACTCACGTTTATCATCAGTATGTGATGGTGCTTAATGGTGTCGACAGAGCAAAACTTATGCAGCATCTGCAAGAAAAAGGAATAGCATGCGCGATATATTATCCTGTGCCATTGCACGAACAAAAGGCTTATCAGGATTCACGTTACAAAAAAGGTGATTTCCCAGTGAGCGAATCTCTCAGTGAAAATGTCATCGCTTTGCCTATGCATACTGAGTTTACTGATGAACAGCTAAATTATATCACAACAACAATATTAGATTTTATTGAATAAAACCATAAAGATGAAAATATTAGTCACAGGAGGAACGGGTTATATCGGTTCTCATACAGTCGTAGAATTACAGCAAAAAGGTTTTGAAGTCATCATTGTTGATGCTTTGTTTAACTCTCGTATTGAGGTCCTCGATTCTATTGAGAAGATAACTGGAATACGTCCAGAGTTCGAGTCTTTCGACCTTGCTGATC
Organism: Candidatus Limimorpha sp.; assembly: GCA_045120395.1. Classification (GTDB taxonomy): domain Bacteria; phylum Bacteroidota; class Bacteroidia; order Bacteroidales; family F082; genus Limimorpha. The sequence continues at coordinate 41,885 of JBGVET010000045.1, forward strand.
AAACTTTAACAGATGATTTCTTCTCACGTCATAACGATATCAAAGGTATCATTCATTTCGCTGCACATAAGGCAGTAGGTGAGTCGGTAGAACAGCCAATAAAATACTATCGCAACAATCTCGACTCATTGATGAATATACTCGAGGCAATGAATAAGTATAAGGTACATAACCTTGTGTTCTCATCTTCATGTACTGTCTACGGACAGCCAGACGCTGAGCATCTGCCAGTGTCTGAGACTGCTCCTATCAAGAAAGCTGAGAGTCCATATGGAAATACCAAGCAGATTGCAGAAGAGATAATTTCAGAGACAATCAATGCTTATAAAGGGTTGAACGCTATCGCTCTCAGATATTTCAATCCTGTAGGAGCTCACGACAGTGCGCTTATCGGTGAGTTGCCATTGGGTGTGCCAAACAATCTCATGCCTTATATCACACAGACAGGCTACGGAATAAGAGAATGTCTCAAGGTTTTTGGCAGCGATTATCCAACTCACGATGGAACTGCAATCCGCGACTACATCCACATTATGGACCTCGCAAAAGCACATGTCATTGCTGTAGAGAGAATGATCAATGAAAAGATGAAAAAGTCTTTCGAGATATTCAATCTCGGAACAGGAACAGGTTATTCTGTATTAGACGTAATAAAATCTTTTGAAAAGGTTTCAGGTGTTAAATTGAATTATGAGATTGTTGGCAGACGTGCTGGTGATATAGAAAAGGTCTGGGCAGATCCAACATATTCAAACAACGAACTTGGCTGGAAAGCAGAACGTCAGCTCGATGAGATGACACTCTCAGCATGGAATTGGGAGAAGGCTTATAGGGAAAATCTAAAATTTTAAAAACTCAGAATCTCAAAAACTCAGAATCTCAAATGTTTTTTTGAATTTCTGAGGTTCTGAGATTTTGAATTTTAAATAAAAAATCCGATTCATTTCTGAACCGGATTTTTTGTTTTCATGTTTATGTTATTAATAGAACAAGATGCTGTTGTCTTCGATTTTAACATTGTCCTTAAGAGCTGAGTAAGCTGCATTGTTAAGGATTTGATTGTTAAATCTTGTACGTTGTTCTCTTACGATGTTGCTGTTGTCTGTTGTTGTAGCTGGAGTTTCTTTTGTAACTTTAACTACATAGAGACCATTGCCACCGATGATAGGTTCTGAAGTCTCACCTTCTTTCATACCGATAACAGTACCGATGACTTTATCTTCAACACCGAAGTTACCGAAGCCACGACCATCGAATGTGATGTTGTCAATAGTAGTTTTTTCACCTTTTAATTCGTCGATCATTTTTTGGTAGTCGCTGCCATAAGCTTTAGCTTGTTCTGCTAACATAGCGCCTTTCTTTTCTTTCTTGATAACGAATTCGTAACGTTCAGCGATATCTTCTGCTGGAGTGTAACCTTCTTTAACTGATTTTGTGAGAACAGCTACAACATACATATCGTCGAGGTCGAAGATAGATGACATGTCACCAACTTTTGTTTCTTTATCGAATGCCCAGCGAACGATTTGACGTGGGTTGCTGAGACCTGTGATGTGGTTTGTATTTGTTCTTAAGTTAGGATATGTACGTTTGTTAAGACCTTGTTCTTCGATAGCTTTGTTGAATTCTTCTGCTGTTGTGTTTTCTGTGACGAATCTGTTAGCTTCAGCGAATACGTTTTGGTATGTTGCTGTGCTTGGAGTGATTTCGTGAGCAACAACTGCGAGGCGAACCATTACAGAGTCAGCTGAGTATGTTTCTTTAGCAACGATTTTTGCTACGTTGTAGTAACCGTTATGTCTGTAAGGACCGTAAACGAAACCTACGCCATTGTTTGCGTCGAAGATAACTGATTCCAATTCAGCTGGAACGTCTTTTCTTGACATCCATGTGCTGTCGTATGGAAGGTCTGAGTTAGCGTTTACGAAGTTAGCTGCGTTTTCAACTTGAGCGAAATCGTTTTTGAGTTCGTTGACGAAATTCTTTGAATATTCGATATCAGCCTGTGAAGGGTTGATATCAAAAACAATATAGTCGATGCTACGAGTTGCGTCTGTTTGATATTTGTTTTTGTTGCTTTCGTAGAATGCTTTGTTGTCAGCGTCGTTAACAACAACTGTTGAGTCAGCTATTGTATTGTAACGAACTGCGTAAACTTCAGCTGAAGTTTTGTCGTTTTTGTCAGCATTGATACGAGCTGCGAATTTGCTTGGGAGGTAGAAACCTTTTTTCAAAAGAGTTTCGTATTTTGTGTTTAATCTGTCTTCTCTGATAGCGTTTTCAAAGTTGAGCCAGTTTAATTTCATCTCTGGGCTGAGAGTTTGGAAATCTCTGATGTAAGTTTCGATGAGTTCTTTATTGAATGTTCCATCAGGATTTGTGAAGCTTTGAACTACGTATTGGTTTGGGTTCTCACCTAAGAATTGATCGAATAATTCTTCATCAGAAACAACGATACCGAGGTCTTTGTATTCGTTTTTCATGATGATTTCTCTAATCATTTGTTCTAATGTGTTAGCATGTACATAGTAGTTGTCTTCTGTGCTTAATGAACCACCATTTTGAGCTTTAACATTTTCAAGAGTTGCATTAACTCTGTTGCTATAGTCTTGATAAGTGATTTTTTCATTGCCAACAGTAGCTACGTTTGTTGTTCTTCTGCCGTTAGTGCTCTTGAAAAGGTCGCCTAATACGAATGCTAAAAGAGCGATACCTACGATTGCGACTAACAATCCATAATGCTTTCTAATGTTTCCAATTGCTGCCATAATTCTATGATATTATTTAATTTATTTATTCTTTTTTTACCTATTTTATTAAGTCTGCAAATTTACAAAACCATTCGATATAATCGACATTTTTGTAAAAAAAATAATCAATACGGATAAAAAAGTAATAGTGTTGTGTAACTTATTGATTATTCTTGATTTCTACTTCTTCGAGTCTGGTATCTGTCGCTTTTATTATCTTGAAAATATAATTTCCTATGATAATTTCTTCTCCTATTTGCGGAATACTTTCATGATAATGAATTATGTAACCAGCAAGTGTTTCATAATCGTCAGATTCTGGGAAATTGAACTTATAATTTTTGTTAAGATAATCAATTTCTAGTCTTGCAGAAAAGATATAATCATCTGGATTGATGGTCTTTTCTACAACATCTTCTTCGTCGTATTCGTCTTCTATTTCACCAAAGATTTCTTCTATCAGGTCTTCTATGCTAATGATGCCTGATGTACCGCCAAATTCATCTACAACAACAGCAATACTCTGATGTTTCTTCGATAGTTTTTTCAGAAGTTCCTGCGCTGAATATGTCTCAGGATAAAACTGTATAGGTCTTATCTTCGACCTTAAATCTGTTGTCTTTGTAAGAATATCGTTGGTATGTATGTAGCCGATGATATTGTCAATATTGTTTTCAAATACTAATAACTTAGAATGTTTGGTTTCTTCAAAGACAGCCTTTACTTCTTCGATGGTATTTTCTATGTCTATGGCTTGAATCTCGGTACGAGGCACCATACATTCTCTCAATTTTACGTTGTGAAAGTCGATAGCATTCTGAAATAACTCAATGCCTTGTTGTATGTCTTCGTTATCATCGTCAGGGTTGGCATATTCTTTAAGATAGTCGTTCAAATCGACAGTGTTGAGTTTGTATTCTTCGTGAGGAATGTCGACGCGAAGGATGTATTTTATTACCAATTCTGATATGCCTATAAATATCAATATGAAAGGGTAGAGTATGATGAACAGTAACATTGCTGGTACTGCAAACATTTTCATGCTTTTGTTTGGGTTGATGCCAAAGATGATTTTCGGAAGTAGCTCGCCAGTAATGAGTACTAATAATGTTGATAATATTGTCTGGCATAATAAGACGATAAAATCGTTTGTCAATATTTCTGGCAATATGTCTATAACCCAAGGTTCTAATATTCTAGCGATGGCGATACCATAAACAACGTTGGCGATGTTATTACACAACAGCAAACATCCTATAAATTGTGATTGGTTCTTGAAGAATTTGTTTATGATTTTAGCTGAGAAATTATTTTTCTTCAAATCCAATTCTAGCTGTAATCTGTTGGTGCTCAAGAATGCGATTTCCATTCCAGAGAACATGGCAGATGCAAGCAGTGAAAATATTACTATGTATACGTCACTCATTTCTATGTTGTTTATTCTTCGTCTTCTATTTCAAGTGTGGCTCTCATGCCGTGGATGACTCTTTGTGTGAAGTCTTCGTTGGCATTAAGGCTGTCTCCGAATATAATTTTGTCAGGACTTGTTATCTTGACAGGGTTGCGTGTATATATTTTTTTTCTCTTCTGATCCCAATATAATGTCTCTGTAAACATGGTTTCTTTGGTGTTGAGGTCCTCAAATACGACACTATCTTCAGCATACATCAGTTCCTCTTTGTCGTATCTTATTCCGTAATTGCCGCATATTTTAGATGATGGTCTGTGGCTTTTATCATAGAGATATGCAACGAATCCTTGTGTGAATTCTAATATCGCGCTGTCGCCTTCTGTACTGTGCATCACTGGTGCTGTTAGTCGCGCCTGTACAAAACCAGAGTCGCTTCTGGTGAAGACGATATTGTAAGCCAACACTCCATTGATGGTGTCGGTGTCAATGAATTCCTTTACTTTATCTAAGGAGTTTTCACAAGAAAACAACACCATAACCATATTGGCTATGATGTTGATTTCTAAGAATATTTTAAAAAACTTTTTCAAAGTCTTATTATTTACTTTAGCCTTTAGCCTTTAGCCTTTGGCTTTGAGCTATATTAATTCTTTGCTGCTCTGATTTTTGTTGTTTCTCCAATCCAGCATTTGTCGAGTGTGAAACTTTGACCTTCTTCATAGCCGTTGAAGAAAATAATTTCTACTGTTGGGAAGTAGTGGCTGTAAGCATTGATGAGTTCGTTAGCTTTAGCAGCGATAGATGGGTCGACAGATTTAGCTTTTTCGAATTGGTCTACAGCTGCCCAGTAAGCTGCTTTTGATTCTAAGTCGCCAGCACCACAGTCTTTTGCACTTGCTGCATACAATTGACCGATGATGATGAATGGTTCACCGTCTGTTTTGTCTAATTCGTAAGCTTTTCTTGCGTATGTACGACCTTGTTCGTAATTTTTGTTCATGTTCATGATTTGAGCGAGGTAGATGTATGATTGGTGTGCCCAGTCTGTATTTTCGCTCTTTGTTGATTGAAGAAGGTATGTTGCTGCTTGGTTGTAATCTTTTTCAGCGAGATATTTCTTACCGATTAAGTAAGCTGACTCTGGTGATGGGTTTATTTTGTGTAAGTTGACAGCTACAGCGAGGTATAATGGTGAGTCGTCGCATTTTCTCTTCTCTAATGTCTCAGCGATCTTTGTCAACAATTCAACGTTTTCTGGGTCTGCATCGAATTTAGGTTGGTAGATACGGACCAAGTCTTCGCAGTTTGCGTATGGCTGAACAGCGACATCGAGGTTTGATTTTGTAGCGTTGAAATTGTTGAGAAGTTTTTCGTTAGCCATTTCTGTGTTGACTTGAATGTTATAGTCAACGATTTCCATGAGACGGCCGTATTCTTCTAAGATTGTGCTTTCTTCCAACTTGCCGTTTTGTACCATTTTGATAACTAATGGGAAATAAGTATCGATGAAAGCGTAATTGCTGTTGTTGCCGTCTAAATCGATGGCTTGTTTGAGAGCATTGTAAGCTTCTTCAAAACGGTGAGGTGCCCATGTGTAGATGTCGATACCTTTACGACCCATGATGTTACCAATTTGAGAACCATTTTTGCCATTTGGGAAATATTGAGCTCTCTTGTCATAAATCATAACGAGAGTGTCAACGTATTTGTCTCTTAATTCAGCATTCTTTTCTGGTCTGATGAAAGCGTAAGTCATGATAGTAACACCGTCGAGATATGTGTTTTGTCTTAAGTCTGGACAGTTGTTGTAAACATTTCTCCAAGATGTAATCATCTGAGGATTGATGTTGTTTGGATTGTACTTAGCTTGTTTCCAGTGGCCGATGTATTCACGATACAATGAATAATCAGTTTCACAATCTTGTGCTTTTGTTGTAACATTTCCTAAGAGGAAGAATGTAAAGCTTAAGAGTAAAAATCTTCTAATTTTCATTTTGCTTTTAGTATTTTTTATGATTTATTATTTTATTGATATCTTCTTTTTACGAACCATCTGTCGTTGATAGACATGCTAACGGAGATGTTGAAATAATTTTCTTTTACGAGATTATTTTTTATTGTGCCCATTGTGCCAACTTCGAAAGCCACATTGAATGATGTCAATGAACGTGGTACTGGCAATCCCATGCCGAATGTCAAGCCATATTTGTTAATGGATTCTCCGTATAAGTTATAATATGTTTGGTCGAAGTGTAAACCTGCGCGGTATGTTATTTTTTTGTGGTATTTTGATATTGAAGTAGATTTTGGTTTGTAAGAAGCTCCTACCGCTACATTCCATGCGTTTTGTAGAGAATCGTTAACTCCGTTCATAGTGAAGCCTTCCCATCCTGCCCAGTTGAAGTCGGCGGCTACAACTAATCCGTCGCCATTGTCTATGCTTATGCCACCACCGAATCCATGTGGGATTTTGAAGCTTACCTTTTCATTTTCAATATATTTCAATGTGTCGATAGGAGATTCAACTTGGTTGTCAAATCCTTTGAACATACTTCTGATGAAGATGTCTCTATTTGCTGAAATATTAGAACCTTGAGAATAGGTGAGACCTATAGTGACAGTGTATTTGTTGATAGGTATTCTGTATAATAAACCATAGTCTAGTTTGAAATCGCTGACTCTCATATCGATAGAACGTTTTCCGTTAATCATTGATGCTGAGTCGGGATAATATATGGATGTGTTGTCAACTAAAGTTCCGAAGATGTAAGATGCTGTTACACCAACAGATAAGTTTTTGCTTATTTTAACACCGTTAGCGAAGAATACTCTGTTTAATCCACCTTCTCCTTGAAAAGCAACGTTATATGAGCCAGGATTGTTATGTTCTGTGATTACGTTGTATTCTCTGTTTGCGTAAGGCATGATGCCAAGGCCGACCTTCCATCTTTTTGTTGCGCTTAATCCGATGCTGGTGTAATCGAAAGATGCGTTAGAGCCACTAGCACTCTGTTTGTTTGTTGAGAATGAAGCTGTCTTGATATAGAAACCTGCATCAAAGAGAAGTGATAAGGAATCGATGCTGGCGTATGATGCTGGGTTGTTTGGATTTAACAAGCAGTTGCTACTCATTGCGTTGGCAACACCGCCCATACCTTTTAACATAGTGCTTGGAGAACTTGTGTAGATATCTCCTAAACCAAATCTTGAATATGGTGTGCTTAAATCAGATTGTGCGATAACATTAATATTAATCACCGAAATGATTAAACCCAATAGAAAATATTTAATGCTTTTATATTTCATTGATAATTAAGAATATATCTTAAACCTTTAAACGTAAAATTTGAGTCTGCAAATATGCAATTTTTTAACTTATTTTCAAAGAAAATATTGTCTCCACCTATAATAAAAACATTTAACATATCATAAATGTTTGAGAATCTATTGATAAAACCTTCTATTTCATGAGAAATGCCGAGGATAACTCCCGATTTGAGACAATCTTTGGTAGAATTGCAAATTAATTTTAACTCTTCATTAGTTGGAAAGCATAACGGCAGTTTTTCTGTGTAGTCGTTCATGGCTTTGAAGCGTAAGTTGATGCCAGGACTTATTGGGCCTCCGTAATAATTGCCGTCTGATGTTATGATGTCGTAAGTGATGCAGGTTCCTATGTCAATCACCAGGCTGTTTTGGTTCGGTTTCTCCATCATGGCTGCAGCAACAGCGACTAATCTGTCGCTTCCGACTAGTTTTTTGTCGTAATTTATCTTGAAAGGTAGTGAAATGTCACCAGAAAGTGTGATAACCTCAATGTTTTGCAGCTGCTTCTTACATTCTTCTATTTTACCGCCAACAGACGAAATGATACAATGTTTTATTTGGGGAAACTTTTGTGTAAGTAACGCTAAATCATCGTTGTATGGATTGAATACTGATGTCTCAATTATGTTGTCATTATTAAAAACGGCATACTTGGCTCTGGTATTTCCTATATCGATAGTGAGAATGTAATCCATAATTTTATTTTTGCAAATATACTGATAATGAATGAATAAAAAATAATTTTAAAAAAAATATATTTTTTTTGTTTGAAGTATTAAAAATTGTTGTATCTTTGCACTGCAAAACAACGGAGGTACCATAGCTCAGTTGGTAGAGCAATGGACTGAAAATCCATGTGTCGCTAGTTCGAATCTCGCTGGTACCACCACGAAAGAGCTGACTGAAAAGTCGGCTCTTTTTTTATCCACGAAAAAACACTAATCTGGCACTAAAACCATTCGTGATAATTCGAGCCGATTCGTGGATGAAAACTTTGGACTTAGTCAGAAATTATTTCATTATTTTCTTGTTATATATAAAAAAGTAAGGAGTCATAACGACTCCTTACTTTTTTTGATTTGATATTTTCAAATATTAGAAGCAGTATCTGAAACCAGCACCAAATCCGATGCCACCAATACGGTCAGCACCATAGATGTAATAGTAATCACCTTCAGCAAGTTTGAGTGAGAAGCTTCCTTGTGCATATACTTGGAATGGGTAGAATGTGTTAAGAACAACACGAGCACCAACATTTGCAAAGTAAGCTGCATAATCCATGACATCTATATCTTCATCAGTTAATAAAGCATCGCCAACAACATCAATAGCAGCTGTTGCGAATGGTTGGATTTCAAGGAGAGTCTTGAGCTTTAAGCCAAACATATAACCTAATGAAACATTAGCGAATGTATCTTCGTTTTCGTTAAATAAGCCCATATCATAACCGAAATTAACTAAACCATAGTGGCTCATACCGTTTCTTTGAATGAAAGCAAGATAGTCAATACCGAAGTCAACTGTTGAGAATGCGCTTATGTTGAAGTTAGCGTGGAAGCCCATACGTAAGTCGTTAGCTTGTTTCATAATTTCTTGACCTTTCAAGATTGACATACCTGATATTCTGTAGAAGTATGAAGTGTCGCTTTGTCCGTCAGCAACTTTTGCATTGTCAGCAACTTCTGTAGCACGAGCATAACCTTGACGTTTTAATTCTACGCTCTTAGTTTCATTGTTATAAACTTGTTTGTAGATAGCATAACGTTGTGCGTTTTTGATACCTTCTTTAATACCAGCGTTAGCTGTGATATAAGGTCTTACAGTTTGGCAGTCTAATGTAACTTGCCATTTTTCGATATTTTGTTCAAGACGAGTTAAGAGGTCTTCGTAGACTGTTTCCATAGCTTCGTCGAGGTATTCTGCTGATTTGTTAACACCAACAGCTGTAACGAGTTCCAATTCAACTTTAAGGTCGTTGTATGCTTGTCTCTTTGCAACTTGTGATGCATTGTCATCAGTGTTGTAAATCCACATGTTGTTAAGGATATTGTCGATAACTTCTTGTGCATTAGCGATAGCGAATACGTATGCGCAAACGTCAGCATTCCAGTTGTAAGATACGTATTCGTTACCTTCTTTATCTTTTGATGTTACTTCTGTTTTAACAGGGTTTTTCATGTCGTAAACAACGATGTAGCTGTTTTTCAAGAGAGTTTCGCCATCTTGACCTAATGTGTTAACTTGCATCATTTGAGCATCGTTGAACTCAGTGTCAGTAGCATTCCATAATCCACGTTCATCGAGGATTGTACGTGAGAATACGCCATTTTCATTTGGAGCGAGAACGTAGTCGAAAATTTGTTTACCAACATTGTTTTCATTAAGATGAGCAAGAACCTTGTTAACGATTTCTTCGTTGACTTGTACCTTAGGACCAATATTAGTTAACATTTGACCAAGGATTTTGTCAAACATACCTGCTGCTGTAGCTTCTTCTTTAGCAGTAGCACTTTCTGGGGCCCATGTTGTGTTGTCGATTGGAGTGACTTCAACTTCGCTTGAAGCTGTACGTGTTCCGTTTAATGCGATTGAAGTTGTCTTGATTTTGTTGATATCGAATTTGTATCCAACATTGAAGTTATTAACCAATTGTGTGAAGAACTCATCATATTGGTCATTGTAATTCAATGTAACAATAGAGATACTGTTGCGGTTATAAGATGTGAAGTCATCAGTGGCTTCAACAGTTTTTTGAGCTAAAGCTGGAATACACAGCATAATAGCTATAATGACGGTGGTAAAAATTTTTTTCATAATTTTAACTTTTTTGTTAATATTATAATTTATTGAAATTTGGTTTATTAATCGTTGAAAATTGTGCTACACCATTTGCAAATAGCTTCAATATTGTAGCGTCTGTTATTTAACCTTGTTAATTTTACTTCTTTATCATTTTGCAATTTGGTTGCTTCATTTTTAAATTTAGCGTTCTTCAAGTTGAGTTCATCTTGATATTGTTGCATTTTGAAGTTCCATTCTCTTTGGTCAAATTCCAATACACGTTTCTCTATTTGGCTGAAAAGTGTAGATGCTTCTTGATATGCTGCACTATGAGGATTGATTTGGACTAAGAATTCACCTGCTCTTTTAGCAGCTTCAATGTCTTGTCCTTGTGCCCATTCACTTCTAGCATTAGTAAGAAGCATTGAACCTTCAAGGTTTATCTTTTGTTGAAAGATTTCTGTTGAATGTGTGATACTTTTTTTATAACATTCTTCACACACATCAGGAATGCTTGTAAGTTCATAAAGCGCATCATCGTATTCTTGATTCTGAGCTAATTTAAGGGCGTCTGCTATAATAATATCGCACTTTGAGTTATAATAGTTGACAATAGCATCCTTTGCCTGAGCAATCATTTTTTTGAATACAGGGTCGTTTGTTTTTATGTTTTTCAATGCACTTAAATAAGCTTTGCTTTCTGAATCGCTGGTACCTTTAACAATTGTGGAACCTTGTGAAAACAATATTCCGTCGACAGCATCACCGATATAGAAACTTACTTCTAACTCGACGACATACATCACAGGAGCTGTAGCTGTTGTTTCTTTGCCTAACTCATTGATGCTAGCGGTCATAATGAAGCGTTCGCCTTCTGAACTACTGAGACCATTCTTTAAGATGGCTTTTTGCATTCTGTCGGCAAGAATTTTCTGAACATTCGCAGGGATATTCATTTCTGGATTTATGAAAGCAGAAATGGATATCAATTGCTTGTTGTCAGTGGTGTTACTATCCTGAGCAAATACAGGTAAACTCAGGATAATAATACATACTATGATTAATATTTTTTTCATATTTTATTCCTCCTCTGTTACGTCTAATCCCAAAGTAATGAATACTTTGCCAACTCCACGAGCTTCAACACGACATGGTTCATCTGTGATTTCTGTGATATATGCTGCAAGACCTTCACCGAAGTCTTTTGCATATTGCGCAGATTTGACAACCTTACCGGTTCTTCTGTTTGTTTTTTCTTTGAAGAGAGGAATACGTACTTGTGAGAATTTCAATTTGTTAGCAGAAGCTTGGTCTGTTGAGAATCCTGTACCTTCTACTACTTCTGATTCAATATAGTCAGAAATGATGAGAGAAAGTTTGTCACCATCGAAGCTAGAGTTATAAGTAATGCTTGATGATTCGAATCTGTCGCAGATAACTATGATTTCACGTCCTTCTTTTGCCATAACAGCGAATTTATCATTGATTTGTGTAAGGAAGTGGTCTTGAATGTTTTGGATAGCTTCTTTGAGTTGGTTTACCATTTGAGCACTTCCTGATACAGCAGTGCCACGTGCTACATTAGAGAAAAGTGATTTGTTTGTAGATGCATCGTAAACACCGATATTAAATTCAACGAATTGTTTTCCAGCTTCATTCTTGAGACGATAGTCGAACTCAATACGCATGTCAGCGCGAACAGCAGATGCAAGCAGGTCTTTCATAGAAGCAGCTTTTTCGTTGCCATATTCTTCAGCGAGGTCGTATGCCTGTGATGTCTTGTAATCATTGAGTTCTTGACGTAAGTTGTTGATGTCATAACCAGCTTTGCTCATGAAACCTTCAAAAGCAGCAATCATGTCACGGAGATTGTCGTCAGAAAGAGCTTTGTCATAATCAACAGCACCATTACTGTCTGTGAAACCTGCTTTTCTGCACCAGTCATCTGAAGGGAAGATGATCATCTTTGGTTTTGCAACACCGCTTAAATCGGCTGCTAAAGCTTTAACTATACCTTTTTCTACGAGATATTTCTTGAGTTCGTCGTAGCTTATTTGAATCTTTAATTTTACTTGGTAGTATCCTTTTCCAAGGCTTACAACGTCTTTATTTTCTGGTTTGAGTGTGCTACGATTTGCAATGAAGCTGTGATAGATACCTTCTGGAGCAAAGAAGTTGTCAAAGAATGCAACGTCTTCTGCTTTTGGTTCTGGTGAGTCATAAATTGGAGGTACGCTTTCTGCATTTGAATTTCCAGGAATGTTCTTGAAGATACATGCATGAACAGCATTTTGTTGAGCTTGAAACATTGCTCCTTCTAACTTCTTACCAGTACCTGTGACGTAAATGAACTTTGTGCCAGTTGTACCTACACCTATAACTTGTGCATCATAATTGTTATCGTTTGTGAAAACAGCTGCACGTTTTCCTTTTTGTGCAAAACCTTCTAATGACAATAATGCAAATAGAAGAGTAAATAAAAGTACTTTTTTCATGATATATTTATTTAAAGATTAATGTCTAGATAGCTTGTAAAATCTCTAGTGTAGTAGTAATCTTTGTTTCTATAGCATCCTATGTTAGTATAGCGTTGTGTAACGTCACAAAAGTAGTCTTTTTTTTATACGAAAACACGTTTTTCTTCACTTTTTTTAATGAGATGCTAAATAAATGTTAAATTAAACTGTTGTTTCTGGTGAGGGTAATGCGATGTATATCAATATGTTATATTTTTTTAA
>JBGVET010000046.1:0-133452 GCA_045120395.1 Candidatus Limimorpha sp.
CGGTCTTTTTTATACAATGAACCAATATTATCTTGAAGAGAAAAAACTCAAATATGTCAATGATGGCAGCAGAACAATTACTGATCATTCCAACATTCAGGAGTTTCTAATACATAATTTCAAGTTCAGAAAAGCATATTGCAAACTCAAGATTTATTACAAATGGTGGTTAAGTGTCGTCATAAAAGTGCTTTTTCCGTTCAGAAATCTCATTCCATTTAGAAATATAAGGTCAATTTTAAGGCTAGAAGAATATTCTCGCAATTCTCAATAACATAATTATCAGGCATTTAAAAACAAAAATAAAAATATTTTAAAAAAAATTAAAAAAAGTCTTGTCGGTATAAAAAAAAGATGTACCTTTGCAATCGCAAAACGGAGATGAAAACGTTGCAAACGCCTCCTTAGCTCAGTTGGTTAGAGCATCTGACTGTTAATCAGGGGGTCTCAGGTTCAAGTCCTGAAGGGGGCGCAAAGAGAGATTACAAAGTGTAATTTTTTTATGTTTCATGTTATTAATTGAAGAAGATGATTGCCAAACAGCAGTCATTTTCTTTTTTTTATACACCTAGTTAATCTATTAAACCAGCCTTGAGCAATGAGCTTCGAGCTTCGAGCAATGCTCACTTCTCATAGCTCACAACTCAAAGCCAAAATAAAATCATTATGAACAAATCAATCATTGGAATCGGAAGTGCATTAGTCGACATTTTAACACGCATCGACAATGATAGCATACTTGAAGAATTAAACATACCAAAAGGATCAATGCAGTTGGTCGATGAAAAATCGTCAGCCGTAATAGAAAGCAAACTCTCAGCTTACGAAAGTGCAATGGCACCAGGCGGCTCAGCTGCTAACACAATCCACGGATTAGCCACATTAGGCATCGAGAGCGGATTCATCTCATATCTCGGCAAAGACGAAATAGGTAAGTTCTTTGAAGAATCAATGACATCAGCAGGAGTGAAACCTTTAGTATTCCACACCGACACCGCTTCTGGAACAGCACGTACCATCATTTCAGCCGACGGCGAACGTACTTTCGCTACAAACCTTGGTGCATCATTAGAACTCAACGAAGGTGTCATCACGCCAGAATTATTCAAAAACTGGGATTACTGCTACGTAGAAGGCTATCTCATCGCAAACAAAGCAGTTTTCACAAAGACAATCGCAACAGCAAAAGAATGTGGCTGCAAAGTCGTTTTAGACCTCGCAAGTTACAATGTCGTTGAAGACAATCGCGAATTCTTAAACGAATTGCTTCCACAAATCGACATCGTTTTCGCCAATGAAGAAGAAGCTAAAGCTTTGACACAAATGTCGGCTGAAGAATCATTACATTATATCGCTGACAAAGTAGAGATTGCGATAGTAAAAGTCGGCAAAAAAGGTTCTTTAATCAAGAGAGGCGAGGAAGTCGTTACGATAGGCTGCAATAAAGTAGATGTTGTCGACACCACAGGCGCAGGCGACATGTACGCAGCAGGATTTTTATATGGACTCATCAATGATTATGACTTGGAAAGATGCGGAACCATAGGCAATCATTTAGCCGAAAGCATCATTCAGGTCATAGGCGCAAAGATGGATGAGAATAGATGGAAAATGTTTAAGAAAAATACTTGTATTATTTAATTGAAATACGTATTTTTGCACTCCAAATTGGGAAATTGTCCGTAGGGACGCGGCAAGCCACGTCCTTACAATTATTAAAGAATCAATTTAAGTATAAACATGAAAATATTCCAAACAGAAGACATCAGGAATGTTGCTCTCATAGGAGCAGCTAAATCCGGTAAGACAACACTTGCTGAAAACATGGTTTTCGAAGGCAAGCTCATCAACAGAAAAGGTACTACAGAAGGTAAAAACACAGTATCTGACTACCGTCCAATCGAAACAGAACGCGGTATTTCTGTAAACGCTAGTTTGTTACATACAATCTACAACGACAAAAAAATCAACATTTTAGATACTCCAGGTTTTAGCGACTTCTCAGGCGACATCGTTGCTTGTTTAACAGCTGCTGACATGGCTGTATTTACAGTCAATGCTCAATCAGGTGTTGAAGCTACATCTGAAAATGCTTGGAAATATGCTACAAAGACAAACAAGCCTGTTGTGTTCTTCATGAACCAATTAGACCACAGCAACGCTAACTTTGAAGATACAGTACGTCAATTGAAAGAATATTTCGGCGACAAAGTTACTCCAGTACAATTCCCAGTTGCTACAGGTGAAGGTTTCAACTCAGTTATCGACCTCATCACAATGAAGATGTTAGTCTTCAAAAATGGCAACGGCGCTCCTGAAGTACAAGACATTCCAGCTAACCTCGCTGACAAAGCTCAAGAAATGCACGAACAACTTATCGAGCAAGCAGCTGCTGGCGACGACAGCCTCATGGAAAAATTCTTCGAAGAAGGTACACTTTCAGCTGAAGACATGGAAAAAGGTCTCCACCTCGGTATCATCAACCGTGAAATGTTCCCAGTATTATGCGGTGCTGCTAAATCAGGCGCTGGCGTAACTCGTCTCCTCGAGTTCCTCATCAACGCTTGCCCATCACCAGCTCACGTTCACGCAACAAAAGCTGCTAACGGAACAGAATTCCACAACAGCACAGAAGAAGCTCCAGCTATGTTCTTCTTCAAAATATCTAACGAACAAAACGTTGGTGACGTTGCTATGGCACGTATCTACGGCGGTACAATCGCTGAATCACAAGACCTCGTTAACCCACGTACAGGTAACAAAGAACGTATCTCTCAACTTTTAGTTTCTAATGGTAAAACTCGCGAAAGAGTTGAAAAAGCTTGCGCTGGTGATATCATCTCTACAATCAAATTGAAAGACGTTCGCGTTAACGACAGCTTAGTTGATGCTAAGATTTCTGACACAGCTTTCGAAGGCGTTCCATTCCCATCACCAATCTTCTCAACAGCTATCAAAGCAGTTAACTCACAAGAAGACGAAAAATTAGGCGGTATCCTCGCTGACTACCACAAGATTGACCCAACAGTCATCACATCAATGTCACGTGAGTTAAAACAAAATATCCTCCAATGCCAAGGTGAATATCACCTCAACACAATTAAATGGTATCTCGATAACGTACACAAAATCGCTGTTGAATTCGCAGCTCCTAAAGTTCCTTATCGCGAAACTATCACTAAGACAGCTAACGCTGACTACCGCCACAAGAAACAATCAGGTGGTTCAGGTCAATTCGGCGAAGTTCACATGAGATTAGCTCCTTACTATGAAGGTTACCAAGATCCATCAGACCTCCAAGTTCGTGGTAAAGATGAATACGATCTCCCATGGGGCGGTAAACTCATCTTCTGCAACTGTATCGTTGGTGGTTCTATCGACGCTCGTTTCATGCCAGCTATCTTGAAAGGTATCAACGAACGTTTAGAAGAAGGTCCTCTTACAGGTTCTTACGCTCGTGACATCATCTGCTACATCTACGATGGTAAGATGCACCCAGTTGACTCAAACGAAATGGCATTTAAGATCGCAGGTCGTATGGCATTCTCAGCAGCATTTAAAAACGCTGGTCCTAAGATCATGGAACCTATCTACGACTTGACAGTTCGTATGCCAGAAGATATGATGGGTGCTGTTAACACAGACCTCCAAGGTCGTCGTGCTATCATCATGGGTATGGATGCTGACCGCAACTACCAAATCATCCGCGCTAGAGTTCCTCTCGCAGAAATGGACAGATATTCAACTTCATTAAGCTCATTGACATCAGGTCGTGGTACATTCACAATGGAATACGCAGAATACGCTCAAGTTCCAACTGACGTTCAAACAAAACTCTTGAAAGCTTACGAAGAAAGCAAGAAAGACGAAGATTGATAAAATCTCCACTAAATACAAAAACTCCCGCGAAGAAATTCACGGGAGTTTTTTTATGTCCACTAAATGGCACGAAATAGCACGAAAAATATTATCCACGAATAAACACTAATCTAACACTAAAAATATTCGTGGAATTTCGTGAGGATTCGTGTGAATTCGCGGACAAAAATTTCAATCAATAACACCGCTACCCAAAACCACTGGCTCTGTCTCGTGATAAATGATACCGAACTGACCGGCAGCAACTCCAGAGATTGCTTCATCGGATATTATTGTCAAACCTTTTTCTGTGAGTTTCAGATTTCCTAAGTTAAATCCTGGTTGATGGCGTATCTTATAACGTACTCTCTGTCCGTCAGTTAATGTAATAGCAGGATTCATTGCCATGACATCAACCAAGTCGATGTTGTTTGTGTATTGAGCTATTGGGTCGTAGCCTTTTGATACATAAACAAGATTTCTTTCTGTGTCTTTTTTCACGACGAACCAAGGACCGCCTCCGAGACCGAGTCCTTTTCTCTGACCTATTGTATGGAACCAGAAACCTTTGTGTTTTCCGAGTTTCTTGCCTGTCTCCATCTCGATGATGTCGCCTTCTTTTTCGCCTACATATTCTCTGATATAATCGTTGTAATTTATCTTGCCGAGGAAACAAATACCTTGAGAGTCGTGGCGTTGTGCGCTTGGAAGCTTATGAAATTCCGCTAAACGACGCACCTCTGCCTTTGGCAAATCTCCGATAGGGAACATCGCCTTTGAGAGCTGATGGTATGTTATTCTGGCGAGGAAGTCGGTTTGATCTTTAAAGGTGTCGACTGCTGTTCCGAGCCATGAGATGCCGTTTTCATCATACCACTGACGAGCGTAGTGACCGGTAGCTATTCTGTCGAACTGGTAGCCCATCTTTTCCTCGAAGGCTCCAAATTTAATCATTCTGTTACACATCACGTCAGGATTTGGAGTCAATCCTTTACGCACCGATTCCATGGTATAAGAAGCTACTCTGTCGTAATATTCTTTTTGTAAATCAACGATGTCGAATTTACATCCATATTTCTTAGCGATATATGTAGTAATCTCAATATCCTCCTCTGAAGGACAATCCATCAAATCGTCTTTACCTTCAAGGCCAATTTTAATATAAAAGATATGAGGGTCAAAACCTTGTTCTTTTAAAATCGGGACCATTACGGAGCTATCAACGCCACCAGATACCAAAGCTGCTATTTTCATCAGATAATATTATTTAATGTTAACAGATTTTAATTCAGTCTTAATGACACTTACGTAACCCATGTTCTCAAAATCTTTTTCGACAGCACCATATATAGCAGCGTTACGTTTTCCTTTATATGCCGACCATGTCTTGTCGCCATAAGAGAAATGCCACCAACGATCAGTGTTACCAACAAACTTTTGTGACTTCATCATTTTCCTTAACATCTTAAGGTTGTTTTTCTGTTCAGAAGTGAGATTATGGTTCTTATTTTTATCATTGATTTTTGTACCGAAATCAAAATCATTCTGATTACTATCGCATAAAGCTACATCGACAGCAGCGCCAGTGTCGTGACCATGCATATTTGCACTAGGACTAGCCACTCTAGAGTTGACAAGCTTAAGCAGCTCACCACGATTCATCTGAGGGTTTTCTCTTGTCAGTCGTTCCTCTTCTTGTTTCCAGACATTATAAACAGAAATACGAGAACGGAACGCACTATATACCTTCAAATAAACACCATCAGGGAGACGGTCTGCCACCTTATAAAGTTTCATAGCTACAGCTTTTCTCAACAATACAGGATGTTCTAAAGTGTCGTTGTTATAAAATATCTTTGGATGCTTGACAAGTTCTACCAAAGGCTCATAACATTCTCTGACGTGAATCCTAGAGATATGTGTTCTAGATATTCTTTTCTTTATCCCTAATTTATACAACAAAAAACTGAAGTAAAATCTTACTCTGTATCTATTTCTCTTTTTTCTAAGAAATAAAGCCAAAGCCAAAAGAAATGAAACAGCTACCACTAAAGCTGCCACATCAACCAAATGATGTTTAATATACTCTATCATTTTTAATCATTTAATTCTACTACAATAGGACAATGGTCCGAGAAATTCACTTCTGGCATTATGCCGACTGATTTTAACTTATCATTAAGATTATCTGTCAAGATATGATAATCGATACGCCAACCTTTATTGTTCTGCTTTGCGTTGGCGCGATAACTCCACCAGCTATAATGATGAGGTTCTTTTACAAGATGACGGAAGCTGTCGGTATAACCATCGCTGAGGAATTCGGTAAACCACTGTCTCTCTTCTGGCAAGAATCCCGATGACTTAGCATTACGTATTGGGTCGTGGATGTCAATGGCTTCGTGACAGATATTATAGTCGCCAGAGATGACAAGATTTGGGCGAGTCTTTCTTAATTCGTTGACATAGGAACGGAAGAAGTCGAGCCATTTCATTTTGAAGTCCTGACGTTCATCGCCGCTCGTTCCTGAAGGATGATACACGCTTACTACGGAAAGGTCGCCAAAGTCGGCTCTAATGAAACGACCTTCATCGTCATACTCCGGATTATTCATTCCATAAACGACATTGTCGGGTGTAATTTTGGTGAGGATAGCAACACCGCTATAACCTTTTTTCTTTGCTGGAAACCAGAAATGCTGATAGCCCAACATCTCTATCTCCATGAGAGGGATTTGATCTTGAGTGGCTTTAATTTCTTGAAGACAAACGACATCAGGCGAATTGACTTCTAACCATTGAAGCAGCCCTTTGGTGATAGCGGCTCTTATTCCATTTACGTTATAACTGAAAATCCTCATAACATTATTACTTTCTGCAAATATAAAAAATATTTGTTCAAAAATGCCCAGGTTACAGATTGATTTTTTATATTTGAAGACTTAAAATCGAACATCGTGAATACAAAAATAAAAGCATATACAATATTGATGGCGCAGAAGATAAACAGATGGCGTTACACCCATATGTCGGAGAAACAGTTCATGCTGTTACTCAGCTTGCCTACGGGTTTTCTCGCAGGTCTGTCGGCTATAGTTATCAAGAAATTAGCCCACTACATCAGGGATTATTTCTATAACATCGCCACACATGAAGACCACTACGGACTGCTGTTTTTCATCCTCCCAGCCGTAGGTATTTTGTTTACCATAATATTCTGTCGTTTCATTCTGAAGAGAGATGTAGGTCACGGCATACCAGGTATCTTATATGCCATACAGAAAAACAAGGGTGCCGTCAAGCCTTACAACACATACGCATCAATCTTCACCAGTGCCTTGACAGTGGGCTTCGGTGGTTCCGTCGGACTTGAAGGTCCATCTGTCTCTACTGGCTCTGCCATCGGCTCCAACATCGGACAGCTGCTACGACTGAACCAGAAGAACATAGTAGTGCTCATCGGAATGGGATGCGCTGCCGCTCTGGCTTCAATCTTCCAAGCACCTATCACAGGCATCATCTTCGCCATTGAAGTGTTTATGATAGATATCTCCATGGCTTCCTTGATACCAATCATAGTATCGTCATTCGTGGCTATCCTCACATCTTATTATTTCTTGGGAAGAGCCTTCGAATACACCATCACTACCAGTACCGCCTTCATGCCTGCTAACTCCTTGTTCTATGTAGGTCTTGGCATCTTCGTCGGATTGGTATCGGCATATTTCATGTTTGTCTACTTCAAAGTCGACAAACGATTCAAGAAGATAGAATCACCATGGATGAGATTCGCTTTAGGCGTCAGCGGACTGGGTATCTTGATTTTCATCTTCCCTGCCTTATATGGTGAAGGCTACGAAGCCATCAACGCTGCTCTCAACAACGACAACTCTATCTTATTCGAGAACTATATCTTCTCCAGTTTCCAGAATAACAAATGGATTATCCTAGCCTTGATGCTGGTAATCATTTTACTTAAAGCCTTCGCCACCTCGTTTACCTTCGCTGCTGGTGGAGTAGGAGGTACCTTCGCACCTGCCTTGTTCTTAGGCGCTTTCTCAGGAATGTTCTTCGCTACACTTATCAACACTATCGGCATAGGCGACCTTAACATCACCAACTTCGCACTCGTGGGAATGGGTGGTGTCATCGCTGGAATGCTGCACGCTCCGCTGACAGGTATCTTCCTCATCGCAGAGATAACAAACGGCTACTCGCTCATGGTACCTATGATGATAGTATCGGCAATGTCGTACGCCATCAACAGAGCTTTCTTCAAAGACTCTATATACACCAAAGCTGTAAGCGACAAAGGAGTACGCGTGTCTCATAACAAAGACATCAGCATCTTGAATATGATAACGGTAAACAAACTTATCGAAACCAACTTCAAGACGATAAGACCAGAACAGACATTACGCGACCTCTTGCCTATAATATCTTCTTCAACAAGAAACATATATCCTGTAGTGGATGAAAAAGGCAATTTCAAAGGTCACGTGCTCTTCGACTCAATACGCAAAATCATCTTCGACCCTGAACAATATGACACTTCCATCGAAGACATAATGCTGCTGCCTGACTACCTCGTCACTACAGAAGACAGCGCAGAAGAAGTGGTAAAGAAATTCGAACGCTCTGGCAACTACAACATCGCCGTCGTCGATGGAAAGAAATACCTCGGTTATATCTCAAGAGCTCTGATATTCACAACATATCAAGCAACACTGAAAGAGATTTCGGATGATTGATTTTTAGTTAGGAGTTAGGAATTAGGAGTTAGGAGTTATGAATTACGTTAAAAAAATAAAAGAATTATATAAAGATCCGAAATACACTTCAACGATTGACGTTGGATTGTTTATCTTGCTTATCTTTAGTTTCCATTTTCTATATCTAGGATGGCAAGCTATAAATTATTTCCCTTTCGTTGACCTTATCGCTAAGCTCTTCGACTCGGCTTCTGCTTTATTATTCAATCAAAGCTGCTGGGTGCTGGAGCATATCTTTCATGTCGACTTCATCACACATAACCATGCTATAGGAGTCATCAACTGCAATGAGACATATTCCTTTGTCAATGTAGCTCCTGAGTGTACGAGCTTGAAACAATGGCTCCACTGGATTTTCCTTATGCTGCTTTTCCCTGGACCATGGAAACATAAAGCATGGTACATCCCACTCGGCCTCGTCATCATTGAATTTGTCAATGTAGTAAGAGTCGTAGGCATCACACTTTGCATGATACCTTTCCCAACACGTTTCGATTTCTTCCACGACTATTTCTTTAAAACATTATTCTACTTTTTCATATTTATAATGTGGGTAATTTGGGTGGAAAAATTTTTACATAAAAAAGAAAAAATTAAAAAATAAATACTATGGATTCAAACAGCATTATCTTTGTCCTCGATGCCGGTGGCACAGGATTCAACTTCTCTGCAGTACAAAACTATAAAGAGATAATAGAGGCTTTCACTATCAAGACTGCTTCCGACACTTTAGAAGAACAACTCAAGAAAATCATAGAAGGATTCCGTCGCACTGAAGAGTTATGCGGCAGCAAGCCAGCAGCTATCAGTTTCTGTTTCCCTGGTCCTGCCGACTATCCTAACGGCATCATCTGCGACCTCGCCAACCTCCCTCTCTTCAGAGGCGGTGTAGCTCTTAAAGATATGTTGGAAAACGAATTCAAAGTCCCTGTTTATATCAACAACGACGGCGACTTATTCGCATACGGCGAGGCATTAGGCGGCGTGCTTCCAGAAATAAACGCTATGCTTGAAAAGGCTGGCAACCCTAAGAGATATAAGAACCTCGTCGGCTTGACACTCGGCACTGGCTTCGGTGGCGGCGTGGTACTCAACAGCCACTTGTTACAAGGCGACAACTCAGCAGGCGCAGAGGTATGGTGCATGAGAAACATACTTTATCCTCAGACAAGCGCAGAAGATTCAATCAGCATCAGAGGCGTGCGCCGCGTTTATGCTCGCGAGGCTGGCATCGAATTCAATGAAGCTCCACAGCCTTTCGACATCTACGAAATAGCTCTAGGAAATAAAGAAGGTAACAAAGAAGCAGCACTCAAAGCTTGGGACGAATTCGCAACAGTATTAGCCGACATCATCGCTAACATCGCTACAATGATAGACGGCATCGTGGTTCTCGGCGGCGGTCTGTCAGGCGCATCAAAGATTTTCATGCCTAAAGTAGTGGAATTACTCAACACTGCATATCCTGGTTTAGACGGAAACCAAATCCCAAGAATGGAGATTTCTGCATACAACCTCGACGATGAAGAAGGTCAAAAGGCATTCACTGCAACATCAGGCAAGATGATAAAAGTTCCTTTCTCCGACAAAGAAGTATGGTACGACCCATCAAAGAAAATCGGTATCACAGCAACGAAACTCGGAACATCATCAGCGGTTTGCATCGGAGCTTATGCTTTTGCGATGAACCAATAAAGTTTAAAAGGATTAAAGACACAAAGTCACAAAGACGCAAAAACTATTGACCATCTATGCGTCTCTGTGACTTTGAGACTATAGGTAAAAAGCAACTTAAAAAAATATGACTCTAAAAATAGCTTGTGTGCAGAGCGACATCATCGCTCGTAATCCTGAGGAAAACTTCAAACATCTTGATGAAGTCTTTACAAGAATTCAAGATGACAGAGATATCATTATATTACCAGAGACATTCACTACAGGATTTCCTGCCGAGCCAGAACTCTTCGCTGAAGATGAAAACGGCGCTACAATGACATGGCTCCGTCAAAAAGCCAAAGAACGTAACTGCGCTATAGTCGGTAGCTTTATAACTCAATTTAGTCACCAAGACTCCAAGTCACCAAGTCACCAAGAAGAATCTCAGTGTCTTAGTGACTCAGAGACTCAGTGTCTTAAAAGCCACAACACTCTCGTGTGGATGAATCCTGACGGAACATATCATACTTATGACAAGCGTCACACCTTCATGGGTGGCGAAAAGGAACAATTATGTACTGGACAAAAATTGGTAACTATAAATTACAAAGGATGGAAGATACGTCCTTTCGTATGTTACGACTTGCGTTTCCCAGTATGGCTTCGCAACGGATACAAAGAAGGTGAGTTTGAATATGACCTCGCTATCGTTATCGCCAACTGGCCGATGCAGAAGGCTTATATCTGGAGCACTCTTCTCTCAGCAAGAGCGATAGAAAACCAAGCTTATTTCATCGGCGTAAACAGAGTGGGCATCGACCATAATAACATCCCTTATATTGGCAACAGCAAGGTGGTGAACGGCAAGGGCAGGATAGTGGCAGAACTCACAGAAAACAGAGAAGATATTTTAGAAGCAGAAATCGATATGGAGTCGCTGACAAAATTCAGGAACTATTTCACAGTGCATCGCGACTGGGATAGTTTTGTCATCGAGAAATAAAGTTTTTTTTATTACATTTGCCTAAAAATAAATTATGAATATTATCATAGCTGGAGACGGAGAAGTCGGGATGCATTTGGCTGAGGCCCTTGAACATGGCGATCATAACATTACCATCGTCGACCCTCATGAAGAACTTCTTAAAATGATTGAGTCGCAGTCAGACTTGATGACTATTGTTGGTGACTCTACTTCCATACGAGTCCTACAACAGGCTAATGTCAAGAAAGCTGATTTGGTCATTGCCGTCTTACATGATGAACATATAAACCTTTTGACAGGTATCCTTGCCAAGAAACTAGGTGCGAAGAAGGTCATAGTGCGTGTCAACACTATGGAAAGCCTCAGCAAGGAAAACTGGCGTATATACCAAGACTTGGGCATCGACGGCATCGTTTCTCCTGAAGACATAGCTGCACAGGAAATCATCAACTTATTAAAACAGAATGTCGCTACAGAGACACACGACTTCGCTGGCGGCAAGCTGGAGCTGCTTATGATAAAACTCGAACCTAACGCTCCTTCCATCAACAAGACTTTGGAAGAACTCATCGAGAACTACAAGCACATCGATTTCAAAGCTCTTGCGATACATCGTCGTCAGAACACTTTCATCCCTAAAGCCGATGACATCTTCCATGAAGGCGACCTCGTTTACGTCATCACCAAGCCTCATGCTATCAAAGAACTGATGGAACTCAGCGGCAAGACAAAATTCAACATCAACAATGTGATGATTGTAGGTGGCGGACGTATCGGCAAGCTGACTGCAAAACGTCTAGAAAACGATCTTAACATCAAGATTATCGAACAGGATAAAGAACGTAGTTTCGAACTTACCAACGTTCTGTCGAACACTTTAGTCGTTAACGCCGACGCTCGTAATGTTGACCTTCTCGAAGACGAAGGCATCAAAGATATGGACGCTTTTATCGCTGTGACAGAAAATACAGAGACCAACATCCTTACTTGTCTGCAGGCTAAGTCATTCGGCGTGAAACGAACCATCGCCATGGTTGAAAACATCGACTATATCGACATTTCTCAAAACATAGGCATCGACACTATCATCAACAAAAAACTCATCGCTGCCAGTTACATGGTACGTTACACTCTCGGAGGCAACGTCTCATCTCTCAAATGTCTCAGCGGTATCGACGCCGACATAGTAGAGTTCGTGGTACGCGACGGCGCTGCCGTGACAGAGAAACCTATCAACAGACTCAATATGCCAGAAGGCGCAATCATAGGCGGTATCATCAGAGGCGAAGACAGCTACATCGCAACGGGTAACTTCCAGATTCAAGCAGAAGATAGAGTAGTGGTACTCGTATTGCCTAAGACAATCCAGGCAGTGGAGAAACTGTTCCGTTAATATTTTTTAACATTAAAGAAAACAAACACTAAACATTATATATTATGACAAACATCGAACAAACTAATTTCAACGGAAAACGCGTTATCGTTCGCGTCGACTTCAACGTCCCATTGGACGAGAACTTCAACATCACTGACGACACTCGTATCCGCGCTGCGATGCCTACTATCAACAAGGTCATCAACGATGGCGGCAAACTCATTTTGATGTCACACCTCGGTCGTCCAAAGAAAAACCCAGACCCAAAATATTCTCTCAAACATATAGTGGCTTACTTAAGCCAAGTCATAGGCAAGGAAGTAGCTTTCGCTGACGACTGCATGAAGGCTGCAGAACAAATCGCTAATATGCAAAACGGCGATGTTCTTTTGCTTGAAAACCTCCGTTTCTACGCTGAAGAAGAAGGCAAGGTTCGCGGCATAGAAAAAGGTGAGGAAGGCTACGACGAAGCTAAGAAAGCTCTCAAAGAAAGTCAAAAAGAATTCACCAAGACCTTGGCTTCTTATGCTGACTATTACATCAACGATGCTTTCGGCACAGCACACCGCGCTCATGCTTCAACAGCTCTCATCGCTGACTATTTCGATGCAGAACATAAGATGTACGGCTTCCTCATGGGTAAGGAAGTTGAAGCTGTCGATAAAGTCATGAAAGACATCAAACGTCCTTTCACAGCTATCATGGGCGGTTCTAAAGTTTCAACAAAGATAGAGATCATCGAGAACCTTCTCAACAAAGTCGACAACCTCATCCTCTGCGGCGGCATGACATACACATTCAAGAAAGCTCTCGGCGGCAATATCGGCAAGTCAATATGCGAGAACGACAAACTCGACTTAGCTCTCTCATTATTACAAGAAGCTAAAGATAAAGGTGTCAACTTGGTATTAGCAGTAGACGCTGTCGTTGCCGACGATTTCAGCAACGACGCCAACACTTTGGTAGTAGACCCAATGGATATCCCAGAAGCTTACGAAGGCATGGACATCGGTCCTAAGACAAGAGAGTTATTTGGCGAAGTCATCAAAAACTCAAAGACTATCTTATGGAACGGCCCATGTGGAGTTTTTGAATTCGACAACTTCTCAAACGGCTCACGCGCTATCGCCGAGGCTATAGTAGAAGCTACCAAAAACGGTGCTTTCTCATTGATAGGCGGCGGCGACTCAGTAGCATGTGTCAACAAGTTCAACTTAGCAGACCAGGTCTCTTACGTATCAACAGGCGGCGGCGCATTGTTGGAAGCTATCGAAGGCAAGGAACTCCCTGGCATTGCAGCTATCAAGTAAGATATATCAAAAAAAATATCCGATGAAAGATTCAATGATCATTGGTTTTGACGCAAAACGTATCGTTCACAATGGCACTGGATTAGGCAATTACTGCAGGACATTGATAAACGATATGATTCGTTGCAACACCGACAATACATTATTGTTATATACACCCGACAAGGGACGCGACGAGTTAAGAAACCAGATCATTGAATCTAACAATTCAGCTTTTGTCTTCCCTAAAAAAAGACACGGCAAAATTTACAAAGCCTTATGGCGTACAAAAAAAATCGTCAAGCAGCTCACTGAAGACAAGGTTCAGATATATCATGGCCTCAGCGGCGAGCTTCCTATAGGATTAAAGGAAAACGGCATTAAAAGCGTCGTCACCATTCACGACCTCATCTTCTTGCGCCATCCAGAATATTATCGCTGGCTCGACAGAAAAATATATACATGGAAGTTTCATAAGACAATAAAACAAGCAGATCGCATAATAGCGATATCTGAATGTACAAAGCGTGACATTTTGGAATTCGGCAAGATAAACGCTGAAAAGATTGAGGTCATTTATCAAAGCTGTAACCCTAAGTTTACGACCACACCATCTGAACAAGATATGAATGTCGTGACAGAAAAATACGACTTACCGAAACGATATTTACTTTGTGTAGGAACGATAGAAGAACGTAAGAATCTATTGTTAGCGGTAAGAGCATTAAATCTATTGCCAAGCGATGTTCATCTCGTTGCTGTCGGTAAGAAGACAAAGTATGCAGATAAGGTTATAAAAGAAGCAGATAGTATAGGAGTATCATCTCGTCTGCATCTGCTTAGTGGCGTTAACGATGATGAATTGAACGTCATATATAAGAAGGCAGAAGTTTTCGTATATCCATCACGATATGAAGGATTCGGCATTCCTGTCATAGAAGCCATTCTAAGCGGTTTGCCAGTCGTTGCCTGCACAGGTTCATGTCTTGAAGAAGCAGGAGGTCCTGACTGTCTCTACGTCCATCCTGACGACGCAGAAGGCATGTCAGCGGCTGTGATGCATTTACTTAATGACAAGGAAGAATGCAAAAGACGTATCACAGCAAGCCAAGAATACGTTCAGAAATACAAAGGAACAAACATAGCAGAACAAGTCTTTCAACTTTATAAGTCAATTCATAATGCATAATGCATAATTATAAAAAAATAGAGACGCATTATGATGCGTCTCTGTTGACAAAAAAAATAGAGACGCATTATGATGCGTCTCTACTTGTTGTCTTATTATTGTTTCACAACTTTTACCATTGTTTCGTTAACGCTGATGAAGTACATGCCAGCATTAAGATTTGAAAGGTCTATTGTGCTGATACCTTCACTGATATTTTGTTGTGAAAGCATTTGACCGTTTACAGAGTAAATCTTAACGACAGCGTCCATTGCGCTTTCGATAGTTACGAA
The DNA here is from genome assembly GCA_045120395.1 of Candidatus Limimorpha sp. Lineage (GTDB taxonomy): Bacteria > Bacteroidota > Bacteroidia > Bacteroidales > F082 > Limimorpha. Next base: position 15,397 of record JBGVET010000046.1, read on the forward strand.
GTCTTTAGCAGGATTTGGGTACATCACGAAAGCTATTTCATTGTTTTCTTCAACAGAAACTGTGAGAGTAACAGTAGCAGTAACTGTTTCTGATTCGCCTTCGTCATAAACAGCAGACACAGCATAAGTATATGTTGCTGATTCCAAGTCTTCGTCAACGTAAGAAACTTGAGCTGTATTTCCAATCAAAGCTTCATTTCTGTAGATATTGTATTTTATTGGAGTAGCCTCTGTTGGTGCAGTCCATGTTAATTCAATATCGTTATTAACAACTTTAGCTTGGAGATTTGATGCTGGATATAAGCTTGTTGCTGTTGCATAGTATTTTGCTGAAGCTTTGCTACCCTTAGCGATGTCAGTGTAAACAACACATGGAGAATTTTTGTGTAATGTCATTGCCATGTAAGAATCTGTGCTTGATTCTGTGAAGCCTTTTTGACCTACAACAGACCATTCTGTACCATTATATTTCATTACAGAAACCTTGTCACCGAAGTTGCCGTCAGCGTATGCTACATATAAGTTTTGTTCATTGTCTATGGCAACGTCAATACCTTTAACTGTACCACCTGCGATATTGTCGCCTAACATTTCCCACTCAGAACCATTGTGACGATATACTGCCAATTGATCTGTACCTTTTACGCAGTATGCAACGTAAACGTTTCCGTTAGCATCTATAGCGAGGTCTTGGCTGTTTTTAGAGATATAGTTCTCTTCTGATACAGGCTCACCACCTACTTGTAACCAAAGGTCACCAACAAGTTTAGAAACGTATAATTTGTTACCTGCGAAGAAGTCAACCCATGATACATAAGGAACACCTTTGGTGTCGAGAGCTAATCTTGCCCATGAGCCACCACCTGATGAGATGTGGTTGTCACCCATTCTTTCCCAGTTGCCATTTTTATATCTGTCTGAATAATAACGGTTGTTTTCATTTGCATCATTATATGATACGAAAACACTATTTTGTGCATCGACAGCAATCTTTGGAACTGAACCTATCTTACCGATTTGACCAACATCTGACCATTCGTTGTTAGCATATTTCTTAACTTTAATCAAGTTGTTTGATTTAAGAGTATATGTAACATAAACACCGTCTGTGCCAGCTGCAACGCTACCATCGTAACCCATTTCTTCCATTATTGTTGACACCTTCTTCCATGTTTTTTCTTTTGAGCTGTATCTATAAAGTGTTGGCAAACCTGATTCATATAAGAATGTATAAACATCGCCATCGTAAGAACATGTTCCGAAGATAAATCCGTAACCTACTTGTGAGAAAGCGCGTTCACCTAATGTTTCCCAACTTGCGTTCAATGACTCTTCAACAACGATTGTATATTCTTGATATGTTTGTGTCTCGCCATCGCTGACTGCCAATACTACAGTATATTCACCTGCTTCTGAAGTTTTGCCTTTGAGAAATGCAGACTTGTTACTTGTTTGTTCTAATGTTAACCATTCTGGTTTATATTCTGCATTGATAATAAGGTCTTTGTCGTCTGTATCATGGAAATATACATTATAAATATATTCTACGTCAGCTGGAATATTTAAAACAGGTGTTGATGTGAATTTTGGAGCTGCATTAGACATGCCATTAACATATTGGCTGATGCCTGCATTGTCGACAGTACCATTACCATTTAAAAGGATACCAACGACTCTTACGTAATTGTGATTATATTCTTCTGGGAGATAATATGTGAATGTCTGAGCGTATTTTTCACCAGCTGCGAGTACCATTGGGAAACCGCCTTCACCTTCGTAAGCGCCAAGCAATTGACGAGCTACATGGTCATAAGCAATCATATATGATGGTATTGGGTCAGGCATGTTTTCAAAACCACCCATCTTTGTCCACATATTTGCATAAACGTTAGCTTGGCTATATGCTGCTGTTGTTCCTGTAACAGCATCTTCACATACGACACCACCAACTGTATATGTACCTTCCATTGTTTCAAGAGCTGTAACTGTGATGACAGATGTTAACAAACGTGTTGCCTCATCGAATTCTGTTGTCACCTCAACGCTAGCTTTAGCTGGTCTGTTCATTTCTTCTGCAACTGATGCAAACCATTCGTCTACATTTTTACCTGTATAATTACGGCCAATATTAGCTGATGGAGCTGATGTGAGTTTTGTCTTCTCAGCATATTCTTGACATGACATTGGGTCTTTCTGTGTTGGCCAATCGGTATGAACAGCTATCGTAATGATATTATCATACACACTATGCAATGAATCAATGTAATAAATACCAGAAGGACAGTTATTACACCATGTTCCAGTAGCTTCTTCAAGAAGCACATTCTTTTGCGCCATTGCTATATTTAATGATAACATTGCGCAGATGACAAGTAATAATTTCTTCATAACTATTTTAATGATTTAATTAAATCGCAAAGATATAAAAAAGACTAAAGTCTAAAGACTAAAGACCAAAGTTTTTTTTGACTAAAGACCAACACAAAAGGGACACGATAAATCGCATCCCTACTTGTTGTCTTGTTCTCTTGTAGACTTGTTGTCTTATCAATAAACTCTAAGCTTATCGCCAGTTTGTTCTATGATAGCTCTGTAATATTCTTCAGTGAATTTAGGTTGTTCAACTTTTGGAGCAATGAACTTGTGGCTCTTTGGTGTTGGCTGAGCTGTCTTGATGTTGAAGTCCATGTATTTTACAAATAAATATTTATAAAATTCTCTCCAGTCGGCTGTTAATTTTTCAGCTTCTGTATTTGAGAATGCTGTGAGGAACTTAACAGCTTGTGCTGGGTCTTCATTATATAATGTAGCTGCTTGTGCATCTATATTTGCTACTGCCTCAACCCATCCTTGTTCGTATGCTGCCTGACGTTCTGCTATCTCTGGGTGGATGTATTTGTATTTTGTATAAGCCCAGTTTGTAACTTGGTTGAAAACCCAGAATGCTGCTGTCTCTGAATATTCCATGATGCTGCCGTTGCCAACTCTGAAGCTGTTTGGAATTTCTGTCATACATGTGTACATTGGACAATATACTGTACTTGCTGCATCGTCAACGCCGAACCAGATTATACCGCCGATTTCAGCGACTGTGTTAGGACGACATTGTGCTACAAATGAGAATGCTGTCTGTTGTGTTGCTGTTGCACGTTCGTGAACATATTCTACGCCGTCAACTTCCCAGCCCATTGGACGTGGTCTGTATGGACAACCGAATGGACCAGCACCGATATCTTGTCTCATATCGAGTTCTGTACCTTCGAGGTGGTCACGCATAAATGCCATCATATCCAAAACACTAACCTTTTCATTTGGCTTGACCCAAAGAGGCATTCTGTTTGTTGGGAAATTCTCTGGTGTTTGTGGCTGACCGCTTACGTATGGTTTTGCACGATTGATGTTTCTGCCTGTTGCATAATCCCAATATTGATCCATGCCGTCGACAACTTGATTGAACATAGCCCAAACACGAATCTCACAAGCACGAGCACCACTGAAATCTACTGGAGCATAAACATCTGAGAATGAGAATTGAGCATCAGGTCCTGCGTATAAGTTATTTTTCTTTGCAAATGAAATGACATCTTCTGCATAAACACAGTCGATGTTTTTATTCTTCAAAAGCTTGTCGAGGTGCTTTGATGTGATACTGTTTTTGTTTTGTTTGTTTGCCAATGGGAAAGTGGTGATACGAGCTTGGTTAGCATGTGCTGAGACATAACCGTCTGGTATGCGGAGAGCTACCCAAACAGCACCCTTTTCTTGACCTTTACCGATGAGTTCCATAATCCAGACTTCGTTAGGGTCGGCGATAGAGAATGACTCGCCACCGCTGATATAACCATATTCAGCAACTAACTCAGCCATTGTCTTGATAGCTTCACGAGCTGTCTTGGCACGTTGTAATGTAATATAAATCAAACTGCCGTAGTCAATCAAGCCATTAGGATTTTCCAAACCTGAAAGTCCTCCGAAAGTTGTTTCGCCAATAGCGAGCTGCCACTCGTTCATATTACCTACTACATTGTAAGTGTGAGCTACTTCTGGAATACTGCCAAGGTATCTGCCTGAGTCCCAATCAACGATTTGTCTCATCGCGCCTTCTGGATAGTCAGCTGCTGGGAAGTGATACAATTCTCCGTAAAGCACATGTGAGTCGGCTGCGTATGAAATCATTGATGAGCCATCGACAGAAGCTCCTGGAGTGATTAAGAAATTTGTACATGCCATGACAGGCTTCACGAATGAAACCAAGCACATAACAACTAATAATGTCAATACTTTTTTCATATCAAATAATTTAAAGTTAATAATCTATAATATTTCTCTTATCTGTTTCTCGTCAATGCTAATCTGTTGTTTTAATTCTTCAAGACTATCGAATTTACGTTCATCTCTTATCCTTTTCACAAAACGAATCTTGACATCTTTTTCGTATATATCACCGTCAAAATCAAAGATATGTACTTCTATATTTTCTTCGTTGCCAGCGTTGATAGTAGGTTTCTTTCCTATATATGTCATTGATTTATAAACCTCACCTTCATAATCGACGTATGTAGCATAAACGCCAGGCATCTCTATCAAACGATATTCTCGCTCAACATCGAGATTTGCAGTACGATAGCCCAACTCTCGTCCTATCTTATTTCCTGAGACGACTTTTCCTTTGTAAGAATATTGATAACCTAAAAGCATGTTAGCATGTTCCACATCACCACATTGTAAGGCATGACGTATCTTGGTAGAACTTACCGCTATATTTTCAACATCATGAGCTTCGATACGCTGAACCTCAAATTTATATTGTGATGACAAATCCTGAAGCAGACTGAAATCTCCGGTTCTGTTTTTTCCAAAATGATGGTCATAACCAATCACAATCTTAGCTGGATTTATTTTCTCTATCACATAATCACGGATGAAGACATCTGAAGGCAGAAGCGAGAATTCTTTAGTGAAATTCACAATGATGAGATTATCAATGCCAATCTCTTCGAGATGTTTTATCTTCTCCTCCTGACTGGTGATGAAACGAAGGTTTGAGGCATCGATATTCAGGACCTGCCGAGGATGTGGATAGAAAGTAATAACAACAGTCTCACCGCCAATCTTTTTCGCAGCGTCGACCATGTCGGACAATATCGCGCAATGTCCTTGATGCACGCCGTCGAAAGTACCAATTGTGACTATTGCGTTAGGCACTTTTACAAAATCGGTGAAATTGTGATATATTTTCATAGGTTAAAATTCTCGATGATATATTTAGCAATCTGCACTGCGTTGGTAGCAGCGCCTTTTCTGATGTTATCCGACACAAGCCAGATATTCAAGCCTTTGTCTATGCTGAAGTCACGGCGTATTCTGCCAACGAAGACATCGTCCTTGTCGTAAGCCATGACAGGAGTAGGGTAGATGTTTTCACTTGGATTGTCATAAAGCACTACGCCTGGAGCAGCAGATAAAATATTTCTGACTTCATCCAGATCGAAATCATGTTCAAATTCTATATTGATGCTTTCGGAATGTCCTCCATAAACAGGCACACGCACCACAGTAGCTGTGACAGCTATGTCGGAATGTAAGATTTTATTTGTCTCAAAGACGAGCTTTTCCTCTTCTGCTGTGTAACCGTTTTCCAGGAAATTGCCGCCATGAGGAATAACGTTCTCATGAATCTGAGTAGGATAGGCTGGATTGTCACAGACCTCGCCCTTTTGCTCCATTGCCAGTTGGTTGAGACCTTTCTGACCGCTGCCGCTGACTGACTGATATGTAGAAATCACCAGACGTTTGGCGTTGTATTTTCTATGTAATGGAGCCAATGCCATCAACATACATATAGTGGTGCAGTTGGGATTTGCGATGATGTGATTGTCGACACTGATGTCTGAAGCGTTAATCTCTGGCACTACGAGTGGAACGTTTTTATCTTTGCGCCATGCAGAACTATTGTCGATGACGTAAGTTCCTACAGCTGCGAACTTCTCGGCATATTGTAGCGAGACCTCCGCGCCTGCTGAGAAAATAGCGATGTTTGGTCGAGCTTCCACCGCCTGGTCCATAGAGATCAATGTCAACTCTTGGTCTTTATATGTAACTTTTCTTCCTATCGATTTATCTGATGCCGCTACAATGATCTCGTCAATCTGCAAATTTTGTTCAGCCAAAACCTGTAACATCTTCTGACCGACTAAACCTGTAGCTCCTATAACAGCGACTTTCATTTCTTAACAAATATTAATAAATAATGACTCTTTTTAGCTTATTTCGAACTCATTTTTAACATTTTTTAACACAAAAGTTAAAGTTTGTTAAAAATCAGCGTTTTATTAAAAAAAAGCTATACTTTTACACGCAAAAATACGAATTTATTAGAGACCTTAAACGTATAAAAAAAGAAAAACCACAAAAGTATGAAACATCTGTTATGCTCACTATTAATTATGGTCTGCACATTATCGAATCATGCACAGACTGCTTACGAAAACGATATCGTAATTAACGAAATCATGGCTGACCCAAGTCCGAGTGTTGGGCTTCCAGAATGGGAATTTGTAGAGTTATACAACACCTCCGATTCAACCATAAATATCAAGAATTGGAAACTGATACTTGGCAAGAAAGAGTTTTCATTTAAAGAAGATACAGAAATTCAACCCGATGAATATCTGATATTATGCCATAAAGACGCCATCGATGATTTGTCGCTCTTTGGAATTTGTCACGCTTTCTCTTCTTTTCAGATAACGAACTCCGGAAGCGACATCATTTTAATAGATGAAAACGAGAATCTCATTTCCAGTGTAAACTTCGACATCTCATGGCATTCTTCTACTTATAAAAAAGACGGAGGCTGGTCGCTGGAACAAATCGACGCCTCTAACCCATGCGCCGGAAAAAAGAATTGGGGAAGCTCCAATGCAAAAGCTGGCGGTACTCCTGGAATGATAAACTCCATCGCAAATGAAAACATAATATTGCCCAAACTCGACCATATCAATCCAATCTCGCATAATGAGTTAGAGGTGTTCTTTAATCAGAATATGAATCTGGAAAGTCTGAACAATATTGATAATTATTTCATTAGTGAATTAAATTTATCTCCCATAAAAACAGAACTTATCAAACACAAACACGATTACGTCAAATTAATATTCGATTACTATTTCGAAGAAAATGCATTATACACACTCAATATTAATAATGTGACGAATTGCAAAGACATCCCTCCTGAGAACGAAATCAAGGCTCAATTCGGGATGCCAACTGAAGTAAGTCGCAACGATATTGTCATCAACGAAATATTATTCAACCCTATTTCACCAGGCGTCGATTATCTTGAACTTTACAATCGTTCGGATAAAGTCATTGACTTGAAAGATATTATGTTCGGAACTATCAAACAAAGCTTCCCCAATCCACCAGATACTATTCTTAAGGAATTATGTTACGAAAGCAGAATCATGCTTCCACATTCTTACGTCTTACTTTCCACAGACAAAGAAATCGTCATGGAACAATATCTGGATACTAACTCTAACTCTGACACTGACTTCCTTGATGTGGAGTCGTTTCCGAGTTTTCCAAATGAAGAAGGACATGTGATTATTTGCGACAAAGGCAGAGTTCCGATTGACGAGATGAAATATTCCGACAAGATGCATTACGATTTATTGTCGATAACAGAAGGCGTGTCGTTAGAACGTATCTCTTTTGAAAATTTGTCAATGGATGAAAACAACTGGCACTCTGCTTCTTTTAATGTCAATTACGGAACACCAGGATATAAAAATTCTGTGGCAGCTGCCATCAATGACGAGATTGAAAAAAATCAAATCAGTATTATTCCAGAGATTTTCTCTCCCGATGGCGACGGCAACGATGACATCTGTAGTATTTGTTATAACATTGAAGACTTAGGATGTAGCCTTAACATCAAGATTTTCAATACCGACGGATTGTTGATAAGGAATTTATTCAACAACAACCTTGTCACTAACGAAGGTGCAGTTCATTGGGACGGCAGCGACGACAATAATCGTGGCGTCTCACCTGGAATCTATATCATACAAGCTGAAATCTTTGACTTGAAAGGAAATGTGGATAGGAGCAGAAAAGTTGTCGTTGTAGGGACAATATAAAAAACTCAAAATCTCAGAAATTCAAAAATTCAAAAATTCAAAAATTCAAAAGTTCTAGGATTTTGAGGTTATGAATTTATGAATCTTTAAAAACGCTTCCTCTGGATTTTCGACATTCAGACAAAGTGTCTCCATCGGACATAAGCCGTCGCCTTTTCTGTTGATAATTCTTTCAACGACTTTATCGTAGGTGAGTTTGACATCATGTTTTTCGAACACCATGACAGCAGGCGCGCTGATGGTTGGAGTGAAGACTTCTTTAACGCCAGTATAAACCATGAGCAAGGCAGCGGCTTTTCCAATGACTTTGTCAGCCACCAACGAATCACGAAGCTGCTCTCTGTCTTCGTTCAACAGTTTCATTAAAGGAGCAACGCCCCTGTCGTCAGAAACGACAACAGAAGCGTCACTTTTATATATCACAATAGTGTGATTTTCTTTTAACAAAATATCTTTTAAATATTCTATATTCATAAATGTAGTCAACGGACAACAGTCAACAGTCAACGGTGCCTGAGCTTGTCGAAGGCATTTTTTGGTGCTTCGACAGGCTCAGCAACCCAAAAATTCAACGTTCAAGTTTCAACAAAAAATATGTTCCGAACAATTGCAATACCATTCCTGGGATTCCTAATCTGAAGTCTTGTATCGCTACATAGAATGATGATGTCATCGCCCATTCTGCCAATGTTCCTACACATTGATAAGCTAAAACAACTATTAACAAATTGACTATAGAAACCTTCTGTGTCTTGTTTGCAACGAAAGATGCTGCCAATGCCAAAACCACCGATTTTGTCAATATTGCAGGAAGCAAAGCAAGAGCTGGCATTCCGAAGAAAAGTGAGTTTACCACAGGAGACAATACTGCTGTCATCAAACCGACTTTGACACCGTATTTATATGATGCCATCAAAGTGAAAAAATAAATTGGCAGAAACATCTTGCCGCCATCAGGAATCAAATGACATAATTGTGGTAAAATGATATTACCTGCAACGAACAAAAAAACAAATAGATAAGTCTTTAATTCGTTTAATCCGTAGTTATAAATCCTTATTTCTTTTTCCATATCACTTCAAATAATTTTCTACAAATATTCTTAAATCGTCGCCGTTCAAATTCTTAGCGACTATTATTCCATTATTATCTATTAAAAAGTTTTGAGGAATCCATGCCACACCGTATTCTGTAGCAGCACCGCAATCCCAGCCTTTCAACTCAGAGACATGATTTTCCCATGATAAACCATCAGCAGAAATGGCTTTTGTCCAAGCATTTTTATCTGTATCTAACGACACGCTTATGATATCAAGACCTTTGTCTTTAAAGTCATTATAAACCGCTACAATATTTGGATTCTCTGCGCGACAGTCAGGACACCATGCAGCCCAGAAGTCTATCATAAGAAGTTCATTGTCACCTACAATATCTGATAATGAAACAGTTTCTCCTTCAATGTTATTCATTGTAAAATCAATATAAGGCTGACCGACTTCTGTACGTTCCAAGAGGTTTATGTATTCATTCAACTTATTAAGATAAGAAGCTTCTGCCATGTCGAAATTTGTCAAAATCTCACGTAACTCATCCAAGTTGAAGAGCCATTTGTAACGGTAAATCAGATAAGGAGCTACATTTCTATGAGGACCAATATTAGTATCTTTTGCCATAGCTGTAAGCATATCCTTTTTCTTGATATCATCAGAACTATTCAGATCCTTTGTTATGCTGTCCAAATACTGCTGTGTTGTTGCTGCATTTATCGCAATCTTGTTATAATTATTGAAATCACCGTTTATAGTGACATCAACATTATCAGGGAAGAAAGGCAAGGCGCGACGCCATCCTTTAATAAAGATATGATAAGCATCACTGTTATCATCTTTCTTGACATCAAAGTGCGCCTTATTATCTTTTATCAATACTGAATCAATATTAACAAATTCTTTGTCGATTATCTTCTGGAGATAAACGAGTTTTCCGTTTGCATTAGTCATTTCGACATCAATCTTGAAAGTATTTTTTGCACAAGCGAATAATGTCAAAATCATCACTGAAGAAATAATAAGCTTTTTCATGTTAATATTTTTTCAGATAAACAAAATTACTTAAGTAATTCCTCAACCTTTTTTCTTAAATCTTCGCCTCTTAAGTTTTTAGCGATGATAGTACCGTTTTCATCAATCAAGACGTTGCTTGGGATTGAAGAAACAGCATAATCTTGAGCAGCTTCGTTGTTCCAATATTTAAGGTCTGAGACATTATGCCAAATGAGACCGTCATCTTCAATAGCTTTAATCCAGTTTTCTTTTTTCATATCCAAAGAAACGCCGATGACGTCAAATCCTTTTTCATGATATTCTTTATAAACAGCAACGACATTGGGATTTTCACCACGGCATGGTCCACACCATGAAGCCCAAAAGTCAACTAATAAAAGCTTTGATTTTCCAACGAGTTCTGACAATGACAATAATGTTCCTTCTGGAGTTTCTTGTGTGAAGTCGAGATATGGCTGACCGACTGCAACGCGTTGAAGTTTCAAGATATATTCATTTAAAAGTTGTGCGAACTCATTATCTTGTGAAATATTAAAATGATTAACAAAGTCTTCAAGTTCATTAAGTTCGTAATTCAAACGGTTGTTATATAATATGTATGGAGATACAAAGCTGCTGTAATTTTTAGAGATGAAAAGGTTTCTGTAAGCTGTTTGATTCTTCTCAACTTGGTCATATTCATCATATATCTTCTCCATTGCAGCTTCGTCATTAGCTTGTGCAGCTATCTCATAATTCTTACCCAACTCTCTGAGCTGATTATTGAATTTTCTGTTTTCTGCTTCATACTCATTAACAAGTTGCTGTGCGTATGATGCTGTAATTTGTATTGTTGAATTATCTTTAACGTCACCAACAATTGTAACATCATTGTTTTCACTGAAGAATCCTATTGGATATCTTACTTTCTCAACTCTAATTGAATAATATGTTGCAGGATTACCTTCTTCAACAGTAAAATTCGCAACATTACCTTGCATCAAAACAGAATCGATAATTGTAGATTTTTTGTCGACAAATTTTTGGAGATACACCATTTTTCCATCTGCATTCTGTAATTCAACCTTAACATCGAATGTAGGTTTGCTGCATGATACTAAAGCCAATAATGCAACTACTAATGATAATAATCTAATTTTCATAACGATATAATTTTATAATGATTTCTTCTTAGTTTTCTTGAATAATAAAAGTATAATAAATATTAACATTAAAGAGCTACATGCACTCAATAATGTCTGTAAGAACACCACTCCTATGAGCTTAAAGCTAAATGCTTCCAATGTGAATAACACAATGTTATGCACCAACAGCAAAATCAGCGCATATACCAGGAACCTGCTGGCACCCATATTACTCAGCGATGGCTCGTCGTTTTCGTTGATGTCTTTTCTTCTCGTCATAGCATTTATCACGAAAGGACGGACGAAAGCCATAAACACTGTAGCTGCGGCATTCAACCCAGGCGTTCCATTGAACATGTCGACTGCCAAACCCATTGTGAATCCTGCAAATAGCAACTGCCAATTAGGAATGTTAAAAGGCAACATGAAAATATACAAAACGTAAACGTATGGATGTATATAATAACCCAGACGGACATTATCTACCACCAAAACTTGCAAAAGAAGCAAGCCAATGAATCGTAAGAAATTTAAAATTAGTCTGTTGTTCATAATATCATTGGTTTATGGTAAGTGAATCTATTTCTGTCTGATGTAAATTTTCTATTACAAAAACGTGACGTAAGGTGCTGAAATTTGTAGAGAAACAAATCTTTGCGGAGTTAAAGTCTTTCGAATCAGACTCTAGCATCTCTTCAATAGTTCCAATCATGATGTCAGCTGGATATATATTAGAGAAGCCGCTAGTCACAAGTGTGTCTCCTTTCTTTGGAGTCAGATGCAAAGGAATATCGTTGACAGTACCGTAACGATAATCCAGATTGCCCCATGTCACATTAGCGATATGCTGATTGTCGATAAATCTTGCACTGACAACAGAATATGGATGTAACATACTTATCACAGAGGCATAATTATCTGTCACGTTGACAATTTTTCCTACTACACCTTTCTCACAAATGACACCCATGTCTTTCTTTATTCCATCTTTTCTTCCCTTGTCGATAAGCAAAAAGTTATTGACATTATCAACACTATTGTTGATAACATTAGCTGGAATAAAGTTATAATCTAAAGATATAGAATCTGTTAAGAAAGAAGTGTCTGCGTTTATTTTATACAACTGACTCATCAGATAAGCATTATGCTCAACCATCAGTTCGTTTTCTTCTTTCAAGGAAAAATAGTCGGTAAAATTGGTTTTGGTTTTGAATAAACTGCCGGATATGGCATTACCAACACTTGTCAATTTACGTTTCTGATATGGAAGGTTATTTATCAACATTATGATACACAACACTTCCAATATCAAAAACAGTAAGACGTTACTATATTTTTTTAAAAAATTTAATAAACTATACATGTAGTCAATCCAGATTATTTAATCAGGAATGGGAATTTGTCAAAGTTTTTAAGAGCGATACCTGTACCACGAGCTACGGCTCTCAATGGGTCATCAGCGACGTGGATAGGCAATTTTGTCTTAGCATGCAAACGTTTGTCGAGGCCACGCAACAAAGCACCGCCACCTGTCAAGTAGATACCTGTACGATAGATATCTGCTGCCAATTCTGGAGGTGTCTGTTCCAAAGCGTTAAGCACAGCTGTCTCAATCTTAGAGATACTCTTATCCAAGCAATATGCTATTTCTGAGTAGTTTACCTTAATCTCTTTTGGAATACCAGTCAAAAGGTCACGACCATGAACAGCATATTCATCTGGTGGATTGTCGAGTTCTGTCAATGCTGAACCAACTTCAATCTTAATCATTTCAGCTGTTCTCTCACCTATATACATATTATGTTGCTTGCGCATATACTCAACGATTTCAGCAGTGAAGTCGTCACCAGCAGTACGTATTGACTTGTTATTCACGATACCGCCGAGAGCGATGACAGCGATTTCACTAGTACCGCCACCTATGTCAACGATCATATTACCCATTGGTTCAAGAACGTCGATGCCGATACCGATAGCAGCTGCCATAGGCTCATGGATAAGACGTACTTCCTTAGCACCAGCTTGTTCAGCAGAGTCTTTAACAGCTCTCTCTTCAACTTCTGTGATACCAGAAGGAATGCAGATAACCATTTTCAATGCTGGAGGGAAGATGCTGTTATGGAAGTTTATCATCTTTATCATATCTCTGAGCATATACTCAGCAGCCTGGAAGTCAGCGATAACACCATCGCGCAAAGGTCTGATGGTCTTGATGTTTTCGTGAGTCTTACCATGCATCATCATAGCACGTTTACCAACAGCCATGACTTTTTGGTCGTCTCTTTGTATCGCTATGATAGAAGGCTCGTCAACAACCACCTTATCATTATAGATAATGACGGTGTTGGCGGTGCCTAAGTCTATAGCTAATTCTTTATTGAAAAATGAAAACAATCCCATTTTGACAATTTTTTAATGTTTGAAGTGACGATAGCCTGTGAATACCATTGCCATATCGTGAGCATTACAATAGTCGATAGAGTCTTGGTCTTTAATAGAACCACCAGGTTGGATAACTGTTGTAACGCCAGCATTATGAGCTATTTCAACACAGTCAGCGAATGGGAAGAAAGCATCAGAAGCCATAACTGCGCCATTGAGGTCGAATTCGAATGACTTAGCTTTTTCGATAGCTTGTCTCAAAGCATCAACGCGTGAAGTCTGACCCATACCTGAAGCATACAATTGCTTGTTCTTTGCAAGAACGATAGCGTTTGAACGGCTGTGTTTAACGATTTTATTTGCAAAGATCAAGTCTTCAATTTCTTGAGCTTCAATGTTTTTATTTGTAACAGATTTGAAGTCTTCAAGAGTTTCTGTATGAAGGTCACGATCTTGAGCTAAGATACCGTTAAGAGCTGATTTATATACTGTTGTTGGGAAATCGTTTGATTTGAGTTTCAAGACGATTCTGTTTTTCTTTGCGAAGAGGATATCCAAAACGCCTTCGTTATATTCTGGAGCTACTATAACTTCGAAGAACATCTTGTTAATTTCGTCAGCTGTCTCAATGTCGATAGCTTTGTTACTTACGAAAACACCGCCGAATGCTGAAACAGGGTCGCCTGCCAAAGCTGCTTGATAAGCTTCTGCTATTGTTGGACGTGATGCGATTCCACAAGGATTGTTATGTTTCAAGATTGCGAATGTTGGTTCGTCGAATTCGCGGATGAGGTTAAGACCAGCTTCTAAGTCTAACAAATTGTTATATGACAAGTCTTTTCCGTGAAGCTTTTCAAAAACGTCATCGAGTTTGCCGTAGAAAACAGCTTTTTGATGAGGGTTTTCGCCATAGCGTAACTCGCTACGATTGTCGATATGGATGTTCAAGTCTTTTGATTCATCATCTTTTGCGAACCAGTCGTAAATCATACCATCGTAATGTGAGCTTGTTGCGAAAGCATATTTTGCGAAACGTTTACGATCTTCGAGGCTTGTGCAACCATTTTGAGCTTTGTAAAGTTCCATAAACTCAACATAATATTTAGAATCTGGAACTATGACGACTTCGTTGAAGTTCTTGCCACCAGCACGAATCAATGAGATACCGCCTATGTCTATCTTTTCGATAATCTTAGCTGGATCGTCTGTTGACTTCACTGTTTCTTCGAAAGGATAGAGGTCAACGATAACGAGGTCGAAAGCTGGGATTTCATATTGCTTCATTTCTTCGACATCTTTCTCATTTTGCAAACGGCCTAAGATACCGCCGAATACTTTTGGGTGCAATGTCTTCACACGACCACCGAGAATTGAAGGATATGAAGTAAGAGATTCTATTGTCTTAACAGAATCGTCGAGTTCTTTAATGAAATCGTATGTTCCGCCAGTAGCATAAATTTGAACATCTTGCTCCTTTAATAAAGCAACTATTTTATCTAAATTAGTCTTGTAAAAGACTGATATTAAGCAGGTTTTAATCTTTTTCAAGGGACACGAATTTTTAGGTTAAACATATTGCAATAATAAGAAATATATATCATTTATAAAAGTGTTTTCTGAAGTTTTTTTTAAGACTACAAGACCACAAGACTACAAGACCACAAGCGTTTAAATTTTTTAACAAAAACTTATAGTCTTATAGTCTTGTTGACATGTTGTCTTTTATAAAATCCTGAATATTAAACGATTATTTTTTTTGATTTTTTCAATAAAAAAACTTGCTTATCGGATTTATTTGTTGTAATTTTACAAGTCAAATTTTTTTAATGTGAATACTCGTTGGATTATAAATAAAGATATTGATAAACAAATTGTTGGCGAATTATCGAATGCTTTAGGCATTGATGAGAATCTCGCCACTTTGCTTGTCCAACGTGGTATTACAAATTATGATGAAGCCAAAGATTTCTTCCGTCCTTCTTTAACACATCTTCATGACCCATTCTTGATGAAAGATATGGATAAGGCTGTTGAACGTGTCAAGAAAGCTTACGAAAACGGAGAGAAAATCTTGATTTACGGCGACTATGACGTTGACGGTACAACAGCCGTAGCTTTGATATACACATATCTCAAAAATTTCATCAGCAAGAAGAAAATTGAGTTCTACATTCCAGACAGATACGAGGAAGGTTATGGCATATCTTATAAAGGTATAGATTATGCTGCAGAAAATGGCTTCAGCCTCGTCATTGTCCTTGACTGCGGTATCAAAGCTGTCGATAAAATAGAATATGCAAACGAACGTAACATCGATTTCATCATTTGCGACCACCATCGTCCAGGCGATGAAATTCCTAATGCTGTAGCAGTATTAGATTCCAAACGTCCAGATTGCCAATATCCTTATAAAGAATTATCTGGTTGCGGCGTGGGTTTCAAACTCATAACAGCTTTGTCAATGAGTCTGAATCGCCCTATAGAAGAAGTGTACGAACTTCTTGATTTAGTGGCTGTAAGTATCGCTGCCGACATCGTTCCTATCACCGGAGAAAACAGAGTCCTTGCTTATTACGGACTTATGCTCATAAACAAAAATCCACGACCAGGACTTGAAGCAGTCCTCAGCCACGCTAATGTCCACAGAGTGGAAGAGGAACCTTCAACGAATTCTGAACAACCTCAAAACGTACTTAATAAGGAAGTAACTATCAGCGACTTGGTCTTCATGATTGGACCTCGTATCAATGCTGCAGGAAGACTTGAAAAAGCCAGCGACTCAGTGAGACTGCTCATCGCTGAAAGAAAAGAACATGCTGAAAAATTAGCATCTTCAATAAACGACCTTAACGTGAGACGTCGCGAATTCGATAATAAAATCACTGAAGAAGCTCTCTCAATGATTCAACAAAACGAAAAACTCCTCAATGCCAAAAGCACCGTTATATTTAACGAAAACTGGCATAAAGGCGTTATCGGAATCGTTGCATCACGACTCACAGACAGCTACTATAGACCTACTATCGTTTTAACAAGATCGAACAACCTCATCACAGGTTCTGCTCGTTCTATCAAAAACTTCGATATTTATGACGCTATCGACAACTGCTCTGATTTATTAGAACACTTCGGCGGTCATAAGTATGCTGCAGGCTTGTCGTTAAAACCAGAAAACCTCGAAGAATTTGCTCGTCGCTTTGAAGAGTATGTAGCAAATAATATCGACAACGAAGAACTTATTCCAGAACTTAACGTTGATTTAGAGATAAATTTCTCAGATATCACTCCAAAATTCGTGAGAGTCTTGAAGCAATTCGCTCCATTCGGACCAGGCAATATGGCTCCTGTGTTCCTTTCAAGAGACGTTGTAGATACTGGTTCATCACGCCCTGTAGGCGGACAAGAGAGAAAACATCTTAAGTTATCAATGTCTCAAAAAGATGACAGCAATACTGTCTTACCAGGCATAGCTTTCCAAAAAGGCGGTGATTATCAAAGAGTCAATTCTAAAGAACCTTTCGCAATCTGTTATTGCATAGAGAAAAACTTCTGGCAAGGAAAGACAAACCTTCAACTTAATGTCAAGGATATTAAGTTCGATTTCTTTGAATAAATCCTAAAATTGATTTTTAATTAAAGAGTTACTGGGGTAAATATTACACTTGCTGCGATATACAAACCAAATATAATCAGTATTATTCCTATTATTTGGTTCATAATTTTCATCATCTTTTCTGTGAAAAATCTCTTAAGAGAATATGCTCCCGCTGCCTTAAGGATATCAAAAAACAAAACGGTAGCAAAAACACCCAAAAAGAAAATAATCATAGAATATTTGTTACCGCTGAAATTACTTGATGCTGTTGCAACACAGGTAACCCAAAAAATCCATACGAAAGGATTGAAAATGTTGATAACAAAACCTTTGGTGAGAAAAATATACCATTTAGGTTTATCAACAAATTTCTCATTCATACTATTTATCTTCTGATTATTACTCTCACTGATGTGCATAATTTTTTCAGGAGATAAAAGGAAAGTGTAAATACCGAATATTATCAATATGATACCAGCAGCTATACCTCCATATATGACATTTTCCCTATCATTGATGTTAAACTGAACATTTGTCATCATCATCAATGCAACAATAAAAATGTCATTTAGGATAATTCCAAAATCTAGTAACAAAGCTGATTTAAAACCTCTGCTTATGCTAGTTTGAATTAAGGTAAAAAACGATGGACCGAAACCCATTATCAGGGCTAATGACAATCCGATAATTACACCTTCTAAAAATATCATTTATCTGAATTTAAAGATGATATAAATTCTTTCCAGTCTTCGTATCTCTTACCTTTCAAAACACGTGGGAACTTTGTAGCTCCACCAATTTTTCCAGTTTTTTCCATGAAGTCATAGAAGACATGTGTTGGCAAAACATCTATATATAAGTTTCTCAAAGCTTCTTCACGTTCAACGCGATAGTCATCATTCAAAACTTTAAGATGTTCGTCAATTTTCTTTATTGCCAATTCTTTGTCGATAGGTTCATCACAAGCTATATACCAGTGGTGAGCAAAAGAGTTGTCTTCACGGAAACCTGCTACAGTAAATTCGTTGATATCAACTTTAAGCTCGTTGGAAATATTTTCAACAGCTTGATTCATGTTGTCTTGTGAAAGATGTTCACCAACTAAACTCAAGAACTGCTTTGTTCTTCCGCTAATAGTTATTTCACATTTTTCTTTATTGACAAATTTAACGACATCACCTATTAAATATCTCCATGAACCAGCATTTGTTGATAACAAAATTGCATAGTCAACGCCTTCTTCAACTTCGCTAATTGTAAGAGAATTGCAATTTTGTTTTATGTTGCCGTCTTCATCGAAATTATTTTCGTTGAAAGGAACAAATTCATAATAAATTCCATTGTCAACGACAAGCTGCATGATACGTTTGTTAAGATCAACTTGATATGCTATATAACCTTCTGATGCTAAATAACTTTCGCTGTAAACAACAGGTTTACCGAAAAGTTTTTCGAAGCTCTTTTCATAAGGAGTGAAAGCGACGCCACTATGAACGTAAGCTGACAATGAAGGCCATAAATCGTGGATTGTATTTAAGTTATATTCTTTGATGATTCTTTCCAAAAGGATTTGAACCCATGAAGGAACGCCAACTAAAACACCTATATCCCATGATGGTGCTTTCTTCACCATTTCATCAAGTTTGGTATTCCAGTCTGTTGTTTGTGATATTTTTCTTCCTGGCTTATAGAAGTATTCAAACCAGAAAGGAAGTTTTGCAGCAGTGATACCTGAAAGGTCGCCTGCATAATAAGTTCCATTATATTGAAGATGTGTACTGCCGCCAATCATCAAGAAACCTTTATCATAGAAATCTAAAGGGAAATCATATTTAGTAGCAGCTAAAATTTGTTGGATACTAGCTTTCTTAATAGATCTTAACATATTGCTAGTAATAGGGATAAATTTGCTTGAAGCTTCTGAAGTGCCAGAACTTAAAGCAAAATATTTAATCTTTCCTGGCCATGTAACATACTCTTCTCCATTTAAAGCACGGAACCACCAGTTCTTATACATGGAATTATAATCGAAGATAGGAACGTTTTCTTTATAAGTTTTAAGAATATCTTCTGATTTTAATATTTCATCAAACTTATAATGCTGACCAAAAGCTGTATTAGATGCTTTCTTTAATAAATTCTTTAACTCTTTAGTTTGAGCTTTAACAGGATTTAATCTCTTCTTTTTCATATCAATAGGAATATTACCTACTGAATATATGGTCTTCATTAATGTTCCAAAAATCTTTGACATAATTTTAAATTTTAATTCACAAAAATAAGAAAAAAAATTTTCTGATACTTAAAGTATGTAAAAAAAAATATTACCTTTGTGCCATAGTATTAACCAAAAAAAAATTAAAGTCATGAGAAAATTTTTATTATCATTAGTAGCAATTTGCTTCTTAGGTATTGGTGCTCAAGCTCAAGAAATGAGCAAAGGTCAATTAGTTGGTAGTGCACGTTTAGGTTTAGGCGGTGGTGGCTTCCCAGTCGCTGTTTCAGCTGACTATGGTATTGTTGAAAATCTCATTAATAATAACGATGCTATTTCTGTTGGTGGTCAAGTTGGTATGTTTATTTGGAACGATGGTTATGAAAGCCATATTAACCTTACTTTAACAGCAAGAGGTAACTTCCACTATCAATTCATTGATAACTTGGATACTTATGCAGGTCTTCAAATTGGTCTCCACACAGCAGGTCTTGGCTTCGGCTTCGATTTAGGTGCTCGTTACTACTTCAACGATAAATTCGCTGCAAATCTCGAATTTGGTGGTTGTGGTTTCACAGGTGTTTCAGCTGGTATCTCAATGAAACTCTAAGAATTTAAAAAACAATCCAAATAAAAAAATACCGATTTCAAATTTGAAGTCGGTATTTTTTTTTGTTAATGTAAATTTCGTTATTTCTTGTATTCTAATTCATACATATCATGTAAATCGTGATCAGACATCTTCATGATATCTTTATAATCCATTTGTTTTGTCAATAGCAACCATTCAAAGAATTCATCTAAAAATGATTGTATTCCTGCACCATGAGCTTTATGATAAAAGAGACTTAGTTTCTTTTCAGCTTTGATGTCATCGTAACCTTCTTGTTGTTGTTTCAGTAATTCAATTAAGTTTTCCATAGTCTTATTATTTTTAAGTGTAAATAAATTATCTAATAGTCTACAAATATACAAAATTGAACCACTTTTGTCAATAACTTTTTCCTTTTTTTTGATTTTTTTCTTGTTAAATAATATTAACACATACAGTTGTCCGTTGACTATAGTCTGTTGTCTTTATACATGATGATAAGGTTCACCTTTTATGATAGTGAAAGCACGATAAAGCTGCTCTACAAAAATCAATCGTATCATCTGATGAGAAAATGTCATTTCTGAAAGACTTATCTTAAATTTACATTTGTCATAAACTTCTTTTGAAAAACCGTATGGTCCGCCAACAACGAAGACTATTCTTTTGCTTCCAGCATTCATCTGTTTCTCAATCCATTGTGAAAACAATACTGATGTAAAAGTCTTACCTTTTTCATCCAATAAAATCAAATCGTCACCTGTATTTAATTGTGATAATATCAAATCACCTTCAGCTTTTTTCTGCTGCTCTTCTGTTAAGGTTTTCCTGTTTTTTATATCTGGAATAACTTTCATCTCAAAAGGAATATAATGCTCTAACCTTTTGATATATTTGCCGATACCTGTATCTAAATAACTTTCATCGGTCTTGCCTATGACTAAAAATAATATCTTCATACTTTATTAAGACTACGGACAACAGACTACATCAACAGATATTGTCCATATTTATTAATTCAAAGAACAAAGGTAAGAAAGAATTTATAATTAAAGCTCAAAAATTCAAAACCTCAAAATCTCAAAAAAATGAGTTTTTGAACTTCTGAAATTCTGAATTTTTATAATATTTTTTTTAATTTTGAAAAAAAATAAGATAAAGTATAATATAATGGAAATCAATGTTTTTCTTAATACGATAAAGCAAGAATTTATTGAAAGCTGTAATTTATACAGTCCAAATCAAATTGGAAATAGTATAACCATATATAAAGAAGATGAGGAATTTCCAGAACTTGACGAGTTTCAACTTGCTATTGTTGGTGTTGAAGAAGAACGTAATTCTTTTGACAACAAAGGTTGTAAAGATGCTCCAAATGCCATAAGAAAATCATTATATCAACTTTATAATCATTGGAGTGATTTAAAAATCATTGACTTAGGAAACATAAAAACCGGTTTCGATATCGATGATACGTATTTTGCTCTTAGCAGAGTTTTCAGCATTTTGATGAGATATAGAATTGTACCTATTATAATAGGTGGCAGTCAAGATTTAACTTATCCTATTTACCAGGTTTATGAAAATACCGGCAAGTTAGTTAATATCACTTCTATAGATCCTCGTTTCGATATTGGTCAAGATGAGGAAGAATTAAATTCTAATTCTTATTTAAGTCACATTATATTACATCAGCCAAGTTTTCTTTTTAACTATACCAACATAGGATATCAAAGTTATTATGTTGATAATCATCATGTAGATTTGATGAAACAACTACTTTTCGATGTTCATAGAATTGGAAATATAAAAGCTAATATTGAAGTCACAGAGCCTTTGCTACGTAATGCCGACATTATAACTATCGACACTTCTGCGTTTCGCGCTGCCGATGCTCCGGGAGTTAAATTTAATTCACCAAATGGTTTCTCATCAGAAGACGGCTGCAAGATGACACGTTACGCAGGAATGAATCCAAAACTGACTTCAATAGGTTTCTTTGAATACAATCCTACATACGATATAAATAACGTGACTGCCAATACTTTATCACAGATGATTTGGTATTTTATTGAAGGATTCAGCTTACGTATAAACGATTTTCCTAGCAACAATAACAAAGATTTCAAACGTTATATCGTCAATTTAGAAGGATTTGACGAAGACATAATTTTCCTTTGTCATAAAGTGAGCGGAAAATGGTGGATTGACTTATCTTTCAAGAGCAAAGACAGAGAAAAATACGAACGCCATCATTATATTCCTTGCTCAAGAGAAGACTATGATTTGGCAATGGAAAACGAACTTCCAGATAAGTGGTGGCAGTTTTATCAGAAACTTATGTAATACTAAGAACTCTGAACTTTGAGCTTTAAACTAAATCTTTTGAGTTTCTGAGATTCTGAGATTCTGAATTTTTGAATTTTTAAAATCAAAGTTTTCTATCTGGATTATTATTAATAAAGGTGAGCCAACTAGATGATGATTTTTTTGCTTTAGGTATTTTAACATTTTTTGTTTCGTCGGTATCGTTAACGATATTAAGTGATCGTTGGAAATAATGACACACTGCAGCTGCTGTGGCGTCAGTAGCGTCTAAAAAATCTGGCAAGTGATCAAACTTAATGATTTTCTGTAGCATAATAGCTACTTGTTCCTTCGACGCTGCTCCATTACCTGTTATCGACTGTTTTATTTTACGAGGTGAATATTCGAAAATTGGAATGTCTCTGTATAATGCAGCTGCCATAGCAACACCTTGCGCTCTGCCTAGTTTCAACATAGACTGAACATTTTTACCGTAAAAAGGAGCTTCAATGGCTAACTCATCTGGATGATATTCGTCTATAATCTCTAAAACTCTTTCAAAAATTTTCTTTAACTTTAAAGCTTGATTATCATATTGTTTCAACTTCAAAACACCCATTCTTAATAAAGAAAGCTGCTTATCTCTCTGCATAATCAAACTATAACCCATTATCAAAGTTCCTGGGTCGATGCCTAATATTATCCTTTCCTTAACCAATTTTTTATATTTTTGTAGAGTTATGAATACTAAAGCAAAAATAATAAAATTCACAGAAATAATGATCAAAATAGTAATCGTACTATTAGGCATCTGGATTTTATATAGAAAAATATTTCATAACCAAAATATTACACAACTAATGACTGATCTGAAATCATCAGTCACTACAACCAACAATTATCTATTAATACTTTTTACATTTTTATTAGTTCCTCTTAATATTTATTTAGAAGGTATAAAATGGAAAATCCAACTCATACCTATTGAAAATATAAGTAAATGGAAATCATTTCTTTCAATTTTTACAGGAATGACATCAGGAATGTTTTTTCCTAACAGAATGGGCAATTTTCTTGGCAGGATTTTCATGTTGGAAAAAGGAGATAGAATAAAAGCAGCTATGGTTACAATTGTAGGAGGAATGGGGCAGATGATAGCGACTGTAAGTATTGGATTACTAGCTTCAATATTTTTCGTTAATAAAAATTTAGTACTTTTCTTTATAGCAGTAATTTCCATAATTGCACTATTATTAATAATGTATTTCAACATTCATTTCTTAAAATATTTTCAGTTTTTAATACCAAAAAAATTTAAAGAAAAGACTAAAGAATATTTTGAAATATTCTCACTATATAGTAAAGAGGAATTGTTAAAAATTTTAACATTATCTTTTTTAAGATATTTTCTCTACACCTTCCAATTCGTGCTTCTAATATGGGCTTTCAACATACCATTAAATTATATGGAAGCAATGATACCTATATCATTAACATATTTATTGATGATGGTGATACCATTTATCACAATTACAGAAATTGCCGTAAGAGGTTCAGTCAGTATTTTAGTATTTGAAAAATGGTTGATACTTAACAATATAAGTTCAGAATATGGAATTATGGTATTTTCTGCAAGTTCTTTATTATGGATTTTCAACATAGCAATTCCAGCTGTTTTGGGATTATTCTTAATACATCGCTTTAAATTTTTTAGAAAAAATGAATCTTGAACTTCTTCAAATATTATTAAATATAATACTGATTATAAGTGCTTTATATCTAGTTTGTATTTTTGCATTCACTTACGGATTATATAACTTAAAGGAAAGATTTTTCACTTTTAACAAAAAAAATGAGCTTAAAGTTTCAATTTTGATAGCCGCAAGAAATGAAGAGAATAATATTAAAAGATTATTAAAATCACTTTATAATCAGACATTTGAAAAAGATTTATTTGAAGTAATAATCATTGATGATCATTCTAAAGACAACACCTTATTAATAGTTGAAAATTTCATTAAGGAAAATAATGACATCAACATAAAAATTTTCAATGCCGAAAAAGAAGGAAAGAAGTATGCTATTTCGCAGGCTTTACATTTGGCACACAATGATTTAGTTATTGTAACTGATGCCGATTGCGTTCTAAAAACAACATGGATTGAAAGCATTGTTAATTTTTATAAAGAAAAGAAATGCAAGATGATTCTTGCTCCAGTTCTGTTGTCGCCAGCTGAAACTTTTTTTGAAAAGATTCAGGTTTTGGAACATTTGAGCTTGATAGGAAGCACTGCAGGTTCGGCAAATATAGGTTTTCCTGTTATGTGCAACGGAGCCAATATGGCTTACGAAAGAGAAGCAGCTTTAGAAGTTGAAAAATTTAGAAAAGATTTTAACATTCCATCTGGTGACGATATGTTTTTAATGGAACAATTCGTTAAAAATTATGGACATCAAAGTGTGAAATTCTTATTGAGCAAATCAGCAATTGTTGAAACAAAAACATGTAAAACCGTTTCAGAATTTTTCCGTCAGAGGAGAAGATGGGTTTCAAAAACCAAAGCATATACAAACTGGAAGATACTAACTACTGCTTTCATTGTTTTATTTTTCAATTTAAGCATAGTTTCGTTGTTTGTAAGCGCGTTTTTCATCCCAGCCTTGTGGAGTCTTTATTTTCTTTTAACACTCCTTAAATTCTTTATAGATTTCCCGCTTTTAAAAAACATAACATCATTCATGAATCAAAGCAGTCTTTTGAAATGGACTCTACCACTCGAATTCATATATCCATTTTATGTAGTCTTCACAGCCATCAGCGGAATGTTAATTAATGTAAAGTGGAAACGATAATTATTTACTAAGAACTTTGAACTCTGACGCTGAACTCTGACGCTGAACTTTGACATTGAACTTTAAAATAATAAAGTTTTAGCCATTAGCCATCTCATTCTTTTATATATTTTTTTTAAAATTAAAATTAATATGAAAAATTGGATGAATGAGTCATTGTTGATAACTCATTAAATGATTATAAATCACAAAAATACCCCTTATTTTTATTGTTGATAACTTTGTTTAAACATGTTAACAAACGAGGATAAATTTTGTTCAAAACATAAAAATGTTGATTTGTTAAAAAGTTTTAAAATAAAATTAACAAGTTTAAGAGTTATTAACAATAAAAATGTTGATAACTCTTATAATATTGATTAGTAATAATATACAGATTAAATAAATATCTGATTTTTTTTTGTAAAATATTCATAATTAGTGAGAAAAATAGTATTTAATCATTGAAATATTTTTTAACTTTGTAAAAATTTATCAACAATTGTAATATGAAAAGATTAATTCCTATAGCTTGCGATCATGGTGGATTTGCTATGAAGCAATATATCATTGAAAGACTGATAGAAAGCGGTTACGAAGTTAAAGATTATGGTACATTTTCTGAAGAAAGTGTAGATTATCCAGATTACATTCATCCATTGGCACAAGATATTCAAGATGGTGTTTATCCACTTGGTATTATTTTATGTGGCAGCGGCAATGGCGCACAGATGACAGCTAATAAACATCCAAACGTAAGAGCTGCTCTTTGCTGGAATATAGAACTTGGAAAATTAGCACGTCAACATAACGATGCTAACATTTTAACACTTCCTGGTCGTTTCATCGAAAACGAATTAGGTTGGGAAATAGTTCAAGCTTATTTGACAACAGATTTTGAAGGCGGACGTCACGCTAACAGAGTTGCAAAAATTAACCTTAAATAAAATAGGTGTGCATGAATGATAAAGGGATAGTTTTTAACCAGAATGCAAAAAAGATAGCTTTCGATGACGAACATTATGAAAATATGATGTTACGTTACGATTCTTTTATGCAGAATGTTGAAAGCCGTTCTAATTATTATTCAAATATAGAACTAGAAAAACAAAGAGCCTTTAACATAAGAAGCAAGGCTTTTAAAAAATTAGATAAGTTATTAGTAGATTTCGATACCAATTTCACCAATAATGGTGGTAATTTGTTGTGGGCCAACGACTCTGACGAAGCTAGAAAAATGATTTATGATATTTTGAGTCAGAATAGAGTAAAGAGAATCGTCAAGACAAAGAGTACCACATTAGAAGAAATCGATTTGATATCTTATCTTGAAATGAAAAAGATAAAAGTCACCGATACCAACATCGGTGACTTTATATGTTCTGCTTTTAACGAGAAACCTTACAATTTTAAATTTTCTGCAGCACATAAAACCACAGAGCAAGTAGCTGATTTATATGCGAGTAAATTCGGTATAAAAGAAGGTTGCAATGCGAGGCAACTCTCAGCTTTCACCAAAAATACATTAAGAAACGATATTTATCAACCAGAAGCTTTAATAACTGGAGCTAATTTCCTGGTCTCCAACACTGGCACAATAGTGTTGACTGAAAATGAAGGAAATATTTTAAAATCAAGTACTTTTGCGCCTATACATATTATCGTTGCTGGTATTGATAAAATGATTAGCTCTATGGATGAGTTGGGCGTTTTACTGCCATTATCATCTTTATACGATTCAAACAATAATGTATCTTCTTTATATTCTTTTATAAACAAACCATTGACAAATAATGGCGAGGTTCAGAAGTTATATCTCATATTACTAAATAACAACAGAACTAATGTTTTATCAAAAGACAAACAAAGAAATATCTTATCATGTATACAATGCGGAGCTTGTTTGGAAGTATGTCCTATTTATAATACAGTAGGCGGTCACACTTACGATGAGTATAATCCAGGTCCAGTTGGGTCAATTTCTTTACCATTATTAAAAGATATAGAAGAAACCTCTCATTTCTGTTCTTTATGTACATTATGTGGCAGATGTTCAGAGGTTTGTCCTGTTAATATCCCTTTAAAAGATTTATTTTTAGAAAACAGAAAAGACTTGATTAAGCTAGATAAATCTTTAGTAGGTGAGAAGAATTTTTTCAATGTATTAATGAAAAAAATGACTAGCAGGAAAAATCTTGACAAATATGGAAGCAGCTTTAAAGATATGGAATTAAGTTATCATATCAAGAAAAAATGGGGATCAAGAAGAGAGTTACCAAAATTTGCAAAGGAATCATTTTCAGAGTATTGGAAAAATATTAACAATAATAATAAATAAGATGAAGAAGACAATTTTACTTTTATTAACATTATGCATAACATCAATGATGTTTGCAGATAATTTTGTAATGATTAAAGTTAAAGATCAGCAAAATTTAAGAGAAATGTTTAACAATCAAGACATTAATATTCATTATTACAATGATAATTTTGTACTTGCTACATCAGAAAATCTTGAAGACAATATGATTTTGTTAGATGAAAAATCATTTGAAGACAATGAATTATATTACATAGTTTATTGTGAAAAAGAAAATCAACAAAGTTATATTGAAAGAGAAAACATTGAAGTTTTATTCAGTAATGATGATTTATTGGTTGTAAAGCCATTAGGTACAGAAATTAAGCCAGCCAAAAATGATGGTATGGTAGCTATCAACAATAAGACAGCAAGA
This sequence comes from Candidatus Limimorpha sp., assembly GCA_045120395.1. Classification (GTDB taxonomy): domain Bacteria; phylum Bacteroidota; class Bacteroidia; order Bacteroidales; family F082; genus Limimorpha. The sequence goes on from JBGVET010000046.1 coordinate 43,386, forward strand.
TTAGCTCAAGTTTATCGTAATGAATTTCCTTTACTTACAGAAGAAAATGAAATGACTAGAACATTAATGAATGAAGTAAGCATTGAAAACTTAGAAGCTACAGTTCAGCATTTACAAGATTACGGTAGAAGACAATATAATACTTCACAAGCATACGAAGCTGCACAATGGATTTATGATCAATTTGAAAGTTTTGGCTTCAATGAATTAGATAATTTAGAAGTTGAACATTTTGAATTCCAATATGGTGTAAATGAGTCATCACCAAATGTCATTGCAACACAATGGGGAACAAAATATCCTGATAAATATGTAATTTGTGGAAGTCATTATGACTCAGAGAGATCAGGTCATGGTGGACAAGAAGCTCCTGGTGCTGATGACAATGCAACAGGTGTTGCAACAGTTTTAGAGACAGCAAGAATTTTATCTCAATATAGTTTTGAATACACAATTATATATTGTGCATTTTCAGCTGAAGAAATAGGTTTAGTCGGCAGTGAAGCTTACGCATCATATTGTGCAGAATTTGGGTATGACATTGTTGCTTATTTCAACAATGATATGAATGGATATTTACATCCAGGTAATGAAATTCACGTTGACTTGATTTATCCAGAAAATGTTGAAGTTCTTGGCGATTATTATAAAAATGTAGCTAATGTTTATTTCCCAGAGATGGAGGTTCGTCATATTGAATTCACTAAAGGAACTAGCGATCATGAATCTTTCAACAAAAACGGATTTATGGGAATTTATCCTTTTGAAGATAAAGATAATTATAGTCCATACATTCACACAATAGAAGATGTTATAGGAATAAGTGTTAACTCTTTTGAACAATCAGAACGATTCACACAAATGAACTTGGCATGTGTTGCCACATTAGCTAATTTACAAACAGAAAATGTTAATGAATATGAATATAATTATGTAAATATTTTCCCAAATCCTGCTAAGAGTACATTAACATTAACATCAGAAACAAAAGGAACAAACGAAGTTGAGATAGTTAATTCATTGGGACAAATTGTTAAAGAATTTTCATTTGAGACAAGTACTACAATAGATATTAAAGATTTAAACAGCGGAGTTTATTTTGTTAAGATACTTGGTGAAAATATGACAACAAAGAAAGTTGTTGTAAGAAATTGATAATTAAACTGTAAAGCTATGAAGAAATTAGTATTATCGTTATTATCTTTGTTTATGATGTTTTCTGTTCAGGCGCAGACTGTCATAACAAAGGATTTCAACGATTATAAAGAAGATGCCATTTTAAATGGTCAAGATAATTGGGTTGCTAGAGCACATAGTGCTGGTGGCGGACAAATGAAAGTTGAATATTTAGGTGCTGGTGGACAAACTGCACCTGATGAATCATTAGCTGTTTTCTTTGACAATGCTAACACTAATTATGGTGAAGTTGCTACACATAAATCAACACCAGATTTTAAATTTGATTTTTCAGAAGGTGGTACTATAGAAATAGAGTTAGATGTTTTACGTAACCACTGGGGAACTGTTTTTGGAGTAGGTTATGATGCTAACGGCGATGGTGTTGTTTTACCACCTATGAATTATGAAACAACAGAGCCAAATCCAAACTTATCAAGTAAAGATGGCGGTATTTATTTTACTACTACAGGTTTTGATGAGAGACCTAAATTTGTCAATGGTATTGTATTACCTAACAATAAGTTAGCTGTTGACTTTGACTATGAACAAAAAGGTTGGACACGTTGGAAAATCATGATAGACCTTGAAGCTAATGGTGGAGAAGGTAGTGTTACATTATTCTCTGACTATGGTTGTACTGGTGAGTTTCAGCCAGTTCCAGAAATTCAAGGTATCAATGCTGGTTTAAAACCAGGTTCAGGCGATCGTTTCGACCCAGCTATGTGGGATGGAATATTCTTCTTGAACAGCTCACATGCAGGATATGATAACTTATTAGTTCGTCATATTCCAGCAGGATTGGCATCACAATTCATTGAATTTCCTATGATTCCAGACCAATTGATTTATGCTGATCCTATTAAGTTAAATGCTACATCAACATCTGGATTGAAAGTTGATTTCGAATTATTAGAGGGACCAGCTACAATAGATGGTGATATCTTGACATTGACAGGTGAGGAAGGTGTTGTTAAGGTTAAAGCAATTCAAAATGGTAACGCAACAGAATGGCAAGCAGCTCCTTCTGTGACACGTACCTTCGAAGTTATAGATCCTAACAATTATACTCCTGAAATCACAATACGTAGACCTTATGACGGAACAATGGTTTATGTAAGTGACCTCGAATCAGCTATAATAATCAATTTGAGTGCTTACGTAGAACATGGTGATGCTATCAAATTAGAATCAATTACTTGCGATATCGATGGTGAGACAATAGAATTGACAACATCATATCCAGATGATCCATCAAATGGTTATTGGTATGCTTCATGGACACCTACAAGATACGGCAAATTCAATATGACAGCTAATGTTAAACAATCAGGTGGAAAAATCTCAAGTGTTTCTAATTCTTTCGAAGTCACTAATGAATTTGGTAATATCAGTGTCACAGCTTATGACGGTGAATTCGCTGTAACTCCAAGCAAACAATATAACTACAAAGAATATGTATTTCCAACACACGTCAATGCATTCAATAAGATAGATTTGATATATAATCATAATTGCATAAATGGCGATTGTGACCCATATGACAGAGTTGGTTCATGTCGTGTGAAAAACTATCGTGGAGAATGGGTAGAGCTTTATCGTTATGTAACACCTTTTGGTAAAGAATGTGATGATAAAATGGACGTAACAGATTATACAACATTACTTCAAGGTCTTGTTGAATTCGAGCTTTATTTCCAGACATGGAATGGACAAGGTTACAATCCAACAGCAATATTCGATATGACAAAAGGAAAACCAGAATACAAATATGTCAATATGAACGAAATCTGGTATGGTATTTTTGATTTTGGTGATTACAGAAATCAACAGCCGGTTCCAAAGGTAAAATATATGTTCTCTGAAAATACAGAATCTGCTAGGTTGTCACTCACTACCACTGGTCATAACTGGAGCAGTGGTAACAATGGTGCATACAACACAGGCAATGCTGCTGAATTCTATGAAGGTACTCATAACATCATTATCAATGGAGAAAAAACTTATGAGCAGCACCTTTGGAGAACATGTAGTCCTAACCCAGCTGGATGTCAACCACAAAGTGGTACTTGGTATCATGCTCGCTCTGGATGGTGCCCTGGATCTTTGGCATTGGTATATGATGATTATAGTCTCGATAAATATCTTTCAGCTGGTGAGGTTAATTTATTCTATGAATTAGACCCTACATATATTGATGAATGTCACCCAAATTATCCTGACTGTGTGAACGGACAAAACAGTTGTCCAAACTGTTTGGCAGCCGACAACCCAATCTTAAGAGTGTCAGGTAAAGTTGTTACTTATAGTAATGATATAAAAACTATCACAGATGTTGAGACATTGATAGAACACAATGATCCTTTTGAAGTTGGTTTGTTCCCTAACCCAGCTACAGATGCTTTAAGATTGACAACAGATTACGATAAAGGAAAAGTCTGTGTTCATATTGTAAATATGCAAGGACAAGAAGTCCGTAACTTCGTCTTTGAAGGAAGTACAATATTAGATATTTCAGACCTTGCTTCTGGAATGTATTTCGTTAACGTAATCGGAGGACAAGTCGTTACAAAGAAACTTGTTATTAAATAAATGACAAAAGACTAAAGTTAAAAGGCTAAAGGGATTCACACCTTTAGCCTTTTTTTATACTCATAAAATTCTGAGATTTTGAGTTTCTGAATTTCTTATAAAATTACTTTCTATCAAAGAAAATGCTCTTTCTGCTTACGGAAAGTGGCAATGCCAAAACCATGCTACATTCTGGTAATAAGTTGAGATCCAATACAGCTTGACCAACAGAGAACATGACGCGGCTGTCTATTCTGAAGTCAGCGGCTAATGCTGCAGCAGAACCGATTGCTATGCCAAGGTCGTTAGCGTTGAAGAAGCAAGGCACGTTTTTAGGTTTGTCGCCGCAGGCTTTGAATCCGCAAGCACCGCAGTTCAAAGCTAGAGGACTAATCTTCATTCCGAATAAAATCACTGCGCCGCAGTTCAAAATATTTTCAGCGTCGCGCTTGAGGAATGCCATGTCGCGTTCAGCGGCGAGTTGTTTCATTTTTTCAGCGATAGTCACTATGGTATCGTCGGTTGCTACGGCGAGCACTAGATTATCTATGCCTCTTGCTTTCGGCGCTGTGCGAGCTGCAGCCATCAATTTATTGGCAATATCTTTGATATTTTCGTTACGAATTTGTTCTTCAAAAGTTATCATGATGATTTTTTTAAATGTTTAATGAAAGACAAAATTAAGGAAAAAAAGTTTAGAATATTTTTATGAGAGAAACTTATTTTAAGTAATATTAGTATCTTTGTAAGTCATTGGTGGTAATAGTACCACCTTTTTTTGGTAGTAAAACAAATCTATTTATGAAAAATAAAACCATTACTTCTACAAAACACTTTTTTATACTATGTTTGTTATTTATCTTTAATATGAATGCCTTTGCGCAAAGCAATATTTCATCTATTAAAGGTAAAGTTCTTGATGAGAATGAAGTTCCTCTTCCTTATGTTTCTGTAGCTGTTTATCAAGATGATAAAATAATAACTGGAACTATCACCAACGACGATGGTATTTTCACATTGAAAGTGCAGCATTCTGATGAAGAACTGCGTCTTGCATTTGACTTTGTTGGTTATATAAAAGAAGAGATAAGAATTATTCCAAACAAATCTAAAATTGAAGTCGGTGAAGTTGTTTTGAAAGAGAATGTCGTAATGCTTGAAGATGTCGTTGTTTCCTCTACGGCTGTCTCGCATAAATCAACGGTAGAACATACAAGCATCAATGCGTCAGCTAATATTGCTTCTTCAAAAGGCAGCGCTATCGACATCCTTAGTGCTTCTTCTTCCGTGTCAATCCAAAATGAAGAAATATCAATTCGTGGAAACAAAAACATCCTTGTCCTTATGGACGGCGTTCCTACAACAATAACAGATTTGTCAACAATACCGGCAGCTAACATCAAAAGCATCGATGTCATAACAAATCCTGATGCTTCTTACGATTCGGAAGGAACAGGTGGCATCATCAATATCATCATGAAGAAAGAAAATGCCAAAGGATTCAGCGGAGTTGTCGCTGCTAACTACGGATTCAATCATTTTGTGACAGGCAATGCTGGTTTTTCATATAACAGCAAAAAGGCTTCTTATCGTTTCAATTACAACACAAAATACGAAGACGATATCATAAATAGTTCGCTCACTCGTCTTATGAAAGAATCGGGAAGTCTCATCACACAGCAGATGCAATCTAACAGATATACATTTAATAATAATGTAAGTCTCGGCGCTGATTTCAGAATCAACAAGAAAAACACAGTGACAGTCGATTTGAAATATATGTCACCAAAATTGAATGTGAAGCAGGATTTGCATAACATCATCAATAACAGTGATATTGTAAATGAAGAAAATCGTCATAATGACGTGACATGGAACAGAGATAATATCGAAGCAGTTGTGATGTATCGTCATATCTTAAAACCAGAAATTTCTGATATTTCTTTGAGAGGTTCTGTGTCTAAAATATGGGGAAAGAGACCTTCTTATTATTATGTTGGTGATGATCTTTTGAATTATTCCACCTCAGGTGGAAGTCCTTTCATATCCAACTTCCAGACCGATTATAAACAAAAGTTAAACAAAGGAACCTTGAGTGCAGGAGCTAAAGTGACATATCGCAGCAACGAAATTTATCACGAATTTTATTCATTGGAAAATGAAAATTGGATTTATTCACAATCATTCAGCAATGACCTTTTGCATACAGAATTAATTCCAGCGGCATACGTGATTTTCTCTTCAAAAAATATAGGTAAGTTCAATTATAAATTAGGTCTGAGAGGAGAATATAGCATTGTGACTTTAGACAGCAAGCATGAAAATATTGATACGAAAAACGACGATATTTTCATTGCGCCAAGTCTTTCCGGAACATATAAAATATCTGACAAACAAGATTTGTCGCTCGCTTTCTCTCGCAGAATAGGAAGACCAACATATCCTCAGCTGAATCCTTATATGAGCATGGTCGATGCTATGACATACGAACAAGGCAATATGAATCTGCATCCGGAAAAGACATCCAAACTCGATTTGACATATAACATAAAAGGAGAGAAATTCAATCTTTTCGCTGACGCTTATTTCAACTACACTACCGATTATATTTCACAAGTCACGGAGGTTATCGATAGTCTATTAATTACAACTTACATCAATGCTGCTTTAGATATGAAGAGTGGTCTTGATTTGTCATTGAAGTTTTACCCTTTGGAATGGATGACAGCGACATTGAGTGCAAACACTTTCTATGTTATGACGAAAGGTGTTTTTGACGGAGCTGATATCGACAATGAAGGATGGTCAAACAATTCTAATATCATGTTCGATTTTATTCCGAGAAAGACGACAAGCCTGCAGCTGCAATATTTCATCATGACTCCGCAATATTATCCGCAGCTCACAACATCTTTCACTCATAAGATGAACGTTGGTGTTAAGCAGAAACTCATGAAAGGAGCCTTGACATTATCGCTGCTTGTCACTGATGTCTTCAACACTTACGAATGGGAAGTTCATTCTTACAACAGAATTTATGACCTTACTAACATCAGCAAGCAGAAAAGCAGAATGTTGTGGATAGGTGTCTCTTATAACTTCAATTCATACAAACAGAATAAATTTGATAAGGCTGGAGAAACTGATAGAAACTTGATTAAATTTGGGTTGTAAGAAGACAAATCTTATTAACATTTCTCAGAAAAATATTTATTATCTTTGCACCTTAATTAATATCATATAAAACTACAGACAATGGAAAATAACGACAAACATTTCAAACGTTACACGGTAACGACAGCATTACCTTATGCTAATGGTCCAGTGCATATTGGTCACTTGGCAGGTGTTTATATCCCAGCAGATACTTACGTTCGTTACCTCCGAATGAAAGGTGAAGAGGTTTTGTTTGTAGGCGGCTCAGATGAACACGGCGTGCCTATCACTATCAAAGCTGAAAAAGAAGGCTGCACTCCTCAAGATATCGTCGATAGATACCACAATATAATCAAAGATTCTTTCGAAAAACTCGGCATCAGCTACGACATCTATTCTCGTACAAGCTCAAAGACTCACCATGAGACAGCAGCTGCTTTCTTCAAGAAACTCTACGAAGAAGGCAAATTCATCGAAAGAGAATCAGAACAATTCTTCGACCCAGAACGTAACAAATTCTTATCAGACCGCTACATCATCGGTACTTGCCCTAAGTGCGGCAACGACCACGCTTACGGCGACCAATGTGAGAAATGCGGTTCTTCAATGAGCCCAGATGAACTCATCAACCCTCACTCAGCTCTCAGCGGCGCTGAACTCGTCAAGAAATCAACAAAACACTGGTATCTTCCTTTAGACCAATACGAACAATGGCTTCGCGAATGGATTATCGAAGGTCATAAAGAATGGAAACCTAATGTCTACGGTCAAGTGAAGAGCTGGCTCGACAACGGTCTCCAGCCACGTGCTGTTACCCGCGACCTCGACTGGGGCGTGCCTGTCCCTGTTGAAGAAGCCGACGGCAAAGTGCTTTACGTTTGGTTCGATGCTCCAATCGGTTATATCTCTAACACAATAGAAGTATGTAAAGAAAGAGGTACAGACTGGGAAAAATGGTGGAAAGACGAAGAAACAAAACTCGTTCACTTCATCGGTAAAGACAACATCGTTTTCCACTGCATCATCTTCCCATGTATGTTGAAAGCATACGGCGATTATATCGTTCCAGAAAACGTTCCAGCTAACGAATTCCTCAACCTCGAAAACGACAAGATTTCTACATCTCGTAACTGGGCTGTTTGGTTACACGAATATCTCGAAGAATTCCCTGGAAAACAAGACGTCCTTCGTTATGTTTTGACAGCTAACGCTCCTGAGACAAAAGACAACAACTTCACTTGGAAAGATTATCAAGATAGAAATAACAACGAATTACTCGCTATCTTCGGCAACTTCGTAAACCGTACTTTGGTTCTTACACATAAATATTTCGAAGGTAAGGTTCCAGCTATGATTAACCTTAACGAAAAAGACGAAGCAGCTATCGAAGAAATGAATCAATATCCTGACAAAATCGCTAACCTTCTCGATACTTATAAATTCCGTGAAGCATTGTCAGAATTGATGAACCTTGCTCGTCTCGGTAACCGTTACCTCACAGAAAACGAACCATGGAAACAATTCAAGACAGATCCTGAAAGAGTCAAGACAGTTCTCGCAGTTTCATTGCAAATCGTCGCTAAACTCGCTATCTTGTCAGAGCCATTCTTGCCATTCTCAGCTAAGAAATTACAATCAATGATTGGCTTGGAAGTAAGCAGCTGGAATCAAGCTAAGGAAACAATATTATTGAACGAAAACGCTACTATCGGCGAAGTTGAATTGTTGTTCACAAAGGTTGAAGACGAGACAGTGGCAGCTCAAGTCAATAAGTTGGAAGAGACAAAGAAACAAAACGAACTCAACGCATGGGCTCCAAATCCAATCAAACCTAACACCAACATCGATGAATTTGGCAAGATGGACATCAGAGTCGGTACTGTTTTAGAATGCGTTAAAGTTCCAAAAGCAGATAAGTTATTACAATTCTTGATTGACGACGGTATGAACAAACGTACTATCGTTTCAGGAATCGCAAAATATTATCCAAATCCTGAAGAATTAGTCGGCAAGCAAGTATGCTTCATCGCTAACTTCGAGCCACGTAAATTAAAAGGCATCGTCAGCGAAGGCATGATCCTGTCAGCTGAAGACAAAGACGGAAGATTGGTTGTCATGTCACCAAGTCAGCCTGTAGCTCCAGGAAGTTCAGTAGGATAAAAGACACTAAGTCTCCAAGACACCGAGTCACCAAGAAATCTTAGTGACTTGATGTCTTAGCGTCTCGGTGACTTATTAAGAGAAGGATAGAATGCATCTTCGATGTGTTCTATCCTTTTTTTATTTTAATGTCAAAATAGGATTGTTTAATAAAGTATCTATTATTTGATGATAAACGTGATTTTCATTAACTTTAGAAATGCTCATAATTTTATTGCCAGCGTCTTTTGAAGAAGCACCGCAATGATATATTTGTTCATTTTTATCATTATAATCAAGAATAATATATCTATCATGAAAAATACCACAAGTCTTGCGAAAGGTAATAGATATTTTAGGATATTGCTTGCAAAAATCTATAAATTCTTTTTGATGTAAACCATAACTGATATTGTCACTAAAGATAGTAATAGTAATATTGGGATCTACATTTTTAAGCATCACGAGGGTTTTTAATCCTATGTAATTATCTATCACATATATTTTATTTTTGGCAGTTTTATATATACTATCATAAGCTAAGTTTGCTTCAACTGTTTCTCCATTCAAAATCAGATATTCTTTTTTAATGTGAATATCTGTAAAATCTTTAATTATTTTCAACACATCATCTTTATTAATCATTGTGTTTTTTATGTGTGCAATATCAGATGTATTTTGAGATGTTTGAATTGCTATTTGAAGTAACTCCCTGTTTTCAATAAGATTATTGTTTTCTATTATAAAATCTTTCATTTCCTTGAAAGCCTTAATTAGAATTTTACTTTGTTTTATAGCGAGTTCTCCTTTTAAAACAGTCATAAGCATATAAACACCTTGTTCTGTAAATGCGAAAGGTAACTTTCTGGTTCCTCCCCAATTTGATGTCAAATTTTTTGACATCAAGATTTTTTCATATTCTTCTTTTGTAAGTTGGAAACGAAAGTCTTCATCAAATTTTTCAATATTGTTTTTTACCTGTTGGTTAAAACTTCTTGTTTGATAGCCATATATTTTTGCGAGATCAGAATCTAGCATTACTTTTATACCTCGAATAGTATAAATAAGATTTTTAATATCAAGTACTATTTCCATAACAATTTCTTATTTATAACTTCTGACTGAAGGATAGAATGCATCTTCAATGTGTTCTATCCTTTTTTCGTTGTTCTTGTCGATGACGATAGCGATGATATCGAATCGTACGTCGTTGTCGTATTGAAAGCGATTGACGTAAGAATTTGCAGCCCAGATGAGATGTCGCTGCTTATAAACATCGACAGTCGCTTCTGGTTCGACGAGGCAGGTGCTGTGACGTGTCTTCACTTCGACAAAGACGATGGTGTCGCCGTCTTTTGCAATGATGTCGACTTCTTTGTGTCCGCACACCCAATTCTTTTCTAAAATCTGATACTTACGCTCGAGAAGATACTCCAGAGCGATTTGTTCGCCTAAGGCGCCAATTTCATTGTGAGTTGCCATAAATTTTTTTTGGTTTAAAGTTCTTAGTTCAAAGTTATGCGTTCAACAAGTTATGCGTTCAACAAGTTCACATATAATGTGTCCTATCATGATGTGGCTTTCTTGTATGCGAGGCGTGTCGGTGGAAGGCACATTAATTAATATTCCGCCGAAGTCTTTCATCAAGCCGCCTGTTGCGCCAGTGAGAGAAATGATTTTTATATCTTTTTCTTTACATACTTTATAAGCTTCGATTATATTACGGCTGTTGCCGCTTGTCGAGATTCCTACAAGCACATCGCCTTTTCTTCCCGATGCTGTGAGAAGTCTGCTGAAGACAAAGTCGTAGCCGTAGTCGTTGCTGACTGCCGTCATATATGAAGTGTTGCAATGCAGAGCTTCTGCGTTGAGAGGCTGACGGTCGAGATAAAAGCGACCACTGAGTTCAGCAGCTAGATGCTGTGCGTCGGGCGCGCTGCCTCCATTGCCGCAGAAATGAATCTTGCCACCGTTACGCAGACTTTCTACAATGACATCGACAGCAGATTCAATAGATTGCAACAACTTCTCATCAGATAAAATCATGTTCTTTACCTCGATGCTTTGCTCAATAGACTCTTTTATTCTGTTCATAACTTAACTTTTGCTTATTGCAAAGTTACAGATAATTTGTTGAAATGTTGGAGGATTTTACAGGAATTTTTTTAAATCGCCAAGTCTCCAAGACACCGAGTCACCAAGTTATAAACTCTACACTCTAAACTCTACACTTTTTTCATTATCTTTGCACAAATTGAAATCAATCAAAATTTTATCAATATGAAAAAAATCTTTTTATCATTATTTATCGTGGCATCAGTCTGCTTAAACCTAAGAGCTGATGAGGGAATGTGGATTCCTATGTTGTTACAAAACAACGAACAAGAGATGCAGGAGATGGGTATGAACATCACTGTTGAAGACATCTATTCTATCAACAACAGCAGTATGAAAGACGCTGTCGTCTTATTCGGCGGCGGTTGTACTGGTGAAATCGTCAGCGACCAAGGTCTCCTCTTCACTAACCATCACTGCGGTTTCGACTGGATTCAACATCACAGCACAGTGGAACACGACTACCTCACAGACGGTTTCTGGGCTATGAGCTTCGAAGAAGAACTTCCTTGTCCTGGCTTGACAGCAGTTATGTTGAAGAAAATGGAAGACGTCACAGAGCGCGTCCTCGCTGGCGTTGAAAAAAGCACAACAGCAGAAGAAAGAACTGAGATGATTAAGAATAACATCGCAAAGATTATAGAAGAGACTTCAGCTACAACAGACTACGAACTTGAAATCAAGTCTTTCTATCACGGAAATCAATATTATATGATTTATAACGAGGTGTTCAAAGACGTCCGTATGGTCGGTACTCCTCCTTCAAATATCGGTAAGTTCGGCGGCGACACCGACAACTGGGTATGGCCTCGTCACACCGGTGACTTCTCAATCTTCCGTATCTACGTCTCTCCAGAAGGTAAGGCTGTTGAATATAGCGAAGACAACGTCCCTTACAAACCAGCTTATCACTTTCCAATTTCATTGAAAGGCGTTGAAGAAGGCGACTTCACTTTCGTATTCGGCTATCCAGCTCGCACTAACGAATATCTTCCTTCAGTGGCTGTAAATCAAGAAGCTAACGTCATCTATCCTGTCAGCGTCGACCTCCGCGGCAAGATTCTCGACATCTATAATAAATATCAAGAAAAAGACCCTAAAGTTAGAATTCAATATGCTTCAAAACATGCTCACCTCGGCAATGGCTGGAAAAAATGGATGGGCGTGATTGAAGGTATCAATAACTTCAAAGGCGTTGAAAAGAAATATGCTTTCGATAAGGCTTTCACAAAATGGGCTAACCAAAGCCGTTCAAGAGGCGCTTACCTCGAACTCATCAAAGAATTCGACAGAGTGTATTCTGAATACGAACCATATCGTTTGGCAACTACTTACCTCTCAGAGACTGCTCTTCAAATAGAAGTCTTGACATTTGCAGCTAACTTCAACAAACTCGCTAAGGTGACAAAAGACACTCCTCAAGAAGAAATAGACGCTCTCATCGCTGAAGCAAGAGAAGCAGCAAAAGTGTTCTTCAAAGATTATCATCAGCCAATAGACCAAGAAGTCGCAGCTATGGTTCTTCAAGAATATATCAACAACCAGCCATCTGACTTCCGCCCAGAGCTTCTCAACACTATAGTTGAAAAATATGACAACGTTCAAGCATACGTTGATGAATTGTTCGCTAAGACAATGTTCGCTTCAGAAGAAAATGTTAATAAGTTGTTAGACAATTTCAAGGCTTCAAAGGCAAAGAAGATTGCTAAAGACCCAGCATTGATGGCATATAAGAACGTGATGGATTTCTATCTTGCAAACGTAAGACCTAATGTCGCTAAGATAAATAATGAAATCACAGAGTTACAAAGAATATTCATGCGCGGACAAATGGAGTTCCATGCAGAACAGAATCCAGATAAGATGATGTATCCAGATGCTAACTTCTCATTGCGCGTCACTTATGGTAAAGTAGGTGGTTTCTCTCCAAGAGACGCTGTTCGTTACAAACACTACACAACATTAGATGGTATCATGCAAAAGGAAAATCCTGAGATTTACGATTATGTTGTTACAGACCGTTTACGTGAGCTTTATGAAACAAAAGACTATGGTCGTTATGCTGATAAAGACGGCAGCATGCACGTAGCTTTCATCGCTGGCAACCACACAACAGGCGGCAACTCAGGAAGTCCTATATTAAATGCTGACGGTCATCTTCTCGGTCTCAACTTCGACCGCACATGGGAAGGAACAATGAGTGACTTGATTTATGACCCATCAATCTGTAAGAACATCTCTGTCGACGTTCGTTACGTTTTGTTCATCATCGACAAATACGCTGGCGCAACACGCTTGATTGACGAACTGACAATTGTTGAATAATTCATAATGCATATTATGGATAAAGACTAAAGTCGAAAGGCTAAAGAAGGAGAGCTGCTGTGAAAAGCAGCTCTTTTTTTGCAATATCACCAATAAAAAAGCCGTCACTTCATAGAAGCAACGGCTTTAATTATGAATTATGCATTAAGCATTATGAATTATCTAATGACGATTTTCTTAGTCTGCATTGTGTTTCCTAAGATCTTGACGAAGTAGACTCCGCTTGCGAGGTCAGAGACATCGATGCTTCTGCTTCCGTCGAAGGTGAATCTTCTTACTTCCTGACCTTGAGCATTCATGATGAGAACGCTTAACTTACCGCGTTCATAGTCTGATGAGAAGTTAAGAGTTGATGATGCTGGGTTAGGGAAGATATCGACGTTGAATGTCTCTTTTTCTGTTATATTAAGAACATCTGTTAATACGTCAATAGTGTTACTTAAAGAAACGACTTTGCCAGATACTCTTAAGACAGGGTTGTCTGGAGCATCGCATCTTATACAGCCATTTTGTCCGTCTACGCAGTTAGGGTGATTTGGGTGACATTCATCGAGGTATGTTGGGTCTAATTCGTAGAATATGTCAGCATAACCTGCTGTGATATCGAGATTATAATCACTTACCAATGCTATAGAACCAGGGCACCATCCAGAACGAGGGTGATACCAAGTACCATTCTGTGGCTGGCATCCTGCTGGGTTAGGAGAACAAGTTCTCCATAAGTGTTGCTCATAAGTTTTTTTACCATTGATAATGATGTTATGAGTACCTTCATAGAATTCAGCAGCGTTACCTGTATTGTATGTATCGTTGGCCTTACTGCTCCAGTTGTGACCAGTAGTAGTGAGTTTCAACTTAGCAGCTTTTGTATTATCAGAGAAATTATATTTTACTTTAGGAACAGGTTGTTGGTTGTTATAGTCACCGAATGGGTATATGTCGTACCATATTTCTTCTACGTTAGCGTAGTCGTATTCAGGATCACCTTTAGTCATGTTGAATGTAAGAGTTGGGTTGTAACCTTCGCCGTTCCATGATTCAAAGTAGAGTTCTAATTCAACGAGACCTTGGAGTATTGAAGTGAAGTCTGTTACCTCAACATCGTCTTCACATTCTTTACCGAAAGGTGTTGTATAGCGGAAGAGTTCCATCCATTCTCCGCGGTAGTTTCTTACTTTAACGCCACCAACGCGGTCGTAGTCGTCACATTTGCTATTGATACAATTATGATCGTAGTGAGCGTTTATTTTACTGAATGCGCCTACGTGTGTTGGCATGACGTAATTGCCGATAGCTGAATGAACAGAAGGAGTACATTGAAGGTCACCATTGAATGTGACGACATCGAGGTCTTCATATTCTTTTGTGATGTTGAATGTAGAAGACTTTTCTGTTACGTTGCCGCCTGTTGTTGTCACGCTGATTGTCATATTATGTTCTCCGTATGTAGAAGGAGTCCAGTAGCCGTAGTAGTAACCGTTTTCAGGGTCATTAGGATAATCTGTTCTTAAATTAAGACTTTCGCCGTTGATTGTGCATGTTACTTCTTCGAAGTGAAGAGCGTCAGCGTGTTCCACTTTAAGGCTTGTGCTGATTACGATAGCTTTTAATTCTGGGAGGTAGACATTTGTTTCGTCATAAGGGCGGCGAATTGTGATGTCTGTTGGATAAGCTGTGTGGTCTATGACTTCGAAAGTCTTGATTACGTCAGGAGCAGGGAGCCAAGTGTTATTACCAGCTTGAGTTGCTTTGATGGTGACTTTGCCGGTTTTGCCTGTGAGAGAAAGGACGTTGCCGTTTAATTCAGCAGGACCGCTGACGAGTTCGAAAGAGACAGGAAGACCTGATGAAGAAGTAGCCTTCAATGTATAAGGAGGGTTTATTGTCAATTGTTTTGGTATGTCAGGCATATTGATATATTGCATATTGCCTTCTGGCATTTGGCGAACCAAGAAGTTATCGAAGCCACCTGTACCGCCTTGGCAGTGGAAGAAGATGCCGTCCCATACTTTATAGTCGCGCATGTCGCCAGAGCCAGGAGTCATACCCATATTGAGTTCTGTAGCTTCTGACAATTGGTTCCATTCTCCCCAGTTTGTTCCGTCGAAGTCTTTGACGAAGACTGTCAAAGAACCAGCGCCGTCGTAAGCAGAGAAGTCGAATGACATTTTGTATCTTGCCCAGTTTTCTTGTCTGTAGTTAGTGATAAGGATGTCTTGTCCGTTAGGGAGTACGATATTAGGATGACGGTCGTTGCCGCTGCCAGCGATACGGAGGTACACACCGCCGTCGCCTTCTGTCATACCTTGAAGGATGTTGCCGTCGCCGTCAGCATCGTAACCTACACCAGCGAATACGCCCCACCATGCTGGTGTGATGTCGAATTCAAAATCGATGATGCCACCGTCTTTGAAGTTGAAGTTGAAGTTTCCTGAAGCTTTGCGTGTGGCTGTTCTACCAACGCCAGGACCGCCGTATGGATAATAAACGGCTAGTGATTCATTAGGTGATAACAAACCATCACAGCTGTAGTCGACATCGAAGTCTTGTGATGTTGAAGCTGTCTGATAGTGTGTCGACCAGTTGTCTTGTCCGTTGAGACATTGAGTACCTAATGTGTAATTGTCAAAATTGATTACGTACTCTACTTGTGCATTGACGTAGGTCATGCACAACATTATTGATAAAAATAAGAATATTTTTTTCATACTATTAAATATAATTAGTTAATACTTTCTTTTTCCATCCACCATACTTTAACGTCTCTTGAGTCGCTACCGCCCATTTTCTCGACCTGTGCATTATAGTTGTCATAGTTGTATGTGACTTCAGATTGTGGGTATGGCAATCTGTATGTAACGAGTTTTTGATGGTCTATTGTTGTAGGTGTTCTAAATGTACGACGGGCTAGGTTCCAAGCTTCGTTAGGCTGACGGAACAGATCTAACCATCTTTGTTGATAGATGACATCGAGGAATTCTTCATTAGTCCAGCCGAAGTTAGCGTTGTTATAGACTAGAGGATTCAAGATGTCAAAGTAATGCTTTTGACAGAATGAATATATGTCGGTTTTATCCATCATTTTTTGAAGGTCGCTGTAAATGTACTTATATGTAGCATCAGCACCATTATAAGGGAGCTGCATCCATAAAAGCAGAGAATTTTTTACACCTTCATCGAGGTAATTAAATTTATCGAAATCGTTTCCTGCTATACCTCTTGTTGCTAATTCTGCTTTGATGAAGCAAATCTCAGCAGGGCTAATCATTATCTGAGGGACGAAGACATGGTCACGGATGAGGTAGAAGTTGAATGGAGAGTACAAGCAAGCAGGGCCTTTGAATCCGTAGTTCTTGTCTCTTGCAGAAGAATAAGGTGAACCACCTTCTGTTGGAGTAGAGGCATCTCTCAATTGTGGGTAAGCTCTCCATGCGCCTTCTGGATATCCTTCAGTCTTGTTGTTTGTGTCGAAGAAGACATAAACTCTAGGGTCGAAGATTTGGTTATCCGCAGAGTCTGTAGGTGTTGACATCTGAGCGAACACTGTCTCACCCATTCTTAAGTTTTTATGTTCGCGGAATGCCCATCCTTCATCGCCGAAATTGCTGCCTAAATATTGTGGCCACAAAGCAAAAGCACCACCCATATAATAATAGTCATCGATAACAGGTTTGTCGTAGGCTTCTACCAAGATAGGTCCTGCGAACGTTTTGTCTCTGTCATACATTCTCAATGCTTGACGTAAGATTATAGAGTTAGCGACCTTACCCCATTTATTATAGTCGTTTTTATATAAAACGTCGTATGATCCTAAAGAATAATAAGCATTGCCTAATTCTGTTGTAGTTTTTCCGTTGATCAAGACTTCTCTAGCCCATACAAGTTCTTCTAATAATGTCTTATAGATAGACTCCTGTGAATCATATTTAGGTTTTCTGTTTTCGACAGTGTTATACCAGATGTAACCAGCTTCTGAGTAAGGTATGTCACCGAACATATCTGTCACCTTGAAAGTTTTGTATGCTTCAAGAACAGTAAGTTGAGCTCTTACTTTGTCATCTATTTCGTCATCTTCTGCAGTTGCACACATCTCATCGAGGCGTTTGTCGATGTCGTGTATGTTAGCAAGAGCCAGATAGTAGTTGTTCCACACAGCATCGATGCCGATACTCATATTACCCCATGCTTCAGATGTGAGGGCTCCGAGTTCTGTTTCTGGGTAGAAAATCTCATTCCATAAATAAAATTGTTCGTTGCTATTTAAGCAGAGAGATTGTACTACTCCGTTAAAGAGAGGTCCGATGTCGGTACCTGTAGGACTCATAGGGTTTTTGTTCATTTCCTCGAAACCTTTGGTGCAAGAACCTAAAGCGAGTACTAAGACAGCTGTTGTTGCCAACAATATATTTCTGAGATTTATGATATTCTTTTTCATATTATTTTCTCCTTTACTTTAATTAAAGACCGAATCTGAGTGATACTATGAATGAGCGTGTCATTGGGAATGAACCGTATTCAAGACCTTGAGCGTTACCGGTTCCGAGAGTACCCTCTGGGTTGATGTTGTCTGGCAATGACTTGTAGAAGTAGAACAAATCGCGACCTGTGATTGAGAGTGATGCGTTTTGGAATACTTTCAATTTTTCAAGGATTCTGTTAGGGAAGTTGTAGCTCAATGTTATTTCACGCATTTTAATCCATGTGTTGTTGACGATACCTGGAGTTGTGAGGTAGTTGCCCCATCCTCCGAAGTTAGGCATGTATTTGTAGTAGTAATGTACCACTTGTTCGTTTTCGGTCACAGCTCC
This sequence comes from Candidatus Limimorpha sp., assembly GCA_045120395.1. Lineage (GTDB taxonomy): Bacteria > Bacteroidota > Bacteroidia > Bacteroidales > F082 > Limimorpha. The sequence continues at coordinate 61,676 of JBGVET010000046.1, forward strand.
TGTCTCTGGGTCTACTATAACACCTGGCAATACGACACCGTAGTTACCTAAGAAGTTACCTTCTGCGTCGTAGAGTGGGAGGCCGTTACCTTCGCGTTCGTATAATGTCTCATTGCTTTGACCTGTCTGCATTGCGATGACATAAGAGCCGCAGTAGATCTCGCCGCCTAGTTTGGCGTCTATCAAAGCGTAGAGTGATAAGTTCTTGTAGTTATATTTGAGGTTGATACCGCCTGTCACTGCAGGAGCGCAGTTGCCGACAGGAACGCGTTGGTTTGTCTTGAGGTATTCTGTACCTTCAGCGTTGAGGACTGGACGCTTAACGCCGTTAGCATCTTCTGCATAGACGTAATCCCAACCGTAGATTGTACCGTATTGCTCGCCTTCTTGAACAGCGATAGCAGGACCGTTAGAACCCCATACTTCTGACAAGATATACATGTCGGCACCACCTAAGTCGACGATACGGTTGGTGTTTCTTGCGAGGTTGAGACCTACTTGCAAGTAGCTGTCAGCTTTTTGGAATACGTTATAGTTCATGATGGCTTCGATACCTTTGTTGGTGACGATACCGGTGTTGATACGAGCGCTGCTAGAACCTGATGACACTGCTATAGGAGAAGCAAGGATCTGATCCCATGAGTAGATGTCGTAGTATGTAACGTCCATATTGAACTTATCCCATAAGCCGAGGTCGAGACCGATTTCGAAAGAACGTTGACGTTGAGGTTTTAACTGAAGTGGTGGTACTTGTGTAGGAAGAGTTGTAACTAATTGTCCACCGAAAGAGCCAGTATTGTATGTGAAGTCTAACTGATATGGAAGGTCGTCGCTAGCTGTTGTAGCAGCAGAACCTCTTACTTTCAAGAAGCTGATAGGACCCCAGTTGATTTTGAAGGCTTCAGTAGCGATGAAACTAATGGTAGCTGATGGGTAGAAGTAGCTGTTGTTGTCCATTGGTAATGTTGAAGACCAGTCGTTTCTTCCTGTGAAGTCCATGAAGAGGAAGTTCTTGTAAGAGATATTCAAGAAACCATATAAGGAGTTGACTTGTTTTTCATAGCGAGACTCGCCAGGGAGCATGTTTGTTGTGATAGGGTTAGCTCCACCGCTGAGATAGTTGTTGAATGTGAATAAGTTTTCGTAAGCCCAAGTTCCTGTGCTTGCCCATATTCCGTAGGTGTTTCTGTAATAGCGTTCGCCACCGAAGGAGAGACGTGCGTTGAACAATGAACCGAAGATGAAGTCTTTATGAGCTGTGAAGAGGAAGTCGGCATCGAGGGTGTAGTCTCTAGTGAGATTTTGTTTGTAGTAGCCGCCTGTCATTCCGTCGATAGCTGTAGGTTTGTTTCTTGTCTCATATTGATCTAAACTGAAATCGACGGCAGTCTTACCAGCGAATGTCAACCAGTCGGTGATGTCGTATGTGAGACGGAGAGAACCGTAAGCCTTGTCACGGTCGAGAGTTGTGTTGTTGTTATAGAAACTCCAGAAGGTGTTAGCGTTGATATATTGGAATGGATATGTACCCCATTCTGTCATTGTACCGTCTGGCTGTTCGTATGTTGTTGACTCGATACCTTTCCAGCTTCTTGGCCAGCTGTAGAGAAGACCTTTGTTGAAGTTGCTGTATGACTCGCCGAGGACTGGTGAGTTGAGGCGGTGGAAGTCGAAGTATGTGAAAGAGACGTCGGCTTTGATTTTTTCAGAGATGTTCAACAAAGAACCGACGTTGAATGTTGTTTGTCTGATGTTACAGTTGTCGATGATAGCATCTGAACGGTCGTCGGTGACAGAGACTCTCACAGAACCGAAGTCGCCAGCGTTTTGGAAGGAGACGTTGTTGGTGAAAGAGTGTGAGTTTTTGTACAGCATGCTGAGGTTGTCAGGTTGTGGAGTATATTCTCTCATGACGCTGTCCCACCAGAGCATTGTTGTTCCGTCCATGACAGGACCCCATGACACAGCACCTCCGTAGTAACCGAATGTTGTGTTTGTTGGTTCGCCTTCTGGACCTAAGTCTGCGCTATATCCGTTGACATCATATATGTAGTTGCCGTTAGCGTCTTGTTTTAATGTTGGTGTCAAGAATGAGATAGGACCGCCAGCGCCGTATTTGTTTTGTACGTCACGGTAGCCGTATGGGTTAGTCAACTTATATGTTGAAGAGAAGTTGAGACCAAGACCTTGTTGTTTCTTACCTTTCTTTGTTGTGATGAGCACCACGCCGTTACCGCCTCGTGAGCCGTAGAGAGCTGCAGCGGTAGGTCCTTTCAAGATGTTAAGGTCTTCGATATCTTCTTGGTTGATATTGTTAAGAGCTGTACCCCAGTCTTGTCCGCCGTCCCATCCGGTGACGCCGCCTTCGTTGGTCATAGGGACACCGTCGACGACGATGAGTGGCTGGTTGTCGCCGAAGATACTGTTGTTACCACGGATGACGATACGTGAAGAACCGCCGGCAACACCATCGCCAGTGATGATCTGCACACCAGCAGCACGACCGCTCAAGGAGTTGATGACGTTGTCGCTACCAGAACGTGTGAGGTCTTCACCGCTGATGTCTTCAGTGGCATAACCTAACTCTCTTTTCTGACGTTTGATACCTAAAGCTGTGACAACGACATTGTCCAACAACATGGCGTCTGTCTTCATCACAACGTCAATCTTTGTTTTTCCATCTACAGGAATCTCTTGAGACTGATATCCTACGTATGAAAATTGTAATACGTCATTGGAGTTAACTCTGATGGTATAGTCGCCATCGATGCCAGTGACTTCACCTCTTGTTGTGCCTTTGACTTGAATTGTTACACCAGGTAATCCCCAGCCATCTTCCGCAGAAGTGACAATACCTGTGACAGTGATCTCTTGTGCCTTAAGACTGAAGCCTAATGCAAGAAACGTAATTAAGAAAAAGTAAAACTTCCTCATATCAAATAATTTTAAATTTTTCAAAAAAAGTTCTACAAAATTATAATAATTAATAATATAAGTCAACGTAAGTTTTTAGTATTTTTGTATGAAAATAAAAATAAGCGTTATGGCAAAAATCAAGACAGTTTTTTATTGTAAAGAGTGTGGTAATGAGTCGCCTAAGTGGATTGGTCATTGCCCTGGTTGTGGAGCATGGAATAGTTATGTTGAAGAGAGTGTAGCATTGGGTAAAGATAATAAGTCTGCCAAGAATTCTTTTTTGCCTGAGATGAAATCTAAGCCTGTTCCGGTATTGGAAATCAGCGCTGCCAAAGAGGCTCGTATCGACATGGGATGCGGCGAGCTGAATCGTGTTCTTGGTGGCGGCCTCGTCCCTGGCTCTCTCATCTTACTCGGTGGCGAGCCTGGAATAGGAAAATCGACACTTTTGTTGCAAGTGGCTCTTAACCTTAAAGATAAGAAAGTGCTTTATGTCTCTGGAGAAGAGAGCGCACAGCAAATCAAGATGCGTGCTGAGCGTATCGGGCTGCGTAACGAGAGCTGTCTCATCCTAACAGAAACCAATACTTCCGACATCATAAAACATATAGAAGAGATAAAACCTGATATCGTCATCATCGACTCTATACAGACTCTCGAGTCGGCGGCAGTCGACTCAACGGCGGGTAGCATAAGTCAGATTCGTGAGACTGCCGCCGAGATGAACAAGGTGGCGAAGTCACTTCATATACCAACCTTCCTCATCGGTCATATCACCAAAGACGGCAGCATCGCAGGACCGAAAATCTTAGAACATATCGTCGACACCGTGATTCAGTTCGAGGGCGACCGTCACTATGGTTTCCGCGTTCTTCGCACCATAAAAAACCGCTTCGGTTCTTCTTCCGAACTCGGTATCTTCGAGATGAATGCCAATGGATTACGTGAGGTGTCTAATCCTAGTGAAATCCTTCTCTCACAACGCGACGAGAACGTCAGCGGTATAAGCATAGCTGCCACTCTAGAAGGTCTGCGTCCTATGATGATAGAGACACAGGCGCTGGTCAGCACCGCTGCATACGGAACACCACAACGTAGCTGCACTGGCTTCGACACTCGCCGTCTTAACATGCTTCTCGCGGTGTTGGAGAAAAGAGCAGGATTCCGACTCTCGACGAAAGACGTCTTCCTCAACATCGCTGGCGGAATACGCGTCGACGACCCTGCCATTGACCTAGCTGTCGTGGCTGCGATATTGTCGTCGAATGAAGATGTGGAAATCAGCAACAGATACGCATTCGCAGCTGAAGTGGGACTCTCTGGCGAGATACGCTCCGTCAACAGAATAGAAGCCCGCATCGCCGAAGCCGACAAACTCGGAATGGAAAAAATCTTCGTCTCGAAATACAACTGCCGAGGCCTCGACATGTCGAAGTTCAATGTAGAAGTGGTTCCGCTGGCGACGATAAATGAGTTGCTGAGGTTTTTGAGTTGCTAAGTTACTAAGTTGCTAAGATTTTGATTGTTTAATTTTTAAAGTAATAATTTATGAAGCCTATTGAAACCATGTATATCTGGAGAGAGTCCAGAGTATTAGTGAATGATATTTATAACATGATGAATAAATGTCGAGATTATAGTTTTAGAGATCAAATTCAACGAGCTGTAATAAGCATAATGAATAATATAGCAGAAGGTGCAGAGTCGGGAACTAATGCTAAGTATATAAGCTTTTTGAATATATCAAAAGGTAGCTGTGCTGAAGTTCATTCGATGTTATATTTATGCGAAGATTTTAAATATTGTTCAGAGAATGAGAGATTATCTATGCAAAGTAGAACAAAACAAATATCAGTCGGAATAGCAAGACTGATAAAATACCTTTCCACCAATAAATAATTGTTTATAATATATCTCAGCAACTCAGCAACTCAGCAACTCAGCAACTTAGTAACTTAGTAACTTAGTAACTCTAAGCCCCCACACAATCAAAAAGGACATACACCATCTCGACAGCAGCATCCATAGGTATGCTCCACCAGCAGCAGTGAATAATAGCAGGTCTTCTAGGTTGCTGTGTGATATCCCTATGTGCATGTTGAGGAGGTCGTTTTCTTCTTTGGTGGTTTCGCCTTTTTCGGCTTCTTCTATCATGATGCCAGCGCCGTAGGCTAATCCTAAGGTGTTGGATACTAACCACAGGAATGCTGTTTTCTCTGGCAAGCCGAAGAATATCATAACTGGTTTCAGAAATCTTGAGATATATTCTATGATACCGTATTCTGTCAGTATCTTTTGTAATACCGTTAAAAGATAAACGATGACAGCCATCAGCACGACGTTCTTTATCGTTCGTAAAGCCCAGTCTTTCAGCATAAATGCAAATGTAAGTTCTTCTTGTATGTCATTCGCAACAGATGAAGACTCGAAGCTGCCAGGCATTATTTTATTTAAAACCCATCCTAAGATAAAAGCTGATAACGTCCTGACGATAACTATTTTGATGATTGGAGAACCTGTCTTGTGTTGCACCGTTGTCTCTACAATCATATTATGCGAGCAAAGTACCATGACGGCTAATATTGTAGCGGCTCTTGTGCTTAGGTCTAATGTCGTCATCACGGCGATGGCAGAGTAGCAGTTGACGAAATATCCTGAGACATAGGCGAGAGCAGCCTCACCTGGAAGTCCGAAGTGTGAGAACAGAGGAGTGAGCCAAAATGAGATCCATTCTATGATGCCGAAATATTGTAACAATAATATCACAAATGATAATGAAACCATTATCTTGCTCAGCCACCAAATGGTTTTGAAAGCTCCAGGACCGGCTTGTTTTATACAATTAACCCAATGCGACACTTGCTATATTTTTATAAATAACAAACAATCTTGAGGCTAAGGATATTGATTGTACTATTTTCTGAATAAAAATCTTGGGAAGAATAAATATTATTATAGTAATATTCTGTAGTTACCTCCTGATAATTATTCAAACCAAACAAATATTCTATACCGACATAAGTCTTGCCAAATGAAATACCAACTTCTGGAGCATAAAACAAGCCTCTGCTAAACTCATTTAGCCTAAACACTCTATGAAAATTCGACGAATTAGCATATTCTCTAATAGCAAAATCAGCTGTTGCTGGTTTTAGAGACAACATGTATCCGAAACTGAAGCTGTAATATGGAGCAATATTAATTTTATTTATTGGCACACGACCTCTAAAATTAACAAAAATAGGTACTTCTAAAGAATAGTCCTTATAGACATCATTTATCAAATGTGATATATTCGTATGTACTTCACCATCTGTCAATGTACGATGAATTCCCATAACACCAGAGCCCACACCTATAGTGAGATATTCGTTGTAATACTTGTTATAAGAACCTCTAAAAGATAATGCTATGTCATCTGATCCTGTCTTACCAATTAAAAAATCTACATAAGCGACAAAATCTTTTTGAGCAATTGTAACATTAACAATGGTAAACAAGGAAAGTATCAATACAAATAATTTCTTTTTCATAACAGTAGGATTTAAGGACGATGCAAATATAATTTTTTTTATAGTAATTACAAATGAAATTAATTAAGTGAAATTTTGTCTTTTTAGACGTAAATGTTAATAAAAATACGAAACATAATATTAATTTTTATTCACAATTCATTGATTTTTAATGAATAAATTTTTTTTTTCAAAAAAATGTCGAATTTACAATTTTTATTGTAGTAATTTTGCACGCGAGAGACGTTATTGTTTCGTTACTTTTTTTTGAAATCAAACACATTATATATATGGTAAAAAACTTAGTAATTGTCGAGTCTCCTGCCAAGGCTAAAACTATAGAAGGTTTTTTAGGTAAGGATTATGTGGTGAAGTCGAGCTATGGTCATGTGAGAGACTTGAACAAGTCGAATTTGAGTTTGGATATGAAAGCCGGTTTCCAGCCATTGTATGAGATTCCGGAAGATAAGAAATCGTTAGTAGCAGAACTTAAGAAGATAGCCGAGAGCGCCGAGATGGTGTGGCTCGCTTCCGATGAGGACCGCGAAGGAGAATCAATTTCGTGGCATCTTTTCGAGACATTAGGTCTGCAAGACGAGAAATATCGTCGTATCGTTTTCCATGAAATCACCAAGACTGCCATCGCTCATGCTATCGACAACCCTCGTAAGATTGACATGGACTTGGTAGCGGCACAACAGGCACGCCGTGTCCTTGACCGCGTTGTGGGTTATGAGTTGTCACCTCTTCTATGGAAAAAAGTTAAACCATCATTATCAGCAGGCCGTGTACAGTCTGTCGTCGTTCGTCTCATCGTAGAATGTGAAGAAGAAATCAAGAACTTCAAGCAGACAAGCGCATTCCGCGTGACAGCGATATTCACCTTCACTATCGATAATCGTGAATATTCTCTTTCTGCTGAGCTTCCATATCGTTTCGAGACAGAAGAAGATGCTCATGCTTTCTTGCAAAACTGCAAAGAGGCTTCATATAAAATCAAAGCTGTTGAAAAGAAACCTATCTCAAAATTGCCAGCTCCTCCTTTCACAACATCAACATTACAACAAGAGGCTGGTCGTAAATTGGGTTTCTCAGTCAGCAACACCATGCGAATAGCACAGCAGCTTTACGAGTCAGGAAAGATTACTTACATGCGTACCGACTCTGTGAACTTGTCACAGTTCGCTCTCATGTCAGCTAAAAAAGAAATCGAGAATCTCTACGGAACAGAATATGTTAAAAACCGTCAGTTCTCGACAAAATCAAAGGGCGCACAAGAAGCTCACGAAGCTATTCGTCCAACATATCTCGACCAACAAACCATCAAAGGAACAGCCGACGAACGTAAGCTCTACGAACTCATCTGGAAACGTACCATCGCTTCACAGATGGCAGAGGCTCAGATTGAAAAGACAAACGTCAATATCGAAATCTCTAACTCTGACAAGGAATTCACAGCAAGCGGCGAAGTCGTTTTATTCGACGGTTTCTTGAAAGTATATACCGAAAGTTCTAACGAAGAACAAGGCGAGTCAAGCAACGGAATGTTACCTCCTCTCGTAGTAGGTCAGGTCCTAGACTTGGAAAAGATGGAAGCTCAACAGCGTTTCACACGTCACACTCCTCGCTACACAGAATCTAGCTTGGTTAAGAAAATGGAAGAACTCGGCATCGGCCGTCCTTCAACATACGCCCCAACAATCTCTACTATCCAAAAACGCGGTTACGTTGAAAAGAAAGATATCCAAGGCGAGGTGCGTAACTATAAAGTCTTGACACTTAAGAAAAACAAGATTACCGAAAAAATAGGCAAAGAAAATATAGGTAACGAAAAAGGTAAGCTCGTTCCAACAGACATAGGCGTCTTGGTAAACAGATTCTTGTTGCAGTATTTCGATAACATCATCGACTATAACTTCACTGCTAATGTTGAAAAAGAATTCGACAAGATTGCGGAGGGCGAATGTAAATGGAACAGCATGATTAGTGATTTCTATAAAGATTTCCACAAACAGATTGAAGACACATCCGACAACTCTGGCAAGTTCAGCGGCGAGAAGTTACTCGGTGTAGACCCAGTATCAGGCAAGAATGTATATGTCAAGATTGGTCGTTTCGGTCCTGTCGCTCAGATTGGCGACACCGACTCTGAAGAGAAGCCTAAGTTCGCTGGTCTTAACAAAAACCAAAGTATTGAGACAATCACTTTGGAAGAAGTCCTCGACTTATTCGCATTCCCTCGTACACTCGGTGAATATGAAGGCTCTGAGATTCAAGTGGCAATAGGTCGTTTCGGTCCTTATGTCAAACATAATAATGTCTTCTACGGCTTGACAAAACTCGACGACCCAGCGATGGTATCATACGAAAGAGCTATCGACATCATTGAGTCGAAACGTAAGGCTGATTTGGATAATGTGGTTTCTACATATCCAGAAAACGAAGACTTGAAAGTGTTGAAAGGACGCTTCGGAATTTATATCAGCTTCAACAAACAAAACTATAAAATCCCAAAGACTTACGATGCAACAAACTTGACATACCAAGACTGCATGGATATCATCAATGATCCAAATAATGCATCTAAGAAAAGAGGAAAGAAAAGTTAATATTGAACTTTGAACTTTGAACCTTGACTTTGAACTTTTAATAATACCTCGGGAATTTCCGGGGTATTTTTATATCAAAATTTATAACCTTAAAAAATTACAATATGAGAAATTTTAGAGAATATGATATTTGGAAAGATTCAATGATTATTACCAAAGATGTTTATTTGTATACAAAAGGGTTTCCTAAACAAGATGCCATTATAAATCAAATGCAAAGGGCTGCAATCTCCATTCCGTCTAATATTGCCGAAGGTTCATCAAGAAAGTCTTCTGTTGAATTTGCTAGATATATAGAAATAGCATTGGGGTCAGCATATGAGTTAGAGACACAAATAGAATTGTCTTTTCTTCTTCATTACATAAATAACGACATTTATAAAAAATTAATATCAAATGTTTGTAGTATTGAAAAACGAATGTCAAAATTTATATTAACATTAAGAGAAAAATAGTTCATAGTTCAAAGCTCATAGCTCAAAGTTCTCAATGCGCTTCCAGCCAGTTGTTTCCGGTGTTGAGATTTACTTCTATCGGGATGCTGAGTGGGAGCGCATTTGTCATTTTATCTTTGACGATTTCGCTTAATGTCTCAAGTTCGTCTTTATGAACGTCGAAGACCAATTCGTCATGAACCTGTAATATCATCTTAGATTTCAGCTCTCTGGTTTTCATCTCCTTGTGGATATTTATCATCGCAATCTTTATCATGTCAGCTGAACTGCCTTGTATCGGTGCGTTGATGGCGTTTCTCTCTGCGAAGTTTCTCACCACGCTGTTGCCAGAGTTGATGTCGCGCAGATAACGGCGACGTCCTAACATCGTCTCTACATATCCATTCTGTTTGGCGAAATCCACTTGTCTGTCGATGTATTCTTGGATGCCGACATATTCCTTGAAGTAATTTTTAATTATCTCTGATGCTTCGCTTCTAGATATCTTCAGTCGTTCTGCCAATCCGAATGCCGACATTCCGTATATTATTCCGAAGTTGACGGCCTTGGCGTTGCGACGCATCTCGGCAGTGACATCCTTGATGTCAACGCCATAAACACGAGCTGCAGTGTCGGCATGAATGTCCAAACCTTCACGGAAAGCTGACTGCATAGCTTGGTCGCCGCTGAGATGAGCAATGATTCTTAACTCAATCTGAGAATAATCCGCTGCAAGCAAGATGTGGTCTTTGTCACGTGGAACGAAAGCCTTTCTTACCTCACGACCTTTGTCGGTACGCACTGGTATGTTCTGAAGGTTAGGGTTGTTGGAACTCAGTCGTCCTGTGGCAGTGACAGCCTGATTGAAAGAAGTGTGAATAAGTCCGTCTTGTGCGCTGACCAAGGAAGGCAGGGCGTCGACGTATGTTGATTTAAGTTTCGTTAAAGAGCGATAGTCGAGGATGAGCTGTACTATAGGACTTTCGTTGATAATCTTCTGAAGTACTTCTTCACCTGTAGGATATTGACCAGTCTTGGTTTTCTTGGCAGGTGCTTTTATTTTTAACTTGTCGAAAAGAATCTCGCCTAACTGTTTTGGAGAGCCAATGTTGAAAGGCGTTTCTGCAATTTCATAGATGCAGCTTTCAATGCCGGCAATCTCTTTGGCTTGCTCCTCACTGATTTGTCTCAAGCCCTCGATGTCAATCTTTACGCCATTAGCTTCCATCTTAGCAAGTACTCTAACCAAAGGCATTTCAATTTTATAGAAAAGATTGTCAAGATTGTTCTCAGATAATAATGCCTTGAACTTTTCATAAAGCTGCCATCTGATGTCGCCTCCGTCTTTAGCATAAATGTCGCTGAGATAATCCAAGCTGTGGTTCAGTTCTGGCTCAATGAGATAATGAGCTATCATGACATCCCATAGCTTGTTGTCGATTTCGATGTCGTATTTGGCGAGCAATGCAATGTCAGTTTTTATATTATGACCTATTATGGTCTTTTCCTTGTCTTTAAAAATACAGTCAAATTTTGTTAATAAATCTTTACATTTATCTTTATCGACCGGAAGTTCTATCTTGTAAATGTTATCAGGATTGACAGCAAAAGTCATTTCTCTTGTCTCGATATGGAAAGAGAATTCATTGCAGTTTTTGAGATTGTCAATAAGTTCATCGATTTGAGAATCATCTTTAACGATGATAGATTCAGTCTTTTGTATAGGAACAGCAGACTCTTCCTCGAAGCTACCGAAAAGATCTAGTTGGCTGTTGGTTGTTGGCTGTTGGCTATTGGCCATTGGCTTTTGGCTTTTAGCTATTGGCTGTTGGTCATTGGTCAAAGTCTGTTGGCTGTTGGCTATTGGCTGTTGACTTTTAAACCTTGCAAGGAATGTTCTGAATTCGAGTTCTTCGAACAATTCGGTGAGGCGTTCCATATTAGGTTCTTTTACTTTCAGTTCTTCTTCGTCGAAGTCGATAGGAACGTTAGTATCTATTGTAGCGAGTTTTTTAGACATCATACCTTGCTGTGCGAAGTTGATGACATTTTCGCGCATCTTGCCTTTTAGTTTATCGGCGTTGGCGATGAGGTTCTCAACGGAGTCGTATTCAGCTACCAGCTTAGAAGCGTTTTTCTCGCCGATGCCAGGTATTCCAGGAATGTTATCGGAAGCGTCGCCCCAGAGTCCGAGTATGTCGATGACCTGTTCTGGACGAGCGATGCCGTATTTTTCGCAAACGTCTTTTGGTCCGAGCACTTTTGCTGGTTCGCCTCCTTTAGCAGGCTTATAAATGAAGATATTCTCACTGACGAGCTGTCCGAAGTCTTTGTCTGGTGTCATCATGAAAGTTGTGAAGCCTTCTTGCTCTGCTTTTTTAGCCAGAGTTCCGATAATGTCGTCGGCCTCGTAGCCTTCGCGTTCGAAGATAGGTATGTTGAAAGCCTTTATTATTTCCTTGATATAAGGCACAGAAATCTTGATGTCGGGAGGTGTCTCTTCACGATTCGCCTTATAATCGGAGAAATCGTCGGTGCGAAGAGTTGGTGCGCCGAGGTCGAAGGCGACACCTATATGAGTAGGTTTCTCGTTTTTCAACACTTCGTACAAAGTGTTGAGAAATCCCATAATAGCCGAAGTGTTGAGACCTTTCGAGTTGATTCTTGGGTTTTTATTTAAAGCGAAATAAGCTCTATATATTAGTGCGTATGCATCGAGGAAGAATACTTTTTTCATCATTTTTTATTTTTAGTAAAGATAGAAAAAATCCTCAAATTGAGCTAAATAAAAATGAATTTTTAAACAATTGATAATCAAGTTTGAATTTTTTAGCTTGTCAAAATATTTAAAAATATATGCTGTGATTTAAAAAAAAGGTTTAACTTTGCAACAAAGTTTTTTTTCTTGAGCAGAAAATATTATTAACTTAAATTTTTAAAATCATGGCAGACGTAAAAGAAAAAGTTGTGTCAATTATCGTTGATAAATTAGGTGTTAATCCTGAGGACGTAGTAGAAACAGCAAGTTTCACAAATGACTTAGGTGCAGATTCACTTGACACAGTTGAGTTAATCATGGAATTTGAAAAAGAATTTAATGTTACAATTCCAGACGATCAAGCAGAGAAGATCTCTACAGTGGGTGACGCTTTGAAATATATTGAAGAAAATATCTAATTAAGCAAATATATGGAGTTAAGACGTGTAGTTATAACTGGATTAGGAGCTATCACGCCGATAGGTAATACAGTTTCAGAATTTTGGGATGCGTTATGTAAAGGTGTTAATGGAGCTGGTCCTATAACACGTTTTGATTCTTCAAAGTTTAAAACTCGCATAGCTTGTGAGGTCAAGAATTTTGATTCACTTCAATTCTTTGATCGTAAAGAAGCAAGAAAATTGGATTTGTATGAACAGTTTGCTATAGTAGCATCTGATGAGGCAATCCGAGATTCAAAAATCACCAAAGACAATACCGACTTCAATGAGGTTGGTGTTGTCTTTAGTTCTGGTATAGGCGGCATCAACAGTTTTTATGAAGAGGTGATGTCTCATGCCGCTGGCGATGGAACACCTCGTTTCAACCCATTCATCATTCCTAAATTATTACCAGACTTAGCAGGCGGACATATTTCCATAAAAAATGGTTTCTTCGGACCTAACTATTCTACCGTATCGGCATGTGCATCATCAGCAAATGCTATAGCAGAAGGTTTTAATTATATCCATTATGGTATGTACCCTGTCATCATCGTTGGCGGTTCAGAAGCAGCAGTATGCCCTCCAGCAATGGCTGGCTTCGAATCCATGCGTGCCATGACAACTCGCAATGATGATCCAATGACAGCATCTCGTCCTTTCGACCGAGACCGTGACGGTTTCCTTATGGGCGAAGGCTGCGGCTGTCTCGTATTAGAGGACTTAGAACATGCTCTTGCACGCGGAGCAAAAATATATGGCGAAATAGTTGGCTGCGGATTATCAAGTGACGCTTATCATATCACAGCTCCACATCCTGAAGGAAGAGGCGCTATGTTGTGCATGGAACGCGCTCTGAAATCAGCAGGATTGAAACCAACAGACATCGACCATATCAACACACACGGAACATCAACACCTGCAGGCGATACTTCAGAAGTGATGGCAATAAGTCAATTGTTCGGTGAGCATGTCGCAAATATGCCAATCAATTCTATTAAGTCTATGACAGGTCACTTGCTCGGCGGCTCAAGTGCTATCGAAGCAGTGGCTACAGTATTGACATTGCGCGACGGTATCATTCCTCCGACAATAAATCACTTTAATGACGACCCTGCAATAGACCCAAATATCGATATCGTTTATTGGGAAGCTCGTAAAAAAGATATGACATACGCTATGAGTAACGCATTCGGCTTCGGTGGCCATAATGTAAGTGTAATATTTAAGAAATATCAATAATTCTGGCTGTGTCTTTACTCACCTTCTTTAGATATAGAAACAAAGCAGATAGAGCATTAGCAAGTTCTATCCATAATATATTTGGCTTTTATCCTAAAAATATAGAGTTGTATAAATTGGCTTTTACTCATAAGTCAATGTCTGTAAAAACTACAGGATACAGCATCAGTAATGAGCGTCTTGAGTTCCTCGGCGATGCTGTGCTGAGTACAGTAGTGGCGCAGTTCCTCTTTAAAAAATTCCCTACAAGACAAGAAGGTTTCATGACAGAGATGCGCTCCAAGATTGTGAGTCGCGCTTCTTTGAATAAATTGTCTCTTAAATTCGGTCTAGAAAATCTTATCAATTATGCTAGAACAAATGAGCAGGCTAAGTCTAAGTCGATGGGCGGTAATGCCTTCGAGGCTTTCACTGGCGCATTGTTCCTCGACTATGGATATAAATTCACTTATAAAATCATGGTGAATCGTGTCATTAAGATGCATATTGATATAGAAGAACTGGAGAAAAGCGAGACTAATTATAAAAGTAAACTCCTTGAATGGGCTCAACGACAGAAACGTCGTGTCGTGTTTAATCAGGTCGCTGTTAAAGGTAATGGTCACGATCGTCTTTATCATATTCAAGTCACTATCGATGACCAGGAATATGGAAAAGCAGCAGATTATTCTATAAAAGGCGCAGAACAGCTTGCAGCAGAAAAGACTTGGTTAATGATGAACGAACAAAGCTCACAATGAAAAAGAAAACAAAATTCGTAGTAGAACCTTTTGATGATATCAGGATAATAGGTATCACCACAGGTATGCACGATTATCAGTTGGCATGGAATATCAACAAAGCAGCCAAACTGAACCTCGTGAAATACAAAGACCTTTGTTCTGAGGAAGGAGATTTATTTTCTTTTTATCTTTATGACGCAGGAGAAAACTCCAACACTTTTAATCTTGTAGCTCTTGCAAATGAGAATGTTCGAAGGGTGTCTTTTTCGCCTCAGACAGATTATCTTTTGATAATAAGGAATTTTATAAAAGATTCGGATTACCAGTCTTTTTTAACAAAGATAAAGGCAATACCTAATGTGCATTTTGCATACTCGATAGATTTAGGCAAGAATTCGAAGATTGACACCATCCTTGAAGATATAGAATTACACGAAATGAATATCTTCGATGAGATAAATAAAAGATTAAAATAAAAAAACGTCACCTTCAATTGAGAAAGTGACGTTTTTTCATTTGCCAATAACCTTAGTTCAATGGCATTTATGCTTGTTCAAATTGTTTCAAGAATCTTACATCGTTTTCGAAGTAGAGACGTAAGTCGTTGACTTGATATTTAAGCATAGCGATACGTTCTACGCCCATTCCGAATGCGAAGCCTGTATATACCTCAGGGTCGATGTTACATGCTTTTAAGATGTTAGGGTCGCAGATACCACAGCCTAAGATTTCTAACCAGCCAGTGTGTTTGCAGATGTTACAGCCTTTACCGCCGCAGATGTTACATGAGATGTCCATCTCTGCTGATGTCTCTGTGAATGGGAAGTAAGAAGGACGGAAACGTACCTTTGTCTCTTCTCCGAAATATTCTTTTACGAAGTGGAACAATGTCTGTTTTAAGTCGGCAAAAGAAACGTCTTTGTCGATGTATAAACCTTCTATCTGATGGAAGATACAGTGAGCGCGAGCTGAGATAGCTTCGTTACGGAATACTCTTCCTGGAGCGATGATGCGGATAGGAGGCTCACCTTGTTCCATAGCGCGTACCTGAACGCTTGAAGTATGAGTTCTTAACAACACATCTGGATCTTTGCTGATGAAGAATGTGTCTTGCATGTCGCGTGCAGGATGGTCAGGAGGGAAGTTCAATGCTGTGAAGCAGTGGAAGTCGTCTTCAATCTCAGGACCTTCGCTGATGACAAAACCCAAACGCTCAAATATATTGTTGATTTCTTCTCTTACTATTGACAAAGGATGACGTGCGCCTTTCATCGCATCTACAGGGAGAGACAAGTCTTGGTCGTTGCTAGCGACGTTTTGT
Source organism: Candidatus Limimorpha sp. (assembly GCA_045120395.1). GTDB lineage: Bacteria > Bacteroidota > Bacteroidia > Bacteroidales > F082 > Limimorpha. The sequence continues at coordinate 77,630 of JBGVET010000046.1, forward strand.
GTCTCGAACTGTTGCATCTGTTCGTCAAAGATTTCTTGAGCTCTGTTCTTTAACTCGTTAAGTTTAATGCCGAGTTCTTTGCGCATCTCTGGAGCCACTTGTTTGAAGTCAGCGAATAATGCAGGTATCGCACCTTTTTTGCTGATATAGGCAACTCTGAAGTTTTCTAATGCTTCTTTGCTTTCTGCCTTGAAAGAGTTAATCTCTTCTAATATTTGAGCTATTTTTTCAATCATTTTTTTTGTTTTTAGTCAACAGACAACGGACAACAGACAACGGTATTCAGATAGGCTCATTATCAATTGTTCATTATCAATTGTTCATTGTTAATTGTCAATTGTTAATTATTTCTATTGTCATTGTAACAGCTTCAACAGGAACGTCCATGTAGCCTGTTTTTACTTTAGCGATTTTGTCGATGATGTCGAGGCCTTCAACAACTTCGCCGAATACAGTATATTCACCGTCTAAGTGTGGTGTGCCGCCAACTGTTGTGTAAGCTTCAATTTGTTCTTTTGTGAAAGTCAAACCCATACGTTGTTGATACATTTGGATGTGAGCATCTGTCAAAACTTGACCTTGAACGATGTAGAATTGACATCCGCTTGAAGCTTTTTTAGGGTTTACTTGGTCGCCTTGACGTGCTGCTGCCAAAGCACCTTTTTTATGGATGTGGTTTGCACGGAACTCTGCTGGGATAGTATAACCTGGGTCTACGCGACCGTCTTGGTTGTGACCGCCTTGAATCATGAAGTTGTTGATTACACGGTGGAAAGGAGAATTGTTGTACCAACCTTCGTTGATAAGTTTTATAAAATTATCTCTGTGTAAAGGAGTGTCGTTGTATAATTTAACTGTGATGTCACCTAATGAAGTCTTGATTAAGACTAATGTTTCTTTTTCTTGTGCTTGTGTTGTCATGCCTAATAATATACAAATGATTAAACAAATTTTTTTCATAATTAATCGTCTATTTGTGAGTAAATAATTTCTAGTTTGATTCTGTTTGTTGTGTCTTGGCTGCCAGGACCGTGTAAAATCCAGCGTTTGGCGTTGTTAGAGCCAGCGTAGGTGTAGAGGAATAATCCATAATTTTCAGCATCAGGACCAGCAAGTACCAAGTCTTGAACATATTCTGATATTCTGAACCACACCTGATCTGTCTTTGCGTCATACATTCCGTTATAATATTTTGTTCCGACCATTTGGTCTGGCAAAATGCTGTATGATCCGTCTTCTTTTGCTTTAACAACGATAAGTTGAGCTGGTTGAGAGAACATAGCTGTGTCGTTGTTAACTCCATTGATAACACCATTAGCTCCGTTCATGATAAGTTTTGCTTCATTGATAAGCACGTTGGTGTTCATATCTTCTGCCCATTGTGCGAGATTAGGGAAGACCAATCTTGTTCTTACACCAGCGGTAGATTGTACGTAGAGATACTCGTTGCTTGCAGTATCATCGAAAGCTATTGGAGCTTGTGCTGATGCATAATCATGGTCGAAATGGTTGAAACGTATGTATTTGTCGCTTACGTTGAAATCGTAGAATGTAGTATCGTGATAGTTGTGGTAATATATTCTCAGATATGATTTGGTGTTGAGCAAGTTGAAATAGCAAATCACACCAGTACCGTTTGCTGGTTCACAAGAAACATTCAGACCATTGAAATAATTCATGAAGGTCTTGTTAGATGTGAATTGGCTTTCGTTGCTTATGAATCTCTCTCCAAGAGTGTTAGCGATAGGAATTCTTATTACAGCTGTGAAGAGGGAGTCGTCATCAATATTACTGAAAGTTCTAGGTCTCGGTGAGAATGTGTAATTTGCCAATTCCTCTCCAAGGGCGAATGAAGTATTTGAATAATATGTCATTGAATCGCCTGACATGCTTTCGGCTACTTCGTTAACTTTCAATGTCAATTGTGACAAAGTATCGCCGTAATATCCGGAATAAACTATTTGTAGAACTATGGAGTCTGTTGTTGCGCCTTCGCCCCATTTGGTACTGTTGCTGGTGAGACCTATCTGTGTGTAGAAACTGAGGTTTGAGTTTCCGAAGAATGGGTCGTTGAGGTCGCCTACCAATGACAATGACGCCGCCTTTGTGCTGAGCGAGTCTATGCGTTCTGTCTCTGCGACGATATCGTGCTCGCCGGAGAATGCTACTTTTATGAAACTGCTGCTAGGCTGTAATGAGCTGCCGATATCAGGCAGTTTCTTGCATGAAGCAAAAGCTATCAGCGCTACAAATAATGTTAATAATAAGTGTTTTGTTTTCAAGGTGACTACTTATTTGAGATTATCGTAAAATTCGTTATAAGCATCAACGTAAGTTTCTGGAGAATGGTATTCAAGAATAGGTTTTTTTGAAGCTTTTGCATATTCTTCCAGTTCTGGATTTATCTTCTCGCTACCAAATATGACACCATCAGAGAAGTCGATGGCGGTCTTCATCAAGTTTACGTAATTAGTATCCTTGAGGAATTTAATGTCCTTAGGAGCTATTCCTTGAAGTTTCATTTTCTTGTCGAAACCGCTGCGGAATGTTTCAGTGAAATCTTCGTCATATATTGAAAATACGACTTTCGACTCAGTGAAGAGAGGGTTGTCTTTGAAAACCTTCTTGATGTAAATTGGGATGAGTGCCGACATCCATCCGTGGCAGTGGATGATGTCTGGAGGCCAGTTTAGTTTACGTATAGTTTCAATAACACCGCGTGAGAAGAATATAGTGCGGTCGTCGTTGTCTTCAAAGAAGACACAATTTTTATCGGCAATAGTTGACTTGCGTTTTGTGAAGAAGTCATCGTTGTCGATAAAATATATCTGCATTCTGGCTTTTTGAATAGAAGCAACCTTGATAATCAAAGGGTGGTCGGTATCGTTGATGATAAGGTTCATACCAGAGAGACGAATCACTTCGTGCAATTGGTTTCTGCGTTCGTTGATATTACCGAAACGAGGCATGAAAATTCTGATTTCCTTACCCTTCATCTGAATACCTTCAGGGAGGTTTCTTCCTACCAAAGAGATTGGATTTTCATCCAAATAAGGTGTTATTTCTTGATGAACAAAAAGTACTTTTGTTTTTTCCATAGAGGCATATTTTATATGTCGTTAAAAGAAATACAAAATTAAGCAAAAATTTTTGAATTAAGGAAGAAAAAAGATTGATTTTTTGAAAAAAATAACAAAAAAAGCGAGAGGCTAGCCTCTCGCTTTTGTACTCCCTCAGGGATTCGAACCCTGGACCCATTGATTAAGAGTCAATTGCTCTACCAACTGAGCTAAGGAAGCATTTATTTCGAGGTGCAAAAGTACAACTTTTTTTTAATAAACAAGAATTTTTTTTGATTTTTTTTTACATGCGAAAAAAACTTTAGCCTTTTGTCCTTAGTCTTTAGTCTTTTCTTATCTTTGCGACACTATGGAATTACAAGAGCATTTTGAAAATCAGAAACACGAGTGGGAGTCGGCTTTGCAAGTGAACGCTCCTGCTGAAGAGCCTGTACAAGTTAACCCTAAGGCTTTGGAACGTATGATGGCAAAACGTCAGAAGTTGATGCCACTTGATTATTATGTAGATGGTATACTTAAAGGTGATATCGTTATTTTGAGCAAGGCTATCACTTTGGTTGAAAGCGCGCTACATGAACATCAGAAGATGGCGCAGGATATCATTGCAGCATGTCTGCCTTATTCGGGCAATGCGATACGTCTTGGTATCACTGGCGTTCCTGGTGCGGGTAAGAGTACTTTCATTGAGGCTCTTGGTATGGAACTAAGCCGTAGCGGTCATAAGCTTGCAGTGCTTGCCATCGACCCTAGTAGCCAGCGTTCTAAAGGTAGTATCCTAGGCGACAAGACTCGTATGGAGGAACTTTCACAGCAACGTAATGTCTACATTCGTCCTTCGGCATCTGCCTGTACTTTGGGTGGCGTGGCTCGTAAGACTCGTGAAGCTATAATACTCTGTGAGGCTGCAGGTTTCGACACTATCTTCGTTGAAACGGTAGGCGTGGGTCAGTCGGAGATAGCAGTGTATTCTATGGTCGACTTCTTCCTTTTGGTGCTTATCGGCGGTGCCGGCGACGAGTTGCAAGGCATCAAACGTGGCATCATGGAAATGGCTGACGGCATCATCGTAAACAAGGCTGACGGCGATAACGTGCAAAGAGCTAACCGTGCTATGGCTGAAGTGAAAAATGCAGTGCATCTGTTTCCTCTCGCCGAGTCGGGACAGCCAGTCAATGTGATGACATGCTCGGCATTGACACATCACAATGTTCCAGAAGTGTGGAAGATGGTTACAGATCATGTTGATAATATTCGTAAGTCGGGATATCTTGCAAAGAAAAGAGCTAAGCAAGATGTGCAGACTATGTACGACAGCATAGAGCAGACGCTTAAAGATACATTCTACGAGAATTCTTTGATAAAAGATATGATTACTTTAATGGAGTCTGATGTCAAAGAAAAAAGGACTACGGCTTATACCGCAGCCCATAATCTTTTGGAGACGTATTTTAAGACGATGAAGAAATAATTCGTATTGTAATTTTCTTCTTTAAAATACTTATTTGTCATTTCGGAAATAATTTTCCTATCGGGAAGGTTATATGGGATTACTTTGTAAAAAAATATTATCTACAATGAAAAAAATCCTGTTGACATTAATGTTGTTCGCATTGACAGTGTGCGGACTGAAAGCACAATCGTATGTGCTGAAAATTCAGATGAATGATGAGACCGAAACTCAGTGGAAAGCAGAGCAGATTCGTAACATTTACTTCGATAATGACTCGACTTTGATTATAGTGGAGAATGGTACGGACTACACTCATTCATACAATATCTTGGAGGTTAATAAGATGTATTTCCAATCTGAGGAGGACTTGAGCGAAATCAATTTCGAACAGACTTCTTTCGTTTACCCAAATCCAGCAAAAGATAATATCAGAATAATAGGTGTTGAAAATCAAGATGTAGAGATTTTTTCAACAGATGGCAAACTTATCATGAAGGAGAGATATGATGGTATGAATCTAAATGTTTCTTCTTTGCCAAAAGGTTTTTATTTAATCAAAACAAATGGTCAAACATTAAAATTCAATAAGATATGAAAAAGATGTTTTTTACTCTGATATTAGGCTTTATCATGTCTTTGGGCATGTTTGCACAGAATGAGATGTGGGTTTATAATTCTGACGGAACGATAAAGACATGCAAGATTTCTGAAGTAGATTCGATAAACTTCACAAGCAATATGATTAATATCCTCCTTTATAAAAATGGAGATAATAATACATTGTCAGTCGCTGCTATCGACAGCATCGTCTTTAAACAAATCGTAAATCCAGGTGATGATAACCAAGGTGGCAATGATGACAATAACCAGGGTGGTGACGAAGATGAAAACCAAGACGACAACCAAGGCGACAATCCTAATGACACTATATCTTCTGTAGTTTATGTTGAGTTTAATGGCGCTACAGCTACAGTGCGTCATGACATCGCTTCTGTAGATTTTGTGGTTAATATTGAAGGCGCAGATGTAAGCATCGTCACAACTGCAGGTATAGAGTTTATTCAATATCATCTTAGCGGACAGACATCAGACGGTTCTTTCGCTTTGGAAAGCGATACCGAGTTTAGTGTAATTCTTAATGGTGTCGATATCACTTCGTCATCTAAAGTGCCATTGGATCTTGCCAAGAAAGTTGAAAGAAACATTATCGTAGCTGATGGTACTGTTAACGTCTTGACGGATAATACAGAAAGCGATGGCAAAGCTGCTCTTAACACTAAAGGCGCTACCAACATCAAAGGCGCTGGTTCTTTGACGGTCAACGCTAATAAAAAACACGGCATATCTTCTGACTACGACATCAATATTAATAATGTGACATTGGTCGTGAATAATACAGCTGATGCTTCTAAGGGTTTGAAGTCTGATGCCAATATCATCATCAACGATGCTGATGTAACTATCGTTTCTTCAGGAACATTGACATTGGAAGAGTTGGATTTGGGTTACGATGCTACATATTGTACAGCTATCGGCGCTGACGGCAATTTTGAGATGCTTGGCGGAAAATTGAATGTCACGCTTCCTGAAAGCAATGTCGCTGGCCGTGGCGTCAAAGTGGATGGCAACATCTCGATTTTCGATGGTGACATCAATATCGTTTCACATGGCGGCGGTAATACTTACACCAATTCAGAAGGTGCGATAGATTCTTATAAGTCATCATGCATCAAAGCTGACGGTGATATTTATTTGCTCGGCGGAACTATCATTGTTGAAGCTACTGGCGCTGCTGGAAAATGTGTCAACGCTGATGGTAAAATCTTCATCGGAAAAGAAAATGAAGACAATGACGGTCTTGTTATAAACCTTAAGACTACTGGTCAAAAATTCTATGAATCAGGTTCAGGTGAGGATGCCGACTACGCAAATCCAAAGGCTTTGACTGCAGAGGATGATTTGTATGTCTACGGCGGTGATATCACTATCTATACACAAAACGATGGTGGCGAAGGTCTTGAAAGTAAGAACGGCGTTTATATCAAAGGTGGAAATATCATAGTAGATACTTACGACGATGCTATCAACGGAAAATATCATGTGCAGTTTGACGGTGGCCTTGTTTATCTTAATTCAAGAGGCAATGATGCGGTCGACTCTAACGGCACTATGACAGTCACTGGCGGTTTCGTGTTGGCTTATGGTCAGACATCACCTGAAGGCGCTTTCGACTGCGACCAGAACACATTCACAGTAACTGGCGGTACTTTGATCGGTATTGGCGGTCATGCTACTAACCCAACCTCATCTGTATGTACCCAACGCTCCTTGGTCTATAGCGGCGTTACTAGCGGAACAGCATTGCAGATCGTTGATGCAAATGGCAATGACTTGTTGACATTGCAAGTCCCTACCTATTCAGGTGGTGGTTCAAATCCAGGTGGTGGCGGTGGCTGGCCTGGTGGCGGAGGCGGCGGTTGGCCTGGTGGCCCAGGAGGAGGTGGCGGCGGTAGCCTTACACTCTTGTATTCATCAGCCGATTTGCAGCAAGGAACAATCACTGTCAAACAAGGCGGTACGATATCAGGCGGTGAGAATTTCTACGGATATTATACAGGCGCAACATATTCTGGCGAGACATCATCTAAGAGCGTGACTATATCTGGAATGGTGACAACATACGGAAGCGGCGGCGGTGGTCCTTTTTAAGACAACGGTCAACGGATATGTCCACGTCTAAATAAAAAATCCCTGCGTATTTTTACGCGGGGATTTTTATTGAACTCAGAACCTAAAAATCTGTAGTCTTTTGTCTTTCTTTTGGGCGTTCCGGCAAGCCGTCGGGCTTTCCGCTATATCTTTGCTCGCTCCGCTCGCAAAGGATGTCGCTCCAATCCCTAACGCAACGGGTTTCGATTCAAAAAAAGTTTGTTGTTTATTTATTGTTGTCTTTGGCCTTTAACTTCGGAAACATCTTCCTTAATCTCAACAAGGCTTTCCCGATGTTTCCACCAGCGATGACGAATGTCACGGAGGTGATGACGAGTATTAATCCTATAAATATGCGTATCGTCATGACTTCGTTAAAGACGACGATGCCGAAGAATACTGCAGTCACGGGTTCTAGTACACCTAATATGGCTGTAGGTGTTGAGCCGATATGTTGTATTGCTTCAGTTGTGCATATCAGTGAGATGACAGTAGGGAAGACTGATAATGCGATGATGTTTGCCCAGAGCCACCATTTCTCGGCAGGAGGTGTTGTTATCACACCGCTTGCGAATGCTCTTATAGCGAAGATGATCCAGCCTACAGCTAAAACATATAAGGTGACTTTTATGGTCGCCATTTTCTTTATCCTTGATTTGTTGACCATGACGATATAGATGGAATAAGAAAGAGCAGAGCCTAATACGAATAGTATGCCTTTCGTGCTTACAACAGCACCTTCTCCACTCTTGCATAATAAGGCGATACCTATCAAGGCTACTGCTATGCAAGCTATTGTTTTTGCAGATATCCTTTCTTTAAAGAAGAAGAACATGATAAGCGCTACCATAATAGGATATACGAATAATATAGTGGAGGCGATGCCCGCATCCATGTGATGGTAGCTTGAGAATAATGTAATTGATGACAAAGCGAATAAGATACCTAATATAATTAATGGCATGATGTCTTTCTTCTCGATGGAGAAATCGCGGCGACGGATTTTAAGCATTATTGCCAATATTGGTATTGCAATTAAGTAACGAAAGAAGAGTACGGAAAACAAATCCATGCCAGCGTCGTAAAGAGGCAGAGCGAATAATGGATTCATTCCATAGGTGACAGCAGAGATGGCTGCGAACAAATAGCCTTTTATCTTGTTATTCATAATTTGAAAAATAGTGCGCAAAAGTACATTTTTTTATTTGAAAAAAACTTTCATTTTTCAAAAAGAATTTGTATCTTTGTGAGGCAAAAAAATAAAACTAATGAAACTATCAACAACATACCTCGGACTAAAACTAAAATCTCCTATCATCGTAAGCAGTTCTACATTGACAGGCAGTGTCGAAAGTATTAAGCATTGTGCTGAAGCAGGTGCTGGTGCGGTGGTCTTGAAATCTATTTTTGAAGAGCAGATTGTTTCGGAGATTAAAAGAGAAGAAGGATATACGGATGTTGATATTTATGATTCATATCCGGAGGCTCAAGAGTATCTTAACACGTATATGCGTGGAACTGAAATCGAGATTTATGAGAAACTCATCCGCGAATCTAAAAAAGTTGTTGACATACCAATCATAGCAAGTATCAATTGTTCCGACAAAGGCGAATGGATTAGCATTGCGAGAGAACTTCAAGATGCTGGAGCAGATGCTTTGGAGCTGAATGTCGCTATAGCAGCATTCGACAGAGACCTAGATCCAAGAGAAATAGAAAAGGAATATATTGATATTCTTAAAGAAGTTGAGAAAAATATCAACATTCCTGTTTCTGTCAAACTTGGAGATCATTTCACTAATATCAGCCGTATGGCTTTTGGCTTGTCAAAGGCTGGTGCTAAAGGCTTGGTGCTATTCAACCGTTTCTATAATCCTGATATCAATATTGAAAAGATGAAGGTGGTTCCAGGTAACTCAATATCTGCACCAGAAGAAAATCATAACACTCTTCGTTGGATATCTCTCTTGTCATCACAAGAAATACCTTGTGAACTTTCGGCATCGAGAGGTGTTTATACAGGCGAAGACGTGGTGAAACAGATTCTCGCTGGAGCTAAGACGGTTCAGGTTTGCAGCACGCTATATCGTAACGGCATAGATTATATCAAGCAAATGAATGCCGACGTGGAGGCTTGGATGGAAAGACATAATTTCGACAATGTTGAAAGCTTCAGAGGTATTGTGAATAAAAAAGAAGATATAAAAGTCGTGGAACGTCTTCAGTATTTAAGAAGAAACTATGACTTACATTAATATTATTGTTTAACTTAAAAATTTAAAAAAAGATGAAAAAATATGTTTGTGATGTTTGCGGTTATGTTTATGACCCAGCAGTAGGTGATCCAGATAACGGTGTTCAACCAGGTACTCCATTCGATCAACTTCCAGCAGATTGGACATGCCCTCTTTGCGGAGTAGGAACAGATAGTTTCTCAGAAGAATGATAAATGAAAAATACGCATGGGCTTGTCTCATGCGTATTTTATTGAAATAAAAAACCAATACTAATATTATGCTAAAAATAAACTTGACCGACGATATTTTTTATGTCGGCGTTAATGACAGAAAGACTGATTTATTTGAAAATCATATGGAACTTCCTAACGGAGTTTCATATAACTCATACCTCATCGTCGATGACAAAGTAGCTCTCATCGACCCAGTGGAAGTAAGCTTCATGGCTGAATTCCTCTTTAAAATAAAAAGCGTGCTAGGCGACCGTAAGATAGATTATCTCGTCATCAACCACGACGAACCAGATCATAGCGGCGCAGTACGTGCTATAGTACAAGAATATCCAGAAGTTCAAGTGATAGGCAACTCTAAAACATTCGGACCTTTAGAAGCTTATTACGGACCTATCAATAATAAAAAAATAGTGGCTGAAGGCGAGACATTATGTCTTGGAAAACACACTCTTCAGTTCTTCATGGTTCCTATGGTTCACTGGCCAGAATCAATGGTGACATACGAACAAACAAACAAGATTTTATTCTCAAATGACGCTTTCGGTGGCTTCGGCGCACTCAACGGCTGCATCTTCGACGACGAGGCTAACCTCGATTTCTATGAAGATGATATGCGTCGTTACTACGCTAACATCGTGGGTAAGGTGGCTAACCAAGTGGTGAAAGCTGTTGAAAAACTCGCTCCAGTGGAAATCAAGATGATTGCTCCTTCACACGGCTTGGTATGGCGCAGCAACTTACAATGGGTCTTCGACAGATACGTTAAATGGAGCACTGGCGGCAATGAAGAAGGTGTCGTCATCGCTTACGGTACAATGTACGGCAACACAGGACTTATGGCTGACATCATCGCACGTGGCGTGGCAGAAGCTGGCGTTAAGAATATCAAGATTTATGATGTTTCTAAGACAGAGGTGTCACATATCATCAGCGACATCTGGAAATATAAAGGCTGCATCATCGGCGCCTGCGCTCACTATGGCACTGTGTTCCCAGACATGACATTGTTGTTGCACGAACTCACAGAGTTCAAACCTAAAGATAAAGTTTACGGCGTATTCGGCGGCATGAGCTGGGGCGGCGGCGGTGTGAAATACATCAATGGTATTGCTGACAAAAACGAATGGCAACGTCCAATGGAATCTGTTGAAGTGAAAGGCGCACCATATCGCGATGAAGATGTAGAAAGACTTTACAATTTAGGAAAAGCTATCGGTGAAGCGGTGAAGAATTCATAATTCATAATGCATAATTGTAGAGACGTATCAATTACACATTAAAATAACAATATGTAATTGCTGCGTCTCAAATATTTATAATGATAAAACATAAGATATAAGAGAAAGAAATATTAAATAATACATATTATTATAACAATATAGTGTTTGCTATTTATTCGGTATCATTCTGAAACCTGAGAAATTTTAGAACAATTATACCTGCGAATAAGTTGTAAATGCCTACGTCATTGTGGGCTTACTTATCCGGTGTAATAGGCAATCTCAGGGCCTCAGAATGTGGATATGTAAAGTCCACTTTTTTGTGCCTTGATGGAAGTCTGTTATATAGTAGGTGGCAGCGCGATAAATGTAGGTTTATGAAAGAAATTCATATTGGAAACTTAATTCGTGATGAATTGAGACGACAGACGAGGACTAATGCGTGGCTTGCTGAACAGATAGGTGTCACACCACGGACTGTGAATAAAATCTTTTCAAAAATGGTGATTGATACAGCGCAGTTATTGCATATCTAGAAAGCCTTAAACCACGACTTCTTCAAATATTATTCAGAGAACTTGAATGACTAGTGGTCTGATTTGGACCATTGCCCGTTTTGGACTATCGTTTATTTTTTGCAAGAAATACAATATCATACCTTTGCAAAAAATCAATTGTTTATTTAAAACCGATGGCTCAATGGGATATAACGGAGGATAATGATTATGAAGAAGTCAGTATTATTATTGGCATCCTTGGTGTTTTTAGTAGCTTTTTCTTCTTGTAAACAAGAGGAAAAAGAAGGACAGTACACACCAGAAAAAAAGATAAGTAGAATTTATAAAGATTATGGTGACGGTAAAACTTTAAGAGAAGTATGGCACTGGAATGAAAATATTTTACAAAGTATAGACCATTATTCTTCAGGAAGAGTTAGTTGGGTAGAAGAATTCACATATAATGATGACAATCAGATAGTGCGTGTTGATGATTTCCTTAATGGAGAATATATTGAATACGAGTATAATGGAAGTATGATTTCAAAAGCAGTATATTATAATGAAGGAAGTATAGAAATGGAACTTGTTTTCAAATATACTGACAATAAAATTACTGAACTTGAATACATAGGATATGATTATAAAAAAAGAAGCAGCAGTCATTTGATGAGAGAAGGCAATAATCCATTAAAGATGTTATTGACAGAAGAAACATATCAGGTATTTGATAAGTTCGTAAATAATTCTGTTAATCGTGGAACTGATGTTTCTATAATCAAATTGACATGGAAGGAAAATAATGTATCTAAAATGGAATTAAGAGAGGGAGATTATGAAATTATCGTTGATATGAAACATGATACAAAATCTAATCCATTCAGAAATTATTACAATCTCTATGGTCCATTCGAGTTTGAAGGAATGGATGGATGGATGTATAATTCTACATTTAGTGTAAATAATATTACAGAAGAACGTTGGGTAGAAAATGCTGAAGGTGATACAGAAGTTTGGGTGATAAAACATTCATACTCATATAACGATATGTATCCTACTGTTCAAAGAATATCTGAACAATATGATGGTGGAGATACATATTATGGAGTTTATTACTATGAATACGAATAATATTTGAGTTTGAATATTATATTAAACCCTCCGTTAATAGAATTAACTTTCTGATTAACGGAGGGTTTTGTTATTAAAAATGTTCAAATCTCCTTCCAAAAATGTTCAAATCTCAGCGACCAATCAACCAAAAGCCAAAATCCAACAGCCTTAGCTCAAAGTTCAAAGTTCTTTGTTCAAAGTTCAAAAATATTTCGTATCTTTACTACGTTAAATTTACATCTTATTAACTAACATTACTAACACCGACGACTCGATGGGATATAACAGAGAATCTAACTATGAAAAAAACAACATTATTACTTGCAATAGCCTTATTTGCAGTAACATTCACATCATGCCAAAAGACCAAACCTTACAACCCTAAAGAAAAAATAAGCAAGATTTACGTTGACAGAGGTCTAGGAAAACATCTCTCAGAAGCATGGAACTGGGAAGGAAATCAATTGAAATCTATCGAACATTACATCTCGACAGACAATGTACAGTTAAATTATTACACTGAGGTATTTAATTATAATGATAAAGGTCAGGTGCAAACCGTGAAAGTTAATGGCGCATGTACAGAATATTTGTATGGAACAAAAGACAGATTATATCAAGTTAATTGTTATGAAGAAGGCGCTGACAAGCCTGTTGTATATAAGTTTGAATATGATGACAACAAATTGTCTGAAATTACAGTAGTAGGCAAAGATATAGATATTACTGATTTAAAAGCATCGTCATCTTCAATGAAATATGTTCTTCCAGAAATGATACTCGCACCTATTGAAAAAGCATTGAATAATAATTCTATGGAACGTGGCGAGAAAAATATAGAAATGGATATTGAATGGTTTGGAAAGAATATCTCAGAAATTGATGTGGAATATGGAAACTATTCAGAAAAGCATTATTTCAGCTATGACAATTATCAGAATCCTTTTGGTAATTTCTTCGGTATGTATGTTGACGAGCTTTGCACTTTTGCTAATAAAAACAATGTGGTGGAAATAACTAGTGTCAGCTCATATATGGGATTTTCATACACAGATACAAAATATATCAACTACACTTACGATGGCGAATTCCCTGTGACAAAAAGTTACGGCGATGTCATAGAGTATTATGAATATGAATAATTAAAATTATGAAGACAATAGCTCTTGTTGCGCATGACGCAAAGAAAGACGACCTCTTGAAATGGGTCACTGAACATGCAGAAAAACTTATTGGTAACGAGTTTTACGCTACCGGAACAACAGGTAAAATCTTATCTTCAGTATTACCTAATATCAATAGATTGAAGTCGGGTCCGTTGGGTGGCGACCAGCAACTGGGAGCTCTTATCTCTGAAGGCAAGATAGATTATCTCATCTTCTTCTGGGATCCTATGACAAGCCAGCCTCACGATGTCGACGTCAAAGCTTTGTTGCGATTGAGCGTCCTTTACGACGTGCCAACAGCTTGCAACCACGCTTCTGCCGATTTCCTGATTAATTCGGCATTATTCGGAAAAGAATATAAAAGCGCACCAGAAGATTATTCGGAGTATCTTAATAGAAGTATTTAATAAGACACCAAGACTCCAAGTCACCAAGTCTCCGAGACACCGAGGTTTGGGGAATAGCAATAAAAAATGCGTTAACAATCATTAACGCATTTTTTTATTAATCATCAAAACACCTTGGTGTCTTGGTGTCTCGGTGACTTAGAGTCTTAAAACGGAAGCCTTCCGCTTGGTATTTCTTCAAGTTCCTCGATGTAGATGTTGCGTCTAGGTTCTTGGTAGCCTTTTCCGTAATATTCTGCAGGTTTGAGAATCTTGCCAAAGACAAAGTCTTGTATCATGACAAGTTCGTCATTATTTTCAACATAAGCATATTTATGGTCTGGGTCATCATCCCACTCGTCTTCAACAAGTCCGAATGCTGAAGCGTTGATTCTCATGGTATATGTTCTGATGACATTTTGTTTGCCGTCTTTTGTTGTGAGAGTGAGTCTCTCTTGGTATGGTGAGTTGATGACAGAGTCGCGACGAGCTTGTGTGATGTCTGACAAGAAAGCTTCGAAACGTACGTCTTTGAAAGATGTCATGAGGTTGAGCACGCGGATAGTGTCGATGTCGACATTGGAGCCATCGCTGAGACGTTTCATCTCGTATTTATAATCTCCGATAGTGTTTATCACGAAGCTGTTTTCTATGTCGTTGTTGAATTCCAGTTTTAACGAAGCTATGTTGCTTATGTCTTCAGAGATGATTTTATGGTCGCGCCAGTCTTCTTGGTTAGCAGAGAAACGAGAGCTGACGAAGCCTCTGAATCCGTGGAGATGGACGATATAAGCTTTGTCAGCGCCTTCTTTGAGAACGTAAGTTCCGCTGTTGTCTTGTGTTACGTCACCAATGAAAAATACCTTTGTCAATTTCTCGTGAGGGAACAACTTAATCTTATTGAATAAGTTGATACGAGGTACGATTTGGTATATTTCAACTTTGGTGTTGGTGCCAGCCATACGAGTGATGACGTTGTCGTGAGAAGCTAATGACACTGGCATTTTTATTCTCATCTTGTCGAGAGTGTAGAGCATGTTGTTGACCATTGTTGCCTGGGCGTCGTATTTCTCATTGACTTTCCATCCTTCTTCGGTTCTGCTCAGAAGCACCTGGTTGCCGCTCTTGTCGGCGAAGAAAAGTCGTGTCACAGAAGCAGTGTCGCGTACTGTGAAGTCGTAGGCATCGCCACGTAATGTTGTCAAATAACGGTTGTTCCATAAAAGGACAGCAGCGATGACAATCAATAAAGATGTTAAGATTATAGCTAAACGATTTTTTTTCATATAATTTTATTTTGCGAATTTTCTTTTTCTGATAAATGCTAAAATGAATCCTAATATTACCATGACAGCACTTGGCAGTACGACATTGACAATCTGCCACAAGAGTGCGTCATTGTTAACCTTATTCATATCGAGAAGACGTATCTTCAACTCGCGTGATCTTATCTCAATGAGTCCTTCTCCGTCGACGAGATAGCTGATGGCATTCTCTATGAATTCTTTGTTGCCGTATGTTATCTGTGTGTATTGGTCGAAGCCGAGAGGTAGTGGATAGCCTTTAGGGATATGGAATTGATTGCGAATGATGTCGCCATCGGCAACGACAATCATGGCTGTTGGCTCGCTGCTTGTCTTGAAGCCAATCTCTTTTGAGTCCATGATACCTGATGTCATTCTGTTAGCGTAAAGCGATTCAAACTCGCCTTTTAACAGATATGCTACGTTTTGGCTTTTTTGTGAAAACATACGCTGGTCAGGCTTCTGACGTAACATTCCTAATGTGATATATACTGGAGCGTTGGAGATGTTTGTGTAGTTGGATGTCTTTAATAAAGATATCTTTTGAACATCAGAGTCTGACATCACTGGGTCAATAGAACTTATGAAATCAGCTTTTACAGGGTTGATGTTCTTCACTATGCTGTTGTTAGAACCAGCGTTAAGCAATGGGAAATAATACCAGTTGAAATATTCTATCTGAGCTTGTCCGCCCATCTGACCTGTTCTCAATGCAATCTTTGCACTATTGAGGTCGAGGAGGAGGTTGCTGTTAAGTCGCACTCCGTATTTGAAGAACATATCATCCAACTTGACATTTAAGGTGTTGCCTATTGTTGACTCTGACATCTGAAGGCTGTCCATTGTGGCGAAGACAGGGTCGATGAGCCATAAGATTTTACCTCCGTGCATGACATATTGGTCGATGATGAACTTGTCTTTTTCTGAGAAAGGTTTTGTTGGCTTTGCAATGACGATAGCGTCGTAGTTGGAAGAAATTATGATGCTGCTGTCATTAGTCACAGTTCTGCTATTCAAAGCTGTTATCTGTTCATCGAGACTTATGCGCTGAACATTATATTTCTTTTGAAGCGTTTTTGTGATGTCGTAAACTTCGTTCTCGTTTAACTCACCATGACCTTCGATGAAAGCTATGCTAGGTCTCTTATCTTGAGTGAGTTCTTTGATGGCACTGATGAGTTTATATTCAAGATTCTGAGCAGAGTTGTTCAAGACTTGGTTTGATGATTCGCCGATATGAGTGTCGAGTAAATCTAAGGGTTTCTCTTTTTCTTGGTAACTTGCTAAAGCACAAGGCCAGATGACAAGCTGTTGTGTACCTGATTTTGTTTGTACCGCAACTTCAGTAGGATTGAGACCGCTTTGGTATAATAATTTGTAGGTCTCGTTTCTTTCAGCGGCGTTGTTACTTTCTGATGGGTTAATGAATTCATAGTCTACGAATTTGCTGTAAGCTCTGAATTCATCGAGCATTTCTTTGGTCTCTTTTCTTAATTTTTTGAATCCTGCAGGGAAGTCTCCTTCGAGATAGACTCTGAAGTAGACGTAGTCGTCGAGGTTTTTTAAAATCTCTTTAGAAGTATCTGAAAGAGTATAACGTTTTTCGCTTGTCAAGTCGAAGCGAGTGTAGACAAACGAGGCGATGATGTTGACGGCAATTATCACAATCAAGATGATGCCGAATGATATAAGCTGATTCTTTTTAAGATTTTTACGTTCGTTTTTCATCTCTCCTCCTTTTACCATTTACGACTCGACAAGACTAATTTTGTCGATGACAAGAATAAAACAATCACGCTGATGAAATAAAGAATGTCGCGGGTGTCGACGACGCCACGGCTCAATGAGCTGTAATGTGACGACATTCCGAGATGCTGTATGAACAAATCTACTTTTCCGAATAAAGCCATCGAGTAGATCATATCGAAGCCGATATACAAGAATCCGCATAAGAAGACGGATAACAAGAATGCAAGTATCTGGTTGTTGGTTATAGAGCTACAGAACAATCCTATTGACACGAATGTCGCACTTAAGAAGAAAAGTCCGATGTAAGAACCCCAGATTCCGCCGATGTCGACATTACCAACAGGCTGACTCAGATGATATACTGAGAAGAAATAAATCAATGTTGGGATAAGTGCTAAAATCACCAAGGCGACGCCGGCGAAATATTTGCCGAGGACAATCTGCCAGTCGGATAAAGGCTTGGTGAATAACATCTCCATTGTTCCTGTTCGTTTCTCTTCTGCGAAGCTACGCATCGTCACAGCAGGGACTAAAAATAAAAACACCCATGGGGCAAGGATGAAAAGGCTGTCCAAGTTGGCATAGCCGAAAGTCATGATATTGAAATCACTTTGAAAGACCCATAAAAATAAACCTGTGATTAGCAAGAAAATGACAATCACCATTATTCCTATGAGAGAGTTTAAGAAGTTACTTATCTCTTTTTTGAATAAAGCGTACATATCTGTAATTTAATTAGCTTACAAAGATACGAATTTTTTAATTAGGAGTTAGGAATTAGGATTTTATTAAAAAACTCAAAATCTCAAAAACTCAGAAACTCAAAAGTTTTTGGAATTCTGAAGTTCTGAGTTTCTGAGATTCTAAGATTCTGAATTTTTAAATTTCAAAAGCGTCCCAAGGCATGCCGCTTGGTTTCGGTGCTTTTATCTCGATAGGAGTCTTTAGTGTTGGGTGTTCAAACTTTACTTTATAAGCGTGGAGGCTGATAGAAGCGTCTGGGTTTGAACGAGGAAAACCGTATTTGAGGTCGCCTTTGATAGGGCAGCCCATGTGTGACAGCTGCGCTCTAATCTGATGGTGACGACCGGTGAGAAGTTCAATTTCAAGGAGATAATAAGAGTCGGAACTGCCGATGACACGATATCTCAGCTGTGCCAACTTAGCTCCTTTTGTGTTAGAACTTACGATATATGACTTGTTTTGAGTCTCGTTTTTTATCATGTAATCCGACAACTCGCCGGCTTCATGTGGTGGTTTGTTTTTCACGATGG
Source organism: Candidatus Limimorpha sp. (assembly GCA_045120395.1). Classification (GTDB taxonomy): domain Bacteria; phylum Bacteroidota; class Bacteroidia; order Bacteroidales; family F082; genus Limimorpha. Next base: position 96,048 of record JBGVET010000046.1, read on the forward strand.
CGAGGTATGTCTTGCTGAACTCACGTTCCTTGACTTTTATCGTCATACGGCTCAATGCCTTGCTTGTCTTGGCAAAGATGACAGCGCCGCTGACAGGTCTGTCGATGCGATGTACTAATCCTGCGAATACGTTGCCGGGTTTGTTGTAAGCTTCTTTGATATAAGATTTCACGTCATCGAGAAGACAAACATCGCCAGTCTTGTCGCCTTGGACTATCTCGGAAGGCAATTTGTTGACAACAATGAGATGATTGTCTTCAAACAATATACGTTCTTCTATTGGTTTTCTCATATTAATATTGCTCGTTTTCGTTAGGGAAGTTGACGTCTTTCACATCATTGATATAAGCTTGGACAGAGTTTTTGATTCCGTCGTAGAGGTTGTTATATCTTCTCAAAAAACGAGGGGAGAAGTCGTTGCTGATGCCGAGCATATCGTGCAAAACGAGTACTTGTCCGTCGGTACCAGAACCGGCGCCTATACCGATAGTAGGTATTCTCAACGACTGTGTGACTTCTGTTGCCAGAGATGCAGGGATTTTTTCCAAGACTATGCTGAAGCAGCCTTTCTCTTGTAATAAAAGTGCGTCTTCACGAAGACGTTGTGCTTCTTCGTCTTCTTTGGCACGAACGATATATGTTCCGAATTTGTTGATGCTTTGTGGCATGAGACCGAGGTGTCCCATCACAGGGATGCCAGCACTTATGATACGTTCAACGGATTCTAAAATCTCGCGACCGCCTTCCATCTTGACGGCGTTGGCACCAGATTCTTTCATGATGCGTATTGCAGAATTCAAAGCCTCTTTGGAGTTGCCTTGGTATGTTCCGAAAGGCAAGTCGACGACGACGAAAGAACGTTTCACGGCGCGACATACTGATGAAGCGTGATAAATCATCTCGTTTAAAGTGATAGGCAAAGTGGTCTTGTAACCAGCCATCACGTTGGAAGCACTGTCGCCAACTAATATGATGTCAATATTTGATTCGTCTAAAATCTTTGCCATTGAGTAGTCGTAAGCTGTCAACATGGCAATTTTCTCACCATTGTTCTTCATGTTTTGAAGTACGTGAGTCGTTACTAAAGATACGTTATGTGATAAATACATTTCTTTTGTTTTGATGCAACAAAAGTATATAAAAAAATAGTATCTTTGCCTATATTTAAAACTTATTTTTACAATGAGAAAACTACTCTTATTTATATCAATAATACTTTCAATAATTATCTTGAATTCATGCGATAACAGTGTTCAGATTTTCACAGATGGAGAAGAAGTCACTGCTGTGTATGGTTACCTTGACGTAGATGCAGACACTAACTACGTAAAGATAACAAAGTCATTCACTGGCAATGCAGTGGATTTGGCGCCAGATTATTCAGCAAGTAATTACGATTATAAACTCGATGTAAGACTTATCGGAAAATTCGCATCTAATCCAGGCTTTGTTAAAACAGTTATGTTAGACACGACTTCGGTGTTTAAGCCTTACGACCCAGATGGATTGTTTTACAGCGGAGTCAATCAGGTTTTATATTACACGACAGAGAAGTTGCTGGAAAATCAGGTGTATCAGTTGGTGATAACACGTAAAGATGGCGAAGTGATAAAGTCGAAGGTGAAAACGATATGCAATTCAACTGTTAAAAAACCGCACATGAATATAAGTTTTGAATCGCCGTTGACAAGTAAAATTGAGTGGCGATCAAGTAAGCTTAATCAGTTGGCTGCTTATTACGAGGTGATAGGTTATTTCCATTATAAGCAAATAGATCCAGGACAGACTGACACTACGTATCATACGATGAAATGGTTTTTGGGTTCAGGTACAGGTGAGTCGATGTATAATAGCAGTACTTTCAATATGTTTGTCAATTACACTCCTGCTGCATTCTATACAAAACTCGCTGCTGAAGACAATATAGCGAATAACACTTCGACATATACACGCCGCTTCGTTGATAGTTTTGAGATTGTGATAACCGCCACAGGCGATGAGTTATACAATTATATATTAATACAAAACTCAGGAAGTGCAATCATGGATACTCCAGAATATACTAACATAGAAAACGGTGTCGGAATATTTTCCTCACGTTCTGTATGTCGTAAGAAACTCAATGTTATAGATCATAGCGTCAATACTTTAATCAGAGAATATCCAGAGTGGGGATTTGAGAAAGTTTATGGACTCTGAACTCTGAACTTTGACTTATAGACACATACTCTTGGTGTCTCGGTGTCTTAAAAAAGGCCAACAGCCTTTTCTGTCGTTTTGTCACCAGTATTTTTTTGATGTCAGATTTTTTTTAAAACATAAATAAATATGAAAGTCACTGATTTAGTGGCTTTTTTTATTTTATGACATAAATAATTATGACATGAAATTTTATTTTTTGACATGTTAAAATTCATTGGCATAATGATTGACAAAATCGCATCGCTGTCAGCTTATGTCAGCGAATAAAAAAAGAAAAACAAATAAAACATTAAATAAAAATAGGAGAAACAAATTATGTCAAAAATTATTGGTATTGACTTAGGTACAACAAACTCATGTGTTGCAGTTATGGAAGGTAACGAACCAGTAGTTATCCCTAACAGCGAAGGTCACCGCACAACTCCATCAGTGGTAGCATTTACAGACAACGGCGAACGTAAAGTCGGCGAACCAGCAAAACGTCAAGCTATCACAAACCCATTAAAGACTATCTATTCAATCAAACGTTTCATGGGTGAATCATACGACAAGATGGTAAACGAAATCGGTCGCGTACCTTACCAAGTCGTAAAAGGACCAAACAACACTCCACGTATTGACATCGACGGTAAATTATATACTCCACAAGAAATCTCAGCAATGGTTCTTCAAAAAATGAAGAAAACTGCTGAAGACTATTTAGGCCAAACAGTAACAGAAGCTGTCATCACAGTTCCAGCATATTTCAACGACGCTCAACGTCAAGCTACTAAAGAAGCAGGCGAAATCGCAGGTCTCACAGTACGCCGTATCATCAACGAACCAACAGCAGCAGCTTTGGCTTACGGTCTCGACAAGAAGAAAAACGACGTTAAGGTAGCAGTATTCGACCTCGGTGGCGGTACATTCGATATTTCAATCCTCGAACTCGGCGACGGCGTTTTCGAAGTTAAATCAACAAACGGCGACACTCACCTCGGTGGCGACGACTTCGACGGCAAAATCATCAACTGGCTTGCAGAAGAATTCATGCGCGACGAAAACATGGACCTCAGAAAAGATCCTATGTCATTACAACGTCTTAAAGAAGCTGCAGAAAAAGCTAAGATTGAGTTATCATCATCAACAGAAACAGAAATCAACTTGCCATATATCACAGCAACAGCAACAGGACCTAAACACTTGGTTCGCAAGCTCACACGTGCTAAGTTCGAACAACTCTGCGACGATTTGATTCGTGCTACAATCGAACCATGCCGCAAAGCTTTGGCTGACGCTAACATGACAGTAAACGACATCGACGATGTTATCTTGGTTGGTGGTTCAACACGTATCCCAGCTATCCAAAACATCGTTAAGGACTTCTTCAAGAAAGAACCTTCAAAAGGCGTTAACCCAGACGAAGTTGTTGCTATCGGCGCATCAATCCAAGGTGGTGTTTTGACAGGTGAAGTTAAAGACGTTCTCTTACTCGACGTTACTCCATTGTCATTAGGTATTGAAACACTCGGTGGTGTTATGACAAAACTCATCGAGGCTAACACAACAATCCCTACACGTAAGTCAGAGACATTCTCAACAGCTGTCGACAACCAACCAGGCGTTGAAATCCACGTATTGCAAGGCGAACGTCCAATGGCAAATCAAAACAAGACTATTGGCAAGTTCCACTTGGATAACATACCTCCAGCACCACGTGGCGTTCCACAAATCGAAGTTACATTCGACATCGACTCAAACGGTATCTTGAACGTATCAGCAAAAGACAAAGCTACTGGCAAGTCACAAAGCATCAGAATCGAAGCTTCATCAGGTTTGAGCGAAGAAGAAATCAAGAGAATGAAGGCAGAAGCAGAAGCTAACGCTGACGCTGACAAGAAAGAACGTGAACGCGTTGACAAATTGAACGCTGCCGACTCAATGATTTTCCAAACAGAAAAACAAATGAAGGAATACGGCGACAAATTGCCAGCTGACAAGAAAGCAGAAATCGAAGGCGCATTAGGCAAGTTGAAGACAGCACATCAAGCACAAGACATCGCTGGCATCGATGCAGCAATGGCAGAGATGAACGCTATCTGGCAAAAAGCATCAGAAGAGATGTACAAGAACGCCGGAGCACAAGGCGGTCCACAAGACCCTAACGCCGGACAAAATCCAAACAACGGCAACGACGACGTTACTGACGTTGATTTTGAAGAAGTAAAATAAAACTATGACTAATGGCTATGACTTTAGTCTTTAGCCATTAGACTTTAGCCTTAAAAAGAAAAGGTCAAACAATCAATAATATTAAAATAAAACCCCTCGTGGAAAGTTCTGCGAGGGGTTTGTTGTATAAAATGTTTCTTCCATATTTACCATGGAATATTATAATCATGGTTTGATTCTTCTATATCAAAGAGGTTCCTAGGTGGAAGTATGTGTTTCGCTTTAATTAATCTTTCGAGATAATTGTGTCTTGTGGTAATATTTTCAATTTCAATTCTTCGGGCTTTACTTATGGAGAGAAACTCTTCTTCTAACTCAAGTCCGAGATAGCGTCGGTTTAGTAGATTTGCGGCAATGCCAGTTGTCGCACTACCGTTAAATGGATCAAGAATCCATGCGCCTGGCTCAGTGCTGGCTTGAATTAGTCGAGCCAATACACCTAAGGGTTTTTGTGTGGGGTGTTTGCCACATGACTTTTCCCATTTGCCAATAGCAGGTAAATGCCATACATCTGTCATTTGTTTGTTATCGTTCAATTTTTTCATTAATTCATAATTGAAGTGGTGTGGAATCTTTGGAGATTTTCGCGCCCAAATTATGAATTCAGTGCTATAGGTGAAATATCGACATGAAATGTTAGGAGGAGGATTAGTTTTTGCCCAAGTAATTACGTTTAAAATTTTGAAACCTAATTTCGTGAGTTGTTGTTGTACGCTAAAGATGTTATGATGTGTGCCCGAAATCCAAATTGTTGCATTATCTTTCATGTGTTCTCTGCAAGCAGACAACCACCTTAGATTAAACGCATCCATTTCTTCTATGGTGGTAGGTTTGTCCCACTTACCTTTATCAACGCACACGACTTTACCACTTTGACATGATATGCCGCCATTTGAAAGGAAGTAAGGTGGGTCTGCAAAGATCATATCAAAGCCGAATTTGAATTTTGATAAAATATCAACGCAGTCACCTTTGATAATGGTAAAATCGTTGTTGGGGGACTTATAATAAGAAGGAATCATTTATGCTTATATTTGTATTAAGTAATTTATATTTATGCCATCAATCCGCCACCGCCTTGACCTTTTATGCTGTAAGCAGATTGCCAACCTGTTTGTCCCATAATACTTATAGACTTAGGTGGCATCAAGTATTTCTTATCTGCACAAATTTCTGCGAAAGGACATTTACGCATTTTTTGGTTTTCTGGCAGTGATTTTACATAATCTGTCTTAAGTATAGCAATATAACCTTCATTATCACAACAAGGCATTACTTTGTTAGTAATAGAAGCGGGTTGTCTTCTTATACCTTGTTTATAGCAAACTTGACATGTTCTGTTTTGTCCAGAGTGCCATTTGAAAATATGACCGCAGTTATCTCCATGAAATATGCTAAGACTTTCTTTGCAGAATTGTCGTCCTATGACATTATAGACAAAATAGTCCAATAAGCATGGACTTGCAATTTGTTCATTAGGATATTTGTTATTCCAAATTTCCCATACTCGTCTCCATGCTTTTGCATTCATATCATCTATGTAACTATACTGATAGCAAAATATGTCAAGGAAACTTGAAACAAGAGGGATTTCTGTTTTCATTATACCTGTTCGTAATGCTACTTTTATTGTATTGACATCACTTGCTACATTAATATTTTCAAATCCAGTAACATCTGTCCAAATTCCAAGAACGACCATATCTCTAACAAACATATCTGCTTTTTTATTACCATAGCCAGCATTGCAATTAATCATAGCATTTCTTAAAGCAAAAATGTCTCGGTTAAATTTATCAATTAATTCGTAAGGAGTGCAGTTGTATTCCAATAAGAACTCTGAAATGTTTTTAGCATAATTAATACGTTTGTCATTCTGCGATAATCCTCCAACTTCTATTGACTTCAAAAAATCCAGAGGTTCTTCTCTTATGTTATTTTCGTCAAAAATACTATTGTCATTCACAAAAATATTTGCTAAATCAGAAAAATTTCTAGAACCTCTAAAATCCTGATTGGCAGTTAAGAATCTAATTCGACAAACTTGTTCATTTGTGAGACCACATGTATCCCATACTGATTTGAAGGCATTACCATTTGTAGATAAATATACAGCATGAAGAGAATCTGCAACTTTTTCGCAATTTTCATCATCAATTGTACATCCTAAAATTTCTTCATGATGATTGTGCCAAAATTTATGAAAATCAGAAAAATAGTTAAATGTTATGCCAAAATTCTCAATTGTACCTATTTGTTCATGAGTGGTATAGAGATATTCGTTTATAGCACTTATAACTTTTCTTGCACCTTCAATATCCATTTGAGGATAAGATTCCACTAATTTTTTTATAGAATTACAAAAGGTTATAAATTCTTTCATAAATACTTACATTATTTTTTTAATAAAATCAGTAATATCATTAAGATTATATATACTTGGAATTATATTATATGCTTCTTGTAATTTGTTTTTTGCACTTAGCCATCCAATACCATCTGTAATCCAGACGAACTCAAAACCTGAAACAGAGTTTATTTTGGGCGCAATATCAGAATAAGAACGTGCAACTTCATTTAGTTTAGAACCTCCACTGCTATAGAAATTAACCTCTATAAGGTAAGTTTTATTTACTGTGTTTATTACAAAATCAAAACGTTTTTCATCATCTCCGAGCACTTGTGTAATTGAAGACCATTCGCTTGAATATACTTCTTGGCGATATTTTATTCCGTTTTTGTCGAAGATACGTGCAACCATATCTTCCATCACATGTCCACTACGATTTTTTCGTGCGTTTGTGTCAAGTCCTGTTTCAATGCCAAATACATAGTCAACTAAATCGTTAATCTTTTTTGATTTAAACACTTCCGTCAAACCTGTACTATCAAGAAATTCCATTACTCCATCAACAGATTGAAACAAAGCATCAAGAACTACACATTGACCAAGACTGTTTAAAATTTTCTTTTTCCCGTCACTACGCACTGCGATAAGAATATTCATTACATCAAAAGCAGATTTGTCACGTTTCCATATTGTTTCAACGGCTTTTCGCATATCGATAGCTCCAATAAGACTATTTAGCATACAAAGGCTAAGTTTAATATCTTCAACGTTTTGTGAAATTTTATTGAAGTCACAAAAGAAATCCAGAGTTTGATTGGTCTCTTGTAGTTGAGACATAAATTTATTGAAGTCTTTTTTCATATCATTGGTGTTGAATTATACATTATATCTTTTTCTGCTACGCGACAAGATTCCAACGGAAGGTTTTCGACGTAGGAATTAACATTTGTTCCTTTGTAGTTATGGACAAGAATTTCTGTAAGTTTACCACGCTTAGAAGCATTAGAATTAATGTTTCTTGAAGCCCACACACGTTCTATTTGGTATTCTTTATATAAAATATCAAAGAAGTTGTCTTCTTCATTCTTGCCTTTACAATCTGAGTTGCTTAGCATAAATTTGAAACCAGCTTCGTTGATGCGGTCGCAATACTCCTTCAAGCGAATCTGATCATTGTCATTGAAAGATTCTTTTGTGTAGTCATTGAAACTTGATGTGTTGCAGAGTGGGCGATAAGGAGGGTCTAAGTAAAAAAGTGTATTGCCTTGTGCGTAATCGAAAGTTGTCTCAAAGTCACCTGTAAGAATCTCCACACGTTGTAGTAGTTCGCTATCCTTACGGATAGTTGTAGGGTCACAAATCAAAGGATTAGTGTATTTGCCAAATGGAACATTGAATAGGCCTTTTTTATTTACGCGATAAAGACCATTGAAGCAAGTACGGTTGAGAAAGAGGAATTTTGTCGTATTCTCAATGCTGTCAAGATTCTTTTCATTGTATCGGTCACGAACACCAAGAAAAAAATCCTTGCGTGCTTCTTCTGACGGTAATGCATAATAAGTATTTTGAATATGTTGTAATGACGCAATCAGTTCTTCAGGATTCTCTTTGATAGTTCGGTAACATGTAGTCAAATCAGAATTCACATCACTAATGACAGCATGACGTATATTAGGGTATTGTTGTAGCATATAGAAAAACATGGCACCTCCGCCTATAAAAGGTTCAATGTATGTCACATTTTCCCAATTGCCAAAGTTAGCAGGCAACAATGCGTCTAGTTGTTCAATTAGTTGGGTCTTACCTCCAACCCATTTGATAAAAGGTTTTGCTTTTGCCATGATTATCATTTTATTGACCACAACAAATCTTTTACATCTACATCAAGAACTTTTGCTATTGCAACCAAAGTTTCCAAATTTGGTTGTAGGGTATTAGTACACCATTTTGAAATAGTCCCTTGGTCCTTGCCCAACTGTTCTGATAACCATTTGTTAGTACGTTTTTTTTCAGCAAGTACTACTTTTAGACGATTGATATCCTGTGTCGTATTGTCATTATTCATATGTATCCTACTTTAAATCTATAAAGTGTACAAATATATGAATAATTGTGAGAATTAAGGAGGATTTTATTGGTTTATTTTGAATTTTAATGTATAATACATCCAAAAAATTGAACTATATGTCAAGATTGTATTTTTAGTTTTATATTTCATTCTCTCACTCCCCATACTCTTCCATCTCTTCCGCCGCCGTTATATAATTTTCTTCTGGAATCTCGTATGGCTTTAGCTTCTGGTCTTGAAGGTATATGTAGTTGAGCGTGTTGACCAACGGCTCCAAAGTCTGTTGGCGTACATTAGATTTCAGCTTTTTACGAAAGGTAATAATATTTTTTTCGAGAGCTAAAATAGACGCTTTTTTTCTATATTTGCATATGGAAATATATTCCCCTTAATCGTAAATGAAATTCATAAGGTGAATCGTAAATTTATGAAAATCATTTAAAACTTATTTGAATTAAAAATTATATTTATGAAAATAGCAGTCGCCGGTACAGGTTATGTTGGACTTAGCATGGCCACGCTTTTAGCGCAGCATAATCATGTTGTGGCTGTCGATATCGTCCCTGAAAAAGTAGAGATGATAAATCGACGCCAGTCACCTATTCAGGACGAATATATAGAGAAATATTTTGCAGAAAAGGATTTGGACTTGACCGCAACTCTTGATGCGGAATACGCTTACAAAGATGCCGACTTTGTTATTGTGGCTGCACCTACCAACTACGACAGCAAGAAAAACTTCTTCGACACTTCGGCGGTAGAGACTGTTATTGACTTGGTCTTGAAATATAATCCTGAAGCGATAATCATTATAAAGAGTACAATTCCGGTAGGATTTACAGAATCTATCCGTAAGAAGACAGGACGTGACAATATCCTTTTCTCCCCGGAGTTCCTTCGTGAGAGCAAGGCTTTGTATGATAATCTTTATCCAAGTAGAATTATAGTCGGTCGTCCAGAAGGTGATGCACGTTTGGATGAAGTTGCTAAAGTGTTTGCTGGCTTATTGGTTCAAGGAGCTATCGGAAATGATAAAGAAATAAACAAAGGCATTCCTATGTTGTTCATGGGCTTGACCGAAGCTGAAGCGGTGAAACTCTTCGCTAATACATATCTGGCTTTGCGAGTAAGTTATATCAACGAACTCGACACATACGCTGAGATGAAGGGCCTCGATTCTGCTGCTATCATCGAAGGTATTGGCCTCGACCCACGTATCGGTACTCATTACAACAATCCTTCATTCGGTTATGGCGGCTATTGTCTCCCTAAAGACACCAAGCAGCTTCTGGCCAACTATCAGGATGTGCCTCAGAATATGATGAGCGCTATTGTGGAAAGCAACCGTACACGCAAGGACTTCATCGCTGACCAAGTTTTGAAGCTAACTGGTTGGTATGATTATAGTGAAAATAACTATTATCAGAAATCGGGAATCGATAATCATAAATTAGAAATCCCAGTAGTTGGAGTCTATCGCCTCACTATGAAGGCGACTTCTGACAACTTCCGTCAGAGTTCTATTCAAGGCGTCATGAAACGCATTAAGGCAAAAGGAGCCGAAGTCATCATATATGAACCAACATTAGAAGACGGAACTACATTCTTCGGAAGCAAGGTCGTTAATAATCTTGAAACTTTTAAATCGCAATCCCAAGTGATTGTTGCCAACAGGTACGATGCTTGTTTGGATGATGTGAAAGAGAAAGTATATACTAGAGATATTTTTAGAAGAGATTAGGCATATAAGTTAAATAGAAGAAATAGATGAAAAAAATAATGCTCGTCTTCGGAACCCGTCCTGAAGCTATCAAGATGGCTCCGCTTGTAAAGGAGTTCGAAAAATATCCTAACGATTTTCAAACCATAGTCTGCGTGACAGGCCAGCATCGTGAAATGCTTGACCAGGTGCTGAACCTCTTTGAAATAAAACCTCATTACGACCTTAACATCATGAAGCAAGGTCAGGATTTATATGATGTTACAGCACGCGTTCTAGTCGGATTGCGCGATGTTCTCAAAGAAGCTCAGCCTGATGTGGTTCTGGTTCATGGAGACACAACAACAAGTACAGCTGCAGCCTTGGCTGCTTTCTATCAGCAGATTCCTGTAGGTCATGTCGAAGCAGGTCTTCGTACGCATGACATCTACAGCCCATGGCCTGAAGAGATGAACCGTATGATAACAGGACGCATTGCAACATATCACTTCTCACCGACACAATTAAGCCGTCAGAATTTATTGAATGAAAATGTCTCTGACAAGTCAATTATCGTCACCGGAAATTCCGTAATTGACGCATTGTATTGGGTTGTCGATAAAATCAAGAATGACGAAGCATTAAATCACGAATTAAAAGAAATATTACGCAATGTCGGTTATGATGTCAATCGCTTAAATAATGGCAGGAAACTCGTTCTTATTACAGGTCACAGACGTGAGAACTTTGGTGATGGATTTATCAATATGTGTACTGCTATCAAGGACTTGACAAAAAATTATCCTGATGTTGATTTCGTATATCCGATGCACTTGAATCCTAATGTTCGCAAACCAATACATGAAGTATTCGGTGAAGATTTATCGAATCTTGGCAATATGTTCTTCATTGAGCCTTTGGAATATCTGTCGTTCGTATATCTGATGGAAAAATCTACAATAGTATTGACAGACAGTGGCGGCATTCAGGAAGAAGCTCCAGGTTTAGGCAAACCTGTTTTAGTAATGCGCGACACGACAGAACGTCCTGAAGCATTGGAGGCAGGAACGGTGAAACTTGTTGGAACAAACTACGACAAGATAGTTACAGAAGTTTCTACATTATTAGAAGACGAAAGTTATTATAAAAAAATGAGTCAAGCTGTCAATCCATACGGCGATGGCTTGGCATGCAGTAGAATTGTAGATGCATTGTTATAATTAATTAGACGCCACAATGGTGACGTCTCACAAATTTAAATAAATATCATGGGCAGAAATAAATTTTCACAACGCGAGATAGATATCATTCGTAAACTCTTGAACCGTAAGGTAGCAGGCAATCGCTCCGGACAAAAGATGGTGCGTCATACCTTGCGCACGGTTTTTAACTTCAACATCTCCGACTTCAATGTTCCAGGTCAGCCTTTTGGTCCACTCGACCTCGACGAATGTGTACGTCGTCGCAGAATCCAAATCCTCGACGAGGCTACCATAGAAGCGATGAAACTGCGTTATGCCGAGAAACAACAATATGAAAAGACTCTCGATCAGGCGGAAGCTATCGCCAACGGTGAAGTGGAAGACTGGCAAGAAGTCTTGAAACAATGGAACGAGTATTATAATACAAACCTTGAACCTTGAGCTCTGAACCTTGAACTTATGATGTAAAAAAATCTGTTGTAAGTAGTCAGTAGTCTGTTGACTTTTTCTATCTTTGTGAAGACATATTATCGCTATGAAAAAGTTGATTCTTAATATATGGAATTTCTATGCCGACGGCTTTAAGAATATGACATGGGGAAAAACCTTGTGGCTCCTCATAATTCTTAAAGCCGTTATTCTTTTCGCTATACTGAGAGTGTTCTTCTTTAAACCTGTGATGGCAGGAAAAGCTGATGAACAGAAAAGCGAATACGTCGGAACGCAACTTGAACTAAGAACTAAGAATTTTGAACCTTAAACTCTAAACTCTAAACTTTAAACTAAAAAATATGGTAGAAAGCGCATTAGTAGGTTGGTCGAGGGCACAGTTTGCTCTTACCGCAGCGTATCACTGGATTTTCGTCCCTCTCACCTTGGGACTCGCAGTGATAATGGCAGTTATGGAGACTCTTTATGTCGTTAAAAAAGATGAGTTCTGGAAAAATACAGCTAAGTTCTGGATGAAACTCTTCGCTATCAACTTCGCTGTCGGCATCGCCACAGGTATCATCCTTGAATTCGAATTCGGCACTAACTGGAGTAACTACTCATGGTTTGTTGGCGACATCTTCGGTGCGCCACTCGCCATCGAAGGTATCTTCGCCTTCTTCATGGAGGCTACTTTTTTCGCAGTGATGTTCTTCGGATGGGAGAAGATTAGCAAGAAACTGCATCTCGCATCGACATGGTTCGTTGCCATCGGCTCTGCTATATCAGCTCTCTGGATTCTCATAGCTAACTCATGGATGCAGCATCCAGTAGGCATGGAGTTCAACCCTGACACAGTGCGTCATGAGATGGTCGATTTCTGGGCTGTCGTCCTTAACCCTGTCGCTGTCTCTAAGTTTTTCCACGCTGTCTTCAGCGGCTGGATGACTGGTTCTATCTTCGTCATAGGTGTCAGCTGCTGGTATCTGCTCAAAAAACGTGAGACAAAATTCGCTCTCGCAAGTATCAGAGTGTCGGCTATCGTCGGTATCATCGGTACTTTCGCTCTTATGCTCAGCGGTGACAGCTCTGGCATTCACGTAGGTAAATATCAGCCTATGAAACTAGCTGCTGCTGAAGGCCTCAAAGAAGGCGGCACTCGCGCTCCATTCTCAATAGTGCCTGGCGTTGAAATCCCTGGAATGCTTTCAATACTCGCTACTCACGACATCAACGGCTATGTCCCTGGAATAAATAACATCCTCGATGGTTACACAACACCGGAAGGTAAAGTGTATCTTTCAGCAGAAGAAAAAATGGAACGTGGCAAGACAGCCTTAGCTGCTTTCACAGAATATCGTGAGTTGAAAGACACTAATCCTGAAGCAGCTGCTCAGGCTCGTCAAGTCTTAAATGAAAATGTGGAATATTTCGGTTATGGTTATATTGAAAGTCAGGAAGAACTGGTGCCTAACGTGCCTTTGATTTACTGGTCATTCCGTGTTATGGTGTACTTCGGCAGTTTCTTGCTTCTTCTCATGATTTTCGTTCTCTGGATGGAATGGAAAGGAAAACTTGTCAATATGAAGTGGCTGCAATGGGTTTCATTGTTATCTATTCCTTTGGTATATCTCTGCGGCCAAGCAGGATGGATTGTTGCTGAAGCTGGTCGTCAGCCATGGACAATAGAAGGCATGCTCCCAGTGAATGCTGCTGTGTCGAGTGTAAGCGTAGGCGCTGTACAGACTACATTCTTCATCTTCGTGGCGATATTCACTCTCTTCCTCGCTATCGAGACACGTATCATATTTAAAGCTATCAAACAAGGTCCTAAAACAGAAGAATAATAAGGAGGAAAGATTATGATTACATACGAATTTTTACAACAATATTGGTGGTTTCTTATCGCTCTCTTAGGCGGATTGTTGGTATTCCTGCTTTTCGTTCAAGGTGGTAACGCACTCATCTTCTTAGCTGGAAAAAATGAACTGCAACGTCAGCTCATCGTCAATTCCACTGGTCGTAAGTGGGAACTCACATTCACCACTCTCGTTACATTCGGCGGCGCATTCTTCGCGTCGTTTCCTCTTTTCTATAGCACTAGCTTCGGCGGAGCTTATTGGGTCTGGATATTGATTTTGATAACATTCGTGTTTCAGGCTGTGTCGTATGAGTTTCAAAGCAAGGCTGGTAATATCTTAGGGAAAAAGGCTTTCAGAATATTCTTGACCATCAACGGCTGTTTAGCACCTTTATTAATAGGTACTGCTGTCGGAACATTCTTCACAGGCTCTGACTTCATCGTAGATAAAAACGCTGTCGGCGATATTGGCGCTCCTGTCATCAGCCGATGGGCTAACAACTGGCATGGTCTTGAAGCTGTCGCTAATCATTTCAATGTGGAGTTCGGTCTCATGGTGATGTTCCTCGCTGTATGTCTCGGTGCTTTATATATGATAAATAATATCGAAGATAAAGAACTTGGTATTTCATTACGTCGCAGTCTTTTGATATGTTTCTGCGGATTCCTCTTGATGCTAGTCTTGGTTCTCATCCAATTCATCACTATGGAAGGCTTCGCTGTCGATGCTGAAGGTGTCGTTTCAATGGAAAAAGGCAAATACTTCCATAACCTGATACAGATGCCTGTAGTATTGATAATGTTTTTATTAGGAGCAGTATTGCTAGTGACAGGTGTCGTTACGACCTTAGTCAAGAAAGATTTTAACAGAGGAATATGGATTACAGGTCCTGGAACAGTGTTGGCAGTCATGGCGTTATTTATGATAGCCGGATACAACGGAACAGCTTATTACCCATCAACAGCCGACGTTCAATCTTCATTGACATTATCTAACAGTTGCTCAAGCGAGTTTACTTTAAAAACAATGGCGATAGTATCGTTGATAATTCCTTTTGTTGTTGCTTATATCGCATACTTCTGGCGTCAGATGGATAAAAAATCCTTGACAAAAGAAGAATTGGAAAAAGGAGAAACTTATTAAAACCTCAGAATTTCAAAACCTCAGAATCTCAAAACCTCAGAAACTCAGAATTGTTTTCTGAGGTTTTGAATTTTTGAATTTCTGAGTTTTTATTTCACGGCTTCTACATTGGATCTTGCTACATTAACAGCCAGAGATTGTCCTACAGCTTCAATATCGATGATAACTCGATGTTTGCCGTTTATCTTTACAAATCTTCCGACAAGGTCTTTCATCTGTCCTGTTTTCACTCTCACCAGTTCGCCTTCTTTGAAGTCTTCGTAATTTATAGAATGTAATTCTGTATCGTTGAGATATTCCTTTATTGCAATGATTTGGTTGTCTGGAACTGGTACGGGTTTCTTTTCAAAGGTAATGAATTTAACCACCCCGTTGACGTTTAGGACGGTATAATAATCGTTTAATGGGATATTGACAAATAAATAAGAGCGAAACAACGGTTCTTCGACTTTCTTCTTACGGTCGCTCCATTGTTTCACTCTTGTTATTAAAGGAAGAAATGATTCGATACCTATGTCTTCAAGTAGTTTAAGAACTTTTTTCTCACTTCTTGATTTTACATAGATAGCAAACCATTTCTTATTATCCTTGACATCTGTCATGATGACAAATTAAAATTTAAATCTACGTTTCTTTTGGTTATTAGGTGAATGTTCTTCATCATAATAGCCATGTCCATAACCATAGCCGTAGCCATAGCCGTAGCCATAACCGCCGTAGCCATAGCTATATCTATAACCGTATGAACCTTGGTAGTTGATACCATTCACAACTAAGCTGACACTATATTTACGTTGTTCTAAGTCTTTGATAACAACTTCAAAGGCTTTCTTATTTGTCACAGCTTGACGTATCACGTATACAGAAGTGTCAACATGTTTCATCAACAACAATGCATCTGTAACCCATAAGAGAGGAGGAGTGTCGACGATGATATAGTCGTATCTTTCTTTTAATTCTTCAAATAATTGGTCACATTTATTAGATGCTATCAACTCTGCAGGGTTTGGTGGTATAGGACCGCCAGTGATGATGTCGAGGTTTGGTAATTTTCCTGAAGGTTGTATGATTTCATCTATAGAAGCTTTTCCTGAAAAATAAGAGCTAACACCGATTTTGTTTGTCAAACCGAATTCCTGATACAGACGAGGCTTACGTAAGTCCATACCAATCAAAACAGTCTTCTTTCCATACATAGCGTAGATTGAAGCCATATTGATAGATATGTATGTCTTACCGATACCTGGAGAGTCGGAGATGACGGAGAACACGCATTTGTCTTTGCCTTGAACTATATACTCGATATTAGTTCTGATGGATCTGAATGATTCTGACACTGGTGACTTAGGAGAATCGATAACGAAGGTCGATGAGTTTGAGTCTTTAGGACTTGTATATGGAATCTGACCGATGATAGGCAATTTGCTGATTTTCTCGATATCGCTCTTCTCTAATACCTTAGTGTTAAATATTTCTTTTAAGAATATGAATACAGCAGGGATGCCGCAACCTAAGACGATGCAGACAAGGTAAACCATCATGCTTCTTGGTGCAACTTTTCTTGTTCTTGAAACACGAGCCTCGTCGATGATGCTGTTGTCTGGACTATTACTTGCCATCACGATTTGTGCTTCAGCACGTTTCTGCATCAAGAATTTATAAAGCTCATCGTTCAAGGCAAACTTACGTTCATAGCCTAAATAAGCACGTTGTGTTGTTGGCAATTGCTTGATTTGTTCATCGTAAGCAGTAATCTGATTTGTCAATTCTAATATAGTGACTTCTGTGTTATGAATCATGTTGGTGATATTTTCCAACAGCTGCTTCTTGGTTTGAATAATCTGATCATCGATATTCTGAACCAAAGGGTTCTTCACTTCTGCTATAGCCAAGAGTTTTGATTTCTCTGATGACAATGCAGCCAATTCAAGAACGAGTTTGTTGAGCATTTGGTCTTCTATACCCATAGCACTAGGAACGACTAGCTTGTTCAAGTCATCGATGTTTTTGTTGATGTAGTCCTGAAGGTTTTGGTAGTATTTGATGCTTAATTCCAGTTCCGATTTGCGTCTTTCAATATCTTTGAGACGATTGAACATCTCGCTTGATTGTGTTCTTAAATCCATAAAATCATTACCTTCTTGGAATACTTGAAGGTCTACTTCAGCCTTGTTCAAAGAGTCTTGGATGCCAATCAATTGTTCGTCGATGAAGATGACGGTATTTTCAGAAACGAGGTTCTTCTGTTCCAAGTTTCTTTCCATATATTCGTTGAGCAACTGGTTGAGATAGTCGGTGATTTTTTGAGGGTTGTACCCCTGTATTGTAAGGTTTAAGATAGAAGATGTTTTGGTGCTTTGTGCTATTGATAAGCTGCTCATCTCAGCTATCAACGATAATCTGCTCTTGATGATAAAGCTGTATTTTGCATTATCTTCTTTTTTGGGATTAGGATTATAATTACTGTTTAATACGATTCTGAACTTGTTATATCCGTTGTTTACCCATTCTCCGAAACGATATTCTCCTTCGTATGTTGGTGTATAGACACCGCCTTTGTTTATGTCGGTGTTGTAGTCGTAGACTCCATAAACACCTTCTTTCATTTTTAAACTATATCTTTCGTTGTCGATGAATGTGATTTCGTATTTGTTTCCAACAACTTGAAGTGTATCGTAGTTTAGTTCTACGTTGAATGGAGTACTTTTGTATAATTCTCTTGTGGCTACACGTCCGCTGGCGAAATATGAGACATTGAAAAACTCAAGTTCTTTAATGGTTCTTTCTCTAAGACTGAATGACTTAAGTATGCCTATTTCATTATCGATATTGATGTTGCTTTTAAATGTCAAGCCTGTCATCATGGAAGTCGGGTCGATACCCATCTTATCTTCCTTGATAAACACTGATGCTGATGACTGATAAACGCTAGGTGTATATCTGTTATAGAAATATCCAGCAGCCAATGCAATAATGATTCCTATAGCGAAGAGATACCAATAGCTCAATAGTTTTATGGCAATAACCTTTAGGTCGATGCTTTCTTCATCTTGGTATTGAGTAGGATTTTGATATTCTGAGTTGTTCATATTGTTTTTGTATTAATGTTATTTCAAATAAACTGCTACGAAAGTAAAGCATGTCACTAAAAGTGATATTGCAGAAATGATAGTGCCGTAAGGTACACTGGTGAATCCGAATTGTTTGGTTTTTAACGGCTCAACATAGATGATGTCGTTAGGTTTCAAATAATAGTCTGGAGAAGAAAGAATGTCTGCGTCATTGAGATTAACTTTAACTATCTGAGAACCTTCTGGTGTTTGGTGTATGATTTTGACATTGGCTTTGTTGGCAAAGTCGGTTGCATTGCCAGCTAATGCGATAGCTTGGAAAATGTTAATGTCTGACTGATAAACTTGATATTGACCTGGGTTGAGCACCTCGCCTAATATTGTTAAATTAAACACACCTAACTTAACATAAACTATTGCTTCTTTGATATATTCGTTCATGATATTTTGAACCTTATATTGTATCTCGTCTACTGTCATGTCTTTGACATATACATCGCCTACGAATGGCATATCGATGTTGCCATCTTCACCTACAGAGTAACCATTGAGATAAATGGAGGCATTACCGCTGCTGTTGGATGATCCTGATGCTAATGACGATTGGTTCATATTGTTGAAATATGCTGTAAACTTGTCATCGAGACTCACAATTCTGATGTACAGATTGTCGCCAGGTTGTACTTTGTAGTCAAATGTACGCTCGTTTTCATATACTATCGACATAGAAGAACTGTCATTAAGCATCTGCTCGTTTTGTAGATACAATATCTTTTTCTGTGAGACACATGAGGTGAACATTGATACTGCCATCATTGAAATGACGCAAAATAATAAAGCTATCTTCTTCATATCGTAATAATATTTATTTGCTTGTGATACATTCAATTTTTACACTTTTTATTCCTTGTAATGGATCTTTTGGGTATTTGTTTTCAAGTTTGAAATTGTATACTCCGTCCTCGCTAAAAGTCATCTCGTTCATGACTGGCAACCTGAAGACGTAATAGCCGTTTTTCTTATCGGCTTTCCAGTTGCCATCCTTGTCTTTGAGCGTAAATTTAAAGTCTTTGGACCTGCCTCCATTGCTATCGGGATTTTTGATAGTCAAGTTGAATAACAAAGGAGCATCGGTTTGATGGTTTTCATAAACGTTAGGATAATCGTCGTTTACTGTAACTTCCATTACCACATCATATTTTTGTGATGTTTTGTTTACATCGAAATCACCAGTAAGATATTCGAACCGTCCCCATTCTTGATTTCCGAATTCTTTATAAATCACAATGTTATCCTGTTTGTTTGAGCAAGATGACAAGAATAAAGATAATAGTAATACAAGGCTATATAATACACGCATAATACAAATTTTATAATCTACAAATATAAAACTTTTTTCTTTCTCCTTGGCAAGTCAATAAAGGTATTTTTTATAATTTTGTTATCTCAATAAATTACGTTTTATGATTAAGAAAGGTGCCAATTATTCATCAAGAAAATTTGTTGTAATAGCGATATTTTCTATCGTGGTGTTGGTCCTTATGATTAAATTATTTTCCATCCAAGTCATTGACCAATCGTATAAACGTTCCTCTGAAAATAATACTCTTCGTTATGTTACGCAGTATCCTGCTCGAGGAAAAGTATTCGACAGAAATGGCAATCTGTTGGTATATAATGAAGCCATCTATGATTTGATGGTAATTCCTCGTCAGGTTAAGAATTTCGACACTCTAGCTTTTTGTTCTGCAATAGATATCACTCGCAAGTCTTTCGACGATAGAATGAAAAAGGCAAGACGTTATTCTTCTTTCAGTCCTTCTGTCTTTATGGCACAGATAACAAAGGAGGAATATGGCAGGATAGCGGAGAATCTCCATCAATTCCCTGGTTTTTATTTCCAGACTCGTTCCGTCAGAAACTATCCTTATCATATTGCCGCTCACACCTTGGGAAATATTGGTGAGGTGGGCAAGAAAGATCTTGAAAAAGATTCATATTACAAAGTCGGCGACTATATCGGTAAGTCGGGAATAGAGTCTTTTTATGAGAAAGAACTACGTGGCGAAAAAGGCATGAAGATTATCGTCGTCGACGTTCATAACCGTGAGAAAGAACGTTTCATGGATGGCGAGTTCGACACTCTGCCTGTCGCTGGTAAAGATATCTATCTCGGCATTGACGCTGAGCTTCAAGCGTATGGCGAGGCTCTTATGAGAAACAGAATGGGTTCTATCGTCGCTATCGAACCTTCTACAGGTCAGATTCTCGCTATGGTGACCAGTCCTTCTTACGATCCTAACGAACTCGTGGGAAGGGTGCGTGGAGCCAATTATTCAAAACTCCTCAACGACTCTCTTAAACCTCTCGTCAACCGTGCTACCAGCGGCATATATCCTCCAGGATCTACTTTTAAAATGGTCAATGGATTGATAGTGCTTGAAAGCGGTGTCGTTACAAAAAACTCGCAATATCCATGTCTTGGCAAGGAGAGTCAGCCTATTCGTTGCACCCACTCTCACAGCAATCCGGTCTCGCTTTACGACGCGATAGAGAATTCGTGTAACCCTTATTTCTGGGAGACATTCAGAGATATGTTCACTTCTTCTCGTTTCGCATCGTCAAAAGAAGCTTATCAATATTGGTATGAATTAGTCACTAGCTTCGGACTAGGCAGTGCTTTCAAGACCGACATACCTTCTGAAGCTTCGGGTAATATCCCTAAAGCTGCATATTACGACAAACTGTATCGTGGAGTATGGAATGCTCTTACGGTAAGGTCTTTGAGTATAGGTCAGGGTGAGATTCTTGTGACTCCGTTGCAACTTGCTAATATGGCTGCTGCCATAGGAAACGAGGGCTACTATTATCCTCCGCATCTCATCAAGTCTTTCAGCGATGGATCGCCTATCGATTCTAATATGACAACAAAAAGAGTCATCAATATAAAGCCTAAGCATTTCAAGGATGTGAAGGTCGGTATGTGCCGCGTCTTTGAAGGCGAGAGCGGTACTGCACGTTATTCTGCTATCGACAGCATTCAGGTGGCAGGTAAGACTGGTACGGCAGAGAACCCTCATGGTGATGACCACTCTTTGTTTATGGGATTTGCGCCTGCCGACAATCCGCAGATAGCTATCGCTGTGGTGGTAGAAAACGCAGGCTTCGGATCACAATGGGCTGCTCCTATAGCAAGCCTTATGATGGAAAAATACATACGTGGTTACATTAAAGATACTAGAAAAGAGAAACGATTTATTGAATAAAAAGGCTAATGACAAAAGGCTAATGGCGAAAGACTGTTGACCGTAGTCAGTTGTCTGCCGAAGACAAAAATATGACAACAAGAAATAACATAATAGGAAAGATTGACTGGCCCTTGTTGCTGATGTATCTCGTTTTGGTAATCATCGGCGTATCTGCTATTTATGCCGCTGCATACAACGAGAGTCATCCAAGTATCTTCGATATGTCGCAGCATTATGGCAAGCAGGCTCTTTTCCTTGGTGTGAGTCTTTTCCTTGGATTAGCCATCATGCTCATCGATGCCAAGTTCTTTAACACTTTCGCCTATGTTATATATGGCTTGTCGATATTTTCTTTGTTATATGTCCTTGTCGCAGGTTCTACCATAGCTGGTTCTAAGTCGTGGATACAATTTGGCGGCTTTTCCTTTCAGCCGTCGGAGTTTGCAAAGTTCGGAACCGCTTTGGCAGTAGCGCATTATCTCGGTCATATCAACACCGACTTCTCTAAATTAAAGACACAGATGATAGCATATGCTATGGTGCTAATCCCGATGATGCTTGTCCTTATGCAAGGTGACACAGGTTCTTCTTTGGTATTCCTTGTGTTTATCTTGGTATTCTATCGCGAAGGAATGTCGGGAAATATCTTGTTGCTAGGACTTGCAGCAGTAACACTCTTCCTCTTGACTCTTTATTTTTCAAAGTGGTACGTCTTGATAGGACTTGCTGTATTGTTTGTAATACTTATGTTTTTAATTGAAAGGACGAAGAAAAACATCTGGAAGCTGATAGCTGTCTTCGTAGTGTCAGCGATGTTTGTCTTTTCTGTTGACTTCTTTTTTTATAATATATTGAAACAGCATCAGAGGAATCGTATCAATATTATATTAGGTATAGAGAAAGATATTTATGGTGTTGGCTACAACCTGCATCAGTCGAAGATTGCCATTGGCTCGGGTGGCTTCTCTGGCAAGGGTTATCTTCAAGGCACAATGACGAAATATAATTTCGTTCCTGAGCAGCACACCGATTTCATCTTCTGTACGATAGGAGAGGAGTTTGGTTTCATAGGTTCTTTTGTACTGCTTTCTTTATATCTAGCTATGTTGATAAGGTTGATATTGCTTGCGGAACGGCAGCGCTCGCCTTTTAGCAGGATATATGGCTATGCGATAGCATCTATAATATTTTTCCATCTGATGGTAAACATCGGAATGACAATAGGGTTGATGCCTGTCATCGGAATCCCATTGCCATTCCTCAGTTACGGAGGAACCAGCCTCCTTATGTTTAGCCTTATGTTCTTCGTCTTCTTGAAACAAGACGCGAATAGGATGAATATCTTGTAGTTGCTTATTTGCTATTACTTTGTTTTTGCATTGACTTTATTAAGTTTTTGGTTGACAATCCATTTAGCGTCGTCAATGATAGCTTGTTCTAAAGTCTTATTTGTCTTAATAGCTTTTTGTTTTATCTTTTCCACTGATTTGGGATTAGCCTTGATTTCCTCAATAGTTTTGTTGACCAAATTGTTGTATTGATTATCGTCAATTATTGATAATTCCATATCACGGATTAAAGGTTTATTTGAATTAAGGTTATTTATTTCAACAGCTAAAGCTTTGTCGGTAGTGATACCATTCAGTGTAGCGTATGATTTTAGTTTTTCAAACCATACTTCATCTTTGATGATTTGTTTGCCAGCAATAATATTAGTTGCTTTTTTATTTCTTGATGTTGGAGTTTCATCTCCTTGGAGTTCTTCAAAATATTTGTCAGGATTGTTTTTTATTGTATTATATGCTTGAATCTTAGCTTCTTTCATAAGTGTTAGGCTGTCTTTCGACTCATTGGGATTAGAAATCTTATCTTTGAAGATTCTGTCAGCAACTATATTTCTAACTTCTTCGCATCTCTCATCAGTAATACAGAGTCTGAAAATAGCATCTTCAACAAAACCATAACTTGTCTTATATATCTGACAACCATCGGCGAACCATACCACATAATCTGATGACAACAAAGTTTGTAATCTGTCGATATTGTCTAGTTTATTATATTTTCTATCAAAACCTGCATAAGAAGTACGATTATAATACCAATGGTTCATATCGGAGAAAATTTCTTCAACAGGTACATAATTATATACTTGAAATAGATAAGAATTACCTACGAATAAGACATTAGGCATTATTGTAGTAGAATCTTTAACAATCTCAAATTGTCTTTCTTTTGTTTTAAATCTTTTAGGTGTTGGTTTTTTCCATAAAAGATTCATATAACCTTCAATATCGGATTCTTCATCCAAATAACGATAGGAAGGAATAGCTTCACCGTATGAAAATTCTGCAAGTTTATCGCCTTTAAGTGTTTCCATAACTCTCAGCAAAGTATCTATTCCATAGACGCATGTGTTATTCCAGTGAGCACCTTTTGATGGCATCAATGGATAGTCCACTGTATCTTTCATATTGATAAACATTTCTGTCATATCAATACAAGGAAATCCTTCTTCTTTCAAACGGCTGATATAATATTTTCGAGCATTTATTGTTGTTGTATCAAACTCTTGTTCTGGGAGGTATTCTGGATATATATACGCCTTATCAGGTGCTACAAACATAAGAAACTCAATATCGTATGTTTTGAGAACATCTCTAAGTTTTTTCATAAGGTCTATCTCTCTTTCGTAAAGCTCAATTGCAGTCTCAGAAGATGATTGCCAATTATACATCTCTTGTCCGTAATAGTCGTCGATATGATGTTTGTAAAAGAGCCAATTGTCTTTCCCTGGGACTATGTGAGCTACGTTTTCTTTTGCGTAACAAGTCCAAAGATATTGATTATAAAGACGTATGGCAAATTCCCTGAATCCAAAATTTTGGGTGAGGTATTTATCAAAGTCTTTTTGGAAACTTCCGTCGCTGTAATTCTTAAGATTTAATTTAGGCAATTCAACTTTATCGGTATTGCCATATAATTTTTTGATATTAAAAGGATGCCAAATAGTTTGCACTAAAATGGTAGTAAAAATAGCAATTGTTATAATAAATAATATCTTATGGAAATTTTTCATAATTATTTATCTTTATGTTTTACGACCCAGATGGCATCGTCTTTCATCTGTTTTTCAAATGTATTACCATTTCTTTCAGCTTTTTCTTTAATGCTGTTAGACCATTCGGAGTCGGCCTTTATTTGTTTTATTACCTTGTTAACCTGTTCCTCGAAAGTCAAAGGTCTGTCTGCATCCAGCAATGATTCATTTCTAGAAGTTGGGAGTTTGTAGCCTTTTAATTCATCGAAACATTCTTCTGGTCGTTGATATATCATATATAAAGCATCGTTTCTCATGCATTCTTCCAAAGATATGTTTAGTTTCTTGGCTTTTTCAGAAAGGGTGGCTGACCAGTTCTCATCGTTTTTCATCTTATCGATAAGTTCTACAACTTTATTATCTATTTCTTCAGCATCATAACATAAGTAAACCAATGCTTTAGGGAGGAATTTGTTTGCTAAATCATAAAGTTGTACAGTGCAGTAGTTGAGCATAATATAGTCTGCATCCATCAATTCCTTTGCGAAATCTATGTCTTTTGTTGATGAATTTTCCTCATCGAAATATATTGTGCTGTTATAATACCAGTATGGCGATTCCTTAAAAATTTTTCTTAATGGGATATTGTATGATATAGTCCAGAAATATGAGTCGCCTATTGTGATAAGGTTAGGTTTCACAGCTGTAGAGTCGTGTTTTACAGTCACATCGGTGTAATAGTTTACATTAGATTTGATTTTGAAGACTATATTGAGAAGTTCTTCAAGGTCGTCATCAGGCTGACGGGTTTTGTCAGCGTATTTTTCGCTTAATTCTAAATTAAGTAAATTTTTGTTGCCAAGCACTTCCATATATCTTATGATAGAGTCGAAGGCATATGTTGCAGCTATATTTGACCAGTGGGTTCCTGTTTTGGGAAATAAAGGATAATCGACTTTATCTTTGATGTCCTTAAAATGAGTCACATTATCTATGTAGTTGATTCCTAGTTCATCGAATTTTTGCTTGTAATAATCGTAGGCATGAATTCCTTCAGGACGTGTGTATGTGTTCTCTGGAAGATATTCGGGATATATTACATCTTTGCCAGGAATTAAGTTGACAAATATATGAATGTCATGCTCTTTCAAGAGTTCTTGTACTTTCCACAGACGTAGAGCTTCTGTTTCGAACACTTCCTTCATAACATTAGTGTCGTTAGTATATTTATACATCAGACTTTCATAATGGTCTCTAATGAATTCTTTTTCATATAGATAACCTTCTTTGCCTTCTACAACATAAGAGGTTTTTATCTTACGATAGCAAGTCCAAAGGTATTGGTTGTACATACGGAAAGTCCATTCTCTCAATCCGAAGTTTTCTTGAGAATATTTGTCGAATTGTTTTTGGAATGAATTGTTTTTATATGTCTCGAATGTCAACTTAGGCATCTCTGTCTTTACCGTAACGCCTTTAAGCGGATTGAATTTGATTGGGTGCCAGATTGTTTGCACAAGTATGACAACGAAGATAAATATTGTTGCGATGAATAATATTTTGTGAAAATTATTTTTCATGTTAGCGGTTATTAGAATCTAAAATAGATGAACGGACTGAATCCTACAGAGTTAAATGCGCCCAAGCAGAATAACAATAAGAATATCGCTATGACCCAAACGATGATGTGTTGTGTTTTGCTATAATCTTGATAGAACACGAAGTTTTGTATTTTCTTTCCGAATGGGAAGAGGCAAAGGAATGAGAAAATGAGAGCAACGATGAGTGTTGTGTAGAACTGATTGTCGTAAACTGTTTCAATTGTGTTGAAGTCAAAGGCGAACATTCTGGAGATTAATGTTGTAGCGTCATAGAATGTTTCCAATCTGAAGAATACCCAGCCTATGACAGCTAGTATGAATGTTATTATTACACTTGGTACTTTGCCTATTTTGTCGTATACTTTTTTCAATCCCATACGTTCAGCTACGAGCCAGAAACCGTGATATGCGCCCCAAATCAAGAAATTCCATCCTGCTCCGTGCCAAAGGCCAGACAAGAGGAACACCATCCATAAGTTAAAATACATTCTTGGTTTAGAACATCTGTTGCCTCCTAATGGTATATATAGGTAATTACGCATAAAAGCACCTAGTGTCATGTGCCATCTGCGCCAGAACTCGGTGATACTCGTTGAGTTATACGGATTATCGAAGTTTTCAGGGAAGTGGAATCCCATGATTTTACCGAGACCGATGGCCATATCAGAATAACCAGAGAAGTCGAAATAAAGCTGCATAGTGTAACCGATAATAGTAATCCATGCAGTTCCTGAATCCATTAAGGCAATATCACCTGCCAACATTCTATCTACTTGAATTCCAATGACGTCAGAGATAAGAACTTTCTTTGAGAGACCTATGATGAAACGATAGAATCCGTGTAACGCCTCGTTCCAGTCGTAGTTGCGATGTCTGATTTCCTGTTCTATGTCACAATATCTAACAATCGGACCAGCAATGAGTTGTGGGAACATCATGATATACAATACATAGTCATGAAGACGGTCCATCGGCTCATTATTGCCTCTGTATGTGTCAATTACATATGTTATAGACTGGAAGGTGAAGAATGAGATGCCGATAGGAAGTAATACTTTGGCAAATGTAATGGTATGAGCGCCAAAGGCTTCAAGCATTAAGTTGAGGTTCTCTATAAAGAAGTTTGCATACTTGTAATATATGAGCAGTCCCAGACTTATTACAATTGCAGCAGCGCAATATAATTTCTTGCCTAATTGGTTTTTGGCATTATGCATCAGCTTGACTAAGTAGAAGTTAGCTACGCATGAACCGACGAGTAGCAATATGAAATCTGGAGCGCCGTATGCATAAAACACTAATGAGAATAGCAAGAGTACAACATTTCTCCAGTTTTTTGGTGTGATGAAATAAAAAATTAAAAAAATTGGAAGAAAATATATCAAAAAGATGTTGCTGCTGAATACCATATTTTATTTTATGTTTGATTGTTAATATGCAAATTTAATATTAATTCTATACGTTTAGTCTTTTATGAATTAAATATAATTAATCGTTAATAATTTTATGGATATAATCTGAGTCCTTGATAAAGCCAAGTCTGTTGTCAATTTGATTTTCTGTGTTTTGATACAATGAACATAAAAACATTGCTATTGTGTCGCCTAATTTTCCTTCTAAAGATGTCCCGCAGGATGCATTATAAAATTGTAACACCTCTTTAGTTGGAAGTATATCACTTGGATTCTTAATAAACTTTAACAATTCCCAATCGGTATTTGCCAATTTGACTAAATTATTTTTAACAAAATTATAATCATCTAAGACTTTATTGTCAGACATATTGTAAAGAACAGTAGGGCAGTACATTATAGAAGCATCGAGGTGAATTGCAGATTCATTGGAAATCATGAAATCAATATTAGCGATGAAGTCAAAAGATGACTCTTCCTTGGGATTTGAAATAGCTATGTTATTTTTTATTAACCATTCTGAATCAAGGTGTTGATAACGTGGATGCGGACGAAGTGTTAGGTCGTTATAACCTTCTTTTTTCAAAAAAAGACATAGATTTTTAACCTTTTCAAAATCATCTAACATATTTATTGCTACGCCAATTTTCTTAACGTTATAATTTCTTTTAACTATTTTATCGTAAAGAAAATCGAAACGAACTCCGCCAGAAAGATAAACCTCTCCTTTAGGTTGTCCAGCATATAGATATTTATCTAACGACTCTTGTCCGTCAAGAAAAGAATATGTGAAATCTAATCTAGGAAATCCTTTCTTAACAGAAGCATGTTGTACATAAACTGTCTTGATTCCTCTTTCTAATGCATTGAAAAGCAAGCATCTGTTGATATCATTATGGTCATTGGCCATAACCAAAACCTTGACATTATATTTATCAAGCATTTCGCCTGCAACTTTATAAAGTCCGTATGTTGTCAAGAGACGAGTAAAATATTTAATGATTAACGACTTGTCTTCTTGATTAGATTTTTTGTAAAGTTTTATTAACGTAAAAACATACGGGATACTATACCACCAAGCACGTCTTTTATGAACATCAGTGACGTGATTGTTGAGATATAAATATGTATCTTTTTCTACCTTATTTATTATTGGCTCAAGCGAACGTTTGTTGTTGAGAGAAACACCAAAGAATACTAAGCCTTTATAATTGACAGGCAATGACTTATATTTAAAATGGATAATAAAAGTATAATAAAACAACTGACCTATGAAGATACAAATTTGCTTGAACAATGAAGGTTGTTTTTCCTTCACTATTCTTGATATTTCATTGATTTCTAAAACATTAAGATTGCTATATCTCATTAGAAAAACTGTTTTTGGTCTTTGAGTTTGTTATAATGTTCTATATCTCTCATTTTAAACACCTTAGCAGGATGACCGCCAGCAACTGATAATGCTGGAATGTCTTTTACTACTACGCTACCAGCTTGAATGACAGCACCTTCACCTATTGTGACACCTGGAAGTATTATCACGTTATTTCCAAGCCACACGTTATCTTCTACAACAACATCCTTGACAATCACAGTATTGTCGTAAGGAATTTTTGTTCCGCAATCGTAATTATTATAATCTGTCATTATTTGGCAGTTGGTTCCAGAATGAAAGTTATCGCCAATTGTACAACGTCCTTTTCCAGTGATTTTCATTCCGTTAAAGTTGACATTATAGCCAAGATGTGTGTTGTTATTGACAGTAGAAAAACCGTTTACTGACAGTTTACCTTTACAATTTTTAGCTTTAGACTTGACAATATATCTAAATAAAAATTTAGGTTTGAATATTCCTATGATAAATTTCTTTAACATATTCCTAAAATTTTTTCTACGAATTCACGGAAGACACCTTCGCCGCCATTTTTTGTCATCACCATTTGTGCCGATTTCTTGATGTATTCTGGAGCTGAATTTGGTGTCGCGGAAATACCCACATTTTTCAAGAGTTCCACATCGCCTAAGTCATCGCCGATATATGCTACATCTTCTAAAATGATATTCAGTTCTTTACAAAGATTTTGTGCTACTTCAAGTTTGTTTTTAACACCTTGAAAGATATAATCCACTTTAAGTTTAGCAGCTCTTCTTGCTACAATTTCAGTATCCTCACCTGTTATTATCCCGACTGGAATCTCATTCTGATGAGCGAATAATACGCCAGCACTGTCGTATGTGTGAAACTTTTTCCACTCATTTCCTGTTTGGTCGTAATACATTCCGCCGTCAGTCCAAACACCATCGATATCTGTTAAAATTAATTTAGGTTTCTTCATTTATTCTAAATTTTGAGGATAAATAATTTCGTTTCTTGGTATTTCAACTTTTACTTTTTTACCAATAACGGATTGTTTTTCAGACCATTTAAAACCATCGCCAGGACTTAAAAGATGAATGTCATTTTCAGTTATGATGTCGCCAACTTTTAAATCACGATTTGTTGCGATAGAACGTTCAAGTTTTATCTTACTATTTTTAACTTCAGGTTCGATAAACAGTTCCTCTTTTCCCATCGACATTTCGGTTATTCTTATGTCGCGAATCATGCGGTTAACGCCATCTGGACCTAAAGAACCAGCTTGATCTGTACCTTTCATTCTTCTGTCGATAGTGACGTGTTTCTCAATGATTTCCGCTCCCATCGCAATTGCTGCTATAGGTGCAGAAATTCCGATAGTATGATCAGAAAAACCGATTTTATATTGAGGATAATTATTTTTCAGATACTTTATCGTATTGAGATTCAAGTTATTTGGATTGGTTGGATATTGAGAAACGCAATGCAAAATTGAAATCTCATTATGATATTTTGTTATTACCTCTAAAGCCTCATCAAGTTCCTTTTTTCCTGCCATTCCGGTTGATAAAATCATCGGTATTTTTGTTTCAGCAAGAGACTCCAATAAAGGTATATTTGTCAGGTCACGACTTGCAACTTTCAGATAATCAGGAGTAAAATATTTCATTATGCTTAAGCATGAAGGTGCGCACAATGTTTCAACGAAGTCGAGGCCTTTTTCTTTTGCGTACTTATAAACCTCAAAATGTTGCTCGTCAGATAATTCAAGGAAAGCACGATGTTCACCATAAGTTCTTCCAAATGAATTAGGTGAGTCGTAAACTCTCGACATTTGTGAATCCGACAACTCATGAGCGAGGTCGCGTTTTGTCATTTTCACAGCATTCATAGGTTGCAAATCAATGCCGAAATATTCTTCCTTGACAGGTCGAGAAATCAACTCAACTATAAGTTTCGCAATGTCAACAGAACCATTATGATTCTGTCCTATTTCACCTATTATATATGTTCCCTTTTTCATATTTTATTTCTGATTCTTTAAAATTTCATTTTTCATTATCTCTAAATAATGCGGGTTATCCTCTAGAAAATCAATGACATTAAGAGATGTGAAATTTGGAATATAACTATTCAGTTTAGCAAAAATCTCCTTTTGAATATCAAAATCAACTTGAGTGTCGATGGTAAGTCTGATATCTTTATGCTTATCAATTTGAGGAATTATTTCGAAGAAATTCACGTCAAAAATATCTCTATTAGCATATATGAAATTTGTGACATGTTCATGATAAAGATTCTCATCAGTGAGTTCCTTTACTTTTTCTAAAGCACTGAGTTTCACAGCCTCTGCCCAAAATCCATAGTGCGTTTTTATTGATGGTGTGCCGTCTGATGTTATGTATGAAAGATAATCGCAATTGAATTTTTCAAATTTTTCAAGGAGAAGTTCGATGTAAAAAACATCGAGGAAAGGATTGTCGGCGCAGACTCTTATGATATTTTCTGCATCAAATTCTTTGGCAGCATCGATAAAGCGTTGAAGCACATCATTTTCCGAACCTCTGAAATAATTTACTCCATAATGTTTCGCTGTTTCAACCAAGATATCATTATTAGGATTTATAGAAGTAGCGAGAATTATGTCGTTTTTGTCAAAAGCCGATGTTAATTTTTTTAACAGTAATGAGAAGATTCCTTCGTTTTCATAGAAAGGAAGTATCATTTTCTGAGGCAGACGCGTCGAGCCAGTTCGTGCTTGTATTATTATTTTAGTTTTGTTCATTTTCCAAAATCCTCTCAATTAAATTAACATATTCTTTAGCCAAAGCCCTTCGTGAATATTTTTTAACACTTTCGTTTTCTTTTGTAAGAAGTTGATTGTCTTTATATTTTTTAAACAAATCTAGAATAACTTCCTTCATGCCCTCTTTATCTTCAAAGTCGACGATGACTCCAGATTTTGTCTCATCTAGAATTATCGCAGTGTCGCCATCTTTTGGTCCTATTGCCAAAATAGGACGTCCCGATGCCATATATTCGAAAATCTTTCCTGTGAGGATTCCCTTTGCGTTAGGTGAATTGTTAACAAAAAGTAACAAAACCTGCGACGAACTTTGCTCCACAATCACTTTTTCATGCGGGATATAAGGAATTATCTCAACATGATTCTCTAGTTTGTTTTCTTTTATTGAAAGCAAAACCGAATTGTCAACTTGTCCTATCAATCTAATTTTTAATAAGTTGGAAAATTTAGATTGATTTTCATCTTTTATCAGTTCACCAAGAGCTTCCCAGAACTTAGTAGCATTTCTTGCTGCACCAACAATTCCAACATGCGACATAGTAAAGCTCTGTGACAAGTCAGATTTCGTCTTAAGTTCTTCTATATTAAAGTCATAGCCATTTGTAATGACTGCGACATCTTTTGCACCATGACTTTCTAGACCTTTTGCCCAATCCCAACCAACGGTAACGACTTTATTTGCTTCTGTAAGAACCTGATATTGAAGTCTATGATGTTTTTTTAGACTTCTTTTTGTTAATTTTAATTCACTAAAGAAATCAATGTCAGTCCATGGATCACGGAAGTCGGCAACCCATGGAATGTTAAATTTTTTATGTAATTCTTTAGCGATAAGATGCATAGAATGAGGCGGTCCTGTTGAGATGATTGCATCAACAGGATTCTTTTGCAAATATTTTTTAAGATGTTTTACGGAAGGTCGAATCCACCAGCAACGAGCATCTGGGATAAATAAATTTCCTCTTAACCAAATACTTATATTTTCTTTCCAAGCAGATTTTTTCTTTCCTTCATTGATAAAACCAGCTTTTATCTTCTCATCTTTCTTGATTCCTAAAAACTTTTTATAGAAAGAATAAGGCTCGATTATTGGACGTCTGATAATCTCCGCTTCTGGAGCGACGTCCTTTATCAGCGACAAATCCTCGACTGGATATTCTGCGCCATCAGCAGTGTAAATAACAGGTTGCCAAGCATTTTCAGGAAGATACTTCGACATCTTCAACCAACGTTGAACGCCGGAACCGCCTGATGGAGGCCAATAATATGTTATGATTAAAACACGCTTCATTTCAATTCATAATTCTTAATGCATAATGCATAATAATTATTGTTTTGATACTGATTTCTTGTAAGTTACGAATATTGCAGCTAATAAGCCTAAGATTAAAATTAATGAAGAAACAAATTGGATAGTGTTGCCTACTTCCCAGATTTTTGGTTCGTAGCGCATCATAATCTCATGATTTCCAGCTGGAACGACAGCTGCTCTTAAAATATAATCTGCTCTAATCAAAGGACTTTCTTCTCCGTCAATCCACATTGTCCATCCTTTGCTTGTCCAAATTTCTGAGAAGACAACCAACTCTTCTTTCGTAGAATTGAAGTTGTAAGTCAACTCATTAGGTTTGTATGAAGTCAATTGGATACTTCCTGTAGGGATGCGATTTATCGCGTCTTTAGCAAAATTGCCTACAACATTTTTAAATTCTTCTTTAACGATAGCCGTTGTCTTGACATCAGTATTTTCGATGGCAGCTATTTCTTCGTTTGGAGTAGAAACCCAGTCGATGTTTGAGACAATCCAAGCATTTCCAAAGGCACTAGGATTTATCATTGCACCAGGTTTATTATCTTGTTGTGCATGGATTATATACTTTGTATTCAACATATTAAGCACTTTCCAGAATGAATCGCTGCCGACTTTGCTGCCACTCATATAATAATTGATAATATCTTGATAACGGCGAAGTTTTGCTCCATGATAACCTCCGATAGATTTATGGAAATAAGAGGTACTTGCATCGTTGAAAGTGTTCTTTGTCAAATCCATAACTCTGTAATTCAAACTATTATCTTGTAAAATCTGTTTGTCTATAGCTGACATAGCGAAAGGTTTTTCAAAACGACGTTTGTCGATGAAGTTATCATTATTGAGATAACGTTTGTTGATTGGGAACATATCTGCAACAACCAAAACAGCGAGTAAAGCAAACATTGTATTGTTTTTCAATTTTCCGTTAATATTGATTAACAAAATTATAGCTGTACTTGTAATAAACAAGAAACTTCTAATTGCGTCCTTCTGGAATATTGCGACACGAACCTTTTCAATTTCATTAGCAAGCATTTGATAAATAGCACCGTCTCTTCCACTGCTTAACTGAGCAAATTGCGCTGCTTCACCTTGGCTGAGGAAGTTGAAGAATACATTAGGTGCGATGCAGAACAACAAACACAAACCTGCTGTTAATCCGAAAGATATGTAAAGATAATACATATTTTTCTTCAATATTTCAGGATTTTTCATCACCTCTGCGAGAGCGAGGAACGCAAGAATTGGCATACATACTTCCGCTATGACGAGTGTCATTGAGACTGCACGGAATTTATTGTATAATGGGAAATAATCGAGGAAGAAATTGGTAAAGCCCATGAAGTTTTTACCCCAACTAAGTAATATTGAGAGAATTGTAGCTGCGAGCAAGACCCATTTTATCTTTCCTTTGACTACGAAAAGACCGAGTATGAACAAGAAACAAACTATTGCGCCTACGTAAACCGGTCCGCTTGTTCCAGGCTGGTCGCCCCAATAAGCGTTGTTTTGAGCTATTGTTGAACGGAATCGTGGCTCAGCTTTCTCCAACGCTGGATTGTTGTTGCCGATATAATCAGAAGAGCCACCTTTTACATTAGGAATCATCAAACTCCATGTTTCACCAATGCCATAGCTCCATTGTGTGATATAATCTCTGTCAAGTCCACGAGTCTGATTTCCAGTATTTTCTGTCAAGACAGGCTTGCCGCGCATTGTCTCTTTGCCAAATTCGTAATTAGCATAAAGTGTTGTAGCACTTGTCATTATAGCTAAAACAGCTACTACTGCAAGTATTCCACTGGCCTTGAAGAAATCTAAATATTTTTTAGTTTTTATTGTTTCTATGAATTCCGCTATGACCATAATCAACACAATCATAAACAGATAATATGTGATTTGGATGTGACCAGCTCTGATTTCGAGTGCGAGAGATATTGCGGTAAGAACTGCTCCCCATAGATATTTGCCTTTGTAAGTCATTAAGATACCTGCAATTACAGGAGCCATATATGCCATTGCCACGGCCTTTGAGTTATGACCTGCGCCCATCACGATGAAGAGATATGAGGTAAAACCGTAAGCCAGTGCGCCAATGAAACTAATCCATGTCTTACATTCTAAAACAAGTAGCAATATGAAAAATCCCAACATGCTGATGAAAACCGACATTATAGGACTTGGGAATCCTAAGCCTATGATTTTCTGAACATAAGTCATGAGATTGCTATTCTGCTGAACGCCGATATTCCAGGCTGGCATACCTCCGAACATTGAGTTTGTCCAAAGTGATTGTTCACCTGTCTCATCACGAAAATCTCTGATTTCTTGAGACATGCCTTGATACATTTCAAAATCATGTTGTTTTAATCTCTTGCCTTCAAGAATAGGAGTGAAATAAACTAAGGTTATCACTGCAAAAGCTATGATAGCGAATAAGATACCGAGAAATTGTTTGTTTTTAAAAATGTTATCTTTCATATTTTTTAACTTAATTCACAATGCATAATTCATAATGCATAATTAGTACACAAATTTAATATTTTTTATCTCTTCTTCTGACTCAATGCTCAATAAATATACATTATTTTTTTTCAACGATTTTATGAAGTCAGAGATATGAATTTTATTCATTCCCGACTGCATTTTCCCGTAATTCTTAATGAATATTAACGTGGCATTTTGATTATAAATTTTAACATTTACGTCCGATGTTTTTCTTAATAAAAATTCACATATAGAATTCTGATTTATCGGATTAGGATAAATGTTAACATTTTTATGCTTAATTTCTTTTAAGAAAGTTATATCAGACTCATAGCAACCAATATCAATTCTGTTGCCAACGATTCTAGGATTTCCTGATAAATCTTTTGATGGAATTCCCGCTGTATCAAAACTTCCGCTATTTATCGCTGGACTTCCTGCTTGAAGACGGAAGTCATGGTTTTGGATGTCGATAAACATCGGGTCGCTGTCGAACATCGTGACGGTATCATAAACCGCGATACTTGAATTGCCGTGGACTTCTTTATATCCGCCTTGCAAGATAGAGTTGTAGAACTCAGGAGCGCAGTCGCTACCCCAGACGAAAATCTGCGAGCCGTCGGAGATGGCGTTGTGTTCGCCGTACCAGTCGTTGCCCCAGATGATGCAATTCTTAAACACAGGACGCGCCTTGCTATAAAACTGCAGCGCACCACCACCAGCAGCGATGGTGTAGTTGTTTGTCATGGTGACATTTTGTATCAAAGGAGAAGAAGTAGCCATCGCCATCGCGCCGCCATAATGATAAGAGATATTATTGTTAAACAAGCAATTATAAATCTTCACGTCATAATAATTGCTACGTTGAATTCCCATTCCCGCAGCATTAACGGCGTAATTATCTTCAAAAACAGCATTGTTGACATAGACGTTGCAGCTGTCGAAGTTAGCACCGCCGCCATAACAGTTAGCGCAGTAATTATCATGGAAATACATATCTTCCATCATCACATCGCAATTGCTGAACTGAAAACCTGCACCATGCATATACACGCCTTCATCGTTGAAACCGAAGTTAGAATCGACCTCGCAGTTAGTGATTTTTATAGAGGAATATTCTGCGTAAAGAGCACCGCCTTTTGAATTGGTGAGGTTATGGTAAAATGTGGAATTATTGATGTTGACGTAAGAATTATAGATTCTTAATGAGCCACCACAGTTGAATTCTGAACTTTGAACTTTGAACTCTGGACCCAGACCGTTAACCGATTTTCCGAAGGAGAAATGACAATAATCCAGAATCACGGTGTCTTTTGCGTTTTGCAAGATGAGTCCGTTCCAGCCGCCTTTTCCTTTTTTCCAATTGAAGAAACCTGTGGTGTCGCGGGAGGTGAAATAGATGGAATCTGTCTCGCTGCCAAGAGCTTTAAAAGAGCCATTTACTGTTATGCTGAAATAATCTTTGAAAACAACACGAGTCCCTTCGGAAATTGTCAGCGACTTATCTTCAGGCACGATGACATCTTTAATGACCAATACAGTATCGCAATTCCATAATCCTTCTTGAATACCAGAGACTTCAAGAGTCTGGGATTTCGTCAAAAAGGGTAATAGCAAGATTAACGACACTAATATTTTTTTCATCAGGAAATACAAATTGAAACGTACAAAAATAATCATTTTTCAGCAATAAAAAATCGCTTATTATTAGGTGTTTTGTTTGGACAATATCATAATTTACAAAAATATATCTTTGGATTTTTTATTTTTTAAACAAATTATTTGTTTTGATAATATTTATAAATTATATTTGCAATTAAAATTTAAACTTTGTCAAACGATGTATTACGAACGAATTATTGACACATATTTATCAGAATGGGCTTCTCGTAGCGATCACAAACC
>JBGVET010000047.1:0-63037 GCA_045120395.1 Candidatus Limimorpha sp.
TTTAAGAAGCATGGCAGCGGCATAACTAAAGATATCAAGAATGTCCTAACTAATGATGTAGTAATTGATACCTATAAAATAGGTGATATATGGCTTTCTGTATCTTATGATAAGTAAGTTGTTGATATACATTTGTTTTAATATAAATGTTAATATTTAATAAGATTTTGTGAGATTGTATGTCACATGTAAACTCTTGATATATATCTGGTTGTAGCTAATAATAAAATTATCCGTTTTTTATACGACTAAATTTTAGTGCCCATAATATCTTTGCATTGTGAAACCGATAAATTAAAAGATATGGGAACTTTAAAAAATTCAGTACAATTGATAGGTCGTCCTGGTATGGATCCAGAGACTAAGACCTTCGGGACTAAGAAAATCGTTAAATTCAGTATGGCAACAAATGATTATTTCTATAATGATAATCATGTGTTGGAACAAGAGACGTCATGGCACAATATAGTGGCATGGGGAAAGACTGCAGAGCAGGCTGAGAAATATATTAGAAAAGGTAAGAAAATAGCAGTAGAAGGTAGATTAAAGACAAGGGTTTATGAGAAGGATGGTAAGAAGAATTATATTACGGAGATTGTCATGAATGAATTTTTATTGATAGATCGTTCAAGTAATGATGAACAGGAGCAGTCTGGAGATTCTTGATGTTTCGCGTTTTACTTTATTGTTTCATAATATTTCATAAATTTGGTTTTTGTGGTATAAAGCCTCTTTGACATAGATGTTTTTTTGAATGTTTATTTTTAAAGAGGCATCTTATACCGACAGTGAAAAAAACATTACCTTTGTAAATCGAAATAAAATTTACAATTATGAAGGTAGTGTTTTTGGAACCACTAGGACTTTCTGTTGAAAAGATAGAAAGAGAATGTGATAATTTAAGAAGACAAGGACATGAGGTTGTTATATATAACGATAGATGTCCTGAGAAAAATATAGAGAGAGCTAAGGATGCTGATATTGTCGTAGAAAGCAATATGCCATTACGTAAAGACTTTTTCGATGCATGTCCTAATGTGAAAATGTTGTCAATAGCATTTACAGGTTTAGATCATATAGATTTGGAAGAATGTGAAAGGAGGGGAATAATAGTTAATAATGCTGCAGGATATTCTACAGAGGCAGTTGCAGAAGAAGCTATATGTATGATGATAGGAATGTATCGTCATGTTATAGAAAATGACAAGATAACAAGAAGTTGTCAAGGAACGCCATTGTCACCTGGTAGAGAGATTTCTGGTAAGACAGTTGGAGTTGTTGGACTTGGAGCTATTGGTCAGAGAACAGCAAAGTTGGTACAGGCATTTGGCTGTAAAGTGATAGCATGGAACAGAACACCAAAGGAAGTAGAAGGTGTAACTTTGGTTGATAAAGAGACTTTATTTAAAGAGTCAGATATAATAACATTGCATATTGCCCTTAACAATGAGACCCGTAATTTTGTATCTGCAAATGAAATCAACTTGATGAAGGAATCAGCTGTAATAATAAATGCAGCGCGAGGCCCAATTGTAAATACTAATGAACTTGCAGAAGCATTGAAAAATGGACGAATCGCAGGTGCAGCTATAGATGTATATGACACAGAGCATCCGATTTCAAAAGATAACCCTTTGTTGTCGGTTCCAAATACTATGTTATTGCCACATATAGGTTTTGCAACGGAAGAGGCATTTGAACTTAGATTAGGAATAGTCGTCAAAAATGTAGAAAAATATTTGTCAATATAGTGATGAGAATTCATAAAAAGAAGCGTTAACTATATTGATATAATGAAGATAAGAAGTAGAAGAAAATGATGTGATGTAAAAAAATAATTTTTTTATTTGATAATCAAAAACTAATCGTATTTTTGCACTCGTAAAACACCCCGAATGATTTTATATTGAAGTTACTTCAATTTGGATGCTTAAATGGCTATCTGATAGGAAGTAGGATTTACTTCTCCTTGAGCGAAAAGTGGTATTTTCAGAATTTAAACGAGGAAAAAGATATAAGGTCATCACTTGAATCTCGGTTCAAGTGAGGGGTTTTTTGTAACATATCTAAAAATTTCTTCCGCATATTTTGTCATATAAGATAATTTTACCAATATTTTAAACGATTGTAAAAAATGTTATTTTTGTCTTTTGTTTAAAATTTAATCGTTGTATATTCGTTTGTGTTAGGTGCAATAAAATTGAATAACAAATAAGATATTTAGGATGAAAAGAAAAGTTTGTTTCGTTATATTATTTATGTTTGTGGCAGTTAATATGATTCAAGCTAAACAGCCAGTTCCGTATTTTCAGAAAGATTATCGTAACTCTTTTAAGATAACATTTCTGTCATGGATATCAGGTAGTACCAAACTATCATACGAAAGATCTTTCCCTAATATTCGTCAGAGTGGAGAATGGTGTGCTAGTGTCATAGGTGCTGGTAACGACAAATATCAAAATAATCCTAAAGGATATACGATGCGTTATGGTCATAAGTTTTTCTTAAATGAAAATCAAAAGCAGTCATTGATGGGATTTTACCTTAGACCAGAAGTGGTTTATTCCCATTATTCATACAATAGCAAACTAGACGGAACACGTACGCTTGCTATCAATACAGCATTCCTTGGAACTATAGGATATCAGTATGTGTATAAACGTTTCTTAGCTGACTTTTGGGTCGGTGGCGGTTATGCTGCAGGTACACCTGCTGATACATATTATCATCATGGCTTTGAATTATGGCATTTTTTCAATACAGAAAATACTAAGATAGCCATGAGTTTTAGCATTCGTTTAGGTATTTGTTTTTGATATTAACAACTAATAATAATTTGGATGATACCACAAGATACAATAATGAGCATCATAGACACTGTTCGTATAGAAGAAGTTGTCTCTGATTTTGTCAGCCTTAAGAAAAGAGGAGCTAACCTTATCGGTGTTTGTCCTTTTCATAAGGAGAAGACCCCGTCGTTCATTGTGTCGCCGGCTAAAGGTATCTTCAAATGTTTCGGCTGTGGTAAAGCCGGCGACTCGGTGCGCTTTATCATGGAGCATGAACATTACTCTTATCCAGAGGCTTTACGTTATCTCGCCAATAAATATGGTATCATAATAGAAGAGAAAGAACAGTCTCCAGAAGAACTGATGGCTCAGAATGAGCGTGAGAAAATGTTTAATATCAACACTTTCGCTCAGCAGTATTTTTCAAATACAATGAAAAATGATGAGGAAGGTCAGGCTGTTGGTATGTCTTATTTCAGAGAACGTGGTTTCCGTGATGCGATAATAGATAAGTTTCAACTTGGATATTGTCTCAACCAACGTGACGCTTTCATACAATATGCTATCAAAAATGGTTATTCAAAAGATTTGCTTCTAAAAATAGGACTCGCTTCAGGTAATGAAGAGAGAATGTATGACAAATATCAAGGTCGAGTCATA
Source organism: Candidatus Limimorpha sp. (assembly GCA_045120395.1). GTDB lineage: Bacteria > Bacteroidota > Bacteroidia > Bacteroidales > F082 > Limimorpha. The sequence continues at coordinate 3,450 of JBGVET010000047.1, forward strand.
TTTCCTATACATAACCTGACGGGAAAAGTCATCGGTTTCGGAGCTCGTATCTTGAGCGGCGACAAGACAAAAGCCAAGTATCTCAACTCACCAGAGTCTGAGATATATAATAAGAGCCAAACACTTTATGGAATCTATTTTGCAAAGAATGAGATAAGCCGTCTAGATGAATGTATACTTGTAGAAGGTTATGCCGACGTGTTGAGCATGCATCAGGCAGGTATAGAAAATACAGTGGCAAGCTCTGGAACATCATTGACTACAGAACAGATTCGTCTCATAAGTCGTTACACAAAGAATATCACAATATTATATGATGGTGATAATGCTGGTATTCATGCTGCCTTGCGTGGAACAGATATGATTCTCGAAGAAGGAATGAATGTCAGAATAGTGTTGCTACCCCCAGATGAAGACCCAGATTCTTTTGTACAGCATCATCCTATAGAAGAGGTTAGAGCTTATATCGATAATAATGCGAAAGATTTCATAAGCTTCAAGACACAGCTGCTTCTTAAAGATGCCGCTAATAATCCTATCAAAAAAGCTGAAGTGGTAAAGGATATTGTCAATACGATTTCTGTTATTCCAGACGCTATCTTCCGTGCTACATATATTAAAGAATGTAGTCGTTTGATGGATATGCCAGAACAGTCGTTGATGAACGAACTCAATAAACAGCTTCGTGCTAAGATAAGAAAGAATAATCCACAACAAGGACAACAAGATATTATTGTAGAAGAAGTTAAGACAGAACCTCAGAATCTTAATGTTAATGCTGTTCCAATTGGATTTTATCAAGAACAGGAATTGGTGAAACTTCTTCTGATGTATGGCGATACTGAAATAGATATCGATGGTATGGATGAGAACAACGAACCCATTATATATAAGGTAAGTGTGGCATCCTTGATTGTCGATGACTTGAAAAACGATGACTTGTTGTTTAAGGATGACACGCATAGAATGATATTCGATATTTTTGATAGAGCCTTAGATGAGGGGATACTTCCTAAGGAACAATATTTTGTGTCGCATGAAAATTCAAAGATATCGGAATTGGCAGCCACGCTGTTGAGCTCACCATATAAACTTGACGACTGGAATAGGAAAGAGATAAAGGTGAAGACTGAAGAGGATGTCTTGTCGAAATTGGTTATCACTTCAGTGTTGAGATTTAAGGACATGGTCCTTGATGAGAAGAGAAACGAACTGACCCGACAGATTATGGAGACTCAAGATGTTGAAGATCAATTTGCACTTCTTGTCAAGAAGAAAAAATTAGACGATTTGAGAATTAAAATAAATCAGGAGTTAGGGATAGTTATTGCGAAATGATTTTGAGACTTTTGACTTTGATTTTTGATACTGAAAGGCTGTTAAAAAAAACTTTTATAGTCAAAGTTCATCAGTCAAAGGTTCAAAAATAATTCGTATCTTTGCCGACTCAAAAAAGTAATTTTTCACATTAACATGAACAACGAAGGTAACAAAGGCAAACGTACTCGTATTGCCACAAGAAAGACTGCCGGTGTACGCAGATTCAGTGAAGAAAGATTAGAGCAGTTTGAAAGAGAACAGGCATCTCGCCGCGATGGCGATAGTGAAAGACCAAGAAAGAGCTTCAGACCAAGAAGAGACGACGACAGAAGAGAGTCAGGCTTTGGCGGCAGAGGCAAGAAATTTGGTGACAGACCTGTAAGAGAAAGAAGAGATGAACGCGATGAGAATCGCAGCTTCAGAAGTCAAGACGAACGTCATCCAAAAAGAGGATTCGGTGAAGATCGTCCTAAGAGAGGATTTGATGAAGGTCGTGACAATGAAAATCAATACGGCAATCGTCGTAATGCTAGAGGCGCTGCTCGTAACGAGCGTAGCTTCGAAAACAAAGGTCGTCGCGATGACAGACCAGAACGTAAAGGTTTTGAACATAAAGGTACCGAACGCCGTGGCGGTGGTGGCTTCAAAAGAAGAGAAAAAGATCCACTCTACGACAGACCAAGAGCTACTGGACAAATCCGTCTTAACAAATACCTCGCCGACTCTGGTATCTGCTCACGCCGTGAAGCTGATGACCTCATCCTCGCTGGCGCAGTATCAGTGAACGGTGTTGTCGTAACAGAATTAGGTACTAAAGTCAATACAACCGACAAAGTGGTTTATGGCGGCGAAACTCTTAACCGCGAAAAACTTCGCTATGTACTTCTTAACAAACCTAAAGGAGTTATCACAACTTCTGACGATCCATACGAACGTCACACTGTTATGGAACTCGTAGAAGGCGCTTGCCAAGAACGTATCTACCCTGTCGGTCGTTTGGATAGAAATACAATAGGTCTCCTCCTCCTTACTAACGACGGCGACCTCGCTAAGACTCTCACTCATCCAAGCCACGAAGTGAAGAAGCTTTATCATGCAACACTCGATAAACCTCTTACTAAAAACGACTTGATGAAGATAAGAGAAGGTCTCATCCTCGAAGATGGTCCTATCGAAGTAGATGCTATCGACTGGGTTGTTGATGATCCAACAAAACGTGAAGTAGGAATAGAAATCCACTCAGGTCGTAACCATATCGTCCGTCGTATCTTCGAAAGCCTCGGATATGAAGTGGTGAAACTCGACAGAGTGATGTTCGCAGGTCTTACAAAACAAAACCTCCCACGTGGTCACTGGAGATTCCTCACACCATCAGAAATCAGTATTCTTAAAAGAATAAAATAATATGAAGGGCGTCAAACGACGCCTTTTTTTTGTCCACGAATATACTAAAGTTTCTGAGTTTCTGAGTTTCTGAGTTTCTGAGATTCTGAGATTCTGAGATTTTGAGTTTCTAATATAACTATACATCAAGTAGCGTCCTTAAAATCTCATACGACTTGATATCTCTGACATTATCAGCATGAAGTTTATAATATGTCACAATGGCTTCTAATAAACTGCGTCTTGTAGTGTTGTTAATAGTTAAATTGTCATTGTTAGACCTACATAGTTCATAGAAACATTTGCTTAGTTCACTGTCGATTTGATAAATGTCGTTGTGGTATGTTTTGAAGTTGCCGTCTAATAAATCAAAACTAGATCCTTCGGAATAAGTATCAATGTTTGGATAAAAACCTAGATATCTGCTTAGTCTCAACGCGAATATTATAGGGAAGTTAGCATAATCTGAAGTAGCATCATCGAGCCATAACATAGAGTTGTGGATGAAATTGAAAAGTTCAATGTCGCTCTCGCTTTCGCTGATAGACTTGGATAATAATTCACTGACAAAAATTATGATGGTAGATTTTTTGATGTCGGTGCTAAGAGTCTTATAGTAATGCGATAAAGAAATCTCTTTGATAAAACCGAGACTGTTGGTGCTAGTGTCTGCTACAATGTCAAGCAGCGTCATGTTCTGAAAAAGAGCAGCTTTCATCTTTGATTTTTTGCCAAAGACACCTTTTACCATAAACGACTGCATCCCTTCTTCTTCAGTGAGCATCTTCACGACGAGGCTGCTGTCACCATATTTAATCGATTGAAGCACAATGGCTCGTGTCTTGATAGTGATTTTGGCCATTACATTATAAGTATTTTTGTCGCAAATGTCTCAACTCCATTTTGATCGTTTACAAAAATGAGATAAACACCAGGAGCAACTTTCTCTCCATTGATGTTAGTACAATCCCATACTGCTTGACCTCCTTCTGAATAGAGGTGTGTAACGAAAGAACCGTCAACGGTAGTGATTTTTACTAAAGAATTAGTAACCAAGTTTTTGATGCCTACCAAACCTGAATAGCCTTGTCTGACAGGATTTGGGTAAACAACTACTTCCGAATAATTCTTCTTCCCTTCTGTAGCTATGCCTCTTAATGAGATGATACCTTTATCGGTGCCAAAGAAGATGTCACCATATTTGTTTATAGCAATGTCATTGATAGTATTTGATAACAAAGGACTATTGTCTATTGTGAAGTGCTTGTATTCGGTGAGACCGTTGTTGGAGATATGGAAGACACCGTTCTTTGTTCCAACCCATAAGTTGTTTGCTTCATCGACAGATATGGAAAGTACTGACTCTCCAGAGAGAAGGTAGTCGGCTTGGTTTGAACCGTCGTTTCTTGGGACTAAAATTCTCGAAGCATCGTAGTTTGCCCCATCTTTGAAAATTTTTGATGTGGAATAGAATAGAGCTAGACCATCATTAGTGCCGACCCAAACGGTTCCTTCTTTATCTAATGCCATACAATTAGCTGCGGCTGGCAGTCCACCTTGACCTTGTATCGTGCTGATAATTTTATACTTGTCATCGTATGAATTGGAAATTGTATTGTTGTCGTTATAGACTATAAAGCTACCATCACGGGTGAGAATCCATTTGTAATTGTTCTTGTCAACCATAAGCTTACTGATATCATAGGACCCTATGTTAAATGAATACCATTCGTCTTTGTTTGTTTTTACCGACAGCATGTTCTCGGTGTGGCTATTTGCAATCCATAAATTGTTCTTGCTGTCGAAGTCCATGCCTGTGATATATACATATCCATAACCTTTCAATTCCCCAAGGCTGCTATTACCTTTAGTGTGAATGGTTTTCAAATTGAAATCCTCGAATTCAAGGATGCCTTTATGATAAGAACCTACATATACTTTTGAGTTGTTGACAGGATCGATGGCAACAGTGACAATATCAGATATAGTATCAAAAGCTTCAGTATTATCACGGTTTATATTATGCCACTCATCGTTTACATAATAAAACACACCATGATTCGTCCAATTTTTGGCCCATGTACTAGAGAAACCTCCAGGTGCAACCCATAATTGATCTCCAGAAGCTTCTAGTTCAAATACATAATTACTATATGGACCATTGAAAATAATAGAGTCGCAAGTGTCATCTGGAGTAAGCTTATAGATGCTGTTTAATCTGTCGCCAAACCAATAAACATCTTCATATTTATCATATATACAATCCTGAGGCTGCGTCTGGAAATCAAGATGTGAGTATATTTCCTTGTCGTTGGTTCCGTACGCAGTTACAGAATAAAAGGCAGTCACCAAAAGACGGTCCTCATAAGCTCTGATGCTTCTTTTGTTGGATGTCGATTTCTTTATGTAATAATCCCATTTGTTGCCATCGTATGCGAACAAAGTGTCAGCATTATATTTGTTTATTGAATAATTAGCAATAATGCGATTGTTAAAAGTCTCAATCTCAGAATAATTTAAATCATTATGAATGAGTGATGTGTCATGTGTCCATTGAGAGAAATCTACAAGGTTTTTATTGTTGTAATCGGCATAGTAGATACCATTGCTCGTGGCTGCGTATAACTTGTCGTTATATAAAGTTATGTCGTTGACATTTAAATATGAACCATTTCCACCAATTATATAAGTCTCCTTGATTTCCATCTTGTTAAGGTCTAGGAGGACAATGCCGAAACTGCAAGACAGATAAGCTTTATCTTCAATGAAATAAATATTATTGATACTTTTGTTTCCAATAATATTTTTGTTTTTGATATCACTGATGTTGATGATATTTCCTTTGCCGTCAATGATATCGATATTTGTGTTGGTATATCCAATTACAATCATATCAGTATGAGGATTATAACGCATTACCTCAATGCCAAAGTCTGACAAACCATTCACTTTAGTTAGTTTATTGATAGAATTGTCGCCAGTATTGTAATAGAATATCTCGTATGGTGTGGCGGCATAGACTTTCTCTCCTACTTTTTCAATATTAATAACCATTGAACCTGGGACATGAGTCGTCCATTCGTAAAATCTTTTCTGTGCAAGTAATGAAGTTATGCTAAAAAATATTAAGCATAATAAAATTATATGTTTCTTGATATTCATAGTCTTAATTTTAAATATATAACTGATTTGAAAGCTGTTTTATTTTATCACTTGTTTGAAATAGTCCATTTTGAGAAATCAACCTCAGCTTCGACTTTATTTTCAATTTTATTTGGCAGAGAAGGGAAGAAGTCGATATTTGTCAGATTCTCCACTTCGTCTACTGTCATGGCGTATGTCGACATTGGTTTTCTGCCGCTTACGTTCTCATAAACGAAGCCGATGGTATGTATCTCGCCATTTTCTTCTTGCAATAGGACTTTGTAAAACGCTTGAGGAACAACGACTTTATTCTCTCCTATAGTGTTTGAAATATCATTTACAATAGGGCCACACACCACGAATATCTTTCCTTTTTGTGATGCTAAGTCACGCACTTGTTCTTCCAAGTCTTTCCAAACTCCTCCGTTGAGGTTAGGATTTTGCGGACAAATGTTTGAAAGGTAGAACGATTCTTTCATGACCTGCTCATTCCATTTCATGTCGGCTGCTGGCGCCATGTGACCTCTGTCGTAACCGGAATGTTTGTAGTCGTTGGTAGTTGCTGTAGCACCTTGTGGGACCATAGGGTCTGGCTTGAATCTGTCGTAACGAGGCACCTCGCCTTGAACCTCTAAATCTGTAAGTTCATAAGCTACCCAATTAGGAATTTTCCAGTCGTAATTATATGAGACTGTGTAACCTTTATGTGTTATGACTCTGTCGCTTCTTTCTTCTGTAATGGTAGGTATTTCAATGCCTTCTAGATTTATGTTTTGAGAAAAACATAGTGAATTGACTATAGAAAAATATAATAGTAACAGGAAAATTCTCTTCATAACTTTTTTTTACAAAGTTAAAAAGAAATGTTAAAAAAAATTAAGATATGAGAGATAATTGTTGACAAAAAATAACTATGTAATAAAGATAAAAATCATTATTTTTGCAATGCGAAAATTTTAAGAACTTAAATAAATACTAAGATGAAAAAACTTATTTTAATTCGTCACGGAGAAAGTGAATGGAATAAATTGAACCTCTTCACAGGTTGGACAGATGTTGACTTAAGCCCTAAAGGTTTGGAAGAAGCTTTTGAAGCTGGCAAACTCTTGAAACAAGAAAACTATAAACCAGAATTGTGTTTCACATCATATTTAAAAAGAGCTGTCAAGACTTTAAATAATGTTCTCGATGCTATGGATATGGACTGGCTTCCTGTTCAAAAGAGCTGGAGATTAAATGAAAAGAGCTACGGCGCAATCCAAGGCTTGAACAAAGCTGACACAGCTGCTAAATATGGCGACGAACAAGTTTTAGTATGGCGTCGTTCTTTCGACGTTCAACCTCCAGCATTGGAAATGAACGATCCAAAAAGCCCAAGAATGGATGCTCGTTACGCAGAACTCACAGACGAACAAATTCCTTTGACAGAGTCATTGAAAGATACTATCGAACGTCTTATGCCTTACTATAACGACGTTATCCTCAAAGCTTTCGAAAACCACGACCAAGTTATGGTTGTTGCTCACGGTAACTCATTGAGAGGCATCGTTAAGGAACTTCGCGGCATGACAAACGAAGAAATCATTAAGTTCAATATCCCAACAGCTGTTCCTTACGTATTCGAATTCGATGACAATATGAATTTACAAAACCATTTCTTCCTCGGCGACCAAGAAGAAATCAAACGTAAAATGGAAAGCGTTGCTAACCAAGGTAAAGCTAAATAAATGAAAAATCGTTGGGTCATACCTGATGTTCATGGTCATTCTAAAACCTTGAAGTCTTTGATAGAGAATGTCATTTCTCTGTCGAAGGAAGACTCTGTATATTTCCTCGGAGATTATATCGACCGTGGCCCCGACAGCAAAGGCGTCATTGATTACATCATCAGTCTGCAAGATGCAGGTTTTGACGTCAATTGCCTTAGAGGTAACCATGAAGATTATTGTATTAGAACCTGGGAAGACGACCAGAAAAGATTTCTGTTCCGCAGTAAATTAGAGAAGGACTGGAGAAAAAACGGCGGAGACAAAACATTGCAAAGCTTCGACGCTAAACGTCCTCGCGAGATAAATAAGTTCTATATCGACTGGATGAAAAATGCCAAATACTACATAGAACTCAACGACTGCATCCTCGTCCATGCTGGACTTAACTTCAAGATAGATAATCCTTTCGAAGATGTCTTCAGCATGATGTGGACTAAAGATTTTAAAGTCGATAAAAACAAGACTGGCGGTAAGAAAGTCATTCACGGTCACGTACCTGTCGAGATGTCAATGATAGATTTGTTCAAAAATAACAACTACGACTTCTTGCCTCTCGACAACGGCATCTATTACAAAAATAAAGACGGATTCGGTAATCTGTTGGCATATAATATCGATACTAACGAAGTGCTTGCCCAACATAATATCGATTCTGAATATAATCAGAGATGAAACCTTACGTAAATATTCATACTCATTATAATAATCATATTGGTAATAATGAGTTTGTGGAGATACAAAACATCGATGTTGACAATATCGTCAATGTCGATGTTTCTCATTTCTATAGCATAGGAATACATCCGTGGAATATAAAATCTCAGAATCCTAAAATCTCAGAAACTCAAAAACTTGGTGACTTGGAGTCTCAGTGTCTAGGTGACTTAAATATCAAAGCGATAGGCGAGTGCGGACTCGACAGGGCTTGTGATGTGGATTTTGAAATACAGAAAGAGGTATTCATAAAACAGATAGAGCTATCTGAACAAATTGCTAAGCCTCTGATAATTCACGCTGTAAGAACATATCCCGACATTATCTTTATAAGAAAAGAAACCAAAGCGAAGCAGCCTTGGATTATTCATGGTTTCCAAGGTGGTGTGCAGTCTGCCGAACAAATGCTACGTCACGATGGAATTTATCTCTCATTAGGTGATGTCTTGTTTAAAAATGAAAGACGTGCGTCTGAGCTTCTGAATGTAATACCTCCAGACAGATTGTTCCTAGAGACCGACGTTGCTGAGAGAGACATAGTAGAGGTTTATGAGAAAGCAGCTTCTTTGTCGGGCATTGAAATGGACAAGCTCCGCAACGATATTTTTAATAACTTTGTAAAAATTTTTGGACAGATATGAATTGGAACTCAAGAACACAGTTGTTAGTTGGAGAAGAAGGCGTTAAGAAATTAGCTGAAAGTCATGTCCTCGTGGTAGGACTCGGTGGTGTGGGAGCTTATGCTGCAGAGCAGCTGGCACGTGCCGGGATAGGAAAACTCACCATAGTGGATTGCGATATCGTTAACGTGACTAACAAAAACAGACAGCTGCTCGCTCTCGATAGTACACTCGGTCGTCCGAAGGTAGAGGTGATGGCAGAACGTATCCGCGACATCAATCCTGATGTGGAAGTCGTGGCTATAAATCAATATCTCAAAGACCAGCCTATCATCGACTTGATGGAGCAGAAGTTCGACTTCGTAGTCGATGCCATCGACACTCTGGCTCCTAAGGTATTCCTTTTATATTATGCTGTTCAAAACAAACAGAATATAGTCAGCTGCATGGGCGCGGGTGGTAAGTTCGACCCTACTAAGATAGAAATCGACGACATCTCAAAATCACATAACTGCCGTCTGGCTTTTTATATAAGGAAAAGACTGCATCGTCTAGGAATACGTGAAGGCATCACTGTGGTGTTCTCGCCTGAGAAAGTAGCAGAAAGCGCAGTGTCGATAGAAGAAGCTACAGAAAACAAAATAGCTACAGTAGGAACAATATCATACATGCCCGCAATTTTCGGATGCTTCTGCGCATCGCATGTGATAAATTCTATATTAAGACACTAAGTTGCTGAGTTACTAAGTTTCTAAGACCTATCTCACCAACTTAGTAACTCAGTAACTTAGTAACGTAGTAACTCAACAACTCAGCACCTCACCCTGAAACCACAAACACTAAGTCGTCTCTTTCTTCAACTTTTTTCTCTATGGTGGAGATGAAGTGTGTACGGCGTGTGTTCTGATCTAACAGATGTTGTGCGTTCTCGAAGTCGCCGAGCTGGCGATATATCTCTATAATCTCCAGATTCACTGACTCATATTCTTCATCGTCAGGAGTGTAACGTAACTTATACAAATCAATCAGTATTCTGAGATTCTCGTTGAAATGTTCGCGGCATTTTTCGAATAGCTCTACCCCTTCCAAGATTTTCTTTCTGTTTCTATACCACACCTTGAAACTCATCTCTTTCGAGGTATATGACTCTATGTTAATCTGATGTCTGTTTCTTACGAAATCGTTGAAAGCCCACCACATCAGACGACGGAAATAAATCTCTTGGTCTATATTGTAATTACCGTTGTTGAGGAAATTTCTATAATGGTTTACGAGTGCCATCTTACCTTTATTACTTACGGAATGAGCTCCGTAGAAACGCCAGCTGTTCCATGTGTAGAAAGTCTCTTTGGGTCTTGTCTTGCTGATGTATGGTTCTTCATATTTCTCCACCCATGACCAGTGGCTGCAAGCTGGACATACTATCATCTTCTGGTTTTCAGTGATGTAGCCGTCGTTTAAGATTTTGCCGTCAGAATATAAAATCGACTGGTTGACCATAGAGGAGATAAGGAGATGTCCTTCCATCCAACTTTTACATCTTGGGCATTGAATATAAAATGTGTCGAATTTTATCATGGGTGTTCTTTTTTGCAAATATATTATTTTCTTCCGAAGTCGGCAGGTATTTCTCCCCAGATTTCAGTTCTCCATTTATATATAGGAACTCTGAAGTTGTTAGTCTGTAGCCATTTCTCTGCCCATCGTATCACTTCGAAGAGAGGTTTGTTCTTCTCGTTTTCAACAATCTTTGTCTTGCACACTCCTTCTCTGACCCATTTCTGTGCGTTGACGGAATCGGAATAGATAGGGAGGTTGATCTTGTTTTTCTTCTGCCATGCAAGACAATATACTATGGCAAGAAACTCGCCTATGTTGTTAGTGCCTTGTTCGTAAACCGGACTTTTGAAGAGATGTGTTCCAGTCTCTACAAACACACCTTGGAACTCCATCTTGCCAGGGTTGCCAGAACAAGCGGCGTCGACAGCGATGCTCTGTCCAATAGGTCTTTGTCCTTCAGGAAGCCTCTCGTAAGACTTGACTGTTGACTGTTGTCCGTTGTCTGTTGTCTGTTGACATGATGCAGCATATCCATCTTTGAAAGCTTGTTCTGCACTAGCTCTGTCGGGGAATGACTTATACTGAGCTCCTTTGAAACCTTCAATCTGAAGTTTGCATGAGTCCCAATTGCTGTAAATGCCTATCTGTCTGCCGTTCCAGACTACGTAATACTTGTTCTTTGCCATAGTGCAAAAGTAACAAAGAAAAGTGTATCTTTTTTTAAAAAATGAAATAAAAAATAATTGAAAGATATTGTTTTTTTTCGTAGAATTGCATCTCAACAGTAATAGAAAAAATAATGATACAGAATATGTCGTTTGCGAGTAAATATTTATGCAAGATAGCAGCTTATTTGTTCATAATAAGTTTCCTACTCTTAACACCAGTTAAGACATTCGCAAGCGATGGCGGTCATGAAACAGAAGAGAAGTTAGATGCAGGAGAACTTATCTTCGATCATATCCTTGACTCTTACGACTGGCATATATGTACCTGGAAAGGCAAGCATATCAGTGTTTATCTCCCGATAATAGTCCGTACCGAAGGTGAGTTTTACGTATTCTCATCAAAGCATTTTCATCACGGACATCAATATCATACTAATAACAAACATGGCGACGACGTCGTTTTCGCAATTCCTGAAGAAGGAAAATATGCTGGCAAGGTGGTGAGAGTGATGGACGACGGATCGTATGTGAGACCTTTTGATATATCCATAACGAAGACTGTATGTGGCTTGTTTATCTCATGCACTCTTCTCGTCGTGGTGTTCTTGCTTGTTGCTAAAGGTTATCGTGAGAGAGGCAAGAATGCACCTAAAGGGCTGCAGGCATTAGTAGAGCCAATCATACTTTATGTGCGTGACGACATCGCGAAACCTAATATAGGCAAACATTACGAGAAATATTTCCCTTATCTGCTGACGGTGTTCTTCTTCATATTTTTCAATAACCTCTTGGGATTGATACCGTTTTTCCCATTCGGAGCAAATATCACGGGAAACATCGCTGTGACTGCAGTACTTGCTTTGTTTACTTTCGTCATCACAAATTTCACTGGAACGAAACATTATTACGAAGATATCTTCAATACTCCAGGCGTGCCATGGTGGCTGAAGTTTCCATTGCCGTTGATGCCACTCATCGAGGTGGTGGGCTGTTTCATCAAGCCTTTCGTCTTGGCAGTGCGTCTCTTCGCTAACATCACAGCTGGTCATATTGTGGTATTGGGATTTATCTGTATGATATTTATCCTTGGAGAGATGAGCGCAGCAGCAGGTGCCGGCATGTCGGTGCTGTCACTTCTCCTCGCGGTCTTTGCCGACTGTCTAGAGGTGCTGGTGGCATTCATACAAGCATACGTGTTTACCTTGCTTTCGTCAATATATTTTGGAATGGCAGCGAAGCATGGATGATTTGTAGAGACGTTTCAATGTTTCATATAAAATAGACACACATTGAAGCGTCTGATGAGTTAGGAATTAGGAATGTTGATATAGAAAATATAAACTTTATAAAATTATAAGTTATGACATTATTGGTTTTATTACAGGAAGTAGTTCAAGCAGTTGTTGACTTGGCTCCATTGGCACAGTTGGGTGCAGCTTTAGCAGCAAGTATCGTTACAATCGGTGCAGCATTGGGTATCAGTAGAATCGGTAGCTCAGCATTGGAAGCCACAGCACGTCAACCAGAAATCGCTGGCAATGCACAAACCAGCATGATTATCTCAGCAGCTTTGGTAGAAGGTGTTTCATTCTTCGCTTTGGTTGTCTGCTTGTTGATAGCACTTTAATTAAGACTACAAGACTGCAGGACAACAAGACTATGTGCTTGTTGACTTGTGGTCTTGTTGACTTGTCGACTTAAAAATTAATCTTTAAAATATGGAACTCATTACTCCTGATTTTGGTCTGTTGTTCTGGATGACATTGGCATTCGGAATAGTGTTTTTTATCCTTGCCAAGTTCGCTTTTCCAGTCATCAACGGCATGTTGAAAAAACGCGAGGAAGAGATAAACAATGCCCTCGAACTCGCTGAGCGTACTCATAAAGAGATGGAACAGCTGCAAGCAAATAACGAGGCTCTTCTCCAGCAGGCTCGCGAAGAACGCGATAAGATGTTCAACGAGGCAAAACAGATTTCCGACAGAATGATAGAAGATGCTAAGGCTAAAGCCAATGAGGAAAAAGACCGTATCATCGAAAGCGCGAAAGAGTTAATAGAACATGAGAAAATGGCTGCAACGACAGAGGTTAAAAACCAGATCGCAGACATATCTATAAAAGTGGCAGAGAAGATAATAGGCAAAGTCCTTGAGTCTGACAAAGAACAATTGGATTATATTAACAGACTTCTCCAAGAGATAGACGACAGAAATCAAAAACATTAAACCATGAAACCTAACATCTTAATACATAGATACGCAAAGGCTTTCCTGGAACTGGCAATACAGAATGATGTTGTCGATAAGGTTCTTGATGACCTTCTTCTGCTTAATACTGTCTTGAAGGGAAACAAGGAACTGGAGATTTTGCTGCATCAGCCTTTTGTCTCGAAGACTCATAAGAAAAATATCATAGATAAGATTCTCAACGACAAAGTTGAGTCTATAACATTGAATCTTGTCAATCTTCTCATAGATAAAAATCGTGATGAAATAATTGATGATATCTATGAAAAATATTATGAGTTGTATCTTGATTATAAGAAGATTGCCGTCGTGACAGTGACTTCTGCTGTTGTCATAGATGAGCAAACAACCAATAGAATCGTCGATATTTTGAGACATAAGATTGTTGGAAAAGATACTATTCAAATCAAGAAAGTGATAGATAAAAATATCATAGGAGGTTTTAAGGTTGCTTATATGGATTATGAATATGACGCCAGTGTGGCAAGCTCTTTAAAACGTCTGCATTCGTCCTTTGAGGAGAATTTATTTGTTAAAGGATATTAAGTAAAGAAATAAATTACATACGATGGAAAATATAAATCCTGCTGAGATATCAGCAATTTTACTTCAGGAACTGACTGGTTTTGACACCCAAGGCGAGTTGGATACTAAGGGTAGTGTCCTCCAGATTGGCGACGGCGTTGCTCGTGTTTATGGCATGAGAGACGCAGAGTCGGGAGAATTGGTTGAGTTTGAAAAGACAGGTGCCATGGGTATAGTCCTGAACCTTGAACAAGACAATGTAGGTGTCGTTCTCTTGAACGATGCTTCAGATATTAAGGAAGGCGACGTGGTGAAATGTACTCATCGTATCGCTTCTATACAAGTAGGTGAAGGTATGTTAGGCCGTGTCGTCAACACTCTCGGTCATCCTATCGACGGCAAGGGTGCTATCAAAGGCGAGACCTTGGAGATGCCACTGGAACGTAAGGCTCCTGGCGTTATCTTCCGTCAGCCTGTGAGCGAGCCTTTGCAGACTGGCATCAAAGCCATCGACGCCATGATTCCTATCGGACGTGGTCAGCGTGAGCTTATCATCGGCGACCGTCAGACTGGCAAGACAGCTATCGCCATCGATGCTATCTTAAACCAAAAAGAATTCTACGACAGGGGAGAACCTGTCTATTGTATATATGTAGCCGTCGGACAGAAAGGCTCTACTATCGCTAACATAGTGCAGACTCTCGAAGACAAAGGCGCGTTGCCTTATACCATCGTCGTCGCTGCTACTGCATCCGACACCGCTGCTATGCAATATTACGCTCCTTTCGCTGGAGCTGCCATAGGCGAATATTTCCGCGATACCGGACGTCCTGCTCTCGTGGTGTATGACGACTTGTCGAAACAGGCTGTAGCTTATCGTGAGGTGTCGTTGCTTCTCCGTCGTCCACCAGGACGTGAGGCATATCCTGGCGACGTGTTCTATCTCCACTCACGTCTGCTTGAACGCGCAGCAAAGATAGTCGCTAACGACGACATCGCTAAGAACATGAACGACCTCCCAGAATGTCTTAAAGACAAGGTGAAAGGCGGTGGCTCTCTCACTGCTCTTCCTATCATCGAGACACAGGCTGGCGACGTCTCCGCATATATCCCAACCAACGTGATTTCCATCACCGACGGTCAGATATTCCTTGAGACTAACCTCTTCAACGCAGGTATACGCCCTGCTATCAACGTGGGTATCTCTGTGTCGCGTGTGGGTGGTAAGGCTCAGATAAAATCTATGAAGAAGGTGTCTGGTACTTTGAAGATAGACCAGGCTCAGTTCCGTGAACTTGAGGCTTTCTCTAAATTCGGCTCCGACCTCGATGCTGCAACACAGGCTATCTTGGAGAAAGGACGTCGTAACGTGCAGATGCTCATCCAGCCTCAGTCGTCACCGATGAAGGTGGAAGAAGAAGTGGCTATGATATTCTGTGGCGTCAACAACCTCATGAGAAACCTGCCTTTAGATAAGATAGCAGAGTTCGAAAGAAATTATATCTCTACTCTTAACTATAGCTATGCTGATGTGATGGCTAAGATAAAACAAGGTCAGCTCGATGATGAGATAGTAGCTACATTGAAAAAAGTAGCTGCAGAGGTATGCGATAGCGTAATGAAGAAATCTTGATACTGATATTATGGCAAATTTAAAGGAAGTAAGAACGAGGATAGAGTCGGTCAACTCGACGAAGCAGATTACTAGTGCTATGAAGATGGTGGCTGCTTCTAAACTGCGTAAAGCCCAGAACTCCATCATGGCATTACGTCCGTATGCTGATAAATTTAGCGAGATTCTCGAAAGAATTATGTCAAGCTGCCAACAGCTAAAAGCCAACAGCCAACAGCCAACAGCCAACAACATCCTCATCATTCCGCTTTCTTCTAACAAAGGACTATGTGGAACATTCAATGCCAATGTCATCCGTGAGACGATAAATCTCATCAAAGATGAATATCAAGATCTTTTTGATAATGGCAAGGTAGATATCTTATGTGTTGGGTCTAAGGTTGAAGAAGCTCTTCGATTCAAGAAATATCCTGTAGTAGGTAACGAGAATATTTTGTTAGATGACATCACTTATGACAATGCAGCTGCTTTTGCTGAGCGTCTGATGAAAGATTTTGATGATAAGAAATATGATAAGATACTCTTTGTCTATAATCAGTTTAAGAATGCCGCTACACAGGTCCTTGTAACAGAACAATTCCTTCCTGTGGTAAGCCAACAGCCAACAGCCAATGGCCAAGAGCCAACAGATTATATTTTTATGCCTAATAAAGAAGATATCTTCAAGGAGATGCTTCCTAAGTCGTTGAAGCTACAGGTGTATAAGATTTTGCTCGACAGCTATGCTTCGGAACAAGGTGCTCGTATGATTTCGATGACACAGGCGACAGACAACGCGACAGAGCTACTCAAAGAGTTGAATATATCTTACAACAAAGCTCGTCAGTCGGCTATCACCAACGAATTGGTCGAGATTATCAGCGGAGCGAACGCTTTGAATAATTCATAATTCATAATTAGAAAAAATAAAAATAAAAAATCAGGACTTCGGAATATGTATTTTTGAGGTCCTGATTTTTTGATATTTTGAGGTTCTGAATTTCTGAATTTCTGAGATTTTGAAATTTTTAGATTCTGAGATTTAAGATTTCAACACCTCCACTGCTTTCTGCAAAATCTCATCCATCGGTTCGTAGAGAACATAAAACGCTTCATCGCCGAAGACGTCTCTTGCCACGTATGCCTTGAACAATGGCTCTGCGAGTTCTTTGGCTTTTGCCTTATCTGCATCATTACCGATGATTTTCTTCTCTTCAGTGCGACGCATCAATTCATTGAACATCTCTTTTGTGAAGACAAAGTTTTCACTGAATGTATCTACATCGCCATAAGCTAATATATCTTTTCGATGTGAGTCGGCATATTCGAAAGCATATTGGAACAAGATACCGTTGTTTGCCATCTTGTTGAAGAAATAATGTGTGCTGTCGTTTTCCAGAGGCACATAGATGTCAGGCATGATGCCACCGCCGCCGTAGACTACTTTACCTTTTGGTGTTATGTATTTCAAAGAGTCGGCGAAGTGAATGCTGTCGATATTAAACATCTCGCCTGTTGCATAACGAGTGTATTCTTCGAGCATATATTCTTCTTTATTACCAGAGAAAGGCTTTTGTATGCAGCGTCCTGTTGGGGTGTAATAACGTGCCACGGTGAGACGTAAGGCTCCGTTTCCACTGAGGTCGAACTGTTCCTGCACGAGACCTTTGCCGAAGGAACGACGTCCGATGATGGTGCCTCTGTCGTTGTCCTGAAGCGCGCCTGCCACTATCTCGCTGGCACTGGCAGAGCTTTCGTTGATGAGTATGACTACATCATTGTTTTCCCACATGCCTCTATGACGTGAGAAGATATATGACCTGTCGCGATGTTCACCTTCGGTATATACTATCAGATTGTTGTCGGCAAGCATCTCGTCGACTACGCCAACGGCTTCTCCTAGGTAGCCTCCTGTGTTATCTCTTAAGTCGAGGATGAGCTGTGTCATGCCATCGGCTTTGAGTTTCTTGACCGCCTCAACGAATTCTTTATGTGTGGTGGCTGAGAACTTTGTCATCTTGATGAAGCCGATATTGTCGTCAATCATATAAGCTACGTCGATGCTGTGTGTAGGGATGACATCTCTCACTATGGTGAAGTCGAGCAGTTCTTCCACGCCGCGACGTTTTATCTTGACATCTACTTTAGTCTTCTTAGGACCTTTGAGGAGACGCATCGCGTCTTTGTTTGTGACTTTCGTTCCAGCCACGAGGGTGTCGCCAACATATATTATCCTGTCGCCAGCGAGTATTCCCACTTTTTCAGAAGGACCGCCTTTGATAGTATTGATGATGGCGATGGTGTCTTTCTCTATTCGGAAAGAAACTCCTATGCCATGGAAGCTACCATGAAGGTTGTCGTTGACATCATCGAGAACCTCAGGCTTGATATATTCGCTGTGAGGGTCCATCGACTCAAGGATATGAGTGATAGCTTTGTTCTGAAGTTCATTGATGTTAATGGTATCGACGTATTCTTTATCTATCAAAGAGAAAATGTCGTTGATATAAAAATTGTCGTTGTTTTTTGGAGTGGCAGTAATTCCATTTGACTTGGCGATATAAATGCCAAATAATATTCCTGTTGCGAGAACTGCAGAATATATTAAAGGCATCAGATGTTGTTTTTTCATAGCTTGGTGGTTTTTAATTATATAAAAAGAGACGTATCAATGATGCTTTTATTATGTTCATTAACACGCCTCTATATAATAATTGAACATTATTAATTGTTCATTCTACATTTTTCATTCAATGTTTGCACTCGACAATTGAAGCTCTGCACCTGCTTTTTTGAAGAGACCTTGTAACACTGTTCCAGGACCTACTTCTACTACTTCTGTCAGACCATTAGCAATCATATTGCCCATTGTCTGTGTCCAGCGTACAGGAGCTGTGAGTTGTGAGATAAGGTTTGCCTTTATGATGTCAGGTGAAGTGACAGCCTGACCTGTGACGTTTTGGTAGATAGGGCAGATGCCTTGGCTGAATTTTGTGTTTTGGATAGCTTCTGCGAGTTTGACGCGAGCTGGTTCCATGAGAGGGCTGTGGAATGCACCGCCTACTTGAAGTGGGAGGGCACGTTTAGCGCCAGCTTCTTTGAGAAGTTCACATGCTTTCTCAACGCCTTTGAGGCTACCTGAAACCACTACTTGACCGTTGCAATTGTAGTTAGCTGCTATGACTATTTCGTCTTTTATCGAAGCGCATACTGATTCTATTATCTCGTTGTCTAAACCGAGAACGGCTGCCATTGTGCCTGGGTTTTCTTCGCAAGCAGCTTGCATAGCGTTGGCACGTGCAGCAACCAGACGTAAGCCGTCTTCAAATTGAATAGTGTTGTTTGCAACCAATGCTGAGAATTCACCCAAAGAATGACCTGCGACCATGTCAGGTTTGAAAGTGTCACCTAACATTTTGGCCAAGATAACTGAATGAAGGAAGATGGCAGGCTGTGTGACTTTTGTCTGTTTCAAGTCTTCTGCTGTTCCTTCGAACATAATGTCAGTGATAGAAAATCCGAGGATGTCGTTTGCTTTTTTAAACATATCCTTCGCCTTAGGGAATCTGTCGTAAAGATCTTTTCCCATTCCAACAAATTGGGCACCCTGTCCCGGAAAAACGTAAGCTTTCATTTATAGTTTAATTTAGTTAATATATTCAATGCACAATGTATAATTGATTATGCATTATGAATTATGAATTGAATTAATCTCTCGAGTTACCGAAGAATCTTAAAAGATATAAGAAGAGGTTCAAGAAGTCGAGGTATAATGTCAATGCAGCATGTATGGTTATTTTTGCCATTACGTCGCCATCGTTGATACCAGCATTTCCGATTTGTTTTATCTTTTGTACGTCGAAGGCTGTGAGTCCAGTGAAGATGAGCACACCGACGATGCTGATGATATAGTCTAATCTTGCGCTATGCATGAAGAAGTTGACTAATGTAGCTATGATGATTCCTATCAAAGCCATGAAGAGGAAAGAACCGAATTTTGTCAAGTCGGTGCTTGTGGTGTAGCCGAGTACTGCCATCACGCCGAACATGCCAGCAGCGATGAGGAAAGTCTTGAAGATTGAAGCTGAAGTGTATGCCCAGAAAATGAAGCTGAGACTCATGCCCATCAAGATGGAATAGACTACATATAATAATACAGTCTTTTGTACTGATAATCTGTTGATGCCAGCTGACATAGTGAACACTATGATCAAAGGAGCGAATGTCACAATCCAGCCGAATGCTGATGTCTTAGCATAACCTTCTGGAGATACAGTTATTAACATGCTCATCAGGCTTTCGCTTGTGCCGAATAAGAAAGCTGTAGCTGCTGTCAAGCCAAGAGCTGCAAACATCCATAAAAACACATTAGAAACAAATGATCTTGTCATCTCCTGTGACATCACTTGTTGGTTGTAGTTGTCATTAAATTGATACATATTTTTTAGTTTAAAGTTTAAAGTTCAGAGTTCAGAGTTCAGAGCTCAAAGTTCATTAATGTAAATTAGATCCAATAAGTTGCAAGAACTCTGCTCTTGTCTCGCTTCTTTCAAAGGCACCAATGAAATCTGATGTCGTTGTGACAGAGCTTTGTTTTTGCACACCGCGCATGCTCATACACAAATGGCGTGCCTCTATCACGACTGCCACTCCCAGTGGATGCAAGGCGTCATTGATGGCTTCCTTGATCTGTGTAGTGAGACGTTCTTGTACTTGAAGACGGCGTGAATAAGCTTCTACGACGCGTGCAATCTTGCTCAATCCTGTGATGTAACCGTTTGGAATATAAGCGACATGAGCTTTTCCTATGAATGGAATCATGTGGTGCTCACACAGTGAGAATAATTCAATGTCTTTAACTACAACCATCTGACGATAGTCTTCCTTGAACTTTGCAGAGAGTAAAATCTCCTTAGGGTCCATGGTGTAGCCTTGTGTTAAAAACTGCATCGACTTAGCGACACGCAAAGGAGTCTTCTCAAGACCTTCTCGTGTAATGTCTTCGCCAAGCAATTCTAAAATCGCTGCGTAATGTTCTTGCAGCTTCTCTAATTTCTCAGGATTGAATTTGTCAATCCTTTCATAACCAATAATCTCGTTATTCATCACTAATTATTAATTTTTATCTTCACAAAGGTTTCGAAAACTGTAAAACACAAATAATATACTAAGAATGAAACGACAAAAGCCTTGGCACTTGCAGGAATCATTATCGCGTAAATCGCTATGATGGCGAGGCATACGATAAGTCTTGTTATTGTCGTAAGCATGTGGAAATTAGTCATCTTGTGGATGTCATTCTTGCTTTTTACCTTAATTGTCATGAAATACATGACGACATTTTCTAAGGTTAAGAACAGTATTATGAATG
The DNA here is from genome assembly GCA_045120395.1 of Candidatus Limimorpha sp. Taxonomy (GTDB): domain Bacteria; phylum Bacteroidota; class Bacteroidia; order Bacteroidales; family F082; genus Limimorpha. The sequence continues at coordinate 24,382 of JBGVET010000047.1, forward strand.
GCCACAACGATGTGATTATTTGTGGTATAAATTGTTTGAGTGCAAAAGTCAGTGCTGTCGCCAAAGCAACTACACATAATAAAGAGACAAAGAATATTGAATGTTTAGATTTCATTATTTCTTAATCTCAACTTTTGGAGCTTCTGTATTGCCCATTTCACATTTACCGATAAACTTAGCACCAATTTCTATGTAAAGTTGTTTTGTGTTAAGTTCGCCTTCGAAATATGATGTCGACTTCATCGATGTCAACTCATCGACCATAAGTTTTCCTTTAACGTGTCCTGACAAGTCAGCTTGTTTACAGAAGATGTCACCTTCAATAATGCCATTTTGTCCTAAGACAATCTTGCCTGTTGATTTTAAAGTTCCTAATACTTTACCATCAATTCTGATGTCGCCATTAGATTCTATTTCACCTTTTATTATAGTTCCGTTGCCTATAATGTTTCTGGCTGGACTTTCGTTGTTCATACTATTGTTTTTTATCATTGTTATTGATTTAAGAATTCTATGTATTCATCGACATTCTTATTGTTGAAGAATATCGGGTAATTTGTCTTTGATATCAGAAGCACTTTATAATGTTCTTGATTCATACCTCCGAAGAGATAGTCGGTCAAGAACATAGCTGTCATATAATCGTTGGCTTTAGCTTCGTTTTCAAACTCTTCTATGGTGATGATAGCATCTTGTTTTCCCATCATGACATTCTTTACTTCAAGTTGCATCATCCTGAAACTGTCTTTGTTGAAGTCGTTGAGACGCACCTTCAAAGGATTTATTCTTACGTTCTTGGTGTTACATACAATCATGACATAATACTTGTCGTTAGGATTGTCTATGTAAGGATATTCTTTAGCAGCTTCTTTTTCTTTCTGGCGAGCGCTTTCGATAGGGAGACCTAGCTTATACTTTTCGTTAGCTTTCAAAAGGACTTCCACAGCCTGAGGCTTGATGCTGCTGGTAGGATATTTCTGCACGAGACGGTATAAAGAATATGCCATAGAGTCGACGACATAAATCTTGCCTGCAGCGATGGCACCGAGATATTCAAAACGAGGCATCAGCAAGGTGTCGTCAGGACATATTGTACGAGCTTTCTTTACGTTAGATCTGACTTTCTTGTACTTGCCTTTCTTGTATGCTTCAAATGTCTCATTGTAAAGATTTGATGCATCTTGACCTTTGCCTTGTTCTTTTATGAAATGTTCTGGGTCGATGATAATCTTAGCCTGGTTAGAATCAGGGTATTTTGTAAGGATGTTGTTTTTGTATACATCAGCTCCGCTATCGTTGTTTTGAGCTTTATGCATTTTATAGAGGTAATACCAAGAAGGCAACTCGTGTTCGTTTCCTGGGTAGCGTTCGTTTAGCTCTGTAAATGACTCGATAGAGTTTTTATAATCTTCAAGATTATCGTAATAGATGTAGCCTATGTTATTTAAAGCTTGGAGAATCTGTTCGTTAGCTTCTTTCTGTTGTTTTTCAGAGAATGGAAGCTGTTGCAAATAATATTCGATGTCAGTAGGTTGATATTGAGCTGTGTCGGCAGAAGTCTCGTTTTTGCGTTCTTCTAAAAGCTTTTCTATTTCTTCATCAGATAGTTTTGCCAATTCTTCTTCAGTGAAATATTCAAGGAGTTCGTTTTCAGCGGCTTCTTCTTCTGTCATCATGCTTTTCTTGTTCTTGATAAACCAGAAGTCTTCCAAAGTTCTGTTGCCCCATTTGTTTCTAAATTCGGTGGCTCCACGTGTCAGGGAAGTTTGGTTGTAGAAATACCATGATGCTGTAGATCCTCCTTGTGAGGTAGGAGCCGACATATTAGGATTTGCTATTTCATCGCCGCCAAGAAGTGCCAATTGTTCTTGAAGTTCCTTTTCTTTTGCGAGGCGTTCTTGCTCTGCTTTATAATCTTCGATGACTCCAGCGATGATTTTGTTTCTTGACACAGAGTCCATTTTCACGAGACGTAACAAACTGTCTTGCAATTGGTATGTGCTAAGATTGTCAACCAAGTCGGATAATATCACCGACAAGTTAAGTAGGCTGTCATATTCAGGATATGTTCTGTCCATTGTCATGACGACGGTGTCGTAATAAGCTTGTGACAAGATGTAGTCTTTGTTGTCGAACAACATTGTCGCTACTTTCAATGAAGATTTCACTTTTTGTTTGTTATTCGTGGTGCTTGTAGCGACAGAGTTTCTAAGATATTTAATGCCAAGGTCTTCGTTATCTTTTTTCAATGCGATGTCTGACATTGCATAGAAGATACGGTCTTTGTATTCTGTGTTTTTGGAGTCGTCGAGCATCTTCCAGAACATCTTCATGATTGAAGTAGTGTCGTACGAATCGTGGCATCTTGCTAGGTTCATGCGAGCTTCGAAAGACATCTCATAGCTAGGATGTTTTTTTATGACGCCTTCGAATTGTTCTGTAGCTCTTCTGTTATCACCTTGAAGTGCATAAATCTGACCTAAGATAAACATTGTTCTAGCTCTGGTGTCTTTCTTAAGGTTTTTCAACAATGCGCTTCTAAGGTATTTGACGGCATTGTCATATTGTTTAGTTTTGATGTAATAATCTGCCAAAACCAAGTCGAGGTTGTTTCTCACGTATTTTGGCATCTTGTCATTTTCGGAAGTAGCTACTATCAATGACTGTAGAAGAGTTTCGGCTTTTGGATATTGTTGTGTCTCGATATATGTCTTTGCTAGCCATAGATTAGCTACATACTTTACATCATCATCCTTAAATGAATTAGCAACAAAATCGAATGTACGACGTGCAGGAATATATTCTTGTTTGTAGAAATTGGCTTTAGCCATTAGAAGATATGAGTCATCAATCCATTTGACATATTCTTTTCCTCCGAAATACATCGAGTGACGTTGAATGCAAATAGCCGACTTTTCAATGGCTCTGTCCATGTTTGAATTAAGTGATAAAGCATTTTCCTTGGTTCCGTAATTGAACACAGGCAATATTCCGGTATAGTCGTCTTTGACACTTTCCTTCAACGATTTCTCGCCTTCTCTGACGCTTTGATCACCATTCCACCAGACATTATAATGACTAGTCATATTGTGATAAACTCTTCTGTTCCATTTGTTTTTCTTTGTAGAACATGAGCTTAACATAAGTATCGTTAAAAACGCAACGATAATTCCGTATCTGTTATTTCTGATTTTCAACACTTTTCTGACAATTTAAAATCTAATCGAGAAATATAACTCTTTTTTTAGTCTTTTATTTTCAATATTTTTCCAAATATGCAAAAATAAATAATTAGCGTTTATATATGAACTTTTTTTATAAAAAAAATAAAAAGAATCACGGAAAACTCGTAATTTTACATCCCGAAAAAATTGTTAGCATGGATAATTTTGTAGTATCAGCAAGAAAATATAGACCAATAACTTTTGATAGTGTGGTTGGACAGAAGTCTATCACATCAACATTGCAGAATGCAATAAGAACCAATACCTTGGCACAGGCATTTTTGTTCTGTGGACCGAGAGGTGTGGGTAAGACGACATGCGCCAGAATCATGGCTAAAACCATAAATTGTATGAATCCTACAGCCGATATGGAGGCTTGTGACGAATGTGAATCATGTAGAAGCTTTAATAGTTCTAACTCGTTTAACATCTATGAGTTGGATGCTGCTTCTAACAATTCCGTTGATGACATACGCAGCCTCGTTGATCAGGTGAGAATACCTCCACAACTTGGCAAATACAAGGTTTATATCATCGACGAGGTCCACATGCTTTCTCAGGCAGCTTTCAATGCTTTTCTCAAGACTTTGGAAGAACCTCCAGCATACGCTAAATTCATTCTTGCCACTACAGAAAAACATAAGATTATCCCGACTATTTTGTCGAGATGCCAGATCTTTGATTTTAAGAGAATTACAACAGACGATATAAGCAGGCATCTGCAAAATATAGCTCTTAAAGAGAATATAACTGCTGAAGATGAGGCACTTAATATCATCGCTCAGAAAGCTGATGGAGCACTCCGTGATGCTCTTTCCATCTTCGACCAAATGGTAAGTTTCTCAGGAAAAAATCTTACCTACAAAGACGTAATCAGCAATCTTAATGTCCTCGATTATGACTATTATTTCAGGATGGTGGATTATATCCTAAACAAGGATAATAACTCAATTCTTCTGCTGCTCAATAATGTGGTGGAAAATGGATTCGACATACAGCATTTCATACAAGGCATGGCATCGCATCTCAGAAACCTGCTTCTCGGCAGAGATCAGCGACTCGTCGAGCTGATGGAGGTCAGTCGCCAGCTGAAAGCTAGGTATATTGAACAAGCACAAAGATGTTCTCAATATTTTCTTTTGAAGACTTTAGACCTTGCTAACCAATGTGATTTGAATTTCAGAAACAGCAATAACAAACGACTTCATATAGAAATCTGTTTGATGAAAATGTGCTATGTTGAGGGACAACAGCCAATAGCCAACAGCCAACAACCACAGATGAGACCTCAGCCACAAGTGCAAGTACAACAACAAGTACAACAACAAGTGCAACAACAAGTCTCGTCCCCGACTCCAGTCCACAACCAACAGCCAATAGCTAACAGCCAACAGCCAACAGCCAGCGTCCAACAGCCAACAGCTAGCGTCCAACAGCCAACAACTGTAAGAATGGGTAGATTAGGCAGAACAAGTACTATTTCGATAACTGCTGAGGAACCAAAGAAAGCGGAAGTCGTTGAAGAAGTGTGGAATACTCCTTTCACCCAGGAACAACTGACAGCAGCGTGGGATGCCTTTGTTGATAAATATCAGAACAGCTCTCCTGTTTTTGTGTCAGGCATCAAAAATGCTGAGCCTAGGATGACGAGCCCATCAACAGTAAGTTTTAAGATTGATAATGTATTGGTCGTAAAAGATCAAAATAATATGTATGCTCTTCATGAACATTTGAAGAACGCTTTGCATAACAATCAGTTTGTTCTCAAGGAAGAAGTTGTCGAAAGACCTAAAGAAGTGGTTCTATATACTGACAAACAGAAGTTTGAGAAAATGGTGGGGGATAATCCTAATGTGGCAAATATCAAAGAATCTCTTAATTTACAATTGGATATATAGTTATGGGAGTTTGGAATTGGTTGGGTCGGAAGGCTTTTAAACTCACAGGTTGGAAGATTGTGGGAACTATCCCAGACGACGTGAGAAAATGTGTTATAGCAGTAGCGCCACATACTAGCATAGATGACTTTATCCTTGGTCGTCTTGCATATTGCTATCTCGATAGAAACGTGAGATTTTTGATAAAGAAAGAATTTTTCGAAAACCCGATTTTGAAGCCATTATTGTTGAGACTTGGAGGAATACCTGTCGATAGAAGCCGAAGAAATAATATTGTGACTCAAGTGGCTGCCATGTATAGTAAGTGCGATGATTTGAATATAATTATAACACCAGAAGGGACAAGGAAGCTCGTCCATAACTGGAAAAAAGGTTTTTATTATATCGCATTGAAGGCTAATGTCCCAATTGTAATGGGATTCTTAGATTTCAAGAAAAAAGAATTAGGTTTTGGTCCAATGTTTTATCCTTCAGGAGATTATGAAGAGGACTGGAAACTTATGGAAGCTTTCTATCGTGGCATCAATGCAAAACATCCTGAGAGATATAATCTTTCAAATTAAATACTATGAGTGATCAAGGAATAAATAAAAAAGAAAAGATTAAAGACAAGATAAGGAAAAAGTATCGTGTTGTGGTGTATAGCAATGACACATACGAAGAGAAGGCACATTTTAAGCTTACTCTTCTAAACTTTTTCAATATTCTTGTAGCCTCGTCGGTATTGCTTATCATATTGGTTACCTATTTGATAGCATTTACGCCATTGAGGGAATATATTCCAGGTTATACCGATGTCAGTTTGAATAGGCGAGTGTATGAAATGGAGAGAAGAGCAGACTCTTTAGAAATGGTCTTTAAGCAAAAAGATTTGTACATAAACAATCTGAAAAGGATTATAAACGGAGAAGATTTTGAGACAGATAGTGTTAACTCGTTGTTGACAAAATCTTCTAACACGAATTTTGACAATATAGTCATCAAGAATTCTGAGCAAGATAGTCTTTTCAGACTTGGATATGAAGAAGAGACACGTAACAATCTGTTTGGCAATAGGATAATGTCAGATGTAAGCCAGGAATTTAAACTAGTTTCGTTTTTTGCCCCTATAAATGGAATTGTCACACAACATTTCAATAGGGAGGCAAAACATTTCGGTACTGATTTGGTCGCAAGTAATAATTCTGTTATCAAAGCTACAGCAGACGGCACTGTGATTTATTCAGATTGGACAGTAGATAATGGATATTGTATTGGTATACAACATAATGGAAATCTATTTTCTATTTATAAACATAATGCAGTCTTGTTAAAAGAAGAAGGTGATTTCGTCAATGCAGGTGATGCTATCGCTATTTATGGCAACAGCGGCAGCTTATCAACAGGGCCTCATCTTCACTTCGAATTGTGGTATAATGGCACGCCGTTAAATCCAGAAGATTATATTTCATTTGAAAGCAAAATCAAATAAACTTTTTCGTATCTTTGCAAGCTAAACTAATTTTATAAAAATGGGTATCTTAATAAAAATCATACAACTCGTGATGTCATTGTCTTTGTTGGTCTTGATTCATGAGTTCGGTCATTTTATAGCAGCAGTTATTTTCAAGACAAGAGTAGAGAAATTCTACATGTTTTTCAACCCTAGATTCTCTATCTTCAGATGTAAAAAAGTCCATGGCAAATGGCGTTTCGCTTTCTTTAGCAAAAATGTTCCAGATAAATTTATCACACACGAACATATAGACCCAATAACCAATAAGAAATCTTATACTTACGAAGCCATCGACCTTAGCACACTTCCACAAGACGATTGGCGTACAGACGAAGAACATACAGAATTCGGTATAGGCTGGGTGCCTCTCGGAGGTTACTGTAGCATCGCTGGCATGATTGACGAGTCGATGAACTTGGGTCAGATGCAGCAAGCTCCACAACCATGGGAGTTCAGAAGCAAACCAGCATGGCAGAGACTTATCATCATGATTGGTGGCGTAGTGATGAACGTTGTCTTGGCTTATTTCATTTACACAGGCTTGCTTATCTCTAAAGGCGAACAATATGTTTCAACAGCAGAAGTGAACAGATATGGTATCGTGACAAATTCTTTAGCTAACGAACTCGGTTTCCAAGATGGCGATAAAATATTGTCGGTAGGCGGTAACTACATAGAAGAGTTTGTCAATATACAGAAAGCGATGCTGTTAGAAGATAACAGAGACGTTGTGATAGAAAGAGACGGCGTTAAGAAAACCATTGTGATAGATGAAGAAGCACTCGGCAAGCTTGCTCAAGCTCAGGAATTGATAATGACATACAGATTCCCATTTGTCATCAAGGACTTCTCTCCAGGTTCACCAGCGAAAGAAGCAGGAATGAAGATAGGTGATAGAATTATCGCTATCAATGGCGTTGCAACTCCATATTTCCAAGACTTCTCAAAACAGATAGTCAATTTCGCAGATAGCGATGTTAATTTTGATGTGGTAAGAGGTGACGACACATTACAGATGGCGATGCATCTTCCACAAGAAGCAAAAATCGGAGTATATACAGAAACCATCAATCTCAGCACAGTAGAATATTCATTCTTCGAGGCAATACCAAAAGGGTTCCACAAGACAGGCAAAGAACTCAGCGACTATTGGAATTCATTGAAACTACTCTTCCAACCAGAAACAAAAGCTTATAAGAGCCTCGGCGGATTTATCACAATAGGTAACATCTTCCCAAATCAATTCAATTGGTTCGCATTCTGGAATCTCACAGCATTCTTCTCAATCATCTTGGCTGTCATGAATATTTTGCCTATACCAGCTCTCGATGGCGGTCACGTATTGTTCTTGCTAGTGGAGATTATCACAAGAAGAAAACCTAGCGATAAGTTTTTAGAGATAGCACAGACTGTCGGACTCGTAATATTATTTGCCCTTTTGATAGTTGCAAACGGCAATGATATTATCAGATGGCTGTTCTAATTTATTCTTTACACAATAAACGAAAGAAATATAAGTTTAAGAATAACGTAATTAGTGATATGGTGCAAAAAATAAGATATATACTGACAATTATTTTTGTTGCGGCAAGCAGTGTGATGCTAGCTCAACAAGCACCTATGTTTACAAATTACAGTAACTCATATGCGACTGTCAATCCTGGTTTCGGCGGACTTAGCGATGGCATTAATGTAATGGGAATTTATAGAGACCAGTGGACAGGTTTTAAAGATATGGATGGAAACAGTGTGGCTCCAAAGACTCTGTTATTCTCGGGAGATATGCCTGTTCCATTTTTGAAAGGTGGCGCATCCTTGTCCATAATGAATGATAAGATAGGCTTTGAAGATAATGTAAATATCAATTTAGGTTATTCTTTCCATGCCGATTTGGGCGCAGGTATTTTAGGTATAGGTCTAGCTTTGAATATGTTGAACCGTAGTGTGGATTTCGGCAATTTCCATCCTACTGTAGACAACGACCCTGCTATTCCACAAGGTGATCAAAGTGATATGCTTATAGATGCTAATCTTGGTTTGTTCTGGCAGATTCCAGAGACGTTTTATGTAGGTCTGTCTGTTACAAACTTATTTGAGTCGAAAGGCAAGGAGTTGTCATCAAGTGCAACAACGAGTGCAAGTTTTGTCGGTGACAGAACCTTATATCTGATGGCAGGATACGAGCATCAGTTCAACAATCCTTTGTTCAAGTTGCTCCCATCGATGTGTATCATGAGTGACATAACATCGACACAGTTTAATGTTGGAACGAAGCTATTATATAATAATAAGGTGTGGGGTGGCATAAACTATCGTTTTCAGGAGTCGGTGGCTGCAATGGTTGGATTTAAGTTTAACGACATACAGATATCATATTCATACGATATAAACACTATGGGCTTGGCGGTACAAGGTTCACATGAGATTTGTATAAGCTATCTGTTCAAGATGAATTTAGAGAAATCTCCTAGAATCTATCATAGCATTAGATATTTGTAAAAAAAATTGAGATAAATCATAAAAATATTTTATTTACATTTGCAAATAAATCTGTAAATATCGAATATTGAGGAAAATAAGCATAAATAATAAAAGAATGAAAAAATTACTAGTATTAAGTTTTGTTATCTTAGCTCTTGTAAGTTGTAGTAATACAAACCAAGGAGAATTGGTAGGTGTGAGAAAACGATCTGTAGTATTCAATCACCATAAACCATTCGGAATGGCTTTTATTCCACAAGGAAGTTATACAATGGGAGTGGGAGGTCAAGATATAGCATCGACACAAATAACACAGCCTAAGACTATTTCTGTATCTTCGTTTTATATGGATGAGACAGAAATTACAAATAACGAATATCGTGAGTTTGTGAATTGGGTAAGAGACTCTATCGCAAGAAAAATTTTAGGAGATACAGAGTTGAGTGATACATATCTCATAACACAAGACCCAAGAACAGGAGAGTTATATGATGTGCCAGTCTTGAATTGGGATGAGAAGATAGACTGGACAAACGAAGAACTCGTTGAAGAGTTATTCATTCCAGAAGCAGAACGTTTCTTTGGAAAGAAAGAAATAGATACAAGAAAATTGTACTATGAATATTATTGGATAGATCTTCAAGCAGCAGCAAGAAAAGATTTTCAAAGTGAAGCCAACTACCAAGATGCGAGTTTCGCAAACCGTTCTCAAGGTATGAGAGACAGATCTGTATTCATCAAGAAAGAAAAGATTAATGTATATCCAGATACATTAGCATGGGTTTACGACTATGCACATTCATTCAACGACCCATTGACAGAGAAATATTTCTGGCATATCGCTTATGACCACTATCCTGTCGTTGGCGTTAACTGGAACCAAGCCAAAGCTTTCTGTATCTGGCGTACAGAGAAACTCAACAAATATCTAAAATCACAGAAAGACGAGACAGCAGCTTTGTTGGAGTACCGTCTTCCAACAGAAGCTGAATGGGAGTGGGCAGCACGTGGTGGCAACCACATGAATCCATATCCATGGGGCGGACCATACACTCGTAACGACAGAGGCTGTTTCCTCGCTAACTTCAAGCCTTTGCGTGGCAACTACATCGCTGACGGCGCATTAAGAACAACTATAGTCGGTCATTATCCTCCAAACGATTGGGGTTTGTATGATATGGCAGGTAATGTTGCGGAATGGACAAACAGCGCTTACGACCCATTGTCATATAACACTTGGGACATAAATCCTAACTACACATACAATGCTAAGGCTAACGACCCTGCAATTATGAAGAGAAAGGTCATCCGTGGCGGTTCATGGAAAGACATAGCATATTATCTTGAAGTGACAACACGTACTTATGAATATCAAGATACAGCAAAATGTTATATCGGATTCCGTTGTGTACAGCCTTTCTTAGGTCGCAATGAAGGTGACAATATGAATAAAGCCTCAAGAGTTTATTAATAAAAAATAAGATTAAAAATACATAAAAAAGTAGAAGTTATGTTTAAGAAGTTCGGTAAAAAGTTACAAAGCAGAAAAGGTAAAGTTGTAATGGGTTATTTTTATGGATGGGGTGCATCTGTTGTTCTCATTGGTGCTTTGTTTAAACTTACACATTGGTTGCCAGGTCAGGCAGCAAATATTATGTTGGCTGTCGGTTTGTCAATAGAAGCTTTAATATTTTTCTTGTCATCATTTGAAGCACCACACATGGAACCAGACTGGAGTTTAGTTTATCCAGAATTGGCAGAAGATGGCGAAAAACAAACAAGTGAGAGAAAACCAAGAACTACAAATGTCAATGCTTCAGCAGCAACACATTTAGATGAAATGTTCGCTAAAGCTAATATCAACGAAGAAGTGCTTGCAAAATTAGGCGCAGGAATCAATAAACTCAGCGAAAATGCCTCACAGATGGCAGAGATTAGCAACGCTGTTGCTGCAACAAACGACTACGCTAAAGCTATGAAAAAAGCAGCTGAAACAGTAGGTGCTCTTGAAGTCCAACTCCAAAGTACTGCAATAGTTGCTGAAACAAATAACAAGTTAAATAAAACAATGTCAGAATATATCGAGAAAGTTAATGCATCTGCTACATCAACAGAAGCTCTTAACCATCAAATCGCTGACTTGTCAAAACGCATGACTGCTCTTAACACAGTTTATGGCAATATGCTTTCAGCAATGAATGTTAAATCATAATTAGCCATAGAATTTTAAGCTATTATTAACTCAATAAAACAATAAACATGTCAGGAGCAAAAGAAACCCCAAGGCAGAAGATGATCGGTATGATGTATCTCGTCCTTACCGCCATGCTAGCATTGAACGTTTCTGTTGAAGTCATCGACGCTTTCACAACGGTGAACGACGGCCTCGAAAATGCGTACTCTAGCGTCGATAAAAAGATAGAAGATTATTATAGTACCTTTGAGCAACAATATAATAAACATCCTGAAAAAACAGCTGAATATTGGGATAAAGCTCAAGATATTCGAACCAAAACAGATGAGTTGGTCAATTTCATCGAAAGAGATATAAAACTCGCTTTGTTAATACAAAACAATGGCGTGACCGAAGAAAAGATGCTTAACCCTGAGAAGGAAGAAGACGCTGTGATTTTAGATAGAGAGAAAGCTGATGCAAAAAAGAACAGACGCGTATTCCATAGAGTTAATTTCGATAATATCAAAGGCAAGGATAAACACGATGCTGTCACAGCTTTTATGATTGAACAAGGTAATGCTGAAGTTCTACGTAAAAAAATTGAAGAATATCGTCAATATGTTATTGAGACATTGAAAACTTCAGGTATTGCTAATTTCGAAAACCATGTCGGTTTGAATACAGACGGAGAATACTATGCAGCTAATGGAGAATCTCTAACATGGGAGATGAAAAACTTCAACCAGATTATCATCCCAGCAGCTATATCAATCATCAACGAAATAGTTGGAGAAGTACAGACCATAGAATACGACGCTATCTCTGAATTGTATAAGAATATCGGTGCAAGTGACTTTAAATTCAATACTCTTGAAGCTAAGGTCTTCCCTAAGACAACATACGTCTTGAAAGGTCAGGATTTCGAAGCTGACGTGTTCATCGTTGCTTCAGACGACACTAAAGAATTCAACGCTAAATATGCAAAAGGCGTTAAGGACTTCTCAAGAGCTAGCGATAATGCTATCAACGAAGTGTCAAGTACACAAGGCGTCATTAAAATCAAGGTGCCTGCAAATGCAGAAGGCGAACAGTCGATAGCCGGCATCGTAGAAATGAAGAACCCTTTGACAGGTGAAGTTGAGCCATATCCATTCAACACATCTTATACAGTGGCTCCACCATCAGCAAACGTGACACCAACAAAGATGAACGTGATGTATAGAGGCTTGGAAAACCCTATCGCAATATCAGCTCCAGGTTTCACTGCAAACCAAATCAATGTCGACGTCACAAATGGCGAACTCATTAAAGGTAACAACGGTGAGTATTTCGTTAAGCCAGGTAATGAAGGTAATATCACAACCGTCGTTGTCTCTACAATGATAGATGGCAAGAGAATGGTTTTGGATAACTGCGACTTCCGCTTGAAACGTACTCCAGACCCAGTGCCAGTACTTAATGGCAAGACAAACGATAAATTTACCAAAGAAGAAATATTGGCAGCAGGCGGATTCGTGTTGACAATGCCTGACTTCGATTTCGAGGGTTATCACTCACAGATTCTATCATACGACGTGTCAACAATCGTTGGCGGTTATCTCAAACCTATCAAAGGTATTCAAGGACGTAAATTCAATAAAGATGTTGAAGACCTCGTCAAGAGCGCAAGACGTGGTCAACGTATCACAATTGAAAATATTAAAGTGAAATCACCAGATGGTGAAGAACGTATACTTAATACACCTATCACTATTGAACTTAAGAACTAATTTTAAATAACAGCATAATGAAGAAATTATTTGTAATATTAGCTTTCATAGGATTAGGCCTTCTGTTTGTGCCAAAAGCCTCTGCTCAAAGTTTCTTTGAAGACGAAGAGTCTGCAGTAGTAGATGGACTTTTTGATGAAAATGGAACAGGCATAAGAACACCTATGCCATCGTCTTCTGTCAGAGAAGCTGATGTCATGTGGCAAAAGACCATTTGGCGCGAAATAGACTTCCGTCAAAAAATGAATCAAGGATTTTATTTCCCAACAACACCTCATACAAATTTAAGAAACCTCTACACTATATTGAAAGAGGCTTTGTTAGACCCAACATCAGGTGTGGTGGCTTATAAAGATGAGATAATCACAGGCGAATTGATCAACACAACAAGCTGGGATGAAATCAAGACACAGATAATGAGTGTACAACAGATTCAGACAACCGACGATTATGGTAATGTTCTCGAAGTTAAGAATGTCGAGTCAGAAATGAATTCTGCTGAAGTACAACGTTGTCAGATAAAAGAAGTATGGTACTTCGATAAGCAAAGGTCAGAGATGCTCGTTAAGATCATCGCAATCTGTCCTATCAGAGTCGTTGAAAAAGACGGCGAACTCGTCCCACAACGTTTGTTCTGGGTTCCTTACGATGACAACCTCCGTAAGGTTTTGGCAGCGTCACCATTCTTTAACCGCTCTAACTCAGCTGCTAAACTAAGCTATGATGATGTGTTCATGAAGAGAATATTCGATAGCTATATCATCAGAGAAGATAATGTCTTCGACCGTAGTATCAACGAATATGCTAAAGACGCAGATGCTCTCCGTGAGTCAGAACGTATCAAACAATCTATCATAGATTTTGAACAAAGTCTTTGGGAATATTAATAAATCTCAAAATCTCAAAATCTCAAAATCTCAAAATCTCAGAATCACAGGACCTCAGAATCTCAGAACTTCATAATTTTTGAGTTTCTGAGGTTTTTAGTTTCTGTGATTAAAAAAAACTGTTGTCGGTTGTCAGTCGTCAGTTGACTTTTCTTATCTTTACAAACCAAAATTTATAACATCAAAATGGTCAATATTCTTCAGACAAAAATAGAATTTCTGAAAGGCGTAGGTCCGAAACGTGCCGAGCTTCTTAACAAAGAACTCGGGATATTCACATTTCAAGACCTTCTCGAATATTTCCCTTTCAGATATGTTGACCGCAGCAAGATACATAAGGTAAACCAGATTTATGATGACACTGTATATTACCAGCTTGTCGGAACGGTATCCAACGTGAAGACGCATGGCGAGCCTCGTGCGACACGTATCAGCGCGACATTTTCCGACGAGACGGGCTCCATAGAACTGGTCTGGTTTAAAGGCCTTAAATGGATAAAGAATAAATTCATTCCAGGAAAGAAATACCTCCTTTTCGGCAAGGCTAACGTCTTCAACAATAGATTCTCTTTCACGCATCCCGACATAGAAGAATATGACCCTAACGACAGAGTTGTAGGGGAGAGCCTGCAAGGTGTTTATAATACTACTGAGAAACTGCGTAACGCAGGACTTGGAACGAAACAGATTGCCAAGATAATAAAGACGCTCGTGCTTCAGACATGGGAGATGATACCAGAAAACCTCCCTGCATCTTTGATAATGCAAGACAGATTGCTTCCGAGAAAGGCTGCTTTCTATAAGATACATCTGCCTCAGAACAGCAACGATATCCATCTCGCCACGACACGACTTAAATATGAGGAGCATTTCTTCTTCCAGCTGAGACTCCTTCTCAATAAAAAAGAAAGGACGCTGAATACACGAAGCGTTGTCTTCAATAATGTAGGCGATTATTTCAATACCTTCTATAACGAACATCTGCCGTTTCCTCTTACCAACGCACAGAAACGTGTCATCAAGGAGATTCGTAGCGACTTGAAGACTGGATTCCAGATGAACAGGTTGTTGCAAGGTGACGTGGGTAGCGGCAAGACGATAGTGGCTCTCATGGTGATGCTACTCGCCCTCGACAATGGTTTTCAGGCAGCGCTGATGGCACCGACAGAAATACTCGCGACACAGCATTATGAGACAATCAAGAAGATGCTCGGTGACATGAAAGTCACAGTGGCGTTGCTGACTGGTTCTACCAAACAAAAAGAACGAAAGAATATATTGCCGGCACTCGAAAACGGCGACATTAATATTGTGATAGGCACACACGCTCTCATCGAAGAGACTGTGAAATTCAAGCAACTCGGACTCTGCATTGTCGATGAGCAGCATCGTTTTGGCGTAGCTCAACGTGCTCGTTTCTGGGAAAAGACACAGTATCCACCGCATACTCTCGTCATGACGGCGACACCGATACCTCGTACCCTCGCCATGACACAATACGGCGACCTCGACGTGTCGAAAATCGATGAACTGCCTCCAGGAAGAAAACCGATTCAGACAGTGCATCTCTATCAGGAACAACGTCTGCGACTTCTCTCTTTTATGAAAAAAGAAATAGCGGCAGGACATCAGATTTATGTCGTCTATCCTCTCATAAAGGAATCGGAGAAGATGGATTTGATAAACCTTCAAGAAGGATATGAGTCATTGTTGCGCGACTTCCCAGAACCTGACTATAGGATTTGTGTCGTGCATGGACAGATGAGTGCAGAGGATAAAGACTTCGAGATGCAGCGTTTTGTGAAAAACCAAGCGCATATCATGGTGGCAACTACAGTTATCGAAGTCGGTGTTAATGTCCCTAACGCTTCCGTCATGATTATTGAAAACGCAAACAGATTCGGACTGTCGCAGCTGCATCAGCTGAGAGGACGCGTGGGACGTGGCGCAGAACAATCGTATTGTATCTTGATGACCGACCATAAGATTACTGGCGAAGGCAAGAAGAGAATGGAGACCATGGTACGTACCAACGACGGCTTTGAGATAGCAGAAGCTGACCTTCAGCTGAGAGGTCCAGGCGAGACACAAGGTACTCGTCAGTCGGGAATGATAGAGATGAAAATGGGTGACTTTACTAAAGACGAGCCTATCATCAGACACACCAGAAGAATGGTGAATCTCTTGCTGGACAACGACCCAACTCTGTCGAAACCTGAACATCAGATAACAAAAGACTTCTTTAATAAGAATTTCGCCAACGGCTTCGACTGGGGACGGATTGGGTGATTGATGTTTTTATTAGAAATTCAGAAACTCAGAAATTCAGAAGTTTTGAGATTTTGAGATTTTTCTTAAAAAAATCCTCTGACATTTTGTCATAAAATGTTATCTTTGCATTTTAAATCATGATTTTACAATGAAAGTATCTTATAATTGGCTTAAGCAGTATATCAACTGCGAATTATCAGCAGAAGAAATAGCAAAGAAATTAACAGGAACAGGTCTCGAGGTTGAAGATTTAACTCCTTATGAATCAATAAAAGGCGCATTGAAAGGCGTTGTCGTAGGTAAGGTTATCTATTGCGTTGACCATCCAAATTCAGATCACCTTCATATCACAAAAGTTGATGTCGGTGCAGAAGAACCTCTCAACATCGTTTGTGGAGCTCCTAACGTAGCAGAAGGTCAGAAGGTTTTGGTCGCTACAATAGGCACAGAGCTTTATAGTGGCAACGAGTCATTTACAATTAAAAAAGGCAAGATTCG
This sequence comes from Candidatus Limimorpha sp., assembly GCA_045120395.1. Lineage (GTDB taxonomy): Bacteria > Bacteroidota > Bacteroidia > Bacteroidales > F082 > Limimorpha. Next base: position 41,081 of record JBGVET010000047.1, read on the forward strand.
TGGTGAGGTTTCAGAAGGTATGATATGCGCTGAAGACGAGCTTCAAATCGGCGAGTCACACGACGGCATCATGGTGCTTCCTGAAGATTATGAAGTCGGAAAGCCAGCTTCTTTCTATTTCCCTGTAGAACAAGACACCACTTTGGAAATAGGTCTCACAGCTAACCGCTCAGACGCTACTTCTCACATAGGCGTCAACCGCGACCTCGTGGCTGCTCTCAATTATCAAGAGAAAACAGATAAATATCACATCAACATTCCTTCAGTAGAAGATTTTAAAGTTGAAAATACAAACAACGAAATCGAAATCGTCGTTGAAGATACAAAGGCTTGCCCTCGTTACTCTGGCGTGACAGTCAGCGGCGTGAAAGTGGGTCCTTCACCAAAATGGTTGAAACATAGACTCGAAGCTATCGGACTTCGTTCTATCAATAATATCGTCGACATCTCTAACTACGTCTTGATGGAGACAGGTCAGCCTCTTCATATCTTCGATGCTGATAAAATCAAAGGTAAGAAGGTCGTTGTCAAATGCCTCAACGATGGTACTCCATTCGTGACATTAGATGGCGTAGAACGTAAGCTCAGCGCAACTAACTTGATGATCTGTAACGCAGAAGAACCAATGTGTATCGCTGGTGTATTCGGTGGAGCAGAGTCAGGCGTGACAGAAGGCACAACAAATATTTTCATTGAAAGTGCTTACTTCAACCCAACATCAGTAAGAAAGACTTCAAAATATCATGGCTTGCAAACAGACGCCAGCTTCCGTTTTGAACGTGGCTGCGACCCTAACATGACAATCTACGCATTGAAACGCGCTGCTTTGTTGGTTAAAGAATTAGCAGGCGGAACAGTGTCTTCAGAAGTTAAAGATATAGTCAACGGTGATTTCACACCAGTACGCGTAGAACTTAAATTCGCTTACCTCAACAAGATAGCTGGTCAAGAGATTGAGAAAGAAATAGCTGTCAATATCTTGAAGAACTTAGATTGCAAAGTCGTTGAACTTAACGATGAAGCAGTGATTGTTGATGTTCCAACATGTAAAGTTGACGTTTATCGTCCAGCTGACTTAGTAGAAGAAATCTTACGTATCTACGGCTACGACAACATCGCTATTCCAGAAAAAATCAACGCTACTCTCAACGTAGTGGCTAAGCCAGATCCAGAAAAATTGAAGAGAAACATTTCTATCATGTTAGCTTCTAATGGTTTCTATGAAATCATGAACAACTCTTTGACAAAAGAGTCATACGCTAGAGACATGGACAGCTTCGACGAAAATAGAAATGTCAAGATATTAAATCCATTAAGCTCCGACTTAAACGTACTTCGTCAGTCATTGTTGTTCGGCGGTTTGAAGAGCATCGAAAATAACCACAACCACAAAATCTTCGACATCAAGTTCTTCGAATTCGGTAACACATATTTCTATGACGCTGACAAGAAACAAGAAGGCGTTTCATTATCACCTTATACCGAGATTTACAATTTAGATTTGTTCATCACAGGTAAAGATAAAGAAGAATTATGGAGCAACAAACCACAGAACGTTGACTTCTACGAACTTAAGAAATATGTCTTGGGAGTTTTACATAAACTCAATATAGATGTTGAAAAACTTGAGATGACAGAAGGTAACGTAAAACATTACGAATATTCATTAGTCTACACTCTTAACGGCATGGAGTTATGCACTCTCGGCAAAATCAATCAAAAGACATTGAAATTGTTCGATTTGAAGAGAGAAGTATATCATGCTACAATGAACTGGGATAATTTATTGAAAGCTAATAAAGAAGCTAAGGCAGTTCGTTATGAGCCATTGCCAAAATTCCCAGCTGTACGTCGTGACTTGGCATTGATTCTCGATAAGAATGTGACATTTGAACAAATTAAGAATGTTGCTTTAACAGCAGAGAACAAGATTTTGAAATCTGTAGGTTTGTTCGACATCTATACTGGCGATAAGATTCCAGAAGGTAAGAAACAATATGCTTTGAGTTTTGTTTTGCTTGACACTCAGAAGACATTGACAGATAAGGTTATTGAAAAGACAATGGCCAAGATTCAATCCGCAATAGAACAACAACTAAAAGCGACATTAAGATAAAATGGACATTCAAGACATCCAATCAATAAAACAACGATTTAAGATAATAGGTAACAGCCCGCAACTCAATCGTGCGATTGAGATTGCGGTGCAAGTTGCCAGCACCGATCTCACCGTATTGATCAATGGCGAAAGCGGTACAGGTAAAGATGTTATCCCTCAGATAATACATCAGAATAGTTCGAGAAAACATAAGAACTATTTTGCTATCAACTGCGGTGCTATTCCAGAGGGCACCATCGACTCGGAATTGTTCGGTCATGAGAAAGGCTCTTTTACAGGAGCTATCGATACCAGAAAAGGTTATTTCGAAGTGGCAGACGGCGGTACTATCTTCCTTGATGAGGTGGGAGAGTTGCCACTCGCAACACAGGCGAGACTTCTTAGAGTCTTGGAAAACGGCGAGTTCATCAAAGTAGGTTCTTCGAAAGTACAGAAGACAGACGTAAGAATAGTAGCTGCTACCAACCTCAATATTCCTTTGGCAATAGAAAAAGGCAAGTTCAGAGAAGACCTTTACTATCGTCTCAACACCGTGCCTATCAGAATACCAGCCTTGCGCGAACGTAAGGAAGATATCAAGCTTTTATTCAGAAAGTTCGCTGCCGACTTCGCAGAGAAATATCGTATGCCAGCAGTGCAGCTCACCCCTGAAGCAGTAGTGATGTTGGAAAACTATCGCTGGGATGGAAATATCAGACAGCTGAAAAACATCACAGAACAAATCTCTATCATCGAAGAAGAAAGAGTGATAACGCCAGATATTCTCAAAAACTATCTGCCAAATAATAATGTCACTTCATTGCCAACACTTTACAAAGGCGGCAAGGAAGAAGACCCGCTTTCTGAACGTGACATATTATATAAGGTGCTGTTCGATATGAAAAATGATATATTAGAACTACGCCGTACTGTCAAGGAATTGTCGGAACAAAGAAATAGCGGAACGATTCAGCATCTCCCTGAGCCAACTAATATCACGCCGATAAATGCTACCGTCATCACTCCGATGGAAGAGGAGGAAGATGCGTTTGTCTATGTTCAAGATAATGAAGAAGAAGAAAAGTCGGTGGTGAAAGAAACAGAGACATTATCTTTGGTTCAGACAGAGAAGGAACTGATATGTAAGGCTTTGGAAAGACATAAAGGCAAGAGAAAAGACGCTGCCAAAGAATTAGGCATCAGCGAGAGAACATTGTACAGAAAAATTAACGAATATAAAATTAACCTTTGATGAGAAGCTTTAAAGATATAAAGACGCAGAGACACAGAGACACAGAGACGCAGAGACATTTTACTTTGCGACTTTGCGACTTTACGACTTTGCGACTTTTAAAAAAAGCTTATTGTCTCGTAGTCTTGTTGTCTTGTTGTCTTTTCAGTGGCTGCGGAATATATACCTTCTCAGGAGCTTCTATTCCAGCAGAGGCCAAGACTGTTTCTGTACAATATTTTCCTAACAATGCGCAGCTCGTCAATCCTTTGTTGAGCAATGCTCTCACCAATGCCTTGAATGATATGTTTGTAAATCAGACAACTTTGCAGTCGGTGCCACAGAACGGCGACTTGGCCTTGGAGGGAGAGATAACTGGATATAGCACTTCTCCTATTGCTATCACTGGTAATCAGACTGCTGCTATGAACAGATTGACGGTGACTGTAAATGTTAGGTTTACAAATAAATATGACGAATCTAAAGATTTTGAGCAGAGATTTTCACAGTATCAGGACTATCCTAGCGGACAAGACTTGAGTGCGGTTCAAGATATCTTGGTAGAACAGATTATAGAAGATTTATGTCAAGATATTTTTAATAAAGCTGTCGTTAACTGGTAATAATATGGATAAGGAAAGATTTCAATATATTATAAACAATCCTCAGTTGATAAATGATGATGACATTGAGATGTTGTCGTCGCTTGTCGCTACGTATCCGTATTTTACTATAGCTCAGGTGCTTCTTGCAGTAGGTTATGATTTGAAAGAAGACAAGAAGTTGAACAAGCAGCTACGTCTGGCAGCAGCTATGTCACCGGACAGAAATTCGTTGAGACACCTCTTGGCAGATACGAAGGAGAAAAAGAATACCTGTGACTTGCCAGATGAGTTCGGTAATGATAGTCAACAGTTATTAGATTCTATTGTGATTCCGGAAATAGACTTGAATAAATCGCAGGAGGAATTATCGCGAGAGATGGCTTTGTTGGAAGAAAAACGCAAGTCGTTGGATGAGTTGAAGAATCTTATTGAGCAGAGAATTATAGAATTAGAGCGAGAAAAAGAAGTGGCGGATAAGGAAGATAAAACCTTGTCAAAAACTGAAATTATTGATAAATTTATCGCAGAAAATCCTCAAATCTCTCGACCAAAACAAGAGTTTTATAATCCTATGACGGTTGCACAAGCTAGTGTAGTTGATAAAGAAAATATCATAAGTGAAACATTAGCAACGATTTATCTTAATCAAGGATATGTTGAAAAAGCAATTTCAGTATATCAAAAATTAAGTTTGAAAAATCCAGAAAAAAGTGTTTACTTTGCAGAATTAATTGAGAAAGCAAAAAATAAGTTTAACAATTAAATAAATTAACAAAATGTACGTAGCAATTTCAGTATTCATCCTTATCGTCAGTGCTTTGATGATGTTGGTTGTTTTAGTTCAGAATTCAAAAGGTGGTGGATTGGTATCTAACTTATCATCTTCAAATCAAATTTTAGGTGTTCGTAAGACTACCGATTTCTTGGAAAAAGCTACATGGACTTTAGCAGTCGTTTTAGTTCTTTTATGTCTTGTTTCAAGTTTGTCAATTCCTAAGAATGGTGTTGGAACAAGCGTAAACGTTGATTCAGCAATGCGTCAACAAATTGAAAACACAGTAGCACCTTCAGATTACCAAATGCCAGCTGCTACAGAAGCAGAAGCTGAATAAAAAACAGTTTGCAATAAGATAAAAAAATGTCAGAATGTCATATTTCTGACATTTTTTTTTATTTTTATAAATCCTTAATTTTTGGCAAACATTTTGACAAAAGGACGGACAGAAAATAATAACAACACAAAATAAATAATCAATTATGGCACAATTATCAATTAAACCATTGGCAGACAGAGTCGTTATTGAACCAGCTCTCGCAGAACAAAAGACAGCAAGCGGAATCATCATTCCTGACACAGCAAAAGAAAAACCACAAAAAGGCGTTGTAGTGGCAGTTGGTCCTGGTACAAAAGACAATCCTATGACATTGAAAGTTGGCGACGTAGTTATTTATGGCAAATACGCTGGCACAGAAATCCATTTAGAAGGTAAAGATTATATGATAATGAGAGAAAACGATGTTATCGCAATCATCTGATTTCTCATTATTTTTTATTTCATTTTTTTAACAATATCTAAAAAGTAAAACAATGGCAAAAGACATATTATTCAACCTCGACGCACGCGACAGCTTGAAAAAAGGCGTTGACGCTTTATCAAATGCAGTAAAAGTTACACTCGGACCTAAAGGTCGTAACGTTATCATCGAAAAATCATACGGCGCTCCTCACATCACAAAGGACGGCGTTTCTGTAGCAAAAGAAATCGAATTACAAGACCCAGTTGAAAACATGGGCGCACAATTAGTTAAAGAAGTAGCTTCTAAAACTAACGACCTCGCTGGTGACGGTACAACAACAGCTACAGTATTGGCACAAGCTATCGTAGCAGCAGGCTTGAAAAACGTCATCGCTGGTGCTAACCCAATGGACCTCAAAAGAGGTATCGACAAGGCAGTTGCTACAGTTGTTGAATCATTGAAAGCTCAATCAGAACAAGTAGGCGACAGCATCGAAAAAATCCAACAAGTTGCAAGTATCTCAGCTAACAACGATAACACTATCGGTACTCTTATCGCTGAAGCAATGGCTAAAGTTAAGAAAGAAGGTGTTATCACTGTTGAAGACGCTAAAGGTATCGAAACACATGTCGACGTTGTTGAAGGTATGCAATTCGACCGCGGTTACATCTCTCCTTACTTCGTAACCAACACAGAAAAAATGGAAGCTGTCTACGAAAATCCTTTCATCTTGATTTACGACAAGAAGATCTCTGTCATGAAAGACTTACTTCCAATCCTTGAAAAATCATTACAAACAGGTCGTCCTCTCTTAATCATCGCAGAAGACATCGACAGCGAAGCATTGGCAACATTAGTTGTTAACCGCTTACGTGGTTCTTTGAAAGTGGTTGCTGTTAAAGCTCCTGGCTTCGGTGACAGAAGAAAAGAAATGTTAGAAGACATCGCTATCTTGACAGGCGGTACTGTCATCACAGAAGAAAAAGGCGACCGTTTAGAAGACGCTACATTGGCAGAACTCGGTACAGCTGACAAAATCACTGTTACAAAAGACAACACAACTATCGTTAACGGCCAAGGTGCAAAAGAAAATATCGAAGCACGCGCTAACCAAATCAAGGCTCAGATTGCTACAACAACATCAGATTACGACCGTGAAAAATTACAAGAACGTTTGGCTAAGATCGCTGGTGGTGTAGCTGTTATCTACGTTGGCGCAGCAAGCGAAGTTGAGATGAAAGAAAAGAAAGACCGCGTTGAAGATGCTTTGAACGCAACAAGAGCTGCTATTGAAGAAGGTATCATCCCAGGTGGCGGCGTTGGCTTCATCCGTGCTATCAGCTCAATAGAAAACATCAAAGGCGAAAACGACGACCAAACAACAGGTATCGCTATCATCAAACGCGCTTTGGAAGAACCATTACGTCAAATCGTTGCTAACGCAGGTTTAGAAGGTTCTGTAGTTGTTAACAAAGTAAGAGAAGGCGAAGGTGACTTCGGTTTCAACGCTCGCACAGAGACATACGAAAACTTGTTGAAGACAGGTGTCATCGACCCAGTTAAGGTTTCAAGAGTAGCTTTGGAAAACGCTGCTTCTATCGCAAGCATGCTCCTCACAACAGAATGCGTTATCTCAAACCATAAAGAAGAAAACCCAATGCCAGCAATGAACCCACAAATGGGTGGCATGCCAGGTATGATGTAATAAAAAAAAAGAGCCGCGAGGCTCTTTTTTTTTGAAACTCAGAAATTCAAAACTTCAGAAACTCAGAAAATTTTGAGATTCTGAGACTCTGAAGTTCTGAGTTTTTTTATTCTTTAATAAATCGTTTCGTTATAATTCCATTTTCGGTGTTTATCTTAATTAAATAAACGCCACTGTTTAAGTTAGAAACATCAATTGAGTTTCTGAGTTTCTGAGTTTCTGAGTTTCTGAGATTTTGAATTCTTCCATAAACATCATAAACCACCACTTCCTCAATCTCAGCTTCTGTCTCGATATAGAGTTTATCTTGAACAGGGTTAGGATAGATGTTGAATCCTGCTGATGTTTCATCGATTCCCATTGTCGACAATGTCATGACGTAAGGTTCCATTACGTCGCCATGTGTGGCGTTGACTTCAAATGTCATCTCATCGTTGAGCATTACTTCATCGCCAGTAGTTACATCATAATATCTGAATGAAACATTGTCATTGTTGTCGCCGTAGATAGTCATGAATATCATGCTTTGACCGAGAGCTTCGATGTAGACTGGTCTTGCTGCGCCGCGACATTCGCCATTGCTGAAAGCAGCTACCTCATAGTCACGAGCAGCGTCTTCAACGACAGCTATCATTGTCATGTTCATAGGATATTTTGTAGCGTCGGCTATCCAGTGTAAGTTTTCTTCTACTTGAGCTTCTGCTTTAGACTTAGCATTTGCCATAGGGTAGACAAGAGTCTTTGTATATCCTGATGTGTTCTGATACATATAGCCCATACCCGGTGTCATGGTCTTGAGAGTACCGCTCCAGCCGAGACCTTCATAATATTGAGCGAAGCCTTTCTGCGACTTGACATAGTCGCCGTTGCTTGGAATTGCGCTAGCGAAGGCTTCTTCAACGCTCATCTCAGCTGCCAGAGGATAGCTTATCCATTTCCAGTTGGTGCCGAGAGTGATAGGGTGGTCTGCTGGGTTGACTACATAACCTTCGAGATTCAAGGTGTGAACTGCTGACATCTGAATCATGAACATGTCTTCTACAGCAGTGCTGGTGAGAGTTCCGTACCAGTTGCCAGAAGCCTGGTTGACGAACTTAGTCTGGTTCTTGATCTGGATGCCGTTTGTTCCTACAGCAGCTTCAAGGTTAGCGAGGCCCTCTTCGCCTTCGTTGATGATATAAGTAGAATACCAGTTCCAGCCAGATGTAAGGTCTCTGCTGTGAAGCACAGATCCCTTGAAATTAACGAAATAAGGATTTACGATATCGCCAACAGTAGCGTTGACTTCAAAGTCTACTACTTCACTTGATCTAAAGTCAGACTCAAGGCCTGTGCCGTGGTCGTATAATCTGAATGTGATGTCATCGCCAGAGTTGCCGTAGACCTTCAAGAAACATTCGTATCTGTTAGCAGGGGCATCGATGTATTGAAGTCTGGCAGAACCTCTCAGCTCGCCATTGCAGAAAGCACCAAGTTCGAGGTTGGTGTTGTATTGTTCCTCGCCGTCAATCTCGATAGTAGTGATGATGGTCATTTTGTTTGCATAGAGAGACTCGTCAGGAGTCCAGTAGTTTGCAGTATCATCGTTTTCATAAATGAATTTTACATTGAAGACATATTTCTCTGAAGGATTGTTTTCATCGTAGAATGTATATCTTACAGGAATTACCGTTCCCTTAGGCAATTCATTCCATTCTTCATCAACGAACATAGCATGACCGTTGAATATAGCATTTCCTCCTGCATATACAGTGTTTGTTGCCATGGTGGTGCCAGGCGTATAACAGCTGCCCCAGCATATGTAGCTTTGACCTATATTTGAAAGGTCTTCTATTTCGCAGACGACATTCATGTCATTTGCAGTGCTGTTGCCAACTACAAGGTCAAATTGAATTTCGTAGCATTCATTGATTTCTTTTTCAATCACAATATTGTTTATAGAGTTTGTAACATCATTTCCTTCATACAAGAATGTCAATGGAGATTGAGGTGTTACAGGTTCATCGCTGTTGGTTTCTCTTACCAGCTTATTGACATTAAGTACAGGGTGTGTTGGAGTGCCGTCTTTCTTTTCTGTTACGAATGCCAAGAAATAGATGTTGTTTAAATCAACTTCTACGCCATTAGGTGAGCCAATGACTTCTGGGATTTCGTAGATATATTGTCTTGTGATTAACGTGCCAGCTGTTGTTGGAGCAATAGCATCACCCCATGTTGGGGTTATTATGTCACGAAGGGTGTGCATATGACAATATTGTCCGTCAACATATTGTTCTGAGTTAGAAGATCCACCTGACTGTGACCCCCAAATACTATCTTGCAGCATCATTATGGTGAGATAGTTAGTTGATGATGCGCTGCTTGAGGTGTAATAGGCTTCCACTGTTATTGTTGCGGTACGTGTTGCTTCATTGATATCAACATGACCTGAAATATTGACTTCGGCTGTTTGCGCAAGCTGTGCGTTAACGGAAGATTCACATTCAACAGGATGCATAGTTGATGTACGGTTAATGGCTGCGGTTGGAATGCCATTAACATTGAAAGCATTCCATAATATTGTACTTTCCGATACGTTAAGGTTAGGATAACTTGTTGGTGACAAGCTGTTTTGTGTGTGATAGTTGACCGCAAATACTTTGCCTGGATTATCATCCATAATTTGATTTATGGCCTCATGACCCATAGGACAGAAATTGCATGATCTTCCTGTAAATTCTTCAATGAGGACGTTACGGTAACTTGGCGTTGTTGGCGTTGTTGGCGTTTCATCTTTTATATTATCTATTTCGTTTATCGCCAGATAAGCGTTGATGCGTCCTGAGCCAGTGAGGTTGCTTTTTGTATCTTCGAGTTTTGTTGCTGTAGTCTCTAATATTCTGCAGATGTTGGCAGGACTGAGGTTAGGTTCTTTATCTAACATAAGTGCCATCACGCCAGCCACGCAAGGCGTTGCCATAGATGTTCCGCTCATGGTGAGGAAACCATAGTTGTCATTGTATGCAGATGACACTATTTCCACTCCGGGTGCGCTGACGTCAGGGCGGATGAGACCGAAGTGATTTTCATTTGCAGCAGCCGACATCTGGCTTGTTCTTGATCCTAATGCGGCTAATGTTCCTTTTGAAGCGGCCTTATATTCATGGTCTGTTATAGATTTCAGTTCTGTCACGGCATTTGTGTTGTTGTCTGTCACATAAGCGCGTAACATCCATGTATTGTATAATCCATAATTAATAAGGTCATCCCAAGTCGTTCCGTCTAATGAGATCCAGCGTCCGTTAGGGTCGCCGGTGTTGTCGCTGCCTGCTGCAGGGTATGAGGTTCCGTTTTGTGTTGACATCACGATCCAGATGTTATCTGTGCCGCTTATAGGTAAGGCTGAACTTAACTCTATTTCCACAATACTGTTTGATTTTGTCAATGCGCAATCTTGTACATGTACTAGTGTGCCTGGAGTATAGTTGCCGCCGTAATAGATGAGTAATTGCGGATTGTCAACAGCAATGTCGTAGATTGCAACCTTTGTCAAGGATGTGCCACCGTGTTGTTCCAATATGTCAGCAGGGAACATAACTCCCCAATAGAAACTATCAGGTCCGCCTATGTTAGTTGAATATAAGTCATTGTCATAATATAACCATCCATCTTCAACGTTGATTCCATCGTCGTATAGATAATCGTTCCAGTCTGTGTTTTGCCATGTGACAGGACCTTGTGATGAGAACCAAGCTACTTCGTCGTAGTAGTCAACGGCTCCTACTGACACTACTGCTGACAATCCTCCAGGGTTAGCATGTTGGTCAGGGTGTAGATATGGTGGAGGGCAGTTGCCTGGAGCTGTGATATTTCTTGGTATAGGGATTGTGTCAATGCCTCCTCTTTCGTTACCTGCTGCTACGGATGCCACGACGCCTGTGGTTAACACATTCTCGAACATCTCGCGCATGATAGTGCTGACGTATGCGTTAGGGAATGTCCATCCTAAAGACAGACTCAAGATGTCGGCGCCATTCTCTACGGCGAACTCTACGCCGGATACCAAAGCTTCTAATGTTCCTTTTCCCTCGTCATCCAATACCTTTACGCACATCAGTGTTGCATCAGGAGCCATACCCGTCTGTGTTCCTGAGGTGCCGTCTCCGCAGATGGTACCGGCACAGTGTGTGCCATGTCCGTGGTTGTCGTTGGTGTTATAGTTGTTGTCGATGAAGTTCCATCCATGGTCAGGGTATTCGTAACCTCCGTCCCATAGGTGGTCGGCTAAGTCGACATGCTCGCTGTTGACGCCAGAGTCTAAGACAGCAACGATTACATCTTTGCCGGTGTATCCCTCAGCCCATACTTGGTCTGCGCCGACAGTTGTGATGTTGTCTATGAGACCTCTGCTTTTTTGTGCAGGCTGTGGCTTATCATCGCTGATGAGCTTTACCTTTTCATTATAGCCGATGACAGAGATGCCAGACTGCTCGGATAAATTGTAGATGACATCTCTTGTAGCTGTACAGTTGATGGTGTTAACCAACCAGTGTGCCTTTAAATCAGTGACGTTGGCGTTGCCAGCTTCAGCTTGAAGGAATGACATTACCTTGTTTTGATTGTCGGCAGAGAAAGCTTTCAATTCCTTGATGACGTTTTCTCTTTTGAGATTCTTGTCTTTGATGTCGTCAAATTTGACATTAAGATTAGCATTGTCAGCCTGCGAACTTAAAACGATGTTGATGGAAATCTTGTCATTGCTTTTTTGATTTAATATTTCCTGCAACTCTGGATCGATGACATCGTAATTTTGCGCACTTGCCACAAGGCTCAGTGCAAATGCGATGATTGTTGTTAATATTCTTTTCATGTTTTTTTTTTTTTTTTGAAACTCAGAAATTTAAAACCTCAGAAACTCAGAAAATTTTGAGATTCTGAGACTCTGAAGTTCTGAGTTTTTTTATTCTTTAATAAATCGTTTAGTTATATTTCCACTTTCGGTGTTTATCTTAATTAAATAAACGCCGCTGTTCAAACCTGAAACATCAACTGAGGTTTTGAGGTTTTGAGTTTCTGAGGTTTTGAGTTTCTGAGATTTTCCATAAACATCATAAACGACAACTTCTTCGATCTCAGTTTCTGCTTCAATATAAAGTTTGTCGTTGGCTGGGTTAGGGTAAATATTGACTGCTGATGTCAATTCTTCAACTCCTTCGCCCAAGGTCTTGACGCATACTTCTTCAGAGTAATCAGACATCACGTCATCATTTATTGCTTTTATCGAGTAGCAATATTCTGTGTTATATTCTAATTCTTCGTCCATATAGCTTGTGCCTCTTACATTTTCAACTAATTCATCGTTGCGATAGACGTTATAGCTTGTGGCATTTTCAACGACATCCCATGTCACGATGATGGAAGAAGTGCTTATTGCATTAGCTTTGACATTTTGAGGAGCATCCAATTTAGGCTCGTCTGGTTCGTCAGGATTATCTGTTTTTGTTATGAAACTGATGTTATGAGGTTCAACAACGCTTCCTATTGTCTCATTGACCTTGAATGCCAAAGTGTCGTCAGCTTCCAAGTCTAAAATTTTGGCAGTGATGTGGTCGTAGATTTTGAATGAAATCTTATCGCCATCATTTCCGTAAATCATGACAAAAGCTTCGTATTTATTTATAGGTTCAGGGATATATTCTAATCTTCCGCTGCCTCTTAACTCATCATTGCAGAATGCGCCTATCTCTAAGCGAGTGTTTTCTTGTAATATGTTGTCGATAGTTATGGATGTTGTGACAGTCATATTGTTAGGGTAGATGTTGACGTCAGGTATCCATTGGTATGTTCCGAAGTTAGCAACGAGGTTTCTTGCTGATTCTACTACGAATGTGTATTCATATTCATTAGATACAATCTCTCCGTTTTCTGTCCAGTTCAAGAAGATATAGCCTTCGTTTTCTGTAGCTTTTAATGTTACGTTTTCTCCTGTTTGATAGCTGCCAGCACCTTCTATTGTTCCGCCTTCCGCAGGGTTGGCAGTAGCTGCGATTATTTCACCTGAAGTGAAATTCATAGTTGTAGGCTGCACGATATCTCCAATAGTACCGTTAGCTTCAAATGTCACGACGGTGCTAGTCTTTAGGTTTAACACCGATGCTGTGGCATGGTCGTAGACTTTGAATGTGATGATGTCGCCAGAGTTGCCGTATATCATCAAGAAACATTCATATCTGATGGCAGGGCTGCCTACATATTGTAATCTCTCGCTGCCTCTTAACTCACCATTGCAGAATGCACCTATCTCAATGTCTGAGCTGCTTGCTTCAACGCCTTCAATCTCAACGGTGCTGATAATTGTCATATTATTTGCATAGAGCGACTCATCTGGATTCCAATATTTTGAAGGTTGTTCTGGCTCTGGCTCTGGTTCTGGCTCTGGATTTGGATTTACAGGATTGTCATCATCTATGCCATTAGGACAGAATTTGAATACGTTAACTGTACTTGTGGTGATATGGTCTTGTGAAGCAGAATTGCCATAATGGAAGCCTGGAGTGTCGTCAGACAAGCATGAGAACCAGAACTCGTTTTCATTTACAGGATTGCTTACAGCAGTGACGTAAGTACATTCATCACACGAATGTATAAAATCTTCATAGAGACTTTGTCCCAAAACTGTCATTTCTGTCCAATCTAATCCAGCAGGTTTGTAGTTGACAAAGATAGACCTGTAGTAATATTGGCCATACCGACAGTCTCGGTTTAAGTCAGGAGCAGAGAAAGCTACGGCGATATTACCTGCTGGGTCAACAGCTATTGAAGGATAAGCTGAAAGGCCGAATGATGATAAGTAATCTCCAGCACTACTGCCTGAGCCTGTATATTGTTTTGAAGATTCGAATTCACCAAAGCCGCTTGTTTCGTGTGGAGGCATCCAAGCGCAGAAGTTTTGAGGATTTATGTTTATATATCCTGGATTATTTTCGTCTTCCCACCATAGTTTAAGTGCGTTCCAAGGGTTGCCGTCAGGTGATTGTAATGGCATGCCATAACCTTCATACCAATAAGCTACGCCATCCGTCTGTAAACCATGGTATAAACCATAGGATGTACCTAAATTTGAATGAGTAAACATACCTACAGAAAGAGCCACGTGAGCATCGCCGTATTTGTCTAAAGATATAGAAACATGAGTTGGAGCATTGAATTGCTCGAAGATAGTGCCTTCGTCTGTCTCCCAGTCCAAGAGATGGATAGGGTTTTCCCATATTATCTTGCTTTCCCATGAATTGCCATTGTCGGAAGACTTGTAAAGCATAGTATGAGCTTTCATCCAGTTGTTGTAAACTACAGCGATATGGTTTCCATTGACAGCCACTGCATAGTCGTCAGCGTCATAGATTCCTACATGAAGATTATCCATTGAGCAAGGAGCCCAGTTGTTATACCAATTTTGGAGGTCTGAAGAACGGAGATATAACTGAGCTGTTCCGTAATCTGTTGTAGCGGCGGCAAAGATATGGACTGTCTCGTTGTTAGCTCCTGTTGTAACGATTTTTGGCCATGATAAGATAAGCTCTGTTGTCACGCCGTTTATGCCACCTTGCAGGTTAGGGATGTCGTAAGGACCGTCCCATACACCTTCGCCAGCTTTTGTTCTAGTGTAATATACCAAGCCGTTACCAGTGTGGCATACCATTATCTCGCCTTCAGCGCCGTATGGTGCTATTGAAGGCCAGCCTGTTCTCATATCTGCACCAGTGGCGTTAGCTTCTATTTTTTGGAACTGATATCCGCCCTCTAGAATCTTGCCGTCTTTGTAGAAGTTATATCCAGTGCCACGGTCAGCAGCAGAGCCGCTTTCATCAGCAGATTGCATGGCAACGACAGCAACATCTCCGTTTTTGTTCTGATACATACGGTTTGTTACGAAGCCGTTTGACTGAAGGTCGTAGGTTGTGTAGAAAGCTTCATTTTCTAGGTAAGCTTCGCCAATACTCTTGGTCTGTGAAACTTTTGGATGAACTTGGAATTCAGCTACTTTGAAATTTTGGTTTGTTGTGTCAGGAACTGCCTTGAGAACTTGGTTTTGTGCGAACGCATTTGCCCCTATCAAGAGGCAAAGTAAAAATGATAAATACTTTCTCATAGCTTTATGTATTTAATTAATATATTGTTAACTATCATTTACACTTATGATGATGAAATTGTGTATATCCAGAGGAAGTATGATGAAGTTGTCAGTAGGGTTTGGTAATCAGTTTTTTTACCAAAGATATATGCCACAAATGTATAAATTATTTTTAATAATAAAAATAAAAAAGAGCTTGGCTCTTTTTTTTGAAACTCAGAATTTCAAAACTTCAGAAACTCAGAAAATTTTGAGATTCTGAGACTCTGAAGTTCTGAGCTTTTTATTCTTTTACAAATCGTTTCGTTATATAACCTTCTTCAGTCTTTATCTGAACAAAGTAAACTCCGCTGTTCAAGTCTGAAACATCAATTGAGTTTCTGAGTTTCTGAGTTTCTAAGTTTCTGAGATTTTGAATTCTTCCGTAAACATCGTAAACTACAACTTCTTTAACTTCTGCTTCTGCTTCAATATAGAGTTTATCTTGAACAGGGTTAGGATATAAATCGAGAGATGACGCCTGTTCTGTCTCGGTGATGTCTTCACCGCAGTTTACTTCATATTCCAAGAAATAGGTAGGGAACAAATAGTCTATACTGCCAGGTTTAGCTTCATATATTTTCTCATCATTGAAAACAATAGAGAAACTTATTTCTTCGTCAAACTCGCCCCAATTCCATACGAACGTATAATTGTCTGGACATAATGCTATTGTCTTTGTAACTGTTTCTAGACCTTCTTTTTCAAGACCTACGGAATATGAGAAATCGTTGTTGCTGCCAACGATATAGATGAAAGCACCATTCCATCCGTCGCCGTAGCCATCGAGCATTTCAAATGTGATCTCGCACATGTCTTTTGTGTCGCAAGGGTATATGATTGGTTCTACAGCATTTGAAGGATTTGACAGACATTCGTCGTTCCAGTTGGCTTTTACCACATACTTATAGTAGCCTGCTTCCAAGTTTTCGATAGTGAATGATGTCTCTGTGATGCCTTGATAGATAGGGTCTATCTCTGTGTAGCTTGTATATATTTCGTATGTGACATTTTCTGCGTTTTCAGGAGCGTCCCAGCTAAGTGTGATGGTGCTGTAGTTGTTTTCATCAATAGTGTAGGTGAGATTGTCAGGTGCTGCACAATTAGGTTCGCCAATCGTTACAACAAAGCTATAATCTAAGCCTTTCATGTTAGCAGCTCCTAGGAATGTCTTGCCGTCAGGTGTCACACTATTGACGCAGTAAGTCGACCAACTATCAGCTTCTGCTACTCCATTTATCATAAGGTAATCTTCAAAAAACATAAGCTCGCCGTCGACGTAGGCAAAACCTCTTCTTGCAAAGTAATCTGCAGGGTTGTCTGGACTAGCATAACCAAAGGCATCGCCATTGTCGGTGACACATAAGGCTGTCATTGGACCAGCTATGCCTGCTAATGTTTTTGGAATCAATATGAGTTCATCTTCGGTGATATCGTAGATAAAAGCATTGCCTTGACTGTTTTTTAAATTACCACATACATATCTTCCGTTAGGAGAGACACCCCAAGACTCACCGAGATAGCTTGATATAGGGAATAAGCTGCCATCTTTCCAATAGCAAGGAGCTCTGTAGCCCATGTCGTCTACATAGAAACCAGCGACAATGCTTCCGTCACTGTTCATAGCTTGTGGTCTTGTCACTGTGGACTGTCCGTTTGATAGTTTAACATAACCATCTCTTTCTGACCATACGTATGTGTATGTATCCCATGACGCGTCGAATTGCATAATGCCTAATTTCTTGCCGTCGTTAGACATAGTCCATGCGCTGTTGTAGTCGAAATCTGCATATTCTGGCATGTCTGGATTCATACCCAAGAACTCCCACTTCTGTGTGTCTGGACGCCATAAACCTGCCACATTGTATAACGCATCGTTGACGAACCAACCAGCGGCAACGCCTTCGTCAGATACAGCATAAGCATTGCCAGAGAACTCAATGATACCGGTCTCTTCAGACCAATAATAACTCATGCCTTCACCCCAAGCCTGAATGACGACATGCTTTTTATTATCTGAAATGTCGTATGGACATAGGTATTCGTTAGCTATTTTTATCAATTCATAACCTTCTTCAGTAACTACTGTTACTTCTGGTCTTGATTGTGCGTAGATGTTGCAGCAACTTATTAGTATCACATAAGTTAGCATCAAACGTAAAAATGTCTTCATAAAATTTAATATTAAAAATGAGTAGTCAAATTTAGTATTTATATGAATACATTTTCAATGTATGTGAATTTTTTTTAACTATTTATGATTAGATATTTTTTTCATTTTACCCAAAAAGTGGGAATTAGCATTTTATTAACAGTTGATATTTTTGCATCATAAATTTTAACACTATATTTTATGAAAAAAACATTATCACTATTATTATTTGCTGTATTATTTTTAGGAACAAACAAAGCTTATTCCCAAGAGAGATTAAACTTCGAAGCTGAATATACAGGTGACTTCTTGTATAATGTCGGAGGCTTGAAGAATGGAGGCGGCTACCTCGGCTATGCTAAAATGGGAATGAGCGCAGACTTATGGAAAGACGCTACATTATACGTAGGCGGCGGAACAACACACGGTATCGTGCCTACTGAGATGTTCATCGGCGACTTCCAGGTAGCAAATAATATAGAAGCTGGCAATCATGCTTTCATGGAATATTTCTCTTTGCAACAGACTTTCGGTAACTTCAGTTTTAAAGTAGGTCTTCAGGATATGAACGAGAACTTCGCTTCTATCAATGCGGCTGGCGAATATATCAACAGCTCTTTCGGCATTCACCCAATCTTTTCAACAAATATGAGCGCAGCTATATTTCCTCTCACCGGACTCGGCGTTGAACTTCATATCGACATCAATAACAAATGGCACATACAAACTGCTGCCTATGATGGCGAAATGCCTTCCTTCGAAGATAATCCTTATAACCTAGATTGGAATATCAATAAAGATGACGGCGCTTTATTCATAGGTGAGGTTCAATATATAAGAGAGAAAGGCATTTACGAAGTCGGAGCTTTCTATCATACAGCGGAAAAGAAATACGGTGTTTATGCAGAAATAGAACAAGTGGTTTTCGACAACGGAACTCGTAACCTTATAGGCTTCATGCAAACAGGAATGGTTAAAAAATCTCAAAATCTCAAAATCTCAGAAACTCAGAAACTCAGCATCTCAGCACCTCAAAACTATTTCCACCTCGCTGCTGGTCTTAATCTCGAAGGCGTGTTCTCAGAAGAAAGCCTCGACATGGCAGGACTTGCTTTCACATCGGCATTCCTCTCTGACAAAAAAACTGAGACAGCGATAGAGCTTTTCTATCAATATCAAATAACTGATAATTTTGTCGTAAAACCTGACGTTCAATATATCATCAATCCTGCAGGATTAGATGTCCCTGTCGATAACGCACTTGTCGGAACATTGAGATTTGTGATTGGGATTTGAGGAATTGAGGAACTAAGGAACTAAGGGTATGAGGAACTAAGGGTATGAGGGGTTGTAGGGATGCGATTTATCGCGTCCTTTCAAACAAATTAGGAGTTATTTTAGAATTTAGTATTTTTGCAAATAATAATTAAGAATTATGGAATATAACTATAGACAACAGACAACGGACAACAGACAACAGCCAAAATCCACTTCTTTAGCGGAAATGACAACGGGTACTAAATGTGTTATCGTTAAAGTTAATGGCCATGGTGGACTTCGTCATAGACTGATGGAACTTGGTTTCGTGAAAGGCGAGACAGTCACCGTCATAAAGAACGCGCCGCTGATGGACCCAGTGGAATATCAGGTGCTTCAGGCTCACATCTCATTACGCAGAAGTGAGGCTGATAAAATAGAAGTCGTTGCCTTGGATGATGTCAATGCACATTCTTCAGATTTTAACGGTACTATCGCCGATGAGGTCATCTCTGATGTCATTAAAGAAAAAACCAATAATATCACTGTGGCTTTGGTTGGTAACCCTAACGCAGGAAAGACTTCTTTCTTCAACCATGCCACCGGTCTTCACGAGAAGGTCGGTAACTACGGAGGTGTCACCGTTGACTTGAAAATCGGAACCTTCTATCATAAAGGCTATACCATCAACCTCGTCGACTTGCCTGGTACTTATTCCATAACAGAATATTCTCCTGAAGAACGTTACGTAAGAGAATATCTCACCAAACAAAATCCTGACATAGTTCTTAATATCGTCGACGCTTCTAATCTGGAACGTAACTTCTTCCTTACTACTCAGCTTATCGACATGAACGTACGTCTCGTCATGGCTCTTAATATGTATGACGAGATGGAAGCCAAAGGCGATGTCTTCGATTATAAGAGCCTCGGCAAGATGCTCGGTTTCCCTATAGTGCCTACCACAGCGGTGAAAGGAATAGGTATCTCCGATGTGCTTGAGACTATCGTTGATGTTTATGAAGAGAAGAAAAATCTTAACAAACATATTCATATCAACTACGGTCGCGACATTGAAGACGCCATCGTTCCTATCAAGAAGAAGATAGAACTTAACAAAGACATCATCAATATTTATCCAGCTAGATATATTGCTATCAATGTGTTGGAAAATTCTCAGTCGACTATAGAAGAAATCAAAGATCTTCCTAACGGTGATGAGATTATAGCAGAAGCAAAAGAAAAACGTTCTGAATTAGAGAAGGCTTACGATGAAGATGCGCAGACTTTGATTACCAACGCTCGTTATGCTTTCATCAGAGGAGCCTTGAAAGAGACATATCAGAAAGGCGCGAAGAAAATCAAAAACCACGCTTATAGAGCTGACGATTTCCTGACAAACAAATGGCTGGGATTTCCTATCTTGATATTCTTCGTATGGCTTATGTTCCAAGCTACTTTCACACTCGGAGCTTATCCTCAAGAATGGATAGAATCTGCTGTGACATGGTTCGGTGAACTTGTAGGCTCATGGATGAACGACGGAATCTTAAAAGACCTCATCGTCGATGGCATCATCGCTGGCGTGGGCGGAGTGCTTGTGTTCTTGCCTAACATCTTGATATTATTCTTCTTCATCTCGATATTAGAAGACACTGGTTATATGGCACGTGCTGCCTTCATCGTCGACAGACTCATGCATAAAATCGGACTTCATGGTAAGTCGTTCATACCTTTCATCATAGGCTTCGGATGTTCTGTGCCAGCTATCATGGCGACACGCACCTTGGAAAACAGAAAAGACAGATTACTCACTATATTAGTCACACCTTTCATGTCGTGTTCGGCACGTCTGCCGGTCTACCTTCTTTTTGTGGCAGCTTTCTTCGAAAAACATCAAGGTTTGATATTGATGAGCGTTTATGCTATCGGTGTTATCTTCGCAATCTTGACAGCATTGTTATTGAACAAGACATCTTTCAAAGGTTTGTCGGAACAATTCGTGATGGAGCTTCCTCCTTATCGTGTCCCTACAACTCGTAACACTTTGATTCACATGTGGGATAAGAGTATGCAATATTTACAGAAGATGGCTACCGTTATCCTTGTCGCTTCTGTCATCATCTGGGCTTTGGAATATTTCCCAAGAACATGTGAAAAAGCTGAGCTTATCGCTCAAGAGATAGAACTCGTAGAGGCACAGACTGATATCACTGAAGAAGAAAAAGCTGCTGTCATAGAACAGTTGGAATATGAACAAGGAGCTGTCTTGAACGAGAATTCATACATCGGACGTTTCGGTCATGCTATTGAACCTCTTGTTCGTCCTTGTGGCTTCGACTGGAGAATGGGTGTCAGCTTGACAACAGGTATCGCTGCTAAAGAGGTAGTCGTCTCGACACTCGCAGTATTGTTCCAGACATCAGAAGAAGAGGAAGGCAAGCTCGTTAATAAAGTGAGGACACAGGTATGGACTGACGGAGCTAGAAAAGGTGAGATGTTATTCACTCCATTGGTGGCATTCGGATTCATGCTGTTTGTATTATTGTCGACACCATGTTTCGCAACGATAGCGGCAGTACGTCGTGAAGCAGGCTGGAAAGGCGTTTTATTTACAGTCTTCTACAACACTGGCCTCGCTTGGATTGTTTCATTCTTGGTATATCAGGTAGGATCACTGTTTTAAAATCTCAGAATCTCAGAAACTAAAAAAAAATAAAACTCAGTAACTTAGCAACTCAGCAACTTAGCAACTTAACTAACATGACTCAAACTATAATAGCATATACAATAATAGGTGCAGCTGTAGCATATACGCTTTATTCCGTTGTGAAGAAGCTAAGGAACAGCAATGATAAAAGTTCCTGCTCCGACTGCAGTTGCTGTGCAAAAAAATCTGGATGTAAAATGAAGAATGAACAATGAAGAATGAAGAATGAATAATGAAGAATGAACAATGAAGAATGAACAATGAAGAATGAAGAATGAACAATGAAGAATGAACAATGAACAATGAAGAATGAACAATGAATAATGAATAATGAAGAATGAACAATGAACAATGAATAATGAAGAATGAACAATGAACAATGAAGAATTAGCCATTAAACATTAAACATTAAACATTATACATTATACATTAAACATTATACATTAAACATTATACATTAAACATTATACATTAAACATTATACATTAAACATTATACATTAAACATTATACATTAAACATTATACATTAAA
>JBGVET010000048.1:0-17741 GCA_045120395.1 Candidatus Limimorpha sp.
TGCAATGCACTGACAGTCCATAAATGGTTGACACTGCCTTCAATGACTTGTGCTATAGCTCTTGCCTTGCCGTGGCCGTTAGCTAAAATCATCACTTCTTTTGAATCCATAACAGTGCCTACTCCAACTGTCAAAGCTGTCTTAGGGACTTGGTTGATGTCGTTGTTGAAGAATCTTGAATTAGCGATGATAGTGTCTGTTGTCAATGACTTGACTCTTGTTCTTGATGTCAATGATGAGCCAGGTTCATTGAATGCGATATGTCCGTCAGGACCGATGCCGCCCATGAACAATTGGATGCCGCCGTATGATTTTATCTTGTCTTCATAACGTTGACATTCTGCTTCAAGGTCTTCAGCGTTGCCATTGAGAATGTTGACGTTTTCTTTTTTGATATCGACATGATTGAAGAAGTTGTTCCACATGAATGAGTGGTAGCTCTCTGGATGGTCTTCTGCAATTCCGACATATTCGTCCATGTTGAAAGTGACGACGTTCTTGAAAGAGACTTTGCCTTGTTTGTGAAGTTCTATCAAGGCTTTATATGTTCCGAGAGGTGTTGAGCCTGTTGGCAATCCTAAGACGAAAGGTTTCTCTTCTGTTGGCTTGAATTCGTTGATTCTTTTTACAATATGATTAGCCGCCCATTGCGACACTTTTTCATAATTAGGTTGGATAATAACTCTCATATATTTTTGTTTTGTTACTTGTTTCTATTTAATGATAACCCGCAAATTTACTTATTATTTTCTATAAAGCAAAACAATAATTTTTTATATTTTTGCAAAAAAATAAATAGATGATACTTTGTTTAGAAACTTCCACTGCTGTATGTTCAGTGGCACTCGTAGAAAATGGTAATGTTGTTGCTTTGAGAGAGAGTCTCGATGGTCAGAATCATGCTGAGAAGATAACGCTTTTCATCGATGAGGTGATGAAAGAAGCTGGCATTGCATATAAAGATTTGGACGCTGTCGCAACAAGTATGGGACCTGGTTCTTATACCGGATTACGTATCGGTGTCAGCACTGCTAAAGGCTTGTGCTACGCAATGGAAAAACCACTCATCGCAATAGACACTCTCGCAGCCATGGCGTGTGGTTTTCTTAGCCAACAGCCAAAAGCCAACAGCCAAAAGCCAACATCCATTCTATGTCCTATGATTGATGCTCGTCGTATGGAGGTTTATTCTGCTTTCTTCAATGAGAAGTTAGAGAGGACATCAGAGACAGAGGCTCTTGTCATTGACGAGAATTCTTTCATGGAGTTGAAACAAAACAATCATCTTTATCTCTTTGGCGATGGCGCTGACAAGCTCGCAGCTCTCTTCGAAAACGACGAGAATATCACTGTAGTAGAGAAGTTCCATTGCTCAGCAGCATATATGGCAAAACTCGCCGACGAGGCTTTCACAAACAAACAATTCGTAGACACCGCATACTTCGAGCCTTTCTATCTCAAAAACTTCGTCCCAGGAATGCCGAAGGTGAAGGGATTGGAATAAAACTTCAGAATCTCAAAACTTCAGAATCACAAAACCTCAGAATTTTTGAATTTCTGAGGTTTTGAATTTCTGAGCTTCTGAGATTTTATCTTCTCTTGGAGTCTCGGCGTCTTGGAGTCTTGGTGACTTTTCCATTGTTGCTGACAATCAAGAAATCCAATTGCTTCTTAATCAAGTTCACGCTCTTGACTTGTATCTTCACCTCATCGCCGAGCTGGTATATGTTGCCGTAGTCTTGTCCGATGACGCGGAAGTTTTCTTCATCTAGATAATAGAAGTCGTCGTTGAGGTCGGCGTAACGTACCAAGCCTTCGCATTTGCTTTGCTTGAGTTCGACATAAATACCCCATTTGCTGATGCCAGAAATCAATCCGTCGAAAGTCTTTCCTACATGATCCTGCAGATATTCAGCTTGTTTGTATTTCACCGACTCGCGTTCCATCTCGGCTGCGCGTTTTTCCATCTCGCTGGCATGCAGACATAATTCTTCGTATTCGTCTCTGTCGGCGCTAGGCTGATTTTCTATGAGATAACGTTCTATCAGACGGTGTACCATCAAGTCGGGATAACGACGGATAGGTGATGTGAAGTGTGTGTAATATTGGAATGCAAGTCCGTAGTGACCGATGTTGGTTGTGCTATAGACTGCCTTCGCCATCGTTCTGATTGCTACCGACTCGACGAGGTTTTTCTCGCCTTTGCCTTCAACAGCATTGAACAAGGCATTATATGATTTCACCAACTTCTCGCGCGAACTGATGTTCATGCTGTAACCGAGTTTGGAAACAAGTTGGATGAAGTTATATAACTTCTCTGGATTAGGTTCATCGTGGATACGGAAGACGAAGGTATAATCCTTGAATTTACTTTCAGGCTTAGCTATTGTCTCTGCTATTGTCTTGTTTGACAGAAGCATGAAGTCTTCGATAAGCATATTGGCTTCTTTCTGCACCTTGACGTAAGTGTCGATAGGCTTGCCGTTTTCATCCAAGATAAACTTGACTTCTTCAGAATGGAAGTTGATACATCCTTCTTTCATTCTCTTAGCTCTTAGCTTAGTTGCCAAGTCGTTGAGAACCATAAGTTCTTTTTTATTGTCACCGTCTGCGCCTTCTATCATTTCCTGTACTTCTTCGTATGCATAACGGCGATTAGATTTTATGACTGTCTTGCCAATCCAAGTATTTACGATGTCGGCATTTTCGTTGAGTTCGAACACTGTAGAGAAGGCGAGTTTTTCTTCGTCAGGGCGTAGAGAACACACCATGTTACAGAGTTTCTCTGGCAGCATAGGAATCGTTCTGTCGACGAGATAAACTGATGTTCCACGGTCTTGTGCTTCGACGTCGATGGCTGAACCTGGCTGCACATAATGTGACACGTCAGCGATGTGAACACCGACTTCATAATTTCCATTATCTAAATATCTCAAAGAAAGAGCGTCGTCGAAGTCTTTCGCGTCGTGAGGGTCGATGGTGACGGTGAATACATCGCGGAAGTCGCGGCGTCTCTTTATCTCAGATGCAGGAATTTTATCAGAGATGGCTTTGGCTTCTTTTTCAACGGCTTTAGGGAACTCGAGAGGATATTCGTATTCTGCGAGGATTGACTGCATCTCGACGTTGTTTTCGCCTGGATTACCGAGAACCTTGACAATCTCGCCGAAAGGATTCTTGGCGTTGTCGGGCCATTCTGTGAGATGTACGATGACTTTCTGTCCGTCTTTGGCTCCTTTGTAACTTCCCTTAGGAATGAAGATGCTGAGCGGCATAGAAGAGCGGTCAGGCACCACGAAAGCGAATCCGTGTGAGAGGCTGAAGATACCGACGAAATCGGTCTTGGCGCGTTCGATGATTTCGATAATCTCGCCTTCGTTTTTCTTGCTCTTACGTTTAGGGAACATCGCCACCTTGACTTTGTCGCCGTGTAATGCCTTGCCTGTGTTGTTAGCAGCGATGAAGATGTCTTCGCCTTCTTCGTCAGGGATGACGTAAGCCTTGCCGGTGTTCTTCATGTCGACAGTACCAATGACGATTTGTTGCTTAGGACCGAATTCGTGTATGCAGTCAGGATGAAGAAGATAACGATAAGGCTTGTCTTCTATGAGTTTTCCTTCGTTACATAAAGTTACGAGTATCTGATGTATCACGTCCTTACCTGCGGCGTCGCGGACCGACATTATCTTCGCGATTTGCTTATAATTCATCGGCTTGAAGGGATTCTCGCCGAAGATGGTAAGTATGGTATTTACAAAAGTGCTGAGGCTGTTTTTGTTTTTCTTTCTAGACATAGTATAGTTGTTTTTAAAGTTTGGAAAAGGACTGTTGTCTGTTGGCGGTTGACTGTTGTCTGCCTAAGGCATTGCAAAAATAAAAAAAGTATCAACCTAATAACGATTGATACTTAAAAAATGTTGCCCAACCAGGGTTCGAACCTGGACTTTACTGATCCAGAGTCAGTCGTGTTGCCAATTACACCATTGGGCATTTGCGGGTGCAAAGATAGTAAAAACTTTTAACTAAGAACTAAGAACCTTGAACTTTTTTCTTGGATTTTAATGAAAAGAGACGCTTCAATGTGTGTTTATTTTTATAGGAAACATTGAAACGTCTCTACTTATAGTCTTATTGTCTTATAGACTCTTTATCATAGCTGCTGCACCAAGAATCGCTACGTTATTATCTGGGAGCTCAGAGACTCTGACGTCGACGGAGCCTTTATAAACGAATAACAAGTTTTCTGCGAATGACTTACGTACTGGATTCAAGAGCACGTCGCCGGCTTTGACAGGACCGCCCATCAAGAACACTGCTTCTGGTGATGAGAAAGAACAAGCGTTTGCCATTGCCAATCCTAAGATTTTACCTGTCTCTTCGAAAATTTGAAGTGCGAGAGGGTCGCCAGCATTAGCTGCGTCGCCTACTGCCTTACTTGTGAGTTCTTCTGCAGGAATCTTTGACAATACGCCCTCGTATGAAGGGTTGTTTTCTAACATCTCGAGGGCAGTACGACGTATGCCTGTCGCTGAGGTGTAAGTCTCGAGGCAGCCTTTCAATCCGCAGCCGCATTGACGTCCGCCTGGTATCACTATGGCGTGACCTAATTCGCCAGCGCCGCCGGTAGCACCTAGGAGTAACTTACCATCAACGATGATACCTGTTCCAACGCCAGTGCCTAAGGTGAACATAATCAAATGTTTCATGCCTTTGCCGCCGCCATAGACCATCTCGCCGAAGGCAGCAGCGTTAGCGTCGTTAGAGACAACGACTCTGACATCCATATATTTGCTTACAATCTCTTGTACGTTGAAGTCGCCTTTGAAGTTGAGATTGGTAGCTCCGCTGAAAGTGCAGTTGTATGTGTTGCCGTTAGGAGCGCAGATGCCAATGCCGTCAATAGCTTCGAGTTCGTTTTCCTTCATCATCTCTTTGACGAGGTCGACGATGTCTTTGAGATAAACCTCGATGTCGAAATATTTGTTTGTAGGGATGTTACGACGTGCTACGATAGTACCGTCTTCACGAACCAAACCGATGTCGGTGTTTGTGCCGCCAATATCGACACCAATAGAATATGTATGTGCCATAGTTTTATGTTTTATAATTGTTAAATTATATAGTGAGACGCATCAATGTTTGTTAATGTTTATCGTATCATTGACACGTCTCTACAATATTTAATCAAAATCCTTCGTAGCTCTTAAGCTCTATCAAAGTAGAATTCATCTCGTATTGAGCTGAATATAACTCTAACATCGCGTTCTGATAGTATTCTGTCTCTGTTACGTAGTCGATGAGGTTCATCTCGCCTTTTTCAAAAGCTTTGTATAAAAGAGCTTGGCTGTCGAATTCTTGCAATGATGCAGCGAGAACTCCTATGTTGTTTTGCATTGCTTGTGCCTTTGCATAGAGGCTGCTGAGGTAATTATATGTCACAGCTTTCTCGTTCATGAGCAATGTCTCTGCTGCTTCTGCATGGAGCTTCGCGCTCTTCACGGTGCCTTTGTTGTGCCATAATGGAAGAACCAATCCTAATGATGGTCCGTGTTCACCTTCGTTATGTCCTTGTGCCATCTCAGCTCCGTAGCCGATGCTGAACTTAGGAAGCCATTGTGCCTTGCTCAACTTGACATTTTGTTGGTCGATGGCGAGCTGCTGACGCATTTGTTCAAAGACTGGATTCACGGCTTCTACATTGGCATACCATTCATCGAAATTGTCTGGCAAAGCTACGAGTGCGTAGTCTTCGTATTGGAAGTCGATGTCTTTGCCGCCGTTCATAGTCTTTAATGTCGCCATTAAATTATCATGGTGAATGACTTCTAAGTCGTAGCTGTTCTTTGCGTTGGCAAGGTTCATCTTAGCTTTGTTATAATCTAAGATGTTGGTCTCGCCTATCTCCATCATCTTCTGATAAGCGTTAGCAATCTTTACAGCATTGTCGTAGTTTTGTTTGTAAAGAGCGAGTTTCATATTACAGAATATCAATTCTGTGCAGATAGCTTGTGCCTCTGTCAGCACTGTGAGTCTGTCAATCTCATATTGAGTGCTGATGATGTTAGCTGACATCTTTCTTATCTTATTCTGATGCGAATATACTGTAGGGAAGTCGAATTCCTGAGCGATGCCAAGTTCGAGTTTGTCGCTTTCTTCGCCGTAGCCGAACTTATATCCTGCTTCTATCTCAGGGTTTTCCACGAGGGCGTGAGCCTTGTTTTCAGCTAAGTCAGCTTCCATCTGTTTTTGATGAGCAGACAAAACGGTGCTGTTGCTTTCTATTGCAGCCAAGACATTCTGATAAGCATATTGTGCGAAGACGGTGTTTATGCTTAAAACTAATAATATTGTCAATATGTTCTTTTTCATCGTCTTAATCATTTTTGTGAAGATTGTTTTTTAGCATGAATCATTTCGTAAACGATAGGGATGACATAAACGTTGAGTAATGTTGATGTCAAGAGACCACCGAGTACTACCACTGCCATAGGGCTTTGGATTTCATTACCTGACTGGCTTCCGTTGATGACCATAGGGATGAGAGCCAATGCTGATGTGAGGGCTGTCATGAGGATTGGGTTGAGTCTGTCTCTAGAACCGTCGATGATAGCCTGACGTAATGAAACGCCGTGTGCTGCTCCGTATTGGTAACGTGAGATGAGCAAGATACCGTTACGTGTAGCGATGCCGAACAAGGTGATGAAACCGATGATGGCTGGGATACTGATTGTATTTGATGAGATGAAGATAGCGAACACACCGCCTATCAATGCCAATGGAAGGTTGATGAGCGTGATTGCTGACAATGTCACGTCTTTGAATTCGCCGTATAAGAGGAGGAATATCACAAAGATAGCGATGATAGTCATGAGAAGCAATGTTCTTGAGGCTTTCTTCGCGCTTTGGAACTGACCGCCGTATTCTACTAAATAGTTTTCAGGAATATTGACGTGTTCGTTCACTCTTTGTTCTATCTCGTTTACTATACTTACGACGTCGCGGCCTGAGGTGTTGGCTGAGACGACAATCTTACGTTGTACGTTCTCGCGGCTGATGCTGTTAGGACCGCCTACTGATACGATTTCTGCTACTTCTTCGAGAGGAATCATCGCGCCTTCGCCGTTGACTATCATAGCTGACTTGATGCCTTCGATGCTTTCTGTGTAGTTTTTGTTAAGACGTAAGACGAGGTCGAAGCTACGTTGTCCTTCGTATACTTCTGACACTTTTTCGCCAGAGAAAGCGAGTTCGATGTAATGGTTGAACTCTTCCATACTGATGCCGTAGCGAGCCAACATATCGCGTTTTGCACGAATCTGAAGCTCTGGTGTCTCTGTCTGTTGCTCAACGCTGACGTCGACGAGTCCTTCTATGCCTTCGATTTCTGCTTTGATATCGTTGGCTGTCATGAAGAGCTGTGTCAAGTCAGGACCGAAGATTTTTATCGCGATAGAAGCTCTTGTACCAGTGAGCATGTGGTCGATGCGGTGACCGAGAGGCTGACCTACTGTTGAGGCGATACCTGGAACAGAGGCTAGTTTCTCGCGCACGTCGGCGAGGAATTCTTCCTGTGAACGTTCTTTCAAATCGAAGTTGACATCGATTTCAGCGCCGTTGGTAGATTGAGAGTGTTCATCTAACTCGCCGCGTCCTGTACGACGTGCAGTTGAAGTGACTTCAGGAATTGATAACAACTCGCGTTCGATGATTTTGCCTAAGTTATTGTTTTCGTATAATGAAATACCTGGCTTACAGACGGCTGATATTGTCAAAGAACCTTCGTTGAAGTCTGGCAAGAAGCTTTGTCCCATATTGAAGAACATTGCTAAAGCAATTACTAGAACAGCCAATGTTCCGCCGATGACGGTCTTCTTATGACCTAAAGCCCATTCTAATGATTTTGTATAAACTTTTGAGAGATGGCGTGCCACCCAGCTTTCTTTCTCTTGTTTTGCGAGATATTTGTCTGAAGTGAGCATCATCTTGCAAAGCAATGGTGTTATTGTCAAAGCTACTACTAACGACACTAACAATGCTATGATATAAGCGATGCCGAGTGGTTTCAACATTCTGCCTTCCATTCCTGACAAGAAGAAGATTGGTGTGAAAGCCACGATGGTAATCAATGTGGCGTTGATGATTGAAGTACGGATTTCGCATGAACCATTATAAACGACATTGAATATTGAGTCGCGTTCTTCTTTTGGCTTGAGGAAGTTTTGTCTCAATCGTTTGTAAACGTTTTCAACGTCGATGATAGCGTCGTCAACTAAAGAACCGATAGCGATACACATACCGCCTAATGTCATTGTGTTGATGTTCATTCCCATGAGATGAAGAACGATGAGTGTTCCTAACAATGACAATGGGATTGCTATGATTGAGATGAGTGTTGTTCTGAAACTGCCTAAGAAGAGTAACAAGATGATGATGACGAAGACAGCGCCTTCGATGAGAGCTCTAGCTACGTTGCTGACAGATGCCTCGATGAAGTCGGCTTGACGGAAGATTTTGGTGTCCATCTTGACGTCAGCTGGGAGTGACTTCTTGATTTCTCTGAGGTTTCTCTCGATGTTCTTTGTTACTTCTAAAGTGTTGATGTTAGGTTGTTTTGATATTGAAAGGATGATAGCATCTTCTGCGTTGAGTGATGCGAATCCCATCTTCACTGCGCTGCCGAGTACTACTTCTGCTACGTCAGAGACGACGACAGGTTTGCCGTTGATAGTCTTGATATATGTCTTTCCGAGTTCTTCGAGGTCTGTTGTACGACCCATGCCTCTGAGAGCGTATTCGTTGCCGTAGTCGCGGATGACGCCACCTACAGAGTTGACGCACATGCTTTCGCAGATGGCAGTCATTTCTTCCATAGTGATGTCGTAATGACCCATCTTGACAGGGTCGACGAGTACCTGATATTGTTTGAGGTCACCGCCGATGATTGTCACTTGTGACACACCGCCTGTTGACAAGATAGCTGGTTTCACGACCCATTCTGCCATGGTTCTGAGGTCCATCATGGAAGTGCTGTCGGCTTGGAGACCTACGAAGAGAATCTCACCCATGACACTTGACTGTGGAGCTAGGATTGGTGTCACGCCTGAAGGAAGTGCTTCTTCGAGTGTTACCATTTTTTCGCTGACGATTTGACGAGCGCGGTAGACGTCCATGCCCCAGTCGAATTCAATCCAAACGAAGGAATAACCCATCATTGAAGCTGAACGCACGCGGCGTACGTTGGTAGCGCCGTTCATAGCTGTCTCGATAGGGAAAGTGACGAGACGTTCTACTTCTTCAGCTGCCATACGGTGAGCGTCGGTCATGACGACGACGGTAGGTGCTGTAAGGTCTGGGAAGACGTCGATATCCATCTGGCGCATTGAGCTGTAGCCGCCGATGATTAACAAAATTGCTCCTACGAGTACGAACAATTTGTTCTCTAATGAAAACTTGATGATCTTATTTAACATAGACACCTCCTTGGATTAATGAACGTGACCTGCGTGTGGGTCTAATGCTGCTGAGCCTTGTGCCAATTTCACGTTGACAGCGCCTTTGCTTACTACTCTTTCACCAGCTTTCACGCCTTTAAGAATCTGTGTGTTACTTCCGTCTGTGACGCCTTTGGTGATGATACGTTTCTCGAATGAGTCGACGCATGTCTGTACGAAGACGCAGTAGATGCCCATTTCTTCAACGATAGCGCTGTTAGGTAACATGACGCCCATCTTGTTGCTTTCTGCTGTGATGAAGATTTCAACGAAAGAACCTGGGATGAGGTTGCCGTTGTTCTTGATTTCAAATGTGACAGGAATCAAAGGATTGTTGATGTCTGTTGTCTTGCCGTATGATAAGAGACGACCGCCTAATTCGTTTATTGTATATACGATGCCGTCGTTAGTTCTTACGTTAGCTGTCTTGATGTCTTTCAATACAGGATAATATTTTGACTGAACGTCAGCGCGGAGATAAAGTTTGTCGTTTTGAGCCAATGTCATGATAGGTTGGCCTGATTCTACGTATGAGTTGTTAGGAACTAATATCTCACATACTGAACCTGAGATAGTTGCTCTGTGGAGAGTCTTGCCTTCAGGATAGTTTTGAATCATGTTGTCGTAATATTTCTGTGCTTTGAGATATTCTGTCTTAGCGTCGAGCAATTCGCTTTCAGAGATGATCTTGTCTTCTGCAAGTGATTGTTTACGTTCGTACTCAGCCTTTGCTTTTTCGTAGTCGGCTTCTATTTCTTGGCGACGTACTTCAAGGCTGCCGTCAGCCATCTCGTCATTGTCGATGCTGAATAATACTTGTCCTGACTTGACGTCTTTACCTTGTACGATGTCCTTGCTTTCGAAAGTGACGATGCCGCTTGTTGTAGCTGTCAATATCTTTTCTCCTTCTTGTGAAGGGATGATTTGTGCAGATGTTCTTATGACTTGATAAAGAGGTTCTGTAACTACTTCAACAACTTCAAAGTCGATTTTCTTTTGTTGGTCGACTGGGAAAGTGATAGCATCTTCACCATGGTCGTGGCTATGGCTGTTGGCTGTTGGCTGTTGGCTGTGATTGTGGTCATGATTGTGGTCGTGAGTTGCGTGATCGTGATTATGATCATGATTATGGTCATGGTCATGACCTTCGTGATTATGGTCATGATTGTGATCATGGTCGTGAGTGCAACTTTCTGAATGTTGATGATTGTGATTATGAGCTGCTTGTTGTGCTTTGTCGTTACCGCAAGAAATCAATCCTACGATAATAGCTATAACTAATAATATTCTTTTCATTTTTTATTGTGTTTATTTATTTTTTTATTCGTAAGGCGATGCCTTAATTATATTTATCAGACGCATCAATGTGAGTTTATTTTTTAGGAATCATTGACACGTCTCTACAATTCCTAACTCCTAACTGACAGGAGGTGCTCGTAATCCAAATATGGAGTTGACATGCGGGTTTTGAAATATCAAAGCAAGGATTTCTCGTCGGAAGTCGCTGCCTTTGTTTTTAAGAATATCGTTTAGTGAGAGATTGACAAGCGGAACGATGAAATAAAAGAAAGATGAGATATTGATAATATCGAGGCGATATTTTATCTCGTGATTATCTTTTGGAGCGTATAAGTCATCTATTGTGCAGTCGGAATCCTCACAATCGTTGTCGTTGTGATCGTGATGAGAAGTGCAGTCGTCGCTGTCGTTACAAGCATTATGACTTAATTGTTGAAGACATAATGTTGTAGTATTGTTATGATGATGATGTGGCACGACGGTATGGAGCATAAGCACCATATATGCCAAAAAGAGTGATATGTTTTTTATCTTCTTCAACATCATCATCAATAATTATCTATCAATTATTTTGCAGAGCCGTAGCCAGATACTGGGAGGAGTGATATTGCCCAGCAGTTGCCGTAAGGAGCTCCTGAGAGTTTGACTTTGCTGCCGTCGAAGCTGACGGAATATTCGCGTAGCATTTGTACTGTTGGGTCGCCGTTACCGCTTTGGTGCATATCGTCGGAGTCGGTAATCCAAAGTTTTGTAATCATGCCTGTAGCGTTATCGATTTCGTAGCCCCATAATGTTGTGGCGTGCAACAAGCCGCCGTTAGAATTTAATGAGATGACGAATGACGCTACGCCTCTGTCGATGAATTCCACGACCAAGTCAGAGAATTTCTTTAAGCGAGCATTGCCTTGAAGTCCTGAGCCATTGCCCCAGATACTGTAGTTGTTGAATTCTCCAGCGATAAGGTTGCTGAAGTTTAGGTAGCTGTATTCGTGATATGTTTCTTGTAATATCTGATTCCAGATGCTGGAGTAATAACCGCCTGATGTGTTGTCGTTAGGTTGTGCGAGGCTACCTTCAGAGGCGTATTGTTGGATGTTACGTCCTTCGAAATACCATATCACGCCGTGGTCGGTGCTGCCGCCTTTGCCGTTCCACCATAAGTCGCGGTAGAGTTCCATGAGAGCGAGGTTGTATTTATAACCTTCTGGATATACTTTTGTTCCAGGACCAGTGACAGCATTTGATGGCAATGTGTTGCCTGCTTCAACGTAGCGGTCTTGCCACCATTGGATGATGTTAGATGCAGAAGCAGCCCAGCACATATTGATGTCACCGCCTCCGTTTTTCAATTTGTTAACGTCGTACCAGCCAGAAGAGAGAGAGACTCCATCGGCGAAGACTATGCTTCTGCCCATATCTTGTGCGGCTTCAACATTGATAATTATCTCGTTTGATTTTGCTTCGTTCTTTTTTGCGTAGGCTGTGTAAGTGCCTGCGCTGTAAGTAGTGAATACGTTAGAAGCAAGTTTTTGGTTGTTGACGAAGATGCTAGCTTGGCTTGTGACGTCGTTGTTTTCTTGCATTACTGTGAAGGTAACAGCATCGCTGCCGTTAGCTGTGATATTTGTTGTTGAGGCTATAAGCTCGATAGGTTTTTCAGGTTCTACTACAGCTTCTGCAGTGATGCTTATTTCGTTAGATTTCAGTTCGCCTTTTTTAGCGTAAGCTTTGTATGTTCCTGCAGTTGTAGTAGTGAAAGTGTTGCCGTTTATTTTGTTGTCGTTGACATAAATTTCGGTTTCGCTTGTCACGTCATTGTCTTCCTGTTTAACAGTGAATGTCACAACGTCGTTGCCGTCAGCGGTGATGTTTGTCTTTGAAGCTGTGAGTACTATAGGTTTTTCTTCTGGTTCTTCTGGCTTTTCTTCTTCGACAGTAATTGTTATCTCATTAGATTTTATTTCACCTAGCATAGCGTAAGCTGTGTAAGTGCCTGCTGTTTTTGAAGTAAATACGTTTAATTTTAATTTTGTTTCGCCTACATAGATTTTGGATTTAGCTGTTACTTCTATGCTATCTTGCATAACGGTAAAGATGATATGGTCTTTTCCGTTGTTAAGAATCGTTGTCTTTGAAGCACTCAGAGTAATAGGAATAATTTCAGATTCTTCATTGTTTTCAACTTCTTTAGCGAAGAAAGAAATCTGGTTAGAAACGATAGAGTCGTTTAGTTTAGCAATGACATTATAAGAGCCAGCTGTTTCAGTTTTGAAGACATTACCACTGATTAAGTTTTCATTTACAAATATTTCTGTCAAGTTAGTGACGTTGACGGTGTCTTGCATCACTGTAAAAGTAATGACGTCTTCCCCGTTAGCAGTGATAGTATCTGTTGAAGCACTGAGTACGATAGGAATAACTACAGGTTCTTCTGGTTTTATTGGTTCTTCAGGTTCTTCGTTGTTTTCAACTTCTTTAGCGAAGAAAGAAATTTGGTTAGAAACGATAGAGTCGTTTAGTTTAGCAATGACATTATATGAACCCGCTGTTTCGGTTTTGAAGAAATTGCCACTGATTAAGTCTTCATTTACAAATATTTCTGTAAGTGTGGTGACGTTGACAGTGTCTTGCATAACAGTGAAAGTAATGACGTCTTCTCCGTTAGCGGTGATAGTATCTGTTGAAGCGCTGAGGACGATAGGAATAACTATAGGTTCTTCTGGTTTTATTGGGTCTTCAGGTTCTCCTTCAACTTCTATGGCAGTAATGCTGACTTCGTTAGAAACAGCATCTTCATAAGTTGCATAAAAAGAATAAGAATTTGGTTCTGTTGTTGAGAATGTTGTGGAGCCGAGTTCTAATTTGCTGTCTGTGAAGAAAATTTGACAATCATTAGTGACATCTTCTTCGTTGTTATGTTTGTCGGTGCTTATGACTTTAAATGTAACAAATTCTTTTCCGTCAGCAGATATTACCTCTTTATCAACGCTGAGAGTGATGATAGGAGTTTTGTTACATGAAGTTATAATGAAAAATAATGACAAGATAAACAATAACTTTTTCATATCAAATACATTTGGTTAGTACAGATTATTTCAGTTTGCAAATGTAGTGATAATTTTTTAAGTCCACAAGACTAAGAGACTACAAGACAACAAGTTTTTGAAAATAAATCAGAAATTAAAAATCTCAAAATCCTAGAAAATTTTCTGAGATTTTGAGATTCTGAGGTTCTGACGTTTTTCAAAACACAACACACTAGATTTTTAAATCAGGATACCTTCTCTTACGGTGAAATATCCGTAATAGATATCACCATTGTTTAGTACAATGTCCATTCTGTAATAACCACATTCTGAGATGTAGATACATTTAGTGTTAGGTCCTGTTATCATATTGTCATATTCAACTACTGCACCATTGGAGTCACTAACCATGAGGTATGTTATTTCAGTTCCTTCATTGAAACTGATAGTCAGAGTATGACTTAAAATTTCTGCAGAAATGGCATTTGACCTGTCTACGTCAGAGTTATGGCTAGCAGACATCACAGAAATGACATCAACACCCTCTTTGGTTGATGTTTGTTTAGCTTTCATCATGAATGTGCTCATGAGAAGCATTGCGAAAAGTAATGTTAATTTCTTTGTCATGGTATTTTCATTTTAAAAGTTCATGACAAAGTTATGTTGCGAAATTTTGTCTGTCAAGAAAAAACTTGTTACTTTTTGTGGGGTGTGATAAGTTTCTGAGTGGTTAAGTGGCTGAGTTACTGAGTTGTTGAGGTTTTGTGTAAAAGGTTCTTCATGAATATATGCAAATCATCATTATCGCTTATATTCATAATGATTTTAATTTTGTTTAATCTTTCCCATATTGTTTTGCGGTTTCTTCCTAAGAGATATTGGAATTTGTTTTTCTCAATATTTAAAAGTAACAGACAGATATAATAGAAGTCATCTTTCTTCAATTTAGGATATCTATCTTTTAATTTTTTTGTAATGTTATCTAAGTTCTTGTCAGCGGCGTCTAAGAGTAAAGCTAGTTCACCATCAGATAAAGTTGTGAAGTCGGAAGGTTTTCTATTTATTATTTTCTGACATATTGAAGAATTATGAAATGCCTCAAAATTTATATTGTCATTGGTCTTATTTACTTCAGATAGCTTGTCGTTAAACTCTGATATGGTTTTGTCTTTAGAATCTATGGTGTCTAATAATTCTTTATGATTAAGTTTGTATCTCTGTTTTATAGACATTATCATGATAAAGGTCAAAATAATAAGTGAACCGACAATGATATATACATTTTGTCTGTATCTTAACTCCTCTCTTTCATTTTTACGTTTCTTGTATTTATCATAAACATTTTGAATTTTTGCGTTATTGGTTCGTTTATTTATATTTTCAATAGACAGCTGTGAAATAATATTGTCAAAGTATGCTTTCTTTTCATTATCATTAAGAGAATCATATATGGCAGACAAGCGTCTTGCAGCATTTAATTTTGTGTAGAAAAACTGGCTTTCGATGCTAAGTCTAAAATGGTGTATGGCAGAATCGTATAGTTTATCATGATAATAGAAGTCACCTAAAATGGTATGATAAGAATATTTTGAGTTATAATTGCCTGTTTTATCAAGATTGTTTTTTATAATGTTATATGCGCTATCTTTTTCTCCATTCTCAAATAATATCTTTGCAACACTTTTCATTACATCTAATTCATTAATTTGACTAGAACTTGTATTTAGTGATTTGTTAAGATAGTATAAGGCACTGTCAGTTTTACCTGTAAGTTGATAAGTATTTCCCATAAATTTTAGTATACGGGCTATGCTATTATTGTTACCTATTTGTATTGCATATTTCAAAGCTAATCTGAATTTCACAATAGCAATATCACAATATTGCTCATTAAAGAACATTTCTCCAAGACGAGTATACGTAAGGAAAAGAAATCTAGTTTGTTCATTATCCAATTTTTTTATTTCAGACATCTTTTCCAAGGCTTTCAGATAATGTTCACAAGCTCCTACGATGTCGTTGTGTTCAGAAAGTCCTACTGCATGATAGTAATGTGCTTTAGCGCAGAGATAGTTA
The DNA here is from genome assembly GCA_045120395.1 of Candidatus Limimorpha sp. GTDB lineage: Bacteria > Bacteroidota > Bacteroidia > Bacteroidales > F082 > Limimorpha. Next base: position 15,893 of record JBGVET010000048.1, read on the forward strand.
GGAATTAGGAGTGTGGAGTTAGAAGTTGTTTTTTCTATTTCAATATAGTCTACAATAGCCTTAATATCGTCGAAATTAGACTGAGGGAGGTAGTTTTTATACAAGGCTTCAGCGAGGAGGATGGAGTATTCTAAGTTGCTGAGTTGCTGAGATTCTAAGTTGCTAAGGTCTTGAGTTGCTGAGTTACTAAGTTTTTGAGATTCTGAGTTGCTAAGGTCTTGAGTTGCTGAGTTACTAAGTTTTTGAGATTCTGAGTTTTTGAGGTTCTGGAGTTTTAACAGTGCTGCTTCAGGTTCTGTCTGCATCAATATTCTAACTTCTTCAAATTCTGGCGAGAGAGGATGTTCTTTTTTCGTCTCACACGACACGAAGGATAGAACTAGTAATATGATGTAGAATATCTTTTTCATAGTGACAAAGATATTAAATTAGGAATTAGGAATGATTTTTTTAAACCTCAAAAATTAAAAATCTCAAAACCTCAGAAGTTTTTTGAGATTTTGAGGTTTTGAGATTCTGAGTTTAAAAAAAAGTCGCCACGAGATTTCTCGCAGCGACCTTATCTTGTAGACTCTTAGACTTGTGGTCTTGTAGTCTTAAAAAAATCAATCACCTAATGTAGCTACCATAACAGCTTTGATAGTGTGCATACGGTTTTCTGCTTCGTCGAATACGATTGAGTTTTCTGATTCGAAAACTTCTTCTGTAACTTCAACGCCATCGAGACCGAATTGTTTGTAAACGTCACGACCAACTTGTGTTTCTAAGTTGTGGTAAGCTGGTAAGCAGTGCATGAATTTGCATTTTGGATTGCCAGTCATCTTCATCATTTCGCCGTTTACTTGGTAAGGTTTTAACAAGCTGATACGTTCTGCCCATACTTCAGCTGGTTCACCCATTGATACCCATACGTCTGTGTATAAGAAGTCACAACCTTTAACGCCTTCTTCAACGTTGTCAGTAACTGTAACTGTTGCGCCAGTTTCTTTAGCGATTTCTTTACATGTTGCTACGAGTTCTGCGTCTGGTTGTAATGATTTAGGAGCAACGATTCTAACGTCCATACCCATCTTAGCACCACCGACCATCAAAGAGTTACCCATGTTGAAACGAGCGTCGCCAACGTAAGCGAAAGTAACTTTGTTTAATGGTTTGTCTGTGTGTTCTGTCATTGTTAAGAAGTCAGCCAAGATTTGTGTTGGGTGGAATTCGTTTGTCAAACCGTTCCATACTGGTACGCCAGCGTATTTAGCTAATTCTTCAACTGTTGCTTGGTCGAAGCCACGATATTCGATACCGTCGTACATGCGGCCTAAAACGCGTGCTGTGTCAGCCATAGATTCTTTAACACCGATTTGTGAACCTGAAGGTCCTAAGTATGTTGCGTGAGCGCCTTGGTCGTAAGCAGCAACTTCGAAAGCACAACGTGTACGTGTTGAAGTCTTTTCGAAAATCAAAGCGATGTTCTTGCCTTTTAATCTTTGTTGTTCTGTACCTGCATATTTAGCGCGTTTGAGGTCGCGAGCTAAATCTAAAAAGTATTGAATTTCTTTTGGAGTGAAGTCTAATAACTTCAAAAAGCTTCTGTTTCTTAAGTTGAATGCCATAATTGTATTTTTTTATTTGTTTGTAATTTCTAATGGTGCAAAAATATAAAAATAATTGAAATTAATTCAAATGATGATGATTTATTTTAAAGACTACAAGTCAACAAGACAACAAGACAACAAGCATGAAACTTTCTTGTAGTCTTATAGTCTTGTAGTTTTGTTGACTTCTCAAAAATCACCACCTCGAACAAGTGTCGCATCTGCCTTTCTTCTTCTGAATATTCGTTGGCTGATACGCC
>JBGVET010000049.1:0-123514 GCA_045120395.1 Candidatus Limimorpha sp.
TCTCCGAGTTGTTGAGTTGTTGAGTTGCTGAGTTGCTGAGTCTATAAGTCAGGGTCAGAGTTCAAAGACCTTTCAGCAAGACATCCGCTGGTAAATTTAACTTTGAAACACCATCCTTTCTTTTATCGAGCATCGTCAATACGGATTCGTCAATATAATTATCAATAACAATTATTGTTTCATTTGCCATTTTTATCAAACACGTCATAAACTTATAAGCTTCAAATATTTCACCGCCGTAAAAAACACCTTGGACAGGAGGTATTGACTTCTGAACAAAATAATTTATCTGTTCACTTATCTCTTTCAATTGAACATCATGATTATATAATTTATTTTCAAACTTATTTTCTATATAGTCAATTCTTTTATTTATCGAATATCCTTTAAGTAAATTGTTTTTAAGTATGCCGTTAGCCCATCGACGAAAATGTATTCCAATCTTTGTATTGACTCTAAACCCAACAGAAATTATAACATCTAGATTATAATATGTAATATTCCTGAACACTTCCCTATTACCTTCAACTCGAACTGTTCGGAAATTCCGAACAGTTGAATCCTTGTCCAGTTCATTCTGATGATAGATATTATTTATATGCTCACTGATATTTGCCTTGCTTGATTGAAACAACTGAACAATCTGACTCTGGGAAAGCCATACAGTCTCATCATTCAAAACGACTTCAATCTTAACATCATTATTAGCTTTGTATATTACAATTTCGCCCTGAAGACTTGTATTCTGTTTTGTACTATTCATAAACTTTATTTGATTCTTACTGCAAAGTTATATCTAACAAAATGAAACGTCAAGACTTTTTCACATGTATTTTACATTATCTTTTCATTTTTTACGTTTTTATGGAATTTATTAAGAATTTATGTTAATGTTTTTTAAGTCACCGAGACTCCGAGTCACCAAGACTCCGAGTTGCTGAGTTACTGAGTCTATAAGTCAGTGTCAGAGTTCAAAGTTCAAAGTTCAAAAAAATAATTCCTAACTCCTAATTCCTAACTCCTAATTTTTCTTATCTTTGCAGCTTCAAAAAAATCAGTGAAAATTTCTTAAAAAATTTTATAAAGTATTATAATTCAAAGTAATTTGTCATGGCAGAAACAAATACTGTTAACACAAAGGCTAAGAAAAGCCGTAAATTTTCCATTGATTTTAAGCCTCGCTTATTTTCAACATTAAAGAATTACAACAAACAGATGTTCGCTAAAGACGCGATGGCTGGTATCATCGTTGGTATCGTCGCTATTCCTTTAGCCATCGCTTTCGGTATTGCATCAGGCGTGGGTCCTACTGAAGGTCTCGTAACAGCAATCATGGCTGGTTTCATCATCTCAGCTCTCGGCGGCTCTAAAGTACAGATTGGCGGTCCTACTGGCGCATTCATCGTCATCATCTATGGCATCATCCAACAGTTCGGTCTCGCAGGCCTTGCCATCGCTACTGTCCTCGCTGGTATCATGCAAATTCTCATGGGTGCTTTCAAACTCGGAAGCATCATCAAGTTCATGCCTTACCCAATCATCGTTGGTTTCACAGGAGGTATCGCCATCACCATCTTCTCAACACAGATGAACGACCTCTTCGGCCTCGGCATCAGCAACGTGCCAGCCAACTTCATCGACAAATGGGCATGCTACTTCCAAAACATATCCAACGTCAACTGGTGGGCATTATTAATAGGTGTGCTCAGCATCTTAATCATCGTCCTCACTCCAAAAATCTCAAAGAAAATCCCTGGTTCATTATTGGCTATCATCGTCATGACAGTCGTGACATGGGTTTTGAAAAAATACGCTGGCATCGATTCTATCAAGACTATCGGCGACTTATACGAATTGCCTTCAGGTCTTCCTTCATTCAGAATGCCTGCAATAGCAGAAGGTGAGACAATATTCTCAACAGCTCAAAAGGTACTTCCTGCAGCATTCACTATCGCTATGTTAGGTGCCATCGAATCATTGCTTTCAGCTATGGTTGCCGACGGTGTCATCAGCGACAGACATAACTCAAACACAGAGCTTATCGGTAACGGTATCGCTAACGTCGTAGTTCCATTCTTCGGCGGCATCCCTGCAACAGGCGCTATCGCTCGTACAATGGCAAACATCAACAACGGCGGCCGCACTCCAGTAGCAGGTATCGTTCACACTCTAGTATTGTTGTTAGTATTATTGTTCTTAGGCAGCCTCGTAGGTCTCATCCCAATGTCATGCCTCGCAGGTGTCCTCATCGTTGTGTCTTATAACATGAGCGGCTGGAGAACCATCGTTTCAATGTGCAAACAATCAAGAAGCGACATCGCTGTTCTCTTCACAACATTATTGCTCACAGTCATCTTCGACCTCACCATCGCTATCGAAATCGGCTTGGTATTAGCTGTTATCTTATTCATCAAACGTATCATGGAAAGCACAAATATCTCTGTCATCCAAGATGAGTTAGACGTTCACAGCGACGGCGAACAAGACGAAAGACTTGTTGTTCCAAACCACACAGAAGTATATGAAATAGAAGGTCCATTCTTCTTCGGTATCGCTAATAAATTCGAAGAGCTATCACATCGTCATTCAGAAAACAGGATTCGTATCATCAGAATGCGTAAGGTAAGTTTCATCGATGCTACTGGTATCCACAACCTTGAGATTTTCATACAATCTGCTTTAGACGAAGGTCATATCATCATCTTATCTGGTGTTAACCAAAACGTTCACGCTGCAATCAAGAAAGCAGGTATCGTTGATATGGTTGGTGAAGAAAATGTTCTCGACCACATCCACAAGGCTCTCGCCAGAGCAGAACAAGTAGCAGCTACTATAAAATAAAAAAAGAGGCTTAAGCCTCTTTTTTTATTTTATTGCCACCATTTTCTATGTTTGAAGAAATATATCAATGCCACACTTACTACCAGCATCACTCCGATGATAATCCAGAATGCGACCTTCGTTGAGGTGATAAAAGGAAACGCCACATTCATTCCGAAGAGACCTGTGATAAAAGTAAGTGGAAGTATGATTGACGAGAGAAGCGTGAGCATCTTCATAATCTCGTTGGTCTTGTTAGTCTGCATAGAATCGAATGTCTTCGACAGACCTTCAATCAAATCTTCATGGTCTTCCGTCATATCCCATACCTTTTGGTAGTAGTCGAGGATATTACCCCAGTAGTCTTCCATGAACTCCACGTCGCCATAACCTTTGATCTGACCAGTCTCGAAGCTATGGAACATTCTGAGCTGAGGCTTGAAGATAGTATTGATTGTGATGATATTTTTTCTTGTAATAGATATTCTCTCGATGATTCTAACCTGTTTGCTTCCGAAGAGTTCTTTGTTAAGCATCTCAAGTTCAAAGCCTATTTTCTTCAATAGATAGAGAGACTCTTTCATCAGTTTCTCAATGATACGATAAAGGAGAATATCGGAAGTAGCGAGTTCTTTTGCCAATGAATTGTCGTCACGCTCGCTGTATTCATTAAACAGCTGACTCACATGCCAGCGTTTTCTTTCCAAGGTGATGATATAATCCTTGCCCCAGAAAAGCTTCACTTCCTTTGGAAATATGAACTTATCTTGTCTGTCGAAATCAGGATATTGTAGGATAAGGAAATAATAATCGTCGTAGATGTCTATCTTAGGACGTTGGTTTACCGACTTACAGTCTTCAATATCAAGAGGGTGAAAATGGAACTTCTCCTTCAATTCAACGAAATCTTCTTCCGTCGGGTCTGTAATATGATGCCATTTCAGTTTGCCTACTGCTAATGTTTCTATCATGGTTTCCCCCTTTCTTTGATAAATGAATAAATATAAGATAAATCCTACATAAGATGTGTTGGTAAAAAAATTCGTGCAAAGATAAAAAAAAGACAAAAGACAAAAGACAAAAGACAAAAGTTTTTTTTAAAATTCCCAACAAACCATTAGCCTTTAGCCATTAGTCTTACTTCCACTCTATCGTCTCAATGAGATGTCGCACATCATCGACAATAAAATCGATGACTGGAGCAAGTGAGTCGTTGTTTGTCTTTACATTAAAATAAAGAGAGCCTCTCATAAAATGGTTTACGCTATCGGTAAGATAGAACTGCATTGGCGAGGCGACGCCTTCACCTTCGAGGAAATAAACCAAACCATACACATTTCTTTCAGGGTTTATTATCACGCTGTCTCTTATTCCCATAGCACGAGAGAGATGTTTAGTCATCATATAATGCGAATCTTCAAGATATGCTTCAAGGTTATTGTCGACAGTCTTATAACTGATATGCACAGTGCCTTTATACGATGGATATTCTATGTTGACCCATTCCTTCTCATGAAGAGAATGATAGTCGGGAGTGATAGTAGAATATGTAGGGTATTCGAAGCTGTAATATTTCATGCTATCTAGCTTCTGATATTCTTTTGCAGGAAAATCTATTCTGAAGTAGCCTTTAGGCTTAGGCTGATATTGTTTGGTATCGCAGGATGAAAACAAGATGAGGAACAATGAACTAAGAACCAAGAACTTTGAGCTTTGAGCTTTTCGGCAGCTTAGTTTAGGCATCGACGTATGTTGTCTGTTGTCCGTTGTCCGTTGTCTATTAAACATCTTCATCTTTGCGAGTTACCTTTATCTTAATAATGTGTTTGTTGTCTGACTCTACGATTTCGAAAGTGAAATCCTTGTATGATGACTTAAATCCAGCTTCAGGGATTCGTCCTTCCATCTCGAGAATCATTCCCGCAAGAGTATCCGACTCGCCTTCTATCTCCTCGAAATAATCATCGTCGATACCGAACACTTTGCAGAAGTCGACATTACTGATTTGAGCCTTGAAGATATAAGTGTCATTATCGATTTTCTTATAATTATCGTTTTCAGGTTCTTTGTCGAATTCATCGCTGATATCACCGACTATTTCTTCTACAATATCTTCGAGTGTCACCAATCCTGATGTACCGCCATATTCATCAACAACGATGGCGATATGTATCTTCTTAGCTCTAAAGTCTTGGAACAAATCGTTTATCTTTTTGTTTTCCGGAACGAAGAAAGCAGGACGCAACAATGTCTGCCATTTAAAGCCATTCTCCTCCAAATGAGGAAGCAAATCTTTCACATAGAGCATTCCTTTAACGTCATCAAGGTCTTTATCGTATACAGGGATTCTCGAAAAACCTTTATCAACGACTTGAACCATAAGCTCATCAAATTCGGTATCAATAGAAACAGAGAACATATTGACACGTGGGCGCATAATATCGCTAACCTCTTTCTCACCGAAAGAAGCTATACCTTTGAGCATGTTTTTTTCTTCAGGTGAAGAGCCATCTTCTGTTGTGATATCTACAGCAGTAGAGAGGTCACTCAAAGAGATGGAGCCAGTTTTCTTACCTAATCTCTTATCTATAAATGATGTCGAAGAAACGAAAATCTTACTTAAAGGCTTGAAGATAACAATAAGAACCTTCAAAATAGGAGCCATCAATATTGCTATCGACTTAGACTTTTTAGATGCGTAAACCTTAGGAATCATCTCACCGATGAGCAATATCAAAGAAGTAACGACAACGACATTCAATATAAAAGCTGCTATAGGATTAACAGCAAGGTTAAACATCATGCTCATGATGTAAGTAGAGAATATCGTTATTGAGATATTGACTAAGTTATTAAATATAAGGATTGTAACGAGTAAGGTTTTAGGTTTTTGGCGTATTTCGAGAACCAGTTGTTCGTTACGGTTTTGCGAAGATTCCAGTTCATTGATATCGTTTGGCTGCAAAGAGAAATAGGCAGTCTCACTAGAAGAAGCCATTGCCGAGCACAACAACAACCCACACATTAATATTAAACAAAAAACGACTTTGGCAGATATGCCGATGAAGAAAGGCTCTGCTGTTACAACCGACAGCAGACATATAAGAGGGTCTATTGAAGCTATTTCCAAAATAAAGATATTTAAATTACGAGTGCAAAGATACGAAAAAATAAAGATACTAAGTTGTTAAGTTGCTAAGATACTAAGTTTTTTTATAATCTCAGCCACTCAGCAACTTAGTAACTCAGCAACTTTTAAAACGGAAGATCATCTCCGTCGTATCCTGGGTCTGGCATTTGTGGCAAAGGAGGATTGTTGAATGAAGGCTGTGGTACGCTCATAGCAGGCTGAGCCTGATATTCAACTGGTGCTGGAGCAGCAGGCTGCTGATAGACAGGAGCTGCTTGATAAGCAGGCGCTGCAGGCTGATAGCTAGGTGCTGACTGCTGATAGCTATTATAAGATGTATTAACTTGTTCAGGGTTGCTTTGAGTGCGTTTTGTTCCCATGCTCATCATCTTATCGACCAGCACTTCTGTAACGTAACGTGTCACATTTTGTGCATCGACATATTGACGTGTTTTAAGGCGACCTTCCACATACATGAAATCACCTTTTATATAATTACGTCTTTTTTCAGCTATATCAAGAGCCAAATTACCCCATGCCACCAAATTGTGCCAGTCGGTCTGTTCTGCCCACTCTCCGTTGCGGTCACGATAACGTTCCGTTGTAGCCAATGTCACTGACATTTTCTTTGTTCCGTTTTCAAATGATATAATCTCAGGATCTTTTCCGAGATGTCCTATAAGCATTACCTTATTTAAACTTGCCATAATTATTAAATGTTAAAAAACTTTTACCAAAATTACATTAATTTTCCGTGAGTTAATCATAAAATCAAAAATAATTTTGCCAAATATACATTGTTAAAATAGTGAAAATTGACAAAATCATTCTATTTAGCACATTTTTAATGCTTTTAGTAAAAAAAATAGTTTTTTTTTGACTTTACAATCAAAAAAAGTTCTTACCTTTGCAACCTAAAATTTTAATTATTAACATTTAAAAAATATTAGAAATGACAAAAGCAGAAATCGTAGCACAAATTGCTGAAAAAACTGGCGTTGAAAAAGCTAGCGCACAAGTTGTCGTTGAAGCATTCATGGATATCGTAAAGAAATCAGTTGCTGAAGGCAAACCAGTTTATTTAAGAGGTTTTGGTAGCTTCATCAGAAAGACTAGAGCAGAAAAAGTTGGAAGAAATATTAAAGAAGATAAATCTATCATCATCCCAGAACACAACATTCCAGCATTCAAGCCTTCAAAAACTTTTGCTAACGAAGTAAAATAAATATAAACACTTAAAAACATATTATTATGCCAAACGGTAAAAAACATAAAAGACACAAAATGTCTACACACAAACGTAAAAAACGTTTAAGAAAAGATAGACATAAGAAGAAAAAATAATCATTGATTATTTTCATTTACATAACACAACATTACAAACCTTATTCATTAAAATTGCTAATGTTGTGTTATGTTTTTTAATTTTTAAACCTTTGCAAATATTTAACTGAAATGGACGAAATAACAAACACAAACAAAGAGCTCATCATCAGTGCTGATGTTTCAGAGGTTAATATTGTTTTATTGGAAGACAAACAGCTTGTCGAACTTCATAAAGAACAAAAAAACAATAGCATTTCCGTAGGTGACGTTTATCTAGGACGCATCAAGAAGATATTACCTGGTTTAAATGCGGCTTTCGTTGACATAGGAAGCAGAAAAGACGCTTTCTTGCATTACCTAGACCTCGGTCCTCAAATCCTTTCATTGCGTAAATTCACCAAATTAGCAGAATCTGGTGACATTACACTGCTGGACATGGACAAGTTCGAGATGGAAAAAGACATCAGCAAGTCAGGAAAGATATCAGACATTTTAACAGTTGGAGACAGAATACCGGTTCAGATTGCCAAAGAACCTATCAACACCAAAGGTCCTAGAATATCATCCGACATATCATTTGCAGGACGTTACATCGTATTAGTACCATTCTCAAACAGAATCTCGGTATCACAAAAAATCAGAAGCAGCGAAGAACGCAGACGTCTTAAGCTTCTCATCCAAAGCATCAAGCCTAACAATTTCGGCGTTATCATCAGAACTGTAGCCGAAGGCAAGAAAGTAGCAGAACTCGATGCCGACCTCAAATCCCTCCTCAAGAAATGGGAAACCATGACAGAAGTCATGAACGGAAGCAAGAATCCATGCAAACTCATCAGCGAATTGGACCGCACATCTGTGATGTTGAGAGACCTCCTGAACGAGTCATTCAATGGAATATACGTCGACGACGCCAATCTTTATGAAGAAATCAAAAGCTATATCAATACCATAGCTCCGCAAAAGAAAGATATCTTAAAATTCCACAAGAGTAAAGAACACATCTTTACCACATTCGATATCGACAAACAGATTGCGAGCCTCTTTGGTAGAGTAGTCACAATTAGAAATGGTGTTTACCTCGTTATTGAGCACACAGAAGCTATGCACGTCATCGACGTCAACAGCGGACACCGTGTGAACAAAGAACAATCTCAAGAAGAGAACGCCTTGACAGTAAACCTAGAAGCAGCAGTAGAAATAGCACGACAATTACGACTCCGCGATATGGGCGGTATAATTATCGTCGACTTCATCGACATGCAAAATGCTGAAAACAGAAAGCAACTCTTCAACAAACTTAAAGAAGAGATGTCGAAAGACCGTGCAAGACATTCCATACTCCCTGCTTCAAAATTCGGTCTCATACAAATAACACGTCAAAGAGTAAGACCAGAGACAGAAGTCACAGTACAAGAAGAATGCCCAACATGCAGAGGCACAGGAAAAATCAAATCTTCTTCCTTGTTAATAGATGAAATTGAGAACAACATGAGATACTTGCTGTTAGACCAAAATGAAAAATCTATCACAGTACAAGTACATCCTTTCATACACGCATATCTAACTAAAGGATTTTTCTCAATAAGAAGAAAATGGCAATGGAAATACAGCAAGAAAATATCTATCAAAGCATCAAGACATTTCCATATCATGCAATATAATTTCCTCAACAAGAACGGAGAAGAAATACTACTTTAAGTTCAAGGTAAATAAAACCAAGATATTCAGAAACTCAGAAATTAAAAAAACTCAGAATCTCAAAATTGGGGTTCTGAGTTTTTTTATAAATTCTCAAATCCTAAATCCTACTCCCAATTAAAAAAACTTTTGACTTTTGACTTTAACCTTTTGCCTTTTTTATTATCTTTGCGTATTAATTTATAAATATGAAAGAAATAGTTTTAAGCGGTATCAGACCAACAGGTAATTTACACCTCGGCAATTATTACGGAGCAGTTCAAAATTTCATCAAATTACAAGATAGCTACAATTGTTATTTTTTCATTGCTGACTATCATTCTCTTACTACACACCCTCATCCAGACGATTTACATGGAAGAGTGAAACAGATTTTGGTGGAATATCTCGCAGCAGGTCTCGACCCTGAAAAAGCTACATTATATGTCCAAAGCGACGTTCCAGAAGTAGTTGAGCTTTATCTTTTCTTAAACATGAACGCCTATATCGGCGAGTTGGAACGCGTCACTACTTTCAAGGAAAAAGTCCGCAAACAACCTGACAACGTCAATGCCGGTCTCCTCACCTACCCTACTTTGATGGCAGCCGACATTCTCATTCATAAATCAAATTATATCCCTGTCGGAAAAGACCAAGAACAAAACCTCGAAAAAGCACGCGACTTCGCAGAACGCTTCAACCGTATCTATGGCATAGATTATTTCCCTGTGCCACAAGCATTCAACTACGGCAAAGAACTCATCAAAGTCCCTGGACTCGACGGCAGCGGCAAGATGGGTAAATCTGAAGGCGAAGGTAATGCCATCTTCTTGTATGAAGACGACAAGTCAATCCGCAAGAAAGTGATGCGCGCCGTGACCGACAGCGGTCCAACAGAACCTAACCAGGTAAAACCTGAACCAATACAAAATCTCTTCAACCTCATGAAGATAGTATCAAAACCTGAAACTGTCCAGTTCTTCGATGAGGCATATAACAATATGAGCATCCGCTACGGCGATATGAAGAAACAACTCGCAGAAGACATCATCCAGATGGTGACACCATTCCGCGAACGTATCAACGAGCTTTCTAGCGATGACGAATATATTAAGAAAGTAGCACGCATGGGAGCAGAAAAAGCTCACGCTAGCGCAAGCAAGACAATTAAAGAAGTTAGAGAAATTATCGGTTTTAGAAGCTTTTAAATTAACACTGACTCAGACTATTGACACAGACATTAAAGAGTCAGAGTCAAGAGTCAGAGTCAAAAGTCAGAGTTAAAAAATATGGCGGAGAAGTTTGTAGTTTACGAAGAAAAGATAGAGACAGCGGTACTGGTTGCCGTGAGCACTCAATTGCAGAACAGAGAGAAGACAGAGGAATACCTTGACGAGCTCGCTTTCTTAGTCGAGACAGCGGGAGGCGTGCCAGTAGCTCGCTTCATCCAGCCTCTTGACCATCCTAATAGCGTGACATATTTAGGAACAGGTAAACTTGAAGAGGTTAAACAATACATCAAGGCTGAAAACATCACCATGGCAGTCTTCGATGATGAACTTACTCCAACACAACTTCGTAACATCGAAAAGGAACTTGAATGTAAGATATTGGACAGAACCAACCTCATCTTGGACATCTTTGCGAAAAACGCAAGAACAGCACACGCCAAGACACAGGTAGAACTCGCTCAATATCAATACATGCTTCCTCGACTCACTCACTTGTGGACTCACTTGGAAAGACAAAAAGGAGGTATCGGACTCAGAGGTCCTGGTGAAAAGGAAATCGAGACCGACCGCCGTATCATACGCGACAAAATCACAAGTCTCAAAGAAAGACTCAAAGAGATAGACATGCAGAAGACAGTCCAACGTAAAAACCGCGGACAACTTGTAAGAGTGGCACTTGTAGGTTATACCAATGTCGGCAAATCGACGATAATGAACTTACTGAGCAAGTCTGATGTCTTCGCAGAAAACAAATTATTTGCAACATTGGAAACCACAGTGCGTAAAGTCGTAGTGGAGAACCTTCCATTCCTTTTGTCAGACACCGTAGGTTTCATCAGAAAATTGCCTCACCAACTTGTCGAGTCATTCAAATCCACATTAGACGAGGTGAGAGAATCTGACATCCTTCTTCATGTTGTCGACATCTCACATCCCGACTTCGAGTCACAGATTGAAGTCGTTAACAAAACTCTTAACGAAATAGGTGCTGGCGACAAGAAGATTATCATGGTCTTCAACAAGATTGACGCATATAGCTATATCGAAAAAGAAGAAGACGACCTCACTCCTGTCACAAAATCCAATTATTCTTTGGAAGACTGGAAGAAGACATGGATGGCAAAAGGCAATACCTGCATCTTCATCTCTGCTGTCGAAAAAGACAACTATCAAGACTTCAGAGACCTTCTCTATCAAGAGATTCGTGACATGCACGCAATCAGATATCCATACGATAACTTCTTATATTAATTATTATGTATATCGACACTCACTCACATATTTATGACGAAGCTTTCGACACCGACAGAGAATCGGTGTTTCAGAGAGCTCTTGAAGTCGGTGTCGACATGATATTGCTTCCTAACACCGACGAAACAACCATCAAGCCGATGATGGATTTCTATGAAAAACATCTCGACAATTGCAAGGTCATGATGGGACTTCATCCAGAAGGTGTCAAGGATGATTACAAAAGACATCTCTCTGTCATTGAAAAAGAAATGGAGAGAAACTACTGGGTCGGTGTCGGTGAGATTGGGTTAGATTTATATTGGGACAAGACATTTGAGAAACAACAAGTCGAGGTATTGAAGGAGCAACTACGATGGGCGAAGCAGCTGCATCTTCCAGTGGCACTACACACTCGCGATGCCTTCGACCTTATGTTTAAAGTCTTGGAACAAGAACAAGACGGCGGTCTCAAAGGTGTTTTCCACTGTTTCAACGGAACAGAAGAACAAGCCAACATCGCCATTTCATTAGGATTCCAGCTCGGACTCGGTGGTGTCATCACATATAAAAACTGTGACGTTAAAAATTATTTAGCAAATATTCCATTAGATAAGATAATATTAGAAACCGACGACCCTTATCTACCTCCAGTTCCATATAGAGGAAAAAGAAACGAGCCATCATATATGGTGGAAGTCGCGAAGAAAATAGCGGAAGTGAAAGGCATCGACATCAAGGAAGTTGCTGAGGCAACGACAAATAACGCAAGAAAATTATTTAACTTATAACATAAAACATCAGCTTATGTCAGGAGAAAAAACATCTATATTAATCCTTTATACTGGAGGCACCATCGGAATGATGCAAGACCCACAGACTGGCAGTTTGGTACCATTCGATTTTGATAATCTATACGATCATTTGCCTGTATTAAGAAACTTGGATTATCAGCTAGACTTCTACGCCTTTGACAATCTGATTGATTCTTCAAACATGACACCAGATTTCTGGGTAACATTGGCACAGAAGATAGAAAGCTGTTATGAGAAATACGACGGCTTCGTTGTGTTACACGGTTCTGACACCATGGCTTACACCGCATCAGCATTGAGTTTTATGTTAGAAAACCTCAACAAGCCAGTAGTCTTCACCGGTTCTCAATTACCGATGGGCATGGTAAGAAGCGATGGCAGAGAAAACATCATCGCTGCTATCGAGATTGCAGCTGCTAAAGACGAAGACACCGCCAAAGTGCCAGAAGTGACGATTTTCTTCGAAAACCAATTATTAAGAGGCAACAGAACAACGAAGCACAATGCCGAACATTTCAATGCTTTCGTATCTGGCAACTATCCATCATTAGCAGATGTAGGCGTACGTATTAAATATAATAAGGAGTATATCGCAAAACCTAGCTTCAAAAAATTAAAGCTACATACAAAGTTAAACAACAACGTTGCCATCTTGAAGTTATTCCCTGGCATCACAAAGGAACTCGTCCATCACATATTGAACACACCTAATTTAAAGGGAGTCATCATCGAGACATACGGTTCAGGCAACGCACCAACAGCGACATGGTTTATCGAAGAATTAAAAGACGCCATAGACAGAGGACTCATCATTTATAACGTAACACAATGTAAGTCAGGTTCTGTTGAGATGGGACGTTACGAGACAAGTTTGGATTTAAACAGAATCGGCGTCATCAGTGGACACGACATCACGACAGAATCGGCTATAGCCAAGTTGATGTATCTCTTAGGAGAAGGTTACACTACAGAAAAGATCAAAGAACTTTTACAGATACCTATCAGAGGGGAGATTACTTTGTAGAGTTGCTGAGTTGCTGAGTTACTGAGTTACTGAGTTGCTGAGTTGCTGAGTTGAGAGTCAAAGTTCAAGGTTCAAAAAAATACACATTGTTTAAAATTTATTTCATTTTTTAAAGAAAAAATGTGTAACTTTGGCGAGTCTTTTATGGACTTTGAGAAAGGAGAGATGTCCGAGTGGTTTAAGGAGCACGCCTGGAAAGTGTGTATACTCCAAAAGGGTATCGCGGGTTCGAATCCCGCTCTCTCCGCAAAGCTAGAAATGAATTAAATTAAGTTAAATTTAAATAGTAAAAATCACAAAATTCAAAAGTAGTAATCAACATTTTTAATCATGAAAAAATTAATTGCTTTACTTACAATTGCTGGTTTTATGACATTCGGTATCAGCAATTCAGTTCTTGCACAACAAGAAGAAAACGTACCACAAACAGAGCAAGTAGCTGCTGAAGCTACAGAACAAGTTGCAGAAGAAGCAGCTCCAGTTGAAGAAGTTGTAGAAACAGCAACTATTGAAGAAGTAGAAGAAGAACCAACATTCCACGAAGTTCTTAAGAAACAATACATCGACGGTGGTTGGGGTTTCATGACACTCGTTCTCGTCTGTTTAATCCTCGGTTTAGCTCTCTGTATTGAAAGAATTATTTACTTAACATTAAGCACATCAAACACTAAGAAATTAGTTGCCGACTTAGAAGTTGCTTTGAACGAAGGTGGTGTAGAAAAAGCTAAGGAACTCTGCCGTAACACACGCGGTCCTGTCGCAAGCATTTTCTACCAAGGTTTAATGCGTTTCAACGATGGTCTTGATGAAGTAGAAAAAGCTATGATTTCTTACGGTTCAGTTATGAATGGTAACTTATCAAGCGGCACAAGCTGGATTACATTATGTATCGCTTTAGGACCTAACTTAGGTTTCTTCGGTACAGTTATCGGTATGGTTCAAGCTTTCGACTCTATCGCTGCAGCTGGTGACATCAGCCCTACTATCGTTGCTGGCGGTATGAAAGTTGCTTTGTTAACAACTGTTTTCGGTTTGATCACAGCTATGATTCTCCAAGTAGCTTACAACTTCATCCTTAACAAGATTGAAGGTATCTTAAACGACATGGAAGACAGCACAATCACTTTCATGGATATCTTAAACGAATATTCAAAGAAAAACTAATTTTCGTTAACATCAAAAACAGTTAACAATGGAAGATAAATTATTAAAAATATGTAAATACGGGCTTTGGGGTCTTATGGGCTTGATAGTCGTAATCCTTGCAATCTGCGTATTCAAGGGTGAGACTAGTGCTGACCTTCAAATGTATATGACATACGCTCTCGTCATATTACTCGTTTTAGCTTTTCTCTTCTCTCCTATCTATGGAGTTATTGTTAATCCTGGCAGCGTCAAAAAAATCGCTATCGCTTTAGGCGCATTCGCAGTAGTAGCTTTAATCGCTTATATCGCATCTCCAGGTGCAACATTAAGTCAAGAATATTTAGAATCAATGAATGTTACAGCTAGTGCAGAAGCAATTTGCGACTTCTTAATGATGTTCTTATACATCGTTCTTGGTGGTACATTCGTAGCAGCAATAGGCTCAGCAGTTTATAAACTCTTTAACTAATTAAGAATATGGCTAGACAAAAAAAGAAAGTACCGGATCTCAATGCAGGTTCAATGGCCGATATCTCTTTTTTGCTGTTGGTATTCTTCCTAGTTACTACAACTATGGATACAGACACAGGTATTACCCGTCGTCTACCTCCACCAATTGAAAATCCAGAAATGGATGTCAAAGTTAAAGAAAGAAACATTATGAACGTGATGATTAACAAGTATGATAAATTGTTAGTCAACGGAAAACCAGGTGACGTAGCCACACTTAAGGATTTAACAAAAGAATTCATCACACCTCGTCCAAGCGACGAAACAGCCCCTGAGGTAGAAGTTAAAAACATCGAACTCGTAGGCGACGTGATGTTAAGTAAAGGCGTCGTGTCACTCCAAAATGACCGCGGTACATCATACGTAATGTATATAAGCGTTCAGAATGAATTGGCTAGAGCTTTCAACGAAATGAAAGACGAAATGTCTATGAAGTACTTCAATCAAAATTATGCAGACTTGAAAGATGAAGACAAGATCAATGCTATCAACAAAATTGTTCCTGTCCGTATCTCAGAGGCTGAACCTAAAGAATATTAATAAAACATAGGAGATTATTATTATGGCATCAAAATATAGATCAGACGAAGCTAAGGAAGTTCCGGCAATGAGTACCGGTTCTATGCCTGACATTATCTTCATGTTGATATTCTTCTTCATGGTTACAACATCAATGCGTGAAGTATCTTTGAAAGTTAAAATGAAATTACCAGAAGCAACTGAAGTTCAAAAATTAGAAAAGAAATCTTTAGTTAGCTATATCTACATCGGACCTCCTACCAATGCTAAAACATACGGTACAGAGTCTCGTATTCAGCTCAACGACCAGTTCGCAAAAATAACAGACGTTATTCCTTTTATCGAAAGCGAACGTTTAGCTCGTAGCGAATCTGACCGCCCTCTCCTCACAACTTCATTGAAATGTCATGAAGAAGTAAGAATGGGTCTCATCACCGATGTTAAACAAGAACTCCGTAAATGCGGTGCATTCCGTCTCACTTACTCAACACGTAAAGGAGAGAAATAATTTAAGTTCTTGGTATGATAAAAAAAAGACAGCTTTAGGGCTGTCTTTTTTTTATGTATAATGTATAATGTTTAATGTTTAATGTTTAATGTGTGATGTGTGATGTGTGATGTGTGATGTGTGATGTATGATGTATGATGTATGATGTATGATGTATGATGTATGATGTATGATGTATGATGTATGATGTATGATGTATGATGTAGATGATAATATTATAAATTGTTTCGGGCAGTCTTTAATATTGCCGTGATGATTCGTAATATATCTGCATTTATATTATAATAATTATCAAATTGAGTCTTTGTTATATAGTTACTTTTATACAATAACTCAAGCCAATACTCTGTTTCTCCAGCCTCTTTCAATGATATAGACAATTTGGCCACAAAATCTCGTTTAGATTGCGCTAAAGACGCTTCTTTAGCATTTGCACCAACACTTGTACCTGAACGTAATAGTTGCTTAGAAATCACAAATTCACGTTTCTCAGCACATAAATATTTATATAAATCAACAATGGATAATGCAAGCTCCATGCTCTTTTCTAAAATAAGATTCGGTTTCATAAACATTCTATTTAAATAAAATAATTAAGCTAACAATAGTTCATAATAAATTCAAAATTATTCATTTTACATTATTCATTTTACATTATCATTTAATCATTAAAAAAAAGAGCGATCATAAGACCGCTCTTTTTTTTATAAAGAAATGTTATCTTCTATTATTTAACAACAACTTTTGTTGTGTGGCTGTAACCGTTAGCAGTTACTGTGCAGAAGTAAACACCGCTTGTAAGATCGTTAACAGCGATTGTGTTGCTACCTGTTGTTAAGTTTGTGTTAACAACTTTAACTGTTTGACCAGCGATATTTGAGAATGTTACAACTGCATTAGCTTCCATTGAAGAGCTGATGTTAATGTATTCTGAAGCTGGGTTAGGGAAGATATTGTAAACAACATCGATTGTTTCATTTACATTTAACCATTCGTCTGATGTATAACCTTCAGCTGGAGTGAATTTGAATACGTTAACTGTACTTGTTGAAATGTTAGGTTGTGATGTAATAGAACCTGTATGGAAACCTGGAGTGTCGTCTGACAAGCATGAGAACCAGAATTCATTTGGATTTACTGAACCACTTACAGCTGAAATACATGTAGCTTCGTCACCTGTGTGGATAAAGTCTTGGTACATGCTAATGCCATGGTAGTTAACTTGCCACCAGTAAGGAACGTTAGCTGGTTTGTATTTAACGAAAGGAGTTCTCATATAGTATACACCATTGTACATATCACGGTTTAAGTCTGGTGAACACCATGAGATAGCTAAGTTACCAAATGGGTCTACAGCGATTGATGGATAAGCTGAGAGGCCGAAGAATGATTGGTAGTCACCTGCTGTATTAGCTTCAGAACCTGTGTATTGGTATGTTGGGTCGTAAGCTTTATAACCATCTTCTACGTGTGGAGGCATCCAAGCACAGAAGTTTGTAAGATCCATTTGGATATAACCTTCTTGTTCTGGATCTTCCCACCATAATCTTAAAGCATGTTTAAGTTCTGTATCTCTAACTGAACGAATTGGGCTAGGGATAGCAATAGTATCTGTACCATTTACTTCATATTCCCATGCTGTTGTGTCATTCCAGTAAGCAATACCATCAGTTACCAAACCGTAGTATACGAGGTATCCGTTAGGATTTAATTCTTCACGTGAGTAAACACCTACAGAAAGAGCTACGTGTGAAACACCATCTTTACCGATTGCTACAGAAGCATGAGCTGGACCGTAACATTGGTCGACTAATGAATTTTCATCTGTTGCCCAGTCTAAACCGTGGATAGGGCTTTCCCATACCATTCTGCTTGTCCATGTCAAACCTTGGTCGTTTGATTCATAAAGCATAACGTGGCTTGTCCAACCAGCGCAGTAAACAACAGAAACGTAGTTGCCGTTTGATGCTACAGCATAGTCGTCAGCTGCGTAGAAACCAATTGCTAAATCATCCATTGCGAGTGGAGATAATTGAACATCCCATTCTTGGAGGTCTGTTGAACGTACATAGAATTGATAGTAACTGTTTGTACCTGTTGCTGCTGCAAAGATGTGAACAACGTCGTTGTTTTCACCTGTTGTAACAACTCTTGCCCATGATAATGTCAATCCTTCTTCAATGCCTTCAATTTTTGTAGCATCTGGATTAGGAATAGCGTGAGGACCATCCCATTCACCTTCACCAGCTACTGTTCTAATCCAGTAGTTGAGACCTTCTGAGTGGTTAACGAGGATTTCGCCTTCAGCACCGTAAGGAGCGATTGTTGGCCAACCTGTTCTGATGTCTTCAACACGTTCTTCTGGAATATCACCCCATGAATCCATGTCACCAGCTTTTGCAAAATTGTAACCTGTACCACGGTCAGCAAAGTTTGGATCATATTCTTGTGTTGACATAGTTGCAACAACTGCTACAGAACCGTCTTTAGCTTGATACATACGGTTAGCGATTAAACTATTTGATTGTAAATCGTAAGTTGTGTAGAAAGCTTCAGCTTCTGTGTATTCCAACTCTTCGTTTACAACAACACTTTGTGTACCTCTTGTAGCTGTGAAATTAACTGTTCCTTCAACAACGTCTGTACCGAGAGCTTTTCTCTCCAAAGTTGCTTTAACAGGAGCAGGTAATGCTTTAACTGCTACTTGTTGTGCAAATGCACCAAGTCCCATAACGAGACCTAAAGAAAGTAAAAGAACTTTTTTCATTTTAATAATTATTTAATTAGTAATAAGTAAATTTAATTGATTCTACTTTTCAGTTTGCAAATATAATAAAAATACAAGCCATAAGCTAAAAAAAACAGCTTTTTTAAAATTAATTTTCAACAAAACTAAATCTTGCACGATATCAAATTAATAAGTATCTTTACCGAAATTCTTTAATCAGGAAAATTTACAAAATAATTATTTATAAAATGAAAAGAATCACCTTATTAATTATCGCGATTAGTTTCTTGTGTTTCTCTTGTAACACTCAAAAAAGTGAGAAACAAGATTTAGCTCAGTATGTAAATCCCTTTGTCGGAACAGGAGGCCATGGTCACACCTACCCTGGTGCAGTAGCACCTTTCGGCATGATACAGAATAGTCCAGACACTCGCATGGACTCTTGGGATGGTTGCTCTGGCTACCACATCTCCGATAGTACTATACTCGGATTCAGCCTCACTCACCTCACTGGTACTGGCTGCAACGACTATGGCGACTTCCGCTTCTCTCCTATCACAGGAAAAGTCTCATGCAACTCAAAAGACTATAGCTCCGCTTTCAAACATGAAAACGAAATTGCTAAAGCTGGTTATTATTCCGTCATCCTCGACGACTATAATATTAAGGTAGAACTCAATGCCGGAGAACGCTCTGCTATGCAACGTTATACCTTTCCTCAAACCAACGACGCTCACATCATCATCGACCTTCAAGAGTCAAACACCTCTGCTGAAACTATTTATGAGTCTTTCATAACAATAGAAAGCGATAACGCTATCAGCGGCTTCCGTCGTACAGGTCAATGGGCAAAAGACCAGTATCTTTATTTCTATGCTGAATTTTCAGAACCATTCACTGGCTACGGCATTTGCTCCGATAACGTAGAGCATCCTAATATGAAACATGCTGAAGGCAAAGATTTACAAGCATGGCTCGACTTCGACGCAACAGACGGCACACCTATAGTGATGCGCGTCGCTACATCAGCAGTAGATGTCGAGGGCGCAAAGAAAAACCTCGCAGCTGAAATCAACGACTTCGACTTCGATACCTTGACACAAAAGACTTACCAACAATGGAACGACGAGTTGAACCGCATACAAATTAACACTGTCGTTAATGAAGATGACAAGGATATTTTCTACACTTCTTTATATCACTGCTTCGTAGTGCCAAACCTCTACTCTGACGTCGACGGTCGCTATCGCGCTCACGACAAGAAGGTTTATCAAAGCGACAGACCTCGTTACACCGTCTTTTCTTTATGGGATACTTTCAGAACTGAACATCCTTTGCTCACCCTCATCCAAAGAGAACGTAGCATCGATATCATCAACACCTTTATTAATAACTACGAGACAGGCGGTCTTCTTCCTGTTTGGGAACTCGCAGCTAACGAGACCAACTGCATGATCGGTTACCATGCTATCCCTGTCATCGCTGACGCATACTTCTGCGGACTCGAAGGCATCGACTACGAAAAGGCATTAGAAGCAATGGTAAAGACAGCTCGCGAAGACCAATTCGGATTGAGCTGCTACAAAGAATACGGCTTCATCCCTTCTAACTGCGAAGGCGAGTCTGTGTCAAAGACTCTGGAATATGCTTACGATGACTGGTGCATCGCCCGTCTCGCTAAAGCTCTCGGCAAAGAAGATATCGCAAACGAATTTTATCAGAGAGCTCAATATTACAAAAACTTATACGAGCCAAAAGACAAATTCTTCCGTGGAAAGAGAAATGGATGCTTCGTAACTCCTTTCGACCCAACACAGGTCAACTTCATGCTCACAGAGGCTAACACATGGCAGTATAACTTCTTCGTTCCTCAAGACATCAACACTCACATAGAGATGATGGGCGGAACAACAGCTTACACAAGAAAACTCAACGAACTCTTCAATTCTTCTTCTGAATTGACAGGTCGTGTTCAGTCTGACATCACTGGTCTAATCGGACAATATGCTCACGGCAACGAACCTAGCCACCACATGGCATACCTCTATAATTATTTAGGCAAGCCTTCTCAGACACAGAAGTTCGTCAACAAAATCATGTATGAATTATACACTGATCAAGCTGATGGTTTATGCGGCAACGAAGACTGCGGTCAGATGTCAGCATGGTATGTCATGAGCGCGATGGGCTTCTATCCTGTCACACCAGCTAGCGGCTACTACGTCATAGGCGTGCCTCATTTCGACGAAATGGTCGTTAACCTCGAAAACGGAAAGACTTTCACCATCACAGCAAATAACCTCTCTAGAGAAAACCGTTATATCGAGTCTGTCAAACTCAACGGCAAACCTTTAAAACGCAGCTACATCTACTTCGACGAAGTTCATAATGGCGGAACATTAGAATTCGAGATGACAAACAGCCGCAAATCGACATGGGCTACAGAGGTTGAAAACTGCCCAACACAAAAAATAGAAGGTCCTATCATCGTGACTGCCCCTATCATCAAAGTCGCTTCTGATGTTTTCTTTGAAACATTAAATATCGAGTTAAGCCATTTGGATTCTGACGTCAAGATGTACTACACAACAGACGGCAGCACTCCTGATGAAAGCAGCACATTATACACAGCTCCATTCGTAATCAACGAAAGTTCAGACGTAATGGTAGTAGCTGTGAAAGACGGCAAGAGAAGCAATGTCATCGAAGGTAACTTCAAGAAAATCGCTGCAGGAAGAACAATAACACTCGAAAACAGATACAACTCACAATATGAAGCTGGTGGTGACATCGCGCTCATCGACTACCAAAGAGGCAGCAATAACTTCCGCGTTGGAACATGGCAAGGTTACCATGGCGTTGACCTCGTAGCTACAGTCGACTTAAGCGAAGTTCAAGAAATCAACAGATTAGCAGGTAGTTTCTTGCAAGACCAGAAGTCATGGATTTTCATGCCAAAACAAGTTGAGTTCTTCGTATCTAACGACGGCAAGAAATTCCAATCAGTAGGTGTTATCGACAACACTATCTCTCAAGAAACAGAAGACCCTATTCTTCACGAGTTCTCTATCGACAAGAAGTTATCAGCAAGATATATCAAGATGGTCGCTAAGAAAATCGACGCTTGTCCTGACTGGCACGTCGGTGCTGGCGAACCAGGCTGGATTTTCTGTGATGAAATCGTTATAGAATAATCCACGAATCAACACTAATTAACACAAAAAAGGGCATCAATTGATGTCCTTTTTTTAGATAATGTTGCCAAAAATAATGAGACTCCGAGTCTCCAAGATACTGAGTTGCTAAGTTGCTGAGAAGCTTTGAGTCTATGAGTTAATAAGTTGGTTTTAGTTCAACAGCCAAAAGCCAAAAGCCTTAGTTCTTAATACATCTCCATTCCTTCACCACCTTCGTAGCTGTCACCGCCACCCGATGATGCTTGTGGCATTCTTCTCTTCTGTTGCTGGTTGATGCGATAGTTAAAGTTAAGTGTCACTGTCGTTGTGCTCCATGTGCTTTCGCTGTATTGCCAGAAGTTATCGCCCCATGACTCACCTCCGTGTTGTCTGCTGCCGAAGACGTCGCGTATGTTAAGAGAGATGGTAGCATTCTTGTTAAACACATCTTTTGATGCAGCGAAGTCGCACCAGTAGTTAGCATCACGATAGCCGAGAGGTTCTTCGCGTGGTCCCATGTAACGTCCTGTGATTTGGAAGTCGCACACTTTCTTAAGTCTGAACTTAGCGACGAGACGTGCAAAGGTGTTATATGAATCGGTAACATAATGTCTGCCGTTCCAATCGCCGACGGTGTTAGACTTGAAGAAGTTGATGCTACCATTGATGTTAAACCATTTTACAATATCCAATGAACCTACGAGTTCGAGGCCATAGTCATCGCTGATACCGAAGTTCTCAGGACGGCTGTAAGATACATCGCCAATAACAGTAGTGAAATGACGTGTCACGTCGGTGCTGTGACGATAATATGCTGTGAAGTTGACATTGCCTTTATCCCAGAAACGAAGATAAGAAATCTCGTAACTATCGGTAAATGTAGGTTTCAAAGCTGGGTTACCAGTTCTGATGTTACGGTCGTCGTTGAAAGAATGGAATGGAGCCATCTGATGATACCAAGGGCGACGGATACGACGAGCGTAGCTTGCCTGAATCTGATCCACCTCTGTCAATGAATAATTCAAGTGACCTGTTGGGAAGAAGTTCAGATATTTCTGATCGTTTCTTTCTTCTTTATCTTTAAGATATGTGTCGATGAGAGTGAACTCTGAACGGAGTCCAAGTTGTCCTGAGAAGCGGCCGAACTCTCTTCCGTAGATAGCATAAAGAGCTGCCACCTGTTGGTTATAGTCGAAATCGTGAGTATAATCTTGAAGAATCGAACCATTTTCTGTCACCATCAAATTATTATTGATGAGTTGATTTGTATATTTACCACCAAGCTCAACAACAGAAAGTCCATAGTGATGAACGAAGTCGACGGTAGCCTGAAGGTTCTGTTGGTTTTCCTGAGCATGAGTAGTTTGATTCAAGCTAAAGAAAGGATTATTGATATCCATATCTTCTTGTGTCAAGAACTCAGCGTCGACGATATCTGACCATTCTGTATCGGAGTTGGTGAAATAACGTACAGAAGCTCTGAGTGAGTTATCTTTTGAACCGAAATATTTATCATAAGAAAGAGTGTATTCCATCATAGGTCTGTCGTTAAACCAATCTTCAGTACGTCTTGAGAAATTCTGCAAGCCTTGGAATGGGAAGTTGTCGATATAAGTAACGCTTGGAAGGTTATGACCTTTCGACTGACGGTACATAGTACTGAAAGTGAGGATGTCGTTATCTGTGAAGTAATAGTCGAAGCCGCCACGGATGTTATGACCTTTTCTGTTTCTGTTACGATATGTAAGCTGCTCTGTTATCTGAGTAGCATCATCATGATTTTTTAATGTTGGATCATAGAGACAGTCTTCGAAATATTCTGTCATAGTATAGCCGTCGCTGATGTCATCACGATAGTTGAAGTTATAGTTAGCAAATACGTTAAACTTCTTGAATCTGTAGTTGAGGCTAGCGCCTACACCTGTCTGGAATGGGAAGTCTTCCTTGAAAAACTTCTCGCCCCATTGTACTGGGAATCCGCCGCGAAGGTCAACAGAAGCGTTGAAGCCCTTACGTTTGTCTTTTTTAAGAACGATATTGATGATACCTGCAGTACCTTCTGCATCGTAACGTACCGATGGATTTGTCACCACTTCAATCTTTTCTATCATATCAGCTTGAAGGCTGCGGAGAGCGTCTTGCGTGCTGACACCAGCGAGACCAGAGACCTTGCCATCGACGAGGATTTGCACGCCGCTGTCGCCACGAAGGCTTACATTACCTTCAACATCAACATTGACAGAAGGGATATTGTCAAGAACTTCTATCGCATTACCAGCAGTGCTGCTCACGTCCTTGCCTACGTTAAAGACACGTTTGTCGAGAGTCATCGACATGGTGCTTTTCTCAGCCACCACCTCAACTTCTTCAAGCAAGGCTGAGTCGGGACGCATGACGATGTTTCCAAGGTCTACTTTACCTTTAAGGTTAACATTGATTGTCTTAGGCTCATAACCCATAAACTGTACCACCACATAATATTTACCGTGCTTAGCTTTAAGGGAAAAGTCACCGTTCATATCTGTGATGACACCTGTTACCAATGTAGAGTCTTGGGAATTAAAAAGACTGACGGTCGCATATTCAAGCGGACCATCAGTCTCTATATCTATAACTTTACCTTTGATTTCAGGTTCTACTGACATTTCTACTTCTGTAGCAAAAACATTATATGATGATATCAATAAGGTAAGAAGTAAAAATAATGATGTTATCTTTTTCATAAAAACTTGATAAATATTCTATTAATAATTGTTATTAGAGGGTAACGAAAAATACAAAATTTATGCCACATATTGAACGAAGAACTTTGAACTTTGAACTAAGAACTCTGACTATTGACTTATCGACTTAGCAACTCTTCATACCCTTAGTTCCTCATACCCTCAACTCCTAATTCCTAACTCCTAATTCTCAAAAAATCTCCCTAAGATTTTTTGAAAGGTCGTGCATTCTTCCCATGGTGAAATAATGAATGAGAGGGAAACCTTGTCGCAGCAAGTCTTCCGTTTGTCTCAAGCACCACTCCATTCCTACTTTCTTTACAGCTTCTTTATCATCAGCGACCTTTTCCACTGCTTGTTCCAAAGCTTGAGGCATTGTGATGCTGAATGTGTTAGGCAACGACACCAGATGCGATGCCAGCGACAATGGCTTCAGTGCAGGAATGATAGGCACATTGATTCCTATCTTATTACATTTATCTACGAAAGAATAGAATTTTTCGTTATCGAAGAACATCTGTGTCACAATGTATGATGCACCTTTGTCGACTTTCTGTTTGAGATATTTTATGTCTTCTTCCAAGGATGAAGCTTCTTGATGTTTCTCTGGATATGCTGCCACGCCAAGACAGAAATTCAATGGCGTTGGCTCGTTCACGAACTTATCATGATATATTCCTTTTGAGAGATTAGAGATTTGTTCGACTAGACCTTCGGCGTTGCTATGGCCAAAAGGATTCACTCTGAACCTAGAGTCGAGAGGGTCTTTGTCGGAACGTATCACAAAGATATTGTCGAGGTCTTCGTAAGAGAAGTCGATGACGAAGTCTTCAAGCTGTAACTTTGTGTAAGCTGCCGATGCGAGATGTGGCACCACCTCGATACCTGTTCTTCTTTTAAGCGCACCAGCAACAGCAGCCGTCGCCGTCCTAGGATGCGACTCCACCAAAGTAGTTCCGTTGTCACTATTGACGAACTTCCTCACTGGAGCATGAAAGGTGATGTTTATAAACTGCGGACTCAATGGTATGATAGGAAGAAGCGACTTCTCAATATCGTCGAGACTCGTTCCCTTCACTGGAGGCAATATCTCGATAGAGAAACCTTTCTTACCTGTAGTTAGCAAAGAATTATAAATATCAATGACTTTCATCTTATATGTTATTAGGTAATATCTCTTTTAATTTTTCCACTGACAAACCAGCATATTTTGAATAATGCTCAAGCTGTGCTTCATCGACGCGACCTACTGAGAAGTAGCCGCCTCTTGAGGTAATCAAACCGCATAACGACTCTTCCGGTGTTATCATATAACTGTCGGTGAGTCTCATGCTTGTATGCTGTTCCACTTCCAAGAAGTCGAAGACACGTTTCTTCATAGAATGGTCAGGGCATGCTGGATAGCCGAAGCACATCCTTCTTCCTTGATATTGTTTCTCGTCAAAAGAGAATGGCGATTTGTCGAAGCCCCAATATTCGGAACGTATTCTGTAATGGATATATTCTCCTGTAGCCTCAGCGAGTCTGTCGGCAAGGAGTTTTACCACCAAGGCATCGTATGGTGTCTCCGCCTCCGACATCAGTTTCGACAGTCCTATGCCTGCTGTCAAAGCGAATACTCCGAGATAGTCGTTGCGCCCGACAGTGTCTGCTATCGACATGCTGTCTTGCATCTTAGTCTGACGTCTCAACATTGGAAGTTCAACACTCTTTGAACCATCCGACAATTTTATGAGGTCATCGCCCATGTTATTCGCTTTTACGACACCGAATCTAGCTTCGATAGAGAGACTCTTGTCTGCTATTATCTTAGCTAACATCTCATGTGCATGTTCAAATGCTTGTTGTGCTTCAGCGTTATTATCTAACAGGTCTGGATATTTTCCATAAAACTGCAATGAGAAGAAGAAATAAGACCAATCGATGAAAGGCAAGACTTCTTCTATCATAGGATTGATAGTGAAGACACCTTCTTTGACTGGCACGTATGGCGCATAGTTCTGTGCCACTATTTCCAATGAGTTATAATCTTCGAGTGAGAGGTTCTCTGTCTTCTGACGGCGTATCGCCTCTTGTTCTTCATACAAGCTCAGACATGCCTGATGGTCGCTGAGTCTGTTGACAAGGTTAACTGTATCTATCGCTGTCGTTGCCTTTGCCACTGGTCCGTTATACACTGGAGCCATCTTCAAGGCTGTGTGTAGTTTCGATGTAGCTGCACCGCCAACTATGACCGGTATCGACAAGCCTGCTTCATTGAGTTGTTCCAAGACCTTTATCATCTGTGTCAGCGATGGTGTGATGAGACCGCTCAAGCAAACAGCCTGAGATGTTTTTGCCGACTCTACTATCTTCTCAGCTGGCACCTGTATGCCGAGGTCTTCCACCTCGAAACCGGAACTCTTCAAGACTGTTCCGACAATATTCTTTCCTATATCGTGAACGTCGCCATATACTGTAGCGAGCGTGACTTTTTTCTTTGATGAATCGGTGAAGGTGACTGTTGTGTTCAAGACATCCATAGCTGCGTTCATAGCAGAGGCTGCCTTCACCAATGATGGGAGGAACACCTTGCCTTCTTCAAAACGCTGTCCCAATGATGTCATCGCTGGCATCAAGATATCGTTGACGACACCTTGGAATGTTCCACCTTCCGACAAGATGAGAGAAGTAAGCTCAGCGGCTTTTGTTGTGTTGCCGTTAGCAACAGCATCAGAGAGTTTCTCCTCTGTGGTGAGTTCTTTCTTCTCCTTCTTGACTTCAACTTCTTTAGCGACATGCTGTATCAAGTTAGAGCCGTCGCTCTCGCCTTCTATCGCCAAGCGTGCGTCTTCGAAAGCGGCTGGAGCTATCTTATCTTCGCTGATGAGAGCTGTAGGACTTATGATGACATAGTCGAGACCTTCTCTCTTGGCGAGATGTACGAAGACAGAATTCAAGAGGTTTCTCACTGCTGTGTTGCCTCTGAAAGCAAATGATAAATTACTTACGCCACCTGTGACGTGTGTTCCCAAGTTCTGTGTTATCCAGCGTGTGGCGCGTATATAATCTCTGCCGTAATATCTGTGTTCTTCTATACCTGTGCATATCGTCAGCACATTAGGGTCAATGAGGATGTCGTCAACATCGAAGCCTACCGACTTAGCCAATGTAACTATTCTTTCTGCTATCTCAATCTTTCTCTCGTAAGTGTCGGCTTGTCCTCTCTCATCGGCGAGCATCAAGATGATTTTTGTTCCTAAACGGAAGAACTCTGTCGCTCTTCTGAGGAACTCTGTCTCGCCTTCTTTCAAAGATATTGAGTTTACGATAGGTTTCACCATGGAGCTCTTCACACCCATGACCAATGTGTCGAAGTCTGATGAGTCAATCATCGTTGGAACGAAAGCTACGGAAGAAGCAGCTAACAATTCGATGAAGTCTTTCATCATTGAAGAGTCGATGTCTGGATGGTCGAAACATACGTCGAGGACATCTGCTTTTGACTCTACTTGTGACACAGCGACAGACACTGCGTCTTGGAGGTTTTCATTGACGAGTTCTCTGAATTTTTTCGAACCAGCGACGTTACATCTCTCGCCTATGATACTGAATTTCTTGTTTATCTTCTGCTGAGGGATGACTCTTGGAGCTATGCCATCGACAGCATTTTTTATTGTCTGTATATGTTCTGGTGTTGTACCGCAGCAACCGCCGATAAGGTTTATGCAGCCCTCTTTTGCGAGGACATTGGCTCTTCTGTTGAAGTCGGCACACGACTCTGTATATCTTCCGTCGAGGTCAGGGAGACCTGCATTAGGATATAAAGAAACATTTGTTGGGATTTCTTGTAGTTTCATCACCAGCTCAGCAGCTCTCTCGAAACCGAAGCCGCAGTTCAAGCCGAATGATAATGGTTTGGCGTGTTTTATCATCTGCCATACGATGTCGACGGTATGACCCGACAAGAGATTGCCTTGTTCTGTAAGTGTAACAGAAACCATTAAAGGAACATCGTTGACTGTAAGATTCAAGTCTGACAATGAAGTGAGATAAGCATAGACAGCAGCTCTTATGTTTTTAGCATCGAAGCATGTCTCGACTAAGATCAAGTCGACGCCACCTTTGATAAGTGAAGAGATTTGGGTCTTGTAAGAATCTGCCATCTCATCGAACTCTATGGTTCTTAACGAAAGTGACTGTGATGTTGGTCCTACAGAACCAGCGACAAATATGTCACGATTATATTCAGCAGCTACTTCCTTGGCGTTCTTTGCAGCCAAAACATTGAGCTTGTCGATTTCATCTTTAGAATAGCCATGTTTCAGAAGTTCAAGGTAAGAACAGTTGAAGGAGTTAGTCGAGATGATGTCAGAACCTGCTTCTACATACGAGCGATGCACTCTCTTAACGAGTTCGCTGTTTGTCGCATTTAAAGGTTCGTAAGGAGACAACAAAGTGTTATCCATTCTCTGAATCTCAGTGCCGAAAGCACCATCCAAAACCACTATCTTTTCTGAAAGAATCGTTTCGAGCTGTTTTCTTCTTGATGTATATTCCATAGAGTATATTTCAAAACATAGTAAAGCCTTGATAAGCACTATGTTCTATGTTCATATTTATATATAAAAATAAATATGCAAAGATAAGAAAAGTCTACGGACAACAGACAACAGACAACAGTTTTTTTTGAACCCTGAACTTTGAACTTTGAACTTTGAACTTTGAGCTTTGACTCTCAACTTAGCAACTTAGCAACTCAGAATCTCAGCAACTTAATTCGGATCTACATCAATCTGTATCTTCACCGACTTGAAATCGTTGTTATGTTTGAAGTCTTCTATGGTTTTATTGATAAACTCTTTGACTTTAGTAGAATTCAAATCTTTATTAATTTTGATAAGCATCTGCTTGATATATTGATTCTTCACTCTTGACACCACAGGATATTCTGGTCCGAGGAGATTTTCCTTAAACACCTGACGGAATATCTTGGCGAGTTCGTCGGCTGCCTTATTGAGCTTCTGACTGTCGACATCTTTAAGTCTTATCATGACGAGTCTGGAATACGGAGGGTAGTTGAACTGACGTCGTATCGGCATCTGTTCTTCATAAAACCTCACATAATCATGGGTGATGACGTTAAGTATCACCGGATGCTGAGGTTGGTATGTCTGTATTATGACCTTGCCTTTGTCGCCTTTTCTTCCTGCGCGGCCGCTCACCTGTTCCATCAGCTGGAAGCTGCGTTCGTAGGCACGGAAGTCGGGAAAGGTAAGCATATTGTCAGCGTTGAGGATTCCCACCACTTTCACTGAGTCGAAGTCGAGGCCTTTGGTCACCATCTGCGTTCCCACAAGTATGTTAGTCTCTTTATTTTGAAACTGTTCTAGTATGTACTGGTAACTGTTTTTCGTGCGTGTGGTATCAAGGTCGAGGCGCGAGCTGTTAGCCCCAGGGAATACGACTTTCAAGTCATCTTCGATGCGTTCTGTTCCGAAGCCGTGCATCTTAAGGTCGGTGCTACGACACGACGGACACTCCGTAGGTACGCTGGTGGTGTAGCCGCAGTAGTGGCATTTCAAAATATTTTGATTCTTATGATATATCAGACTGACGTCACAGTTTATACACTGAGGGATGTAGTTGCAATGTTCACATTCTATCCTCAGAGAGAATCCGCGTCGGTTCTGGAATAAGATGACTTGGTTCTTCTCTTCCAGCGTCTTATTCATGGCATCGACGAGAGTCTTGCCGAAGTTAGCCTGCATGGTCTTGCGACGTGTCTCCACCCTAAGGTCATCGACGATTATCTCTGGCATCTCGACACCGCCGTAACGTTCTGTTATGGTGACGAGATGATATTTGTTTTGTCTTGCGTTATAATACGACTCGAAGGATGGTGTAGCCGATCCCATCAAGAGGCGAGCGTGAAACATCTTCGACATAAGAACAGCGAGGTCGCGAGCCGAATAACGCGGCGCAGGGTCGATTTGCTTAAACGAACTGTCGTGTTCCTCATCGACGATGATAAGTCCTAAATCGGTGAAAGGCAAGAACACAGCAGAACGCGAACCGATGATGATCTGGTATTTTGAGTCGCCGAGTCGCCGAGTCGCCGAGTCACCAAGAACCTGTTGTCCGTTGACTGTTGAATGTTGACTTCTGAAATTCATCACCTGCTGCCATATCTCGACGCGTTCGTTGTTATCATAACGTGAGTGATACACTCCTACTCTATCGCCGAAATATTTCTTCAGCCTGTTGATAATCTGTTCTGTCAAAGCTATCTCAGGAAGAAGATAAAGCACCTGCTTGCCTTCGTCGATAGCTTCTTGAATTAACTTGATATATATTTCTGTCTTGCCACTGGCTGTCACACCATGTAACAAGACTGGTTTCTCTTCCTCGAAGCCTTTATGTATCTCATCGTAAGCTTCCTGTTGTTTCTCTGTGAGATTGATAGTCGAGACATCTGTCAGAGCTTTATATTCTTTCAGACGGCTAACTCTTTTCTGATATGATTCAAAGACGCCTTTGTCGACCAATGTCGCCAATATGCTTGATGTTGCATTTGCTTTTTTTAATAAGTCGGAAGCTATCACGTCATTATCGGCAGAGCCGCCAAGCACGAAAAAAGCCATCAGAAGCTCGAGCTGTTTGTAGGCACGTTTTGAAAGAGTGTCCATCAGCTCTCGCATGGCATCCTCGTTACGATATGTGTTTGTAAGACGCACATAACGTTCATACTTAGCCTTATATTTCTGCTGCAGTTCTTCCTGCATCACGATGATTTTCTTCTCTATCATCGTCTTGATAAGAGGCATGATTTTCTTGTAGCCTATTATCTTACTTACCTCTGTTATAGTCAGCTGCGGCTGTATCTGCAGTGCCTCTACTATAAGAAATTCGTTATCGCTCAACGCCATGCTGTCTAGTACAAACTCATCCGACAGCATTATCTTCGACTCGCTGGAGAGTTTCAATGCCGAAGGAAGTGCCACTTGCATTACATCGCCAAGATAACAGAGATAATATGACGCTATCCATTGCCAGAGCTTCAGCTGGTTCTCATTCACTACGGGGTCGTCATCGAGTATGTCGAGAAGATATTTTATACTTGTACAGTCAGGCACTTCTTCTGTGAGAGATATTATCAGACCCGACATTATCTTAGTCTTGCCAAACTGCACCACAGCACGTTGTCCCACCTTAGCCTTCTGGTTCAGCTCAAAAGGAACACGGTAGGTGTAAGTGCCAGGTATCGGCAAGGGCAGCAATATCTCTGCAAACAAAGTGACTCTTTCTTCCGACATAGTAAAATATTAATGTGATAAAACCGTCTTCACTCCTATCAGCTGGTCGTAATTCTGTGTCGGATCGAAGAGATATAGATAAATGGTATATTCGTTTTTGGTTTCCCAGAAATCACCTGCTATAGGTGTGACATCGGCTGTTACCTGACTCTTATCCTTGACAGCATAGATATAATCGTAATAGCCTTGTTTCAACAACAGACTGATGGCATAGCCCTTACGTTCAAAGTCGTAAGTCATCTTGTTTTTCTCATCGAAGTTCCAATCGGTGATAGCTCCCATGATATACATATCCTGATCTGTCAAGACCGGATACCAGTCGAGGAAGAATTCCATCATGACATAATCAGCTTCTGTGGCAGCCGCCATATCGTCTCGTTCCAGATATATAACTTTCTCGCCAAACAAATCATCATCATCGATATAAGCATATAGGTTACGTTTCTGGTCGTTATATAATGTCACCACATAATAATCCTTCGACATCTCTACGGTCTTGGTCTGCTCAGGACGATTATTCAAATTGCTGGTGTTAAACCTTCTGTATTGATTGCCTGAATTAAAGACAGTCTTAGTGTTATTTTCGTATGAAAGATAATCAGGATAAACATACGATGGCTTCAAGCCTGTCACTGCATTATCCCAGCGACCGTTCTGTTGTATGGTCACGTTAGAATATTGTTCTGCCAAAGTGTTAAAGATATCAGGATATGAAACGGTCATATTAATCTGTTGCTTATTGGTTCCAAGGCTCAGGTCGAAAGGATAGCGAGGAATATTGACATTAAAGTTAGCCTTGTCGTCGACAATCATAAAACGTCGCGTGAAATAAATATTCTCTGGTGTGAGTTCATTCTCAAAAACGATGAGGAGATAGTTACCTGAAATCTTAGGAGTCATATCTTCTGTAGGAAAGACGAGGTCGTAATGAACATAATCGACCATGGTGTTTAAAGAGAAGGAATAATTCTCAATATCATCTGAGTCGAAGCCGCTGAGATATTCTATCTGCTGTATGTCTGACTGCTGAGTCCAGTCGTTGTTACAATGGATGAAGGTGTAATACATATAAGGAGCGTCGTTGGCTAAGACATCGAACTGCAGATGCAGCTTGCCCATCATATCATGGAGAGGAATTATTGGTTTTGCCAGAGAATCCCCGACAGGATGAAGGAGAACCGTCTGCGCCTTATCATTGTAGTTGGTATCTGTGTAAGATTGTAGCTGCTGGGAGTTGGCAACGATTCCTATCATCAAGAAGAATATTATCGCCATGAGCCGTGAGCCATGAGCCGTGAGCTTTAAACCGTTGACTTTATTTTTCATTGTTGTTGTTTTTAGTTTTTCAAAAATAAGATTTTTTTCAATTCATAATTCATAATGCATAATGCATAATGCATAATTATAACGAGAAATAATGCGAATTGTTTTTAATAAATCACATCACTCCTAACTCCTAATTCCTTCACCTCATTATTATCATCAACATATATGAAATAAGCATCGATATTATAATCAAGCGATTCTATTATTTCTCTTGCTTTCTCCAATCCCACTACCATACAAATCGAAGCGAAGCAGTCTGCCCATGCAGTGTTGTCACATATTATCGTCGCGCTCAGCAATGAATTTTCTGAAGGATAACCTGTCATCGGATTCAGGCTATGAGAATAACGTTTGCCGCCACGTTCAACATATTTTCTGTAATTGCCAGAAGTGACGATGCTTCGATTTTCCAACTCAACGATTTCCTGTACTATTCTCTCTGAGTCTTTATTCTCGGCAGGTTTCTCTATTCCCACTTTCCAAAGATCGCCATTAGGCTTGCGTCCTCTTGCGAGAATTTCGCCACCCACATCGACTAAAAAATTATTAACATTTTTTGAAAGAAGAAAATCACCAATCATATCGGTGGTATAACCCTGAGCCACTGCGTTGAAATCCAATGTCATGTTCGGATTTCCTTTTATCACCTTATTATCTTCAATCTTAATCTTACGATAATCGACGAGCTGTTTTAAAGAATCGACTATTTCTGGAGTCATTTCTACTCCTTCTTTAAAATGAAATCCCCAAGCTTGGACGAGAGGTCCTACAGTCGGGTCGAAGTAGCCGCCAGACAGCTCAGCAGCTCGCATAGCATAGTTGAAGTTATCGATAAAAATCTTATTGAGAACGACGCTGGTGTCATTACGATTCACTCTTCTTATGATAGAATTCTCATCCCACAATGACAGAGTGTTTTCTATCTCTTTAAAGATAGAATCGAAGTCACTACTGAAGTCACGGTTTTGCTCATCGAAATATGTTATTGAGTAATACGAGCCTTGAGTGCTTCCAAAAAACTGTTGTTTCTCAATGGTATTGCAATTTGTCAACAGACAGCATAAGACGATGATATAGATTATTTTCTTCATTTTATTTTTAAAAATTTAAAGACACAAAGTTAACATTTAAATGCCAATAAAAAAAGTGCTTCGAAAAAAATCTCGAAACACTTTTTTAATAATTATGCATTATGCATTATGAATTATGCATTGAGTCTTGTTGACTTGTAGTCTTGTTGTCTTTATTTTTCTTACAGCTTCCGTCACCTTTGCCGCCGCAGGTGCATTTAGCGTCTGGGTCGAGAGAGTGAGCGCATTTGCGTTCGAACTGACCATCTTTTTTCACGAACATCTTAATGCCGATGCCAATGAAAACGACAACCATGATGACAAGAGCTGGGACCAAGATAAGAAGAAATGTACTCATGTTTTATTCTGCTATAACGAGATAGTAATTTTTCTTACCTTTTTGAACGAGTATATATTTATCGTTGAGGAGACATTCTTTTGTCACTAAATCTGTCTCAGCGACTTTTTCTTTATTGATAGAAACGCCATTGCCTTGTAACATCTTACGAGCTTCGCCTTTTGAAGAGAACACTTCTGTAAGTGCGAGGAAGTCGACGATTGGCATGCCAGCTTCGAGATATGTTCTAGACAACTTAGCTTGAGGTACGCCGTCGAAGATGCTCAACAATGTTGCTTCATCGAATTTATGAAGAGCTTCTGAAGTACCTTTTCCAAAGAGTATTTGTGTTGCTTCTTCTGCCATTTCGAGGTCTTCTTTTGAGTGAACCATCGTTGTGATTTCGCGAGCGAGTGTGCGTTGGAGTTCACGGAGATGTGGTTCTGCCTCATGACGTTTGATGAGAGCTTCAATCTCTTCTTTGCTTAACAAAGTGAAGATTTTGATATATTTAGCAGCGTCGTCATCAGAGCAGTTCATCCAGAATTGGTAGAATGCGTATGGTGATGTCTTAGCTGGGTCGAGCCAAATGTTACCTTTTTCTGTCTTACCGAATTTGCCGCCGTCAGCTTTAGTGATGAGAGGACATGTGAGAGCGTAAGCTGTCTCATCAGCGCCGAGTTTACGACGGATTAATTCTGTACCTGTTGTGATGTTACCCCATTGGTCAGAGCCACCGAGTTGGAGTTTACAATGTTTGTTTTGATATAAGTATAAGAAGTCGTAACCTTGAACGAGCTGGTAGCTAAACTCTGTGAAAGACATACCTTCGCCTTCGCCGCTGAAACGTTTCTTGACGCTGTCTTTAGCCATCATATAGTTAACAGTGATATGTTTACCGATGTCGCGGATAAAGTTAAGGAATGAATAGTTTTTCATCCAGTCGTAGTTGTTAACGAGTTCTGCTCTGTTAGGAGCGTCGCTTTCGAAGTCTAAGAACTTAGAAAGTTGTTTCTTTATACAAGCTTGGTTATGGTTTAATATCTCGTCATTAAGCAAGACACGTTCTGCTGATTTTCCTGATGGGTCACCGATCATACCTGTTGCGCCACCGAGGAGAGCTAAAGGTTTATGGCCTGCATGTTGGAAGTGACGAAGCATCATAATACCGCAAAGGTGACCTATATGAAGAGAGTCGGCTGTTGGGTCAATACCGAGGTAGCCTGTTGTCATTTCTTTTTGAAGTTGTTCTTCAGTACCTGGTGTCATGCTGTGAAGCATACCGCGCCAGTACAATTCTTCTACAAAATTTTTACCCATAGACGTAAATTTTTAAGTTCATTTAGAAACGCAAAGATAATAAAAACTTTGAACTTTATACTACAAAACAAACTTTTTTCTTAGCTCAAAGTTCAAGGTTCTAGAGCCAGACGGAATCCGATGCCATAGCTTGCGCCACCAGCGTTAAAGAAACTACGGATTGCAACTCTGCAGTAGGCAGCGGCACTAAGACAACAACCTCCACGGACTATATAATCAGTGCCATGTGAAGGTCCTGTAGGGTCGGTCTGAGTATTACTACTATAGTCGCCGTACAAGTCGCCGCACCATTCCATCACGTTTCCGCTCATATCGTATATTCCTAATTCGTTAGAAAGTTTTGTCTTCACATCGCGAGTCTTCTTACCATCTGCCGAATGCCAAGCGACCTCTTTAATGTCATCACTACCACTATATTTATATCCTTGAGACTCATTGCCGCCTTTTGCCGCAAACTCCCACTCAGCTTCTGTAGGAAATCTAAAGTTCAAACCTGTCAATTGATTAAGTCTTTTAATAAAATTCTTACAATCGTTCCAAGTGACTTGTTCTACAGGTTTCTGTCCACCTTCAAAATGACTTGGGTTATATCCCATGACTGCCTGCCATAACTCTTGTGTCACTTCGGTCTCGCCTATATAATAATCTGACAAGGACACAAGATGTACTGGTGACTCTCTATCCCATGCTTCTTCGTCATAATTAGGCTGGCTTGGATCTACATTCTGGGCTCCCATCTCAAAGATTCCACCTTTAACAGATATCATAGAAAAAGAGACACCATTCACTGTTATGGTCATTGGCTCTACCATTTCTTCATCTTCTATTTCTTCCACCAATGTCTCAAAACTCTTTTCCTCTCCATACGAAACTCCCGCACTGTTAACTGCATACGCTCTGACGTAATAAGTGGTCTGAGATGCTAAGTTACTGAGTTCTGATGTAAATGTTCCTATTCCATTTCCATCGTTTGTCCTGTTTTTATCTATTGTAGGATTCTGTATCGTATCCCAGCAAACGCCTCTTTCCGTCACTTCTGCACCTCCGTCAGATTCAACATTACAAATAACCTTCGCTGTATTGATTGTTATATCAGTAACTTCTTGGGTAACGACCGTTGGCATTTCTGGTTCTATAATCTCTTCTTCGCCATCTTCTTCGTCTTCTGTTTCTTCTTCATCTTCTATTTCTTCTTCGTCTTCTGTTTCATCAACCAATGTCTCAAAACTCTTTTCCTCACCATACGAAATGCCCGCACTATTGACTGCATACGCTCTGACGTAATAAGTGGTCTGAGATGCTAAGTTACTGAGTTCTGAAGTGAATAATCCCACTCCATTACCGTCACTAGTCTTGTTTTTATCTATAGTAGGATTTTGTATCGTATCCCAGCAAACGCCTCTCTCCGTCACTTCTGCGCCGCCGTCAGATTCAACATTACAAACAACCTTCGCTGTATTGATTGTTATATCAGTAACTTCTTGGGTAATAATTGTTGGTTTTTCCGGTTCTGGCTTACATCCCACCAATAATACATTCAACAAAATAATTGCAAAATAAAATCTTTTCATAACGTAAAACACTGTTAAAATTAAGGCTACAAAAATAATAATAATCAGCATATTGCCAAGATATTTTTAAAACTTAAAACTGAAAATTCTTCATTATTCATTATACATTGTACATTCCAAGTCAATACGGGCAAGCATTGATAAATGTAAAACTAAATTATGTATATTTGTACAGCAAAAAAGTAATCTAAATAGCTCAAAGCCCACGGCTCATAGCTCACAGCAAAAAATAAATACCATGATTTTCATCACAGGCTGCACAGGTTTAGTAGGCTCACATTTAGTAGCAGAGTTAATTTATAGACAACAGACAACAGACAACTGTCAACAGTCTGTGTCAACAGTCAAACTATTATGTCGGGAAAACAGTGATTTATCATTATTGGATAAAGTATTAAAACGATACGGCATCAATGAAATTCCGAGTAACATAGAATTCATTTATGGTGATGTCATGGATTATGACATCCTTGAAGAAGCCATGAAAGATGTCGACGAGGCTTATCATTGCGCTGCTGTCGTCTCTTTCGACCCTAACGACAAAGGCAGTCTCATGCGTGTCAATGTTGAAGGAACGAGAAACATGGTCAATGCTGCCTTGCATTGCGGAGTAAAGAAATTCTGTCATGTCAGTTCCATTGCGGCTCTTGGTCGTTCTTTGGAAGGAGAGCCTATCAACGAAGAGTCGCCATGGTCGCAGTCGAAGAACAATAGCGTCTACTCCATTTCGAAGCACGAGGCAGAGATGGAAGTGTGGAGAGGCATAGCCGAGGGCCTCAACGCCACCATCGTAAACCCTTCGCTTATATTAGGTGCCGGCCGCTGGGATTCTAGCAGCTGCGAGCTTTTCAATGTCATCGCCAAAGGATTTCCTTTTTACACCACAGGCATCAATGGTTTTGTCGATGTGAAAGATGTTGTACGTGCCATGATAATGTTAATGGAAAACAACAAATTCGGACAACGTTACTGTCTCAACGGCGCTCTTATCTCATACCAACATCTGTTCAACTTGATGGCACAGAACTTCAATGTCAAGGCTCCATATATCAAAGTCGGGAAAACTCTTAGCGAAGTAGCATGGCGCGTCTTCTGGCTCATAGGTAAGCTGCAAGGCAAGAAACCACTCATCACGAAAGAGACTGCACGCACAGCAACAAGAAAATATTCTTATTCTTCAGAAAAGATTATCAACGAATTAAAATTTGAATTTACACCTATCGATAAAAGCATTAAGTACATATGTAAAATCTATCTCGACGAGCACAATCATTAATATTATTTTAATATTTTTGCATTATTAAAAATAATTGACAATGGTATTTAGCAGTAACGTTTTTTTACTTTATTTCTTCCCAATTTTTCTTGCGTTATATTTCATC
The DNA here is from genome assembly GCA_045120395.1 of Candidatus Limimorpha sp. Lineage (GTDB taxonomy): Bacteria > Bacteroidota > Bacteroidia > Bacteroidales > F082 > Limimorpha. Next base: position 38,866 of record JBGVET010000049.1, read on the forward strand.
ACACCGAAGAAATTTCGTAATTATACACTTTTGTTAGCATCATTGATATTCTATGCATACGGAGCTCCAGAGTTCGTGATTCAACTCATTGTATCAAATATTGCCAATTTCTATTTGGTAAAATACATGCACAAATCAGAGAAACCTCTAACTAAAAAAATACTCTGCGGCATCTCCATCACCATCAGCATAGGACTTCTATTCTACTACAAATACGGCAACTTCAGCATGCAGAACTTCAACTTCATAGCAGGTCTTTTCGGAAGAGAACCTGTTGAATGGATGCAGATTCTGCTCCCTATCGGAATATCATTCTTCTCATTCCAAAGTGTGACATATACATTAGACACATATCGTGGCATTAACGAACCTATGGATAGTCTCAGCGACTATATGTTATACATCACGATGTTCCCACAACTCGTTGCTGGTCCCATCATCCGTTACTGCGACATAGCAGACCAAATCAGAGAACGTGAGTCATTGATGACTGACCGCCTCCAAGGATTCTACCGTTTCGTATTAGGTCTCTCAAAGAAGATATTAATCGCCGATGTCATCGGTTTTCAAGTCGACAAAGTGTTAGGTCCTTCCAACTACGACGTACTCACATCCGCTCAGCTCAGCGACATTGCAAGTAAAATCGCCAACTTAGACTCAACGACAGCTTGGATAGTGATTCTAGCTTTCACCTTCCAAATATATTTCGACTTCTCAGGTTATTCCGACATGGCTATAGGTCTGGGCAGAATGCTCGGATTCCGTTTCCCAGAAAACTTCGACAATCCGTATGTCTCAACATCAATATCAGAGTTCTGGCGCAGATGGCATCAGACATTCAGCGTCTTTATCAAGAATTATCTTTACTTCCCATTAGGAGGAAGCCGCGTCAAGACCGAAGCAAGAAAATATTTCAACCTATGGTTCTGTTTCCTTGTATCAGGATTATGGCACGGCGCTGCTTGGAACTTCGTGATATACGGCGCGTTACAAGGTATCTTCATCTGTGCCGACAAACTCTTCCTCGTCAAATGGATGAGCAAATTAGGAAGAATACCTTCTGTAATAATAACATTCGCCATCGTTGTATTGACACGATGCTTCTTCCGTATCGAAAGAATCGACTTGTCGTGGCTCTTCATCAAAAAACTATTCGCATTCGACTTTGTTCCATTCCATTTCTCAGACAACCCTCATTTCTATACAACAATGCTCATAGCGGCCTTCTTCTCTTTCATCACTCTCAGCAAATTCGGATTGAAATGGCAAGAGAAAGTGTACTTCACAGAATATAACAAGAAACAACATATCATTGCATTTGCATTATCAATATTTGGCTTCATTTTCTGCTTAGGTGCTCTTAACGCAACAGGATTCAGTCCGTTTATATACTTTAGATTCTAATAAAAAATGTTTTAATAGTTATCTAAACTTCTTTGATAATCAAACGACAATAACTTGCAGCAAATAAAACAAACGATGAAAAAAAACATCTACACCATATTGTTCGGAATATTAATGTTTTTCCTTTTCCTTCCTATGATTCAGGAAAATCTAAAGCTCAAGGTAAGGCCTCTTAATGGAGTGACTTATAAAACCGAATTCCCAAAACTTGAATTAGAAAGCATATCTAACGGCAAATATCAATCTCAATTGGAGAAGTACATATCAGAAAACTTTGGCTTCAGAGAAATTGCAATACGCTGGTACAATCAATATGTGTGGACTTTCTTCAACAAGACATATAACAATTCTATTGCTCATGGAAAAGGCAATTGGTTTTATTACTGGGCTGGTGTTCATGAATATTATGGCAAAGAATTAAACAAATGGTATAATAATGAAGAAAAGGCCATAGAAAATTATGAAAAAAACATTGAACTGATGTGTCAGTTAAGAGACACATTAAAAGCATATAACATCGAATTCATGTCATTCATGGCACCCGACAAAGCTTTTGTTTATCCAGAATATTTGCCAGATGATAGCATTAAGGAATGTATAAATGTCTTTGAATATTACGACAAACGACTAAATGAAGAAGGATTCCCAAACATTGAAATGACTAAATGGTACAAGTCAATGCGAGATACCATGGACATACAAATATTTCCTACCATTGACACACACTGGGAATATTCTTCAGTATATGGATACGACTCTTTGTTTAAATACATGAATAGTCTGAATAACTTCGGCATTCCTAAAATAAAGTATGGATATCCAGTAAAAGGCAAAAAGATAAGAACATACGATGAAGGATTATTAAATCTCATATTTGACGTGATAAATAAAAATCACGAATATCATCTAGATGTAACAATTGTTAATGATGACTCAACAAGAAAACCAAGAGTGCTATTTGTTGGAGACTCTTTCATTTGGGCTCTTGGGCGACATTTGCCATGGAAAGATTTACTAGAAGATGTTGAAATATGGTATTATAACTCTACCGTATACAAAGGCTTCGACTTAGAAAAGACAGACAAGAAAAGCATAAATAGTCTTTTGAGTATTTTAAAAAGTGATTACGTGATTTTCTATTCATCAGGTCATCAATGGCATAGAGCTTCATATGATTTTGCAGAAGAAGCATTGTCATATTTTGGCGTAAACGATGATAATAGCAGAGAAAAACTCAACAAAACATTGATTCAAATTGATATTGAAAAAGACACCGCTTGGAATAACAAATTAAACTATTTCTCTATCAGCAATGGAACAACATTACAAGAAGCATACGACATTGAAATAGACAATATAATCAACAATAATATATTAATTAAGGACAAAGTCGTTGTTGATAATGAGGCCATTTTTAATCATGAAGTGGAGAAACTTATATTGAAATGGAAGAATAATCCTGAAGCTATGCAACGTCTAAAAGAAAAAGCCGCTAAGAAAGGTAAGCCTCTGGAAGAAGTCATCATTGAAGATGCCCAATGGGTTATTCGACAACATAAATGATAGAAATTATAAAGGCATCTCTGTGGAAGAAGCCTTACACCAAGATGCCTTGTATATGTTAAACTTAGAACCCGAAAAATACTTACAGTAACATTTAAGCTTCAGTATCTGAACTATAACGTTCTGCATTCTTCTTTATTTTCATATCTTTATAAGAACCGTCAAAGATATCGAATTTCACGAAGCGGCAGTCTAATGATCCGTTATATACCTCTATCTTCTTAGAAGGTTTCAAACCAATGAGTTTAAGCACTTCCTGATTACTGCTTATAACCCAAGCTTCATAACCTTTGAAGTTATGTTTCAGAGCATTGCCAATACCTTTGTACAAGTTAACGAGGTCTTTCTCTTCAAGACGTTCTCCGTATGGAGGGTTGATGAGCACGATGCCAGGACCTTCTGGAGGTGTCATCTCGAACATATCCTGTTGGCTCAAAGTGATGTCATGTGAAAGGTGTGCTCCTTTGATATTAGATTGTGCTATCTGAACAGCCTTTGCAGAATGGTCAGAAGCGATAATCTCGTAGTCGAAGTCGCGGATGTCTTCATCGGCAGCTGTTCTGACTTCTTTCCAGAGTTTTTCATCGAAGTCGTGCCATGTCATGAATCCGTATTTCTCTCTGAAATAACCTGCTGGCACATTCATCGCTGCCATTGCTGCCTCGATAGGAATTGTAGCAGAGCCGCACATGCAGTCGACGAAGTTCTTGTCGTAGTTCCATCCAGTGAGTTTGATGAGACCAGCGGCTAGCACCTCGTTCATAGGAGCTTTATCGACAGCTTTACGGTAACCTCTCTTATGCAATGAATCGCCAGAGCTGTCGAAAGAAAGTGTCACCTTCTCATTGTCAATATGTACATTAATTCTCAAGTCAGGGTTTTCTGTATCTACAGAAGGACGTGCGCCGTATTTGTTACGGAACTCATCAGCGATAGCGTCTTTAACCTTGAGAGCTGCATATTGAGAGTGAGTGAAATAATTGCCGCTCACCACAGCGTCGATGGCGAAAGTCTCTTCTATACCGAAGATTTCATGCCACTTGATTTCAAAAATCTTCTTGTATAACATCAACTCGTTACGAGCGACGAAAGTCTGTATCGGTTTCAAGATTCTCAATGCTGTACGAAGGCAATAATTTGCTTTGTACATCAAAGCTTTGTCAGCCTCGAAGCTGACAGCACGATATAAGATATTGATATTTTCTGCACCTAAGGCTTTCAATTCTTCAGCAAGAATCTCTTCGAAGCCTGGCAATGTCTTTGCTACTAAAGTAAAGGTATTTTCCACTGTTATTATTTTTTTTGCAAATTTAAAAAAAATACTCATCAACTTATTGCCATATTGACTCATAGTCTCAAAAAATGTATTTTTGTAAAAAATAAATTTATGACAATAGAAGAAGCCCAGAAAATCGTCGACGAATGGATTAAGGCTCATGGTGTTCGATATTTCAATGAATTGACAAACATGACATTACTAACCGAAGAAGTTGGCGAACTAGCACGTATCGTAGCACGCACATATGGAGAACAGTCTTTTAAAGATTCCGACAAGAAATATAATATGGCAGATGAGATGGCCGACATCTTATGGGTTCTGATTTGCCTCGCCAACCAGACTGGAATAGATTTAACAGAAGCCTTCAAAAAGAATCTGGAGAAAAAGACCAATCGCGATAAAGACAGACATAAGAATAATGAAAAATTGAAAGTATAAAATTAATTATGCATTATGAATTATAAATTATGCATTATGAATTACATTAACCCATGAACAAGTTAATACTAACATTATTACTACTGATATTTAATTTCTGTTTAATTGGACAGAACGATGTCGGTGTTATATCAAATGATACTATCACTTCCTATAGTTATAGACAATTCACCGAAGAACAACTAGACTCCACATATAAAATTATCGATTCTATTTCTTCCGTAAATAAGATTAACCTTGACCAGATAACTTCTGAAATATCTTCAATGTTTATAAATGGAATACCTGTAGGATTCATCAATTTGAAAATTGACAACATTGCTGGTTATAACATTGGAAATGGTTTAATGTTCGGTATGGGTTTGGAGACAAACAACCGTTTATCGAAAATCTTTACCATCGAAGGTTTTGGAAATTATTGGACAAAGGCAAAAGAATTCAATTATGCTACTGACCTAACGTTCAAAATCATACGTTCCAAGGACATGAAATTAAAATTCGGATTATACCATAAATTCGAAAGATTTGGTAATTATGGTTTCAAAGAAAATGAAATTCTGTTAAATTATGAAAATTTCAAGTATTTTTATACAAAATCGACTTCCTTAAACGATTACATATATGTCAATTATTCTACTTATTTAAACAATAACATCAAAGCATTCGCCAAATTCGAAATTTCCGATAAGACCACAACAGACAATGGGCAACAATTAAATATCAAAAACACATATCGTTTAAGCACTTTGGAATTAAAACTAAGGATAGCTTTCGGAGAAAGTCTAGTTATGTCTAAAGACAAATTAGAAGTTGAAGGAAAAGCAAATCCTATGATTTGGCTTTCTTATAAAAAGAATTTAAAAAATGTTTTCGGCAGTCCCTACGACTTCGACAAATTTGAATTTTTATTTAGAGGGAAGAAATACACGCAATGCTTAGGAGAAACATCATTGGCTGCACAATATGGCTACATAAACGGTTTCGCTCCTGCAACTGAATTATTCAATATTTATGGAACGGGAGAGAATAAGTTTGATATTTATTGTATGGAAAGTTTCAGCACTATGTATCCTGACGAGTTTTTCTGCAATGAGTTCGCAGCATTATATTTATCACATAATTTTAAAAATGTCTTAATAGATTTTAAGAATTTCCATCCTGAGTTAATAATTTTAACGAACATCGCATGGATGAACGATATAAAAACTCAGAAACTATATTATGAGAGTGGTGTTATTGTCGATAATATCCTGAACATTGGCATCATTAAAATAGGTGTAGGAGCTTTTTATCGTTATGGTCCATATTCTTATGAAAAGCCTATCGACAATCTTGTCTTTAAGGTCAGCTTTTATTTTGATATTTAGAAATTCCGAAATAAAAAAATCTCAGAAGCTCTAAAAATGAGACTCTGAGATTTTTAAGTTTTGAGATTTTGAGTTGTTTAAAAAGCTATTTTCTTTTGAATATCCAAAAATTCTTCTTGTGAAAGCTGAAGTTTAGGACGTTTAAAATCGAGGTCACCTTCTTTTTGCATTGGTACAAGGTGGATATGAGCATGAGGCACTTCGAGTCCTATGACTGCAACACCGACTTTAGTACAAGGTATAGCTTCTTTGATTTTAACTGCTATCTGTTTAGCGAAGACTATCATTTCAGCGAGATCGTTATCTTCTATATCGAAGATATAATCTGTTTCTTTCTTAGGAATGACGAGGGTATGACCTTTCATCAAAGGATTGATATCTAAGAAAGCGAAGAATTTGTCGTTCTCAGCTATTTTATAGCAAGGTATTTCACCGTTTATAATTCTTGAAAAGATTGTTGCCATAATTTAACGTGTTATTTCAATTATTTCGAACATCACCTTACCAGCAGGCACTTGTATCTCAACTTGGTCGCCGACAGACTTACCGAGCAAGCCTTTAGCGATTGGAGAAGTGACAGATATCTTATGGTTTTTAAGGTCAGCTTCTTTTTCAGGAACGAGAGTATAAACCATGATAGCATTAGTCTTCAAGTTCTTAATTTTCACTGTTGAAAGCAACAAAGCTTTAGATGTATCTATTTTAGATTCATCAATTATGCGGGCACTCATAATGAGTTGTTGAAGTTCAACGATTTTCATTTCGAGGTGTTGTTGAGCTTCTTTAGCAGCATCATATTCGGCATTTTCTGAAAGATCTCCCTTATCACGAGCTTCAGCAATTGCCTGAACGACTTTTGGACGTTCCACGAGAATAAGACGATCTAATTCGTCTCTTAATTTCTGAAGTCCAGCCTGTGTAAAATATTCAATTTCAGCCATAGTATATGATTTATTTAATTTTAGAAAAAAAGAAAGAGACCCTTGCCGAGACAAGGGTCCTTTCGTTAAACATGTATGCAAAGATACGAATTATTTTTAAATAGAGTCTATCTTTTAGAAAATAATTCTTGCACCTATAGTGTGAGTACCATTCCAGTGAGCTGTTTCTTGGAATGAATAGTCGATAGAGACTTTCATTGTTTCGCTAAGAGGAGCTTGAACTGAAGCACCGAGAGCGAGGCCTCTATTAACGTTTGTACATTCATCAGCTTCAATACTGCTCCAAATACCTTGTTCTAAAGTATAAGAACCACGGATTTGTAAGTAGTCTTTCCAAGATCCTTCAAGACCTAATGTTACTTGGTCTTTTGAGAAAGAGTTTGAAGTGAAGTTACCAGCTGCTGTAAGACGACAACCATTTGTAAAGTTGAAGTCATAAGCTGCAGCGATGTTCAATTGAGTTGGCAACTCAAATTGGTCAGCGCGGTGAATAACTGTAAGTGCAGATCCCCAGAATGATTCTGGATTAGCTTTGAATGTAAGACCGTCGCCTTTGTATGTCATGGTAGGTCCAATGTTTTTCAAAGTAATACCGAAGTGAATATTATCTGTGATACCTGTTACATATTGGATACCTGCGTCTAAGGCGACACCTGTACCTGTCATATCAGAAATAGATTCACTGATAATCTTTAAAACGAAACCAGCATGGATACTATTTGAGAATGACTTAGCAACAGCAACGTTAATATTCATCAAACTAGGTTTGAATGTACCTAATGTCATATCAGGATTCTCTGTTGTAGTTCTGTAAATTTCACCAGGGTTAAATGACATAACATAGAGACCAGCTACTACTGTTTCAGAAACACGTGCCAAGAAACCGAATGAATAAGCATTAACATCAGAACCTTTCAACCACTCTGTGTAAGAGAAGTTAAGGTCGATGGAGTTCGTTGCAGTGATACCTGCAACGTTACCCCACATAGCTTCGACACCATGTATTTTTGACATACCGGCATTAGCCCAACCAGCTGATGCTGCCCATGGATTAATCAACAATTCTGTAGCGCCTGCTTGACCTGATCTGTCCTTATTACCTGCGAATGCTGTATTGCTGTATCCTAATACTAAGATAGTCAAGCTTACTATAACGATAGATTTTAATAATTTTTTCATGATCGTACTTTTTAATTTTGTTCGCATAATAATTAGAATGTATTTAAGTCAACTTGACGCATTGCTGCATAGAACTTAACTGTTGTTTCATTGCCTGTTGTGTTATCCTTAACGTGAATGATATAGAAACCACTTGCGATAGGAGTATTAGCAAAGTTAGTTAAATCCCAATCAATTGATGTAACACTAGAGTCTTTCTTGAACTGACGAATCTTAGCTCCGTTAACAGTGTAGATTGTAACAACGCACTTATCAGGTACGTTAGCAATCTTAACCTTGTGAGTAAGAGCATTATCTTCGTATGTTGAGAATGCATAATATGGGTTTGGTACTACTGTTACCTTTTCAAGGTCGCTAGCAGCTTTTTCAAGATTATTCATAACAGGACCACAACCAGCTGTTGTAAAGGTATAATAAGGTTTATATCCGTTATGGTTAATTGTGTCATACAATTCTGCTGTTTCATTTTCGAGTGCGAAGTCACCATAACCTGATCTATATGGTGTTGAAACGCGAACTGATATTGTCACAGGATTACCTTCTGGCAACCACTCTTTACCTTCAATTGGCATTGGCATACCTGCCCATAATGGTTGTCCCCACAATAAAGAATAGAAAGCATTCTTTAATGATGATGATGGAGCATTTTCAATAGCTGAAATTGTATTGTACAAATATGCACCTGCATCATAAGCTGGAGACTTGAAGCTAATTTGACATTTCTTGTTACCTTGAATTCCAGCATCGTTCATTGGGAAGATATAAACGAAGTGTTTACCACCCATAACTGGAGTATTATCGATAGCATCGAACAATACAGGATCTGAAAGCTGTGCAATTGGAGCTGACATTACTGTTGTTTCCTTTAATGCTGGTGGGTTGAACATCATATCACGACCATTTAATTCTGGATAATATGAATCTTCACCATAGCACATATTGAGACGTGCACCTGTTTCAACATCGATTGCATATCCTGGGAACCATCCCATACCGCTTGCTGCGATATAGTTTGGTGACTCTGGATCAGCGCTTGGACCTTGTGTCATATCTGCTGGATTGCCATCTTTATCAATTGATGGAGCTTGACGCAATCTGAATTCTTGTACGCCACCTTCTGTCAAGTTTTTATCTAATCCCATTTCGATAACAGGACAACGTGTCCACTTAGACTTATCAGCAGTCAATACAATGTCAATTGAACCTAATCTCTTGAAGAGTGAGTCAACTCTACAGTTAGTCTTATACATTGGACCAGGAACGAATGAACCTGAGTTTCTTGCAGGGTTTGTCAAAAGCAATGGAGCCCATGTACCCTCAGCAATGCTTTCATATGCTTCATCTGGGTCATATGGAATTGATGAACCACCTGTTGATGAAGATACTAAATAGTCATTGTCAGTTTTATTTTCTTGGTTAGCATACATACCTGAACGGATCCAGTTAATTGCTGAAGATGGTATATTATCGTCATCTCTGATACCGCTTAACCATTTATTAGAACTGTCGGCATATGTAACATAAGAAGTTATCAAACCATTGTTTTGAGCAAGAACTCTTTGAATTGTCTTCTCTACTGGAGGTGTTTCACTACTGTCTAAATGCTTACCTACTGCAATAGGACCTAATCTCCATGGTTGGCTGATGCTTACAGAAATACCTCTTTCTATAAAGATTTGTTCTGTTTGTAATTCTGAAGTATTGTCTGATTCGAAAATTTCGCCTGTTGTTAAGTCTTTCAAGAACCACTTGAAGGCAACTTTAGATGCTGAGTCACCGATAATTGCATTATCGCCAGTTACGTGTTTGATAGTTTTTGTTTCATATTTATCAAACCAGAGTGCATAATCTGTTGATACAACATTTAATGGGTCAACAACTTTAATATCGATAGGACCATAACCAGCTTTGTATGTTGGGTGATATGCTACTGGATATTCTGCGTCACCGAATACGAGTTCGCTAACAGCCTTCTTAGTTCCTGTAAGTGTATCTTCTACAATTGTGATAACAGGTTCTTTACTCATGATTTCATCAACAGTTTCTTTTGTGAATTCAAGTTGATTACCACCATTACCTATACCAGACCATCTAGTAATTTGTACCTTATCACCATAGTTAGAATTAATTGTAGTACCATTTACAATTTGGTGAGGAACTGCAGAATACATTCTAATATTCTTACGACCTGCTAAATAAGGAGTTTTTTGACCATACAAAGCAATAGTGTTGTTAGGATCTACATCATAATCTTGGTAGTTATTATAAGCATAAGAAATTGCCATATAATAATATGTCTTATGATTAATCAAGTTAACGTCACCTGTTGTTGTAAATGCATCTTGTGTAAGAACGAAAGTACTCTTAATACCATTGTCAGCACCTTCTACCATTAATGTTGGAACAGAAGCTCTTAAATCATCATCGTAAACGTAGTTGATGATTTTTGAAACACCATTCTTAACGTCACATTGATAAACTATACGAGCTTTTGTGATGTCGTCAAGTTCGTCAACGTTTACTTCATTGTTAGCCAATTGGTAAACTACATAACCTTCGAAACGATATACAGAGTCGTTACGTTGTGTTGAGTCGGTTGCAAGAGGGCCACAAATTTGTGAATCGATTTCAGTATATGACTCACCGACGTTGTTTGAATTTTCAGAATTTGAGATATAAACGATAAGTTTTCTATCAAGTTCACGGAATGTGAGGTCTGGAGCATCAGGACCATCAAGAACGTCGAAACAGTTATCGAACATTGCTTGACATTTATCGTCAACACGGCGTAATAATTCAACTGATGACCAAGCTGTACCTACAGAAGAACGAGCCCATGGCACACCGAATGTGATATAGTTAACAGCACCTGGTTTCAATGTGAAAGGTCCAGCTGACTGCATAAAACGACGGTCGTAAGGACTGTTAGGACTACCGTTGTTACCTGTTTCTTCACTCCAGTAACCATCGAAGTCAGGCACTACACCACCTGTACCCCAGTTACATGGGTCAGAGTCAAATGGGAACATGAAGTCACAAGCTAAGTCTGTAACACCACCACCGCTGAATGCATTACCACCGAAACGCATTTTTTCACCGTTTTTCCAGATACCTCTAAGCATATTGTAATATTCAGCTGCTTTATCAGGGTCACCATTATCAGTTGCATTATTATCATGGTAAACGAAACGACGCATACCGAAACGTTCATCATCAATAATGCCATTTTCAAAGTTAACACCATTGATACTTTCGTCACAGTTTTCACCTGTAGCAGGATTAAATTTAGGGTTATCAATACCATCAGGATCCAAATATGGACCTTGGAAGAAGTCAACACCTACTGCTGGAGGGTTAGCACCATAAGCTTCTGGTTCACCATTACCATCGATGTTAGTACCATTATAACCATAACCTAAACCACGCATAACGTCACAACCGACAAAGTCGTCTCTTGAGAAACCAAGGTCAACGTCAGTCCATGGTGAGAAGTATGTATTTGTTAAGGTATAAGTTGAACGGTTGATGATTTCGTAGCTGTAGAAAGTCATGTTATTGATTTCGTCATTAGTAGCGAAAGCGAAAGCTTGAGCTCTAATTTCAAGACCGATAGCTGAACCACCTGTTTCTGTGTGAGCATTACCTTTATCATTGAAAACCCACCAAAGTGTTTGGTCACCTTTGATTACTTGGTCAGCCAAGATAGAACCTTTTACAGATCCTTCGTAAACTTCGTCCATTGTAGGAACTTGGCTGTGGCAAAGTTCATTTTCAATGTCATAGTAAGGATAATCACCTTTCATAGGATCGTAGTGACCATCTTTATCTCTATCATAGAAAGGTGCAAGATAATAACTTGTACCAGGTATTGTACTATGAGCAGGCCAGTTGGCAATTGAAGATGGAATTTCTTCACCCATAAATTGTCCTGTAACTGGGTCACAGTTTGCAATAAAATCATCTACTTCAGCACGAGTGATAGAGTACATTTTATCGTATTCCATACATGTCTGTTGATCAATAGAAGCTGTACCATCTATAGTAAGTGGACCAGTCCAGAAATCGTTACCAGTTTGACGGAAACGAATAGCAGCACACTTCAATTGTTGGTTAATATCGAGACCTGCAATCCAAAGTGATCCTGCATACAATGATGTTGATGAGCTATTAGCTGGGATGTAATATTTAGCTCCTGTACCACCAGGAAGGTCCCACCACATATCACCACCTGCATTAACACGAACTCTCGCGTTGTTGACAGTCAACCATGCAAATGTTGAAGACGGTGTACAACCTGCTGTTGTAGCTCTAAGAGTACGAGATTTTTTATCAGCCATCTTGACTTTCTCGGCTCTTATTTCTGTTACATTCATAAATAAGAATGCAACGATTAATAAACGAATAATAGTCTTCATATTTTCAGTAATTATTTATTCAGTTTAGAAGTTAAAGATTACACCAAATCTGATTTGACGTGGTTGTGAATAGTTACCAGGATTGTTAACATACAAACTGTAAAGATCTCTATAGGCAACAGGATCTCTTTGTGTGTTGATTTCACGTTGCCATTCTGGAGCTGACAAATAACCATCATCATCAGGGTTACCTGTTGCAGCATAAACACCCATGATATTTCTTGAATTCAAGAGATTCAAGATTTGGAAATAAACATTCATGTATGCGTTACGTCCGCCTTCTCCATCTTTACCGCCAAGTTTCAAGTTAATATCTCTGTCAATACGGAGGTCGAAACGGAATGACCATGGAAGACGTGAACCATACATTGATCCAGCTAAGATATTTTGTGATGGTGAAAGTGGTGATGTGATGTTTTCTGCCTTTGTATAAGGAGTACCAGAACCACCGTTAACTGTTAAGCTAGCACCTGTGTTTTCTAACCAATTGATAGCTTTCTTGCCTGATTTCTCACGTTTTGTAACAGGACCATTATAGTCTCTTCCTTCACCAAAGCGGTAGTCGAGAACGATATTGAATTGGTGACGACGGTCCCATGGCATAGGGAATGTTGAACGTAAGTTAGGAACACCAGCAGCAATCAAAGATGCCATTGTGGTTGTACTTGCACCTGTTGCATTTGAGAATTGCAATGTATAACTTGCACGTAAACGAACGTTTCCTGTTCTACGTAAGTCGTATGATGCTGTAAGACCTTTAACAGTACTAAAGTCTAAGTTACTGAATGATGTATAATCTTTAGGATATGCACCTGTGTAACGATACAACTGAATCATGTCACGGATTTCACGATAGTAACCAGTGATTGTCATTGATGATGAATTGGTCAACTTTTGTGTAAAACCTAATTCATAGTCAATTGTTTGAGATGGTTTCAATGATGGGTTTGCGATAGCACCACTGATTTGATCGAAGTAATAGTAACTATAGATGTTAGTAAAGTTATTATTTGGACGTTGTGTCAAAACATCATAGTGTGCAAAGAACAATGCTTCATCAGAGATTGGGAATGAGAATGAAATACGAGGCATTACACTCCATTGTGGATCATAATCTTTGAATGAGTTTACATTGATTCTACGTTGTGTTGGATCTGCTAACCATGGTGAAATACCACTACCTTTATCCAATACTGTAGGGTCAATGATTTCAACACCTTCAGCATTATACCATACATTATTATTACGGTAACCAACAACCTCTGTAATATTATCAATCTTGTTTACGTAAACAGCGAAGTCATTGCCGATGTTATCTGGAATGTCAACTTCTGTTCCATTTTGAAGAGTGATAATACCATCTTTAGCAACATCACCAACTGTTTTGTAATCATAAAGGATATAAGGGTCCTTGATAACTTTTTGGTTAGCATCGAAACGGTCAACACGAACACCAACATTGAAGATAAGATCTTTGAAAGCGAATTTATCTTGGATGTAACCTGCCATGTAGATTGGTTGGAATGTACCTACTGGACGTGTGTAGTTACCATTTTCATCTTGTTCTGTAAAGAAGTCTTCGAAAGATGGCTGACCTTTAATCTTATTACCTTTATAGTCATAACCATAGTATGATACGTATGAGTTACCGTCTTGTGTCAACTCATCTGGTGTAAACATGCTGATGTCAAAACCATCTTTTAATGTTGCAGTATGCATAACACCATTCTTATCATAATATTGGATTGAATTATCATTGAAATCGTATGAGTCGATATTGATCCAATCTAAACCATTAACATCAAGACCCAATGCTTCACGGAGATTCTTGTCAAATTGATATTGTGAAGCTTCGTCATATTTTCTGTAGTAACGGATTGTATCAACGAAACCATCATAGCTAACAACTTCTGGATTAGCGATATCCAACTGTTGAATATGGAAGTTAGCCAATGTTCTCATCAAGTACCACATACGGTAACCGCTGATACCATAAGATCTGCTGTTACGTTGTTCATATTGGAAACCGAGTTTAAGCTCGTGATTGCCAATTGTCATAGCACCTGAAAGGTTAACATTGAATTTATCTGATTCACCGAATCCATAGTTTGTTTGGATTGAACCAGGAACTGCATACATACCGTAAATTGCAGATGGACCATCACCATTCAAAAGAGCACCACCGAGTTGAAGGTCAGTGAAGTTTTGATAGTGACCGTATGAGTCATTATATAAGTCATAATACAATGATGTGTAGTTTGCAAGCAATGGGTTTTTGTCTGATGCTTGGAATTCTACCAATGTGTCATAATCCCATGATGTTGTTGCCCATACATTATTGTAATACTTTGTATTGCCCATAGCATCTTTTACAGCAATTGTACTATCTGCATAGCCGTATGAAGGAGTCTTGTGGATAGTATATTTACCGAGGTAACCATAATCCCAGATGTTATCCCAGTGATCAGGGTCGCCAGACTCACTGTTATAACGTTCATAGTCAACTTGCAAGCTGTAGTAGAAGTTCTTAATCAAAGATGTGCTTTCTTGTGGAGTTGGGAATCTTTGAGTAAAACGACCATAAACACGCCATGTTCTATATGTGCCAACAGCATTCTTGTCATAGTTGAAGTAAGCACTGCTAGCGCTATAAGAATTGTTCTTACCCATATTAAATGTACCACCGAAAGTCAAGTTGATTGTCTCTGTTGTACGAACGTTGATGTTACCTGCGAAGTTAGCGCTCCATCCTGATGTGTTTTGTGAGTGTTTGATATACTCCATAGAACCCATTCTAGTATATTCACCGTTGAGATAAGTACCAGCACCTGTTCCTGACACACGGATAGGATTTGATTTAAGGAACTCTAACCATTCGTCTGTAGCTTTGTAGTGACCAACAGCTGACAAAGCACCGTCACGATGATAGTTAACTTCACCTGACAAGAAGAAACCGAGCAAAGCAGTTTCGCTTTGTTTGCCTTTGATCAACGGACCTTGTACGTTGAGACCAGCTCTACTGTGTCCATAACCATCTAATAATTCTGATGTTTCCATTTCGATACCAGCACCGAATGTTCTAGAAGGTCCTTTTGTTGTCATGTTGATGATACCGCCAGTAGCGTCACCATACATAGCTGGAAGACCTGAAAGAAGAACTTCGACTTGGTCGATAGCTGATTGTGGAACAGAAGCAGAACCGATAACACGAACGCCGTCAACATAGTAAGTAGCTCCATCACGAGCACCACGCATGTTACCGGCTTCACCGTCGCTTGAGAAAACACCACCAACACTAGCTGCAACAGCTGATGCAGAACGTTGAGGCATCTTAGCAATTTCTTCTGCAGTAATAGTAGCACCACCTGATGTGTTATCCTTTGAAATCAAAGGCACCTTGTAGTCTACAATTTCAACAGCATCCAACATTTCTGTTTGCATGCTCATAGGCACATCCTGGAAAGTAATTTTGTTAGCAGGAATAACAATGCCTTTCATAACGAAAGTATTGTAACCAACAAAAGTTGCTTTCAAGTCGTAGGTTCCCGGAGGAATCGGGTTGATGTCATAGTTGCCATCAAAGTCAGAACTAGTACCACCCACCTGGGTACCACCGTTTTCCAAAACGATGTTAGCAAATGGAATTGGTTCACCAGTGTCTTTGTCGACAACTGTACCTTGAAGTCGTCCGACTTGTGCAAGTGCTAACGACCACGATGTCAGCACTATACAAAGGGTAAATAGTAATTTTCTTAACATACCTTAAAATTTTATGTTATACTACTCAATTGTTCGTTAAAAGGAGTTCAAAGATACGATAAAAATTTAAACAAATTAAAGTTTTTTTTCAATTTCAGAAAATATTTTTCAACATCTAAAACCTTTGTAAAAACTACTTGTTATATACAACCTATTAATTAATGTATATAAATAAAAAAAACATCTTCCATTTACAAATCATGCAAACGGAAGATGTGCGTTAAAATTAAAATTCCTATCGTTTTAGAGATTATTTATAACTTCCAAAATCCTCTCTTTTTTTCGCTTCGAAACCGGAACCTTTGTGTCGTCTGTCATCACAACCATCATCTCATCTTTTATGAAATTTTTAATGCATCTCATATTGACAAGATGCGATTTATGAGTCCTGACGAAATCGTATTCTTCGAGTTTCTGGTCTATTTCCTTCAAAGTCTTACTTACCATCAAACTTGTACCATCCTTGAAGAAAATGATAGTATAGTAATTATCCGACTCACACCTTATTATATCATCTACATTAATCAAATGAATTTTATCTGCAGTAGAGAGACTTATCTTCCTTACTACTAGTTGCTCTGGGTCGAGATTCTTCAAAAGACTGTCATATTGTTTTTTCAAAGTCTTCTTATATTTTGCTTCTTTTACCTTTTCTACTGCAGCTACCAATTCCTTAGGATCTATCGGCTTAAGAATATAATCTAATGCATCGTGTCGTATAGCTTTGATGGCAAACTGCTCATAAGCTGTGATAAACACAACTTCAAAGTCTTTATCCTCAATAGATGTCAACAACTTAAAACCACTACCTCCTGGCATCTCTATATCAAGGAAAACCAAATCAGGATGGAAAGTCTCTATCATATTCTTTCCAGAGACTATGTCGTCAGCCTCAGCACACACCATAACATCTTGACAATATTGAGCCAACAATGACTTCAATACTTTACGAGCCATTTCTTCGTCTTCAACAATAACACATCTTATCATAATATTTCCTTTCTTTTTTTAATCATAAAAACTAATGATGATATTAACTCTTGTTCCCGATGCCATACCTTTATCATCATACAAGTCAACGACTTCAACACTGAAATCGTCATTAGATATTTTGGTAAGCGTCTCCAGACGTCTTCTGGTAATACTCATTCCATACGACTTATGAGACGAGCCTTTCTCTTGTTTCGTCTTTTCAGAATGTTTACGTCCCACTCCATTGTCTTCTACAACGCACAACAATTTATTCTCCGAAAGCTTTGAGAATCTAACACTTAAAAAACAATCATCTTTCTTTGGAACAAGTCCGTGGATTATCGCATTCTCGACAAAAGGCTGCACAATCAATGGCGCCACTTCTATATTATTTGCATCCACATCTGAATCAACATCTATCTTATATCTGAATCTATTTCCCAATCGCATCGACTCCAACTGTAAATACAGACTAACAGCCTCAATCTCATCCGTCAATGTCACATATCGTTCGTTAGAATTATTAAGAATACGTCTCATCAATTTTGAAAAACTCGACAGATAACTCACAGCATTATCCACATCATTATTCAATATATATTGCTGAATGCTGTTCAATGTGTTGAATATGACATGTGGATTCATCTGCAGCTGCAAAGTCTTCTGTTTTAGCTGTAACATCTGAGTCTCCAATTCCGAAATGATACGTTTCTGCTCTCTCTTCTGATGCACATTCTTATTTCTCTGTCTTACAATGACAAATATTGCCAAAGCCAACAACAATATGGCCAACACATTAAACCAAACTGTCTGATACCATGCTGGATGTATTATAATCGTCAGTGCAACAGGTTCTTCCATCCATTGATTTACTTCATTCGCTGCCTTAACCTTAAACACGTATGTTCCTGGACGCATTCTATTATAATCTACATACCTATGATTTGAAGTGTTATATTCCCAATCTCTATCGTAATTTTCAAGCATATATGCATACTTAACCATATTCTTTCTCAATAGGTTAAGTGTAGCAAACTCTATCTCGAAAGAATTGTATTTATACGATAAATGAAGGGTGTCACCATGTGAAAGATAACGATGTTTCTTACCGTCACCTGAAAGCAATTTAGTTATCACCACATTGGGTGATGTTGTTTCCAGATGAATCTCATCAGGTTTGAAATAATTAAATCCGCTGAAACCTCCAAAGAAAACGAAGCCATCACTACTTTTCAAGAAAGCATTAGGTGTAAATTCATTTCCCTGCAAACCATCAGTAACATCGTAATTCATTGTCTCTCTCGTCGCGAGCTCATATTTCATAATACCTTTACTAGTACTTGCCCACAGCGAGCCTTTGTCATCTGGCACAATAGCATACACCATTGTTCCAATGTCACCCATCATCTTTGAAGCCTTAAACTGTTTTTTATCTGGAGAAAATGACAACATTCCATTAGAATATGACCCTATATAATAACGTCCATTCTCACCATCAACAATATCGAAAAATCCATTGTTTTTAACAACATCGTTTTGCGTAAGAGAATCTGGCAGGTAATATGTCGTAAAATCGTCAGAAGCATAATTATATATTGCTAGACCATTACCTGTTGTAACATACAGAGCCTCATCATCTAACAACAAGTCAAATATATCATGATTAGGAATGGATTTTTTGTTATTTTTTTGCGGCGTATAAAACTGATGGTTTCCATCTTTTAGATTTATAAAACAAAGTCCCAAGTTCGTCGCGACCCACATATTGTCATTCTTGTCAACGACATTGCCTCTAATAACTGCATGCTTAAGTTTGCTTATGTTATATTTATCAGAAACATCAACGACCTCATCTTTCTTAATATCATATACATACAATCCATTATTACGGGTTCCAACCCACAACAAACCCTCATCATCCATATATAAATTATACACATATAACGATTCAAAATGATTTTCCTTAGAATTGAAATAGGTCTTAAAGTCAGTTATAGATTTATCATCAACATTAAACACTTTAATACCTGACTCCGTTCCAACAAGAATATTATTATCATCCATCTCCATAAAACAATTGATAGAAAGCATAGAGCCATTTTCATAAATGCTAACAGTAGAGAACTTTGCAAGATTATTTTCAAAGCGGTTCAGACCCGTAAAAGTAGCAATCCACACAGAACCTTGATCATCCTTATATATATCGTAAATATAATTCTCCGACAATGCGTTTATCTTATTGAACTTAGAGATATGTATCGCAGTATTCTCATGATAATTATATATATACAAACCATTAGTGTATGTACTTATCATTACCTCCTTGTCTGTAAACGGTATAATCTTTGAAATATCTAATCTAGGAGACTTGTTGCTTGTCAAGGCATTAAGGTTTATCCTCTTAATATTTCTAGTTTTTGCATCAAACTCACATATTCCATTTGATGTTCCAATGAAAACCATCTCATCCGAAATTTTACACAGACATTTCAAATCATTGTCTGGCAATGATGTCTCGTAATTTCCAAAATAATTCAGATGTCGCAACGACTGATTTTCATCACGATAAATAACCAAACCATTCGATGTAGCAACTAACCATGACTCATCATGTTCCACATATTCTATATGGCGCACTTCATAATCGGGGAAATAGTTATTGATTTTTGGTATTTCAAATGTTTTCGTTCCGAGCTCATATACAGAAGTACCTCCTTTGGTACATATCACCACCTTACCATTGACAGGCTTGCTTATATGATAGATATGATTATCGGGGATTATAAGAGAATCTGTTTCTGCAAAAAAGTTCGTAGCTTTTTTGTTTTTCACATCATAAATGCAAAGTCCTTTTTCCGTTCCTACGAAAAGCGTATCCCCGACAGAACGAATGTCGGTAATAGTAGCATTGATGATGCCGTCAGTCTGATTATATTCTTCAAAGCTATAACTATCGTATGAATTCAAACCGCGTTTGGTCCCAAACCACATCATGCCGTTTTTATCCTGTTCGATAGCTGTGACGACATTAGTACTGAGATAACTCTGCGACACCTTATTGTTAGCAATGTCTTTATTCAAGACATAAGATGATAAACTATTATTCTGAGCCGACAAGTCACCAATGACCAAGGCTAAAAAAATCAGAATAATATAATTAACTTTATTTGTCATAATCTTATATCTATATCAGAAATATTAATAAAAAACACCGTCAACAACAATAAAACCAATACTATAATACGTTATATCACAGTGATATAGTTATACTTTTTCTTTTTTCTAAAAAACTAAACAAATATATTGTATTTTTGTTTTCGAATTATGAAAAAAATTTTTGTCATATTAGCTTTTTTGTTGGGTGTCTTATCATGCGACGACACACCTCACAATCCAAATATCCCGGATGTTTATATCAATTTCGATATTTATCCTAATTCCACGTTTGAATACGAACTGAATACTGTCAGCGGTTGGAGATATGCCACAGCTCCTTGGCCTAGCAGAGGCATCATCATCTACCGATATTCTATGGATGAGTTCAAGGCTTACGAACGCCAGTCGCCTAACGAACCTGACTACTGTGGCGAGAACTCACGAATGATAGTAGAATTTCCTTTCGTCATCGACACCTGTCTCGACGTAAAATACAGCATATTAGACGGTTCAATATTTACCCCTAATTATATGGGATATCCTCTTATTGAATATAGAACTCAATATGACGGACATACTCTTAGGGTTTATAATTAAAAATCTCAGAATCTCAGAATCTCAAAATCTCAAAATTTCAGAATTTCAGAATTTCAGAATTTTGATATAATTGCCAGAATATTCTGATGTTCTGAGATTTTGAATTTCTGAAGTTTAAAAAAAAGCGGTCAAATGACCGCTTTTTTTAATATCTATAAATATCTGACTTGTATGGGCCGTCGACTGATACGCCGATGTAGTCAGCTTGTTCTTGTGTGAGTCGTGTTAACTTAACACCGATTTTTTCGAGGTGTAATCTAGCGACTTCTTCATCGAGATATTTTGGCAAGCAGTAGACATCAACTGGGTAGTTGCCTCTGTTTTTCCATAAGTCTAACTGAGCTAATGTCTGGTTTGTGAATGAGTTACTCATCACGAAGCTAGCGTGACCTGTTGCACAGCCGAGGTTAACCAAACGACCTTCTGCGAGGATGAATATTGAGTTGCCGTTAGGCAAGATATATTTATCGACTTGTGGTTTAATATTGACTTTCTTAACGCCTTCGAGTCTTTCCAAAGCAGCGACTTGGATTTCATTGTCGAAGTGACCGATGTTACATACGATAGCTTGGTCTTTCATCTTGAGCATTGACTCGAGAGTAACGACGTCGCGGTTACCTGTACATGTGACGTAGACATTACCTTCTGCCAAAGCTTCTTCAATTGTTGTAACTTCGAAACCTTCCATTGCAGCTTGGAGAGCGCAGATAGGGTCGATTTCTGTCACGATGACTCTTGCACCGTAAGAACGCATTGAGTGAGCGCAGCCTTTACGTACATCGCCATAACCGAGAACGACGACTACTTTACCAGCGAGCATAACGTCTGTAGCACGTTTGATACCGTCAGCGAGAGATTCGCGGCAACCGTATAAGTTATCGAATTTTGATTTTGTAACGCTGTCGTTAACATTGATAGCAGGAACGAGGAGCTTGCCTTGTTCTTTCATTTGGTACAAGCGGTGAACACCTGTTGTTGTTTCTTCAGAAACGCCTTTCCAGTTAGCTACTACTTCATGCCAGAAGTTAGGATTTTCTTCGTAAGTAGATTTGATGACTGACATAAGTGCTTCTTCTTCAGCGTTTGTTGTAGCAACGTTCAAGAGAGAAGGATCGTTTTCGCAGTCGTAGCCTTTGTGGATTAATAATGTAGCGTCGCCGCCATCGTCAACGATGAGGTCTGGACCTTTGCCGTCAGCGAATGTCAAAGCTCTTTTTGTACACCACCAGTAATCTTCTAAAGTCTCACCTTTCCATGCGAATACTGCAGTGCCAGCTTCAGCTATAGCTGCTGCAGCGTGGTCTTGCGTTGAGAAGATGTTACAGCTAGCCCAACGTACTTCAGCGCCGAGAGCTACCAATGTCTCAATCAAGATTGCAGTTTGGATTGTCATGTGTAAAGAACCGCTGATGCGAGCACCTGCTAAAGGTTTTTCTTCTCCATATTTTTTACGAAGTGCCATCAAACCAGGCATCTCGTGTTCTGAAACTTCAATTTCTTTTCTTCCCCAGTCAGCGAGAGACATATCTGCTACTAAATAAGGAAGATCGTTTTGTTTTAATTTTTCGTTCATGATATGATGTTTTATATTAATTTTTCCAGAAATGCAAAGATATAAAAAAAGTCAACAAGACTACAAGACAACAAGACAACAAGTTTTTTTAAATCTCAGAAATTCAAAATCTCAAAACCACAAAAATTTTGAGAGACGCATCAACGACATATTGTTTATTTTTTGTGTCGTATGATACGTCTCTACGAACATTTCTATTATATCAGACGCTTCAATGCTTGTATATTTTTAAGGAAACATTAAAACGTCTCTACCGGATTCCTCATACCCTCATACCCTCATACCCTCATACCCTCAATTCCTAACTCATAATTCCTAACTCCACACTAATCAAAATCCTTCAAGGCTCATCGTCACTGTTGGAATAAGCAACAAGCCTCCGAGTATTATCATCAGCAGTATGAATTTCCAAGCCCATTTGAACCATTTCTGATATGGCACCCTTGCCACTCCCAATGCCGCGATGAGAACTCCTGACGTTGGTGTTATCATATTAGTAAAACCGTCGCCGAACTGGAACGCCATCACCGTTGCCTGACGGCACACTCCAATCAAATCGCTGAACGGAGCCATGATAGGCATTGTGATAGCTGCCTTTGCCGAGCCTGAAGGAATAACGATATTAACGATGGTCTGTATCGCATACATGATTTCCACCGACGCTATCTTACCCAAGTCTGTCATTGATTTCGACAAGCCATATAATATCGTGTCGATGATACCGCCTTCTTGAAGAACGATTACAATGCCGCCAGCGAGACCAACGACAACAGCTGCCGACATAATGTCTTTCATTCCTTCAATGAAAAGCTTAGCAATATCATTGGCAGTGTTTCCTACCGCCATACCACTCGCAATACCCATCACGAGGAATAAAGTAGCTATTTCCATGACGTACCAGCCATAACCCATCACACCTACGATGAGATATAATATTGTATAAAGTAATATCAAAAGTATGAAGTTATGAACAGTCTTTCTTAATGACAATGGTCCTACGATGGCGAATATCGCTGTCAATATCGGAATGAAAGGTGCAGTAAACGAAGCATTGCCTATTGTCAAGGTCGTCTCAGGATAATAGAACGAGAACACCGTCATCGCGACGAGCAATATTCCGTAGACATACCATGATTGCTTTGTCTTTATGTTTTCATATTCTTGTTGTCCATCGACGACATGTGCTCTCCAATAAGCGTCTTCGTCGTACATCATAGATGATTTAGGATTGCGTTTCACTTTTTTTGCATAAAGCAATACAAACGCTATCGTCACTATGTTGATAACCACCCAGCAGAATATTCTGTAGCCTATTCCCGAGAAGAGAGGCACTTCGGCTATTCCTTGAGCAATGCCGATGGTAAACGGATTTAATATCGCGCCAGCGAAACCGACATGAGCTGCCACATATACCATGCACACACCAACAATAGAGTCGTAACCCATTGATATCGCAAGAGGTATCACAATAATGATAAAGGCTATACATTCTTCGCTCATGCCGAAGACAGCACCAAACAAACTGAACAGCAGCATTATCAAGACGATGATAATATTATCGACGCCTAGATATTTAATAAACTTATAATTCTCTAGTTTTTTAGTAAACTTCAAAAAAGAAAAGATTCCCATATCGATGGCGTGGCTTTTATTCATAATCCAGAAGGCTCCGCCTATTATCAATATGAAAATTATGATAGAGCTTTGTTTTTCAAATCCTTTGAATAATGCAGAGAATATCTGCCATGTCTGTGGTTCCGATTGATATTGGTCTTGGTATTGTTCAGGCAACTGGTCCTGATAATAAAAGTTTAATTCTGTCTTTTCGGTCCCTTTCTCCAGCACATTCTCTTTGATGTAGAAACCAGGTTTGACGAACCATGTCATCACAGCAGCGATGACGATAATAAAGAAAACTATAACAAATGTATGGGGGACTTTTTTCATTTTTATAAAGCAATGAGCTATGGACCTTGAGCCATGAGCTAGAGGCTCAATGCTCGTAGCTCATAACTCACGGCTAATTATAACATAAAGAAACTCATCAATACACCTGCTGCTACTGCCGAGCCGATGACGCCAGCTACGTTAGGTGCCATAGCGTGCATGAGGAGGTGATTTGACGGATCGTATTTCTGTCCTTCTATCTGAGAAACGCGTGCGCTGTCTGGCACAGCTGACACACCAGCATTACCGATAAGAGGGTTGATCTTATCGCCTTCTTTCAAGAAGAGATTCATAAACTTAACGCATAAGATACCTCCTGTGGTAGCTACCATGAATGACAAGGCTCCCAAGCCGAATATCATCAATGACTCTTTGGTAAGGAAGATGTCAGCTTGTGTTGAAGCACCAACGGTGACACCTAACAAGATTGTAACGATGTCGATGAGGGCGTTGCTTGCTGTGTTGGCAAGACGTTTTGTCACTCCGCTTTCTTTCAACAGATTACCGAAGAACAACATGCCGAGCAATGGCAATGCTGATGGGCTGATGAATGTTGTCAAAAGAAGTCCCACTATTGGGAAGCAGACCTTCTCTGTCTTACTTACAGCGCGAGGTGGTTTCATGTGGATGACGCGTTCCTTCGGTGTGGTAAGCAGTCGCATGATAGGAGGCTGGATGAGAGGCACGAGTGCCATATAAGAATAAGCAGCTATCGCGATAGGGCCAAGGAGATGAGGAGCCATCTTCGATGACAAGAATATCGCTGTTGGTCCGTCAGCGCCGCCAATGATACCGATAGCGCCTGCTTCCTTAAGGTCGAAGCCTAGATATAAAGCTCCGATGAAAGTAAGGAACACACCTATCTGTGCTGCAGCGCCAATTATCATAAGACGTGGCTGCGATATCAATGACGAGAAGTCTGTCATCGCGCCGATACCCAAGAAGATAAGTGGAGGATAGATACCTTGACGTACTCCGAAATAGAGATAATTCAAGACGGAACCTTTTTGATAGATACCTGTCTGGATATTCAATCCAAAAGCTTCGTTGATACTTGCCAAGGCAGCGGTCTCGTCCATGCCTTCAGGCAAGACGATAGAGCCAGCAGCAAGCATCTCGTTAAAACGACTTATCGCTTCATCAAGTTCTAACTTTATATTCTCGCCAGAGAAGAGACTTACCATCAGTGCCTGTGCCTCTTGCAGATTCGACTGCAGAGCACCTTGTTCTGCTAGTTCTTGCAGATGCAACAAGGCATCATTAAGACCGAAGGTATAAGTCTGCAAGAATGGTATGTTACCTATTATAATACCTGTACCGATAGGTATAAGCAGCATAGGCTCGAACTCAAATCTTATCGCAAGAAAGATAAAGAGAAACGCAACAAGGATCATAATGATGTTGCCCCTTGTTGCGTTTTTAAAACCTGTAAAAGCGATAAAGTTATATAATCCTTCGGCGAAATCCTGACCAATGGTAGACTCTTCATCTACCATGGTCACGGCTATTTCTGTCGCCTCGTCAGTGAAGACGCGTTCTGCCATTGCGGCATTAGAAGTCACAAAGGCATGAAGCACAAACAACACAGCTACCAGCGCAAGTATTACGAAGGATTTTCTCCTTATTGTATTGTGCTTAGGTTTCATAATAAAAGATTAACCGATAATAGCTAAGACTGCACCTTGAAGGATGTTATCGCCAACTTTTACTTTAATATCTTTTATTACGCCATCAACTTCAGCGAGGAAGTTGTTTTCCATTTTCATTGCTTCGTACATTAAAATCTTGTCACCGCGTTTTACTTCGTCGCCTACGTTGACAAAGATTTGCATGATAGTACCTGGAAGTGGAGCCACAGCCTTAACGCCGTTAGCGTCGCCAGCTGCAGGAGCTGCAGGAGCTGCTGATGATGCAGGAGCTGCCTTTGGACGTGGAGCGATAACTGGTTTTGCTTCTTCCTTTTCGCGTTCTACGTCAACCTCATATTGTGTACCATTGACAACAACTTGAGCTTTGTCGTTTTCGAAGCTTTGTACTTCTACTTCATATTGATTTCCACTTATAGTGAACTTGAATTTTTTCATGATTAATATCTGTTTAAATTATTAATTCCTAAAATTTTAGAATTCCATGGTGAAGAAAAGCGTGGCTGTACTCTCTTAATAGTCAACTTGCCTGACTCTTCATCATGAACTTCCATCGACATTGACAACGCCAAGCCTATTGCTACGACGACATCGTCGTTAATATTATTTTTAGAAGTTTTCATATCTACGTTTTTATTCACTTCGACATCTACCTTACCTTCTTTATTTCTCTTGAAGATAGACTGCCAATCCATGTTAATAAGTTTTAACAATCCTGAGAAGACCAGATACAGCACCACCAATGCGATTATGACGATGAAGAAACCGCTGATGGTGACTATCCAACCTTTGACTTGCAGACCTTCTTGTATTGCCAACAAAGATAAATATAAGGTATTCATCGATTCGATTTTTAAAGTGGAATGTTACAATGTTTCTTAGGAGGATTTGTATCTTTCTTAGTTTCTAAAGCATGTAATGCTCTGATGATGCGGAAACGTGTGTTGCGTGGTTCGATAACGTCGTCGATGTAACCGAATTTAGCGGCATCGTATGGGTTAGCGAATTTATCGCGGTAGTCTTGTTCTTTCTTAGCTACGAGTTCAGCGCGTTCTGCTGGATCGCTGATAGCTGCTATTTCTTTACCGTCGAGGACTTCAACAGCACCTGAAGGACCCATAACAGCGATTTCTGCTGATGGCCATGCGTAGTTGATGTCTGCTCTGAGTTGCTTGCAACCCATAACCAAGTGTGAACCACCGTAAGATTTACGTACTGTAACAGTAATCTTTGGAACTGTAGCTTCACCATAAGCGAACAACATCTTAGCACCGTGAGAAATGATGCCGCCATATTCTTGAACTGTACCAGGCAAGAAACCAGGAACGTCAACTAATGTGATGATTGGGATGTTGAAAGCGTCGCAGAAACGTACGAAACGTGCGCCTTTACGTGATGCGTTGATGTCGAGAACACCTGCAAAATATGCTGGGTTGTTAGCTACGATACCTACTGGCATTCCATCGAAGTGTGCGAAACCAACGATCAAGTTTCTTGCGAAGTCTTTGTGTACTTCTAAGAATTTGTTATCGTCGACGATAGAATGGATGATATGTTGCATATCGTATGGTTTGTTTGGATTATCAGGGATAATCGCATTCAATGAATCGTCTTTACGATCGATTGGATCGTCTGTTGGTTTGTATGGAGGTTCTTCCAAATTGTTTTGTGGGAGGTAAGAAACGAGGTCTCTGATTAATTGGAGAGCTTCTTCTTCTGTTGGAGCCATGAATTGGCTGACGCCTGATTTTTGGTTGTGAACGAGAGCACCACCTAAGTCTTCTGTGCTAACGTCTTCTCCTGTAACAGTCTTAACAACTTTAGGACCTGTGAGGAACATGTAGCTGTTTTGTTCTGTCATCAAGATGAAGTCGGTCAAAGCTGGTGAGTAAACTGCACCACCGGCGCAAGGACCGAAGATAGCTGAGATTTGTGGGATAACGCCAGAAGCGTCGATATTGCGTTGGAAGATTTCAGCATAACCTGCCAAACTTCTTGAACCTTCTTGGATACGAGCACCACCTGAGTCGCAGATACCGATTACAGGAGCACCGACTTTCATAGCTTGGTCCATGACCTTGCATATTTTCTTTGACATTGTTTCTGACAAAGAACCGCCGAAAACTGTGAAGTCTTGTGCGTAAACATAAACTACGCGACCTTCTATTGTACCATAACCTGTTACAACACCATCACCAAGATATTGTTGTTTGTCGAGACCGAAGTCAGTAGTGCGGTGAGTTAAGAACATGTCAAATTCTTCGAAGCTACCTTCGTCGAGTAACATATTGATACGTTCACGAGCTGTGTATTTTCCTTTGGCATGTTGTGAATCAATACGCTTTTGACCGCCACCTAAGCGAGCCTCAGCGCGTTTGTCTAACAATTCTTGAATTTTTTGTTCAATTACCATGATATTTAGGATTTAATTGATGTTTCTTAATTAAAATTATTTGTTTTTATCTTCGCAAAGTTCTGTCAAAACACCACATGTTGATTTTGGATGTAAGAAAGCGATGCTTAAACCTTCAGCGCCGCCACGTGGAGCCTTGTCGATAAGACGGATACCAGCAGCTTCTGCTTCTGCCAAATGACCTTCAATGTTTTCAACAGCGAAAGCGATGTGGTGCATGCCACCTTTGCCACCGTTCTTTTCAATGAATGAAGCTATTGTGCTTTCTGGTGATGTTGGTTCTAATAACTCGATTTTTGTTTGACCTACCTTAAAGAATGCTGTCTTAACTTTTTGATCGACAACTTCTTCAATGTTGTAACATTTTGTTCCGAGTAATGTTTCAAAGAATGGAATAGATTCTTCTAAGCTTGTTACTGCTATTCCAATGTGTTCAATATGAGTTGGATTCATAATAACGTTATTTAAATTTTTAAAAAATTCGAATTTCGACACAAAAATAATCTTTTTTTTGAAACTCTAAAATTCAAATGTTCAAAAACTCGTATTTTTTTTGACACTTCATATTTATAATCTTTTTTACGACAATAAATATCATTTTAACGAAAAAATAATATATCTTTACAAATTCATTTAAGCATTAAAAATTAAGACTATGAAATACGTATTATCTTTATTATTGACTGTATGTCTATTTTTCTCAGCATCAGCAAAATCTAACGAAATCGGCAAAGACATTGATGTGAATCATTATGAGATTCATCTTAAAAACTTTGACATAAGCGAAGAATCTATCGAAGCTTCAACGACAATAACATTGACTGCCATCAACGATACCGACATTATAGAACTAGAACTTCGTTCATTGACTGTCACTTCTGTCACCTCAGAAGAAGTTAATGTTAAGGATTTTTCACAAAACGAAGATATCTTAACAATTAATCTCGCTTCTACCCTAGCTAAAGATTCTAAAGTCTCTCTTACCATAAACTACGAAGGAAAAACTTTCAATGAAGGCTGGGGCGGCATACACATGACCAATTACTACGTATTTAATTTAGGTGTAGGCATCAAAAGCAACCCTCACAATTTCGGAAAAACATGGTTCCCTTGCGTCGATAATTTCACTGACAAAGCCTCCTACGATTTATACATCACAATTCCTGACGCAATGACTTCTTCATGCGGCGGAATACTTTCTGAATCTGTCGACAACGGCAACGGAACAAAAACTGACCACTGGGTCGTAAGCCAAGAAATACCGACATACCTCATGTCGTTTGCCTATGGCAATTTCGTACTTTGGGAAGAGACATATCAGGGTATTGAAAGAGAGATTCCAATTCAGGTTTATGCACAACATAACCAAATCGACCTTGTCGCTGGAACATTCGCAAATATCAAAGAGATAGCAGCTTTCTATGAAGAAAAATTCGGACCTTATCCTTTAAACAGAATAGGTTACGTCAGCACCAACTTAGGTTGCATGGAACATGTCGACAACATCGCTCTAGCAAGTCAGTTAATCAACGGAACAGCTAACTTCCAGAACGAAAGCCTCATAGCTCACGAGATGTCGCATGCTTGGTTCGGCAACAAAGTGACATGCGCCACAGCAGAAGACATGTGGCTCAACGAAGGCTTCGCTACGTTCTGCAACTACTATTACCTCAGCGGCGTATATGGCGAACAAGACTTCAAAGATTATATGAATGAGCTCATCAACAATGTAATCTTATCATGTCACCAAAAAGAAGGCTGGATAACATTGAACAATATGCCTTGGGATTTAACATACGGCACAACCGTTTACGACAAAGGCGCTGTTATTGTCAACACCATGATGAATTATCTCGGAAGAGAAACTTTCGATGCCGTGATGAAACAATACATTAATAAATATGCGTTCCAAGCAGCTTCTTCCGAAGATTTAAGAGACGCTATTTCTGAGTTCTCTGGAGTCGACATGACCGACTTCTTCGACACATGGGTATTCACACCTGGAAGTCCAGTCTATAGCGTAAAATCATTTACCACAAAAGCTAATGGCGACAAATATGACGTGGAAATAGTGATGAACCAAAGCCACAGAGGCGCAGACCATATCGGCAACAGCGTAAGATACGAACTCGCTTTTGTTGACGAAGACTGGACAATACAAAACGAGATGGTTGAATGGGACGGAGAGAGCGCCAGCATAACAAAGACCCTCGACTTTGAACCAGTGGCTATCTTCTGCGACTACGACAACAAATTCGCCGACGCTTGCCACGGATACACTTATATCGCAAATAAAAAAGGTTACAAAGAATACAAAGACGCCAGAATAAAACTTGTAGCTAAAGAAATCAGCGATTCTACACTATTACGAGTCGAGCATCGTTGGGTCGGTGCAGAAATCGATACACCAAAAGAAGGATTCAAATTATCTCCTAACAGATACTGGACAATACATCGTCTCGACAAAGGAAATTCTGTCATCAACGCTGAATTCCAATATCAGAAAAACGACACATACGATGCTGAATTAATAACATCACCTAACGACTCCATCGTCGTGATGTACCGCAAAGACGGAGCTCATCAATGGGAAAGTGTCAAATTCTCTAAAAAAGGTAATAGCAACGCTGGCATTCTTACTGTAGAAAACATCAAATCAGGAGATTATGCCTTAGGAGTTTGGGATGAAGAACACGCATCAGTAAAAGAAAACAGCTCAGAATTGAATATCAACATCTACCCTAATCCTGCAGAAGACAAAATCAACATCGAACTTAAAAATGAAACTAAAGGAAATATTGTCATCACCAATCAATTAGGACAAGTCGTGAAGGAAATGAATATCGACGGAAAAGAACTCACAATTGATGTTGAAGACTTGACATCTGGAGTTTATTTCATCAATGTCTCAAATCAAAGAATGAGATTTTTGAAGAAATAAGGACATTTTTTCGGTTAGGAGTTAGGAGTGTGGAGTTAGGAGTTGGAGCGGCATCCTTTTGAAGAGACGCAATATTTTGCGTCTATACATTTGCGGAAAGCCCGGAGGCTTAGCCGAACGCCATAAAAAAAGAGGCGCGTCAAATAATATGACACGCCTCTTTCATATTGATGAAGTTCTGAGATTTTGAACTTAAGAATTTCAATTATTCAGCTACCACTTCTTCAACAACTTCTGCAGTTTCTTCAACTTGAGGTTCGCTCTTGACGATTGTCAACTCTTCGATGAGGTTTGTTGCACCAGCGAACTTGTCGATTACGAATAATACGTAACGAGCGTCAACGTTGATTGTGCGTTGCAATCTTGGTTCGAAGTTGATGTCACCGCTCATAGCTTCCCAGTTGCCGTCGAAAGCGAGACCGATGAGTTCGCCTCTGCTGTTCATGATAGGGCTGCCTGAGTTACCGCCAGTGATGTCGTTTGTTGAAAGGAAGCAAACGATTAACTCGCCGTTTTCGTCAGCATATTGACCGAAGTCTTTAGCTTCGATGAGGTCGAGGAGTCTTTGTGGAACGTCGAATTCATAGTCACCAGGAACGTATTTTTCGAGAATACCGTTAGCTGTACAGATGTAGTCGTAAGAAACAGCGTCAGCTGGTTGGTAATCTTGAACAGAACCGTAAGTCATACGTAATGATGAGTTAGCGTCTGGATATAAAGATTTTTCTGGTTGTGTTTCAGCGTAGAATTCGCGTAAGCCTTTAACGAAGAGATGGCTGTTTTCAGCAACTACTTGGTTTGCTGCACGGAATGGAGCGAGACCGCTTACCATGTGATTTACCATTGCGTTGAATACAACGTATGCAGGGTCTTTTTCAACTTTCTTAGCACTTGGTTTTTCGATGAAAGCCTTGATTGATTCAGGTGTTGCGAAATTTGATTTTTCCAAGATAGCGTTTGCCAAAGCAACAACGTCACCTTTATATTTCTTTTCAACAAAGTTATAGAAGTTAGGATTTACTTCAGCATTGAATGTGTTGTAATATAACTTCAACATTTCAACCAACATCTTATCTTCTAATGGTTTATATGTTTCAGCGAAGTATGCGTCAACGTCGATAGCTTTGAGAGCTTCTTCAGCTGCAGCGATAGCTTCTTTATCTTTGCTTTGAACAGCTGCTACATATTGAGCGAATTCTGCTGAGATAGCGATAGCGCCTGTTTGTGAAACGAAGTTAGGGAAATATACTGATGCGCTTAATTCTGAAAGTGCGTTATAGTTTTCAGCTAATGTATTCAATACATTACCGTATTCTTCAACGCGTGCTGGATCAGCATTAACCCATTCTGTAAATTGAGCTTCAAGTTCAGCTTTTCTTTCAGCAACTTTATTCTTGCGAAGCATCAACATTTGACCTTCGAAGTTTTTCCATGTGTTAGCAAGACCAGCTTTGTCGTCAGCATACATGATGTTGACAGAAGCGTCTTTTTGCATGAACTCGTCCATGATGTCTGTTTGGAGTTTGAAGATATCGTGGATGATTGGGTAGAATGTTTCTACGTTATAGTCGATACCGTATGAAGTGAGGTAACGTTCTGTTGTTCCAGGGAAGCCCCAGATCATTGTGAAGTCATCTTGTTGAACGCCGTCGAGGCTAACTGGAAGATGATGTTTTGGAGTTAAAGGTTTGTTTTCTGGTGAGTAAGCTGCTGGATTGCCTTCTGCGTCAGCATAAACGCGGAAGATTGAGAAGTCGCCAGTGTGACGTGGCCACATCCAGTTGTCAGTGTCGCCACCGAACTTACCGATTGATGAAGGAGGTGTACCTACGAGACGAACGTCTGTATATACTTGATATACGAACATATAGTATTCGTTACCTTCGAAGAAACCTTTGATGATTGGGTTGTATTTGCCATCTTCTGAAGCAGCTGCTTCGAGTTCTGCAGCTTTAGCAGCGATAGCTTCGTTACGTTCAGCCCATGACATTGTGTCGTTCAAAACGCTGAAGATTTGTTCTGTGACGTCTTCCATGCGTACTAAGAATGATGCTGAGATGCCTTCAGCTGGAAGTTCTTCTTCAAAGCTTCTTGCCCAAAAACCGTCTGTTAAATAGTCGTGTTCAACAGTTGAGAGTTTTTGGATTGAGCCATAACCACAGTGGTGGTTGGTGAACATAAGACTGTTTTGAGAAACGATTTCGCCTGTGCAGAAGAAACCGCGTGGTCTGTCGCCATTTGACAAGCCGACGATAGCGTCTTTCAAGCTGCTGTTGTTGATGCTATAGAGTTCTTCTGGAGTAAGTTGAAGACCCATCTTTTCCATGTCAACATAATTCAAACGCTCAACGAACATAGGAAGCCACATACCTTCGTCAGCGTGTACTTTGCCCACTAATGAGAAAATAGCGAGGGCTACAAATAAGAAAGTTTTTTTCATTTTAGTATTAATTTAATGGTTAATTATTCATTTTTATTCCCCCAGAGTTTCGTGCCTCGCACTGCGCTCTGGGTTATATCTGTAATGCCCTTTCAGGGCTTACGGTAAATTATTTGTTATCAATGAGGAGCTCTGGTGACATTTCGTAATAGATGTCTGTTGGAATTCCCATGCCGTTGACTTTGTCGAGGTCTGATTGGAGAGCTGGTTTGATGACACCGTCTGTAGCAATCCATTCTTTTACGAATTCGTAGTTGCCGTCGCCTTGAGCTTTGAGGATCTCACCGCCGAGTTTAGCAACTGCCACTTTCATGTTTTCGAAGTTGATTGCATACATACCTTCTTCATTACGTGTGAAAGCTCCTTCTTTTTCGAGGAAGTTGAAAGTTAACATATTAGCTTTACCATGTGCGCTTGATGCACCGAATCGTACTGAACGGAAGATACCAGCCATGAATGTTGTGTAGTTTTCTACCAATGTTGAATTTGTATATTCACCCATTTCTGAAAGCTTTGTGACTAAGTAAAGACCTAAGATGTCAGCCTTAGCTTCTTCGATAGCTGAATATTGTTCTTTAAGAGCGTGACGTACTGTACCTTGGCCATCGAGAGTGTTTTTGATACCCATACCGTGAGCCACTTCGTGGAACATGACGTTAGCGAAGAAAGCTTCGAATTTGACGTTTTCGCGTGATTCTGGAGTCATGAGGACGTCTGAGATAGGAACGAGGATATGATCAAACTTAGCCTTCATAGCGTTTTTAAGCTGTAACTTACGAGTTCCTTTTTGAAGCTGTACGCGTTCGTCGTTAGGAAGGTTGATAGCGATAGTCTTGCCAGCCATGTTACAGTCACCGCCATAGAATACAGCGTCGTAAACTGCGAGGTCAGCGTCAGCGCCTGGTTTCTCTGCTTTATATTCTTCTGCCACTGGAAGTTGTGTTTGTAACAATGGAAGAAGTGATGCATAATGAGCAAGTTGTTTGCTCCATTCTTGGTCTTTGATTAAGATGAAAGCTTCGTGAGCTGACTTGTAGCCATAGAGAGCATCGACGTAATTTTCGATTGGACCAACGACGAAGTCAACGTTATTGTTACGGACATCCATCCAAGCCATATCGCTTTCGAAGTAATCGTCTGTCAAGACAGCCTTAGCTCTGAGGCGTAAGTAATCTGCAAACTCTTTATCACCAGCGAGGTCAGCGGCTTTGTTTAACAATTCAGCTACTCTGTTGATTTGTTCTGCGTAAGCTTCGTGGAACCAAACAGCTTGTAACTTACCATTTTCGTCACGTTTAATCAAAGTGTATTGGCTTGTTTTGTCAGGATTGTCCCAAGCTTCGAATTCTTCTTTTGTCATGTCAGCTGGATAGAAGCCAGCGCCTGCAGGCATTTCGCCGTATTCTGGAAGGAATGGAGCAAGGTTTTCGAAGTGATTCCATGGACCATAGTTGATTTCTGCGAAGAGACGAGCGTCTTTATCTTCAATAGAATTCAAGAATGCTTCTTTGTCACCACCCAATT
This sequence comes from Candidatus Limimorpha sp., assembly GCA_045120395.1. Classification (GTDB taxonomy): domain Bacteria; phylum Bacteroidota; class Bacteroidia; order Bacteroidales; family F082; genus Limimorpha. The sequence goes on from JBGVET010000049.1 coordinate 74,420, forward strand.
GTTGTGTCCAGAAGATATCATCCATGATGTTACCGATTTCATAGAGATAGTTCAACATTTGTTTTTCATTGTCAGACAAATGAGAGATGTCGGAAGTCAACTGAACCTTAGCATATTGCTTTGTAAGGTCAGCGTAGTTAGTTTTAGCTTCTTGTTTAGCGGAGTCACCACAACTGATTGTTGCAGCTCCTAAAGTCAAAATCATTACTAAATTTCTAATTTTCATTTTGTTATTTATTTTGAGTTAATATTTCTTTAAAACTAAGGCTATTGAACTAAAGCCGTTGAACTTTGATCAATTCCTAACTAAATCAACTACCATCAAGATGTCATTCCAAGTCTGGACAAAATAATGTTTTACAGCTTCGATGACATTCATTGGTTCTACACTTCCTCCGCTAACAGAATATATTATCAGAGAAATATTAAAAAGAACAAATGTTATGATATAGAGATAAGACAGGAATATTCCGCACACTTGAATATCGCTTTGGTCGCGGCGTGTATCTTTTTTCCAACATAAGAAATAGAACATCAATGAGAAGCCAATGATAACATCTATTATCGGGAGACATTCATTTTTAATCATTAAGCGAAAGAAAAGAAGCACGAATGTGATGTAAGGCAAGGTATATGGAGCCAGTGTCGACATTATGCTGATACGACCGTTTTTAGCTTCACTGCTAACAAAACCCAAGGCATTGTCACCATATGAAAGAGCATCTGACGACTTTGCGTTGAACTGATAGATTTTCCTTCTTAAAAACAGAGCGCCAACAAGCATGTGAGCGCCTTCATGAGACATAGTCTGCATAATGTCTATGTTCTTTCTGAAGAAAAATTTATGGAAAACAATATAAACGATAAAACCTACAGCCATCCACAAATAACCAGAATACAACTGGTTCATAGAAGCATCGACTGCATAACGTATGGTTCTGTAAAATTCAAAAGCAGCAACAACTAAGCCTATAACTAATAAAAAGATAGTTATAATTTTACGAAATTTACTCATTACCAAAGATTTGCAAAGTTTGTATTTTTATTATTTCTCGTTCGTAAAGTTAAGAAAAAAAGTACAATGTTTTACATTAGTGTAAAATTAATTGGAGAACATTGCTTTTGGCTTTTGGCTTTTGGCTGTCAGTGTCAGAGTTCAGAGTTCATAGGTGCCTGAGCCCGTCGAAGGCAAAGCTCAGCGCTTCGACGAGCTCAGCGACCGAAGAGTTCAAACAAACAAGTCTGCGGCTATGCCATCGGCGAAGAGCATTCCTTCATCGGTGAGGATGAAGTTGTTGTCTTTCATTAACATTATTCCCGAATCTAAATATTTCTTAATATCTTTTAAGAAATTATGAGCGTAAGACTTTCCGTAATCACGTTCTATTTTCTCGATATTGCAGCCCCATGACGTTCTTAGAGATGTCATCACATACTCGTTGAATTTATCCTCTTTTGATAAAATCTCTTTTTCATAATAACATTCAGTATCCGTGTCAATAAGCTGAATGTATTTCGTGAGATTGGAGACATTCCACTGACGGGAGTTGCCGTCGTAAGAATGAGCCGACGGTCCTAGTCCGAGATATTTCACATCTTGCCAATAGATGCTGTTATGTTGCGAGCGACAGCCTTCTTTGGCGAAGTTAGAAATCTCATAATGCTCGAAGCCGTTTTCTTTCGTTCTTTCTACCAAGATATTATAATGCCGTATTGTCTCTTCCTCGCTAACTTCCCGCAGCTCTTCTTTCTCAATTTTCTGTCCTAGAATGGTTTTCGGCTCCACTGTCAAGGCGTATGCCGAGAGATGCGATATACCTGTCGAGAAGAATATGTCGAGGTTGTGGTTCCACTTCTCTTCCGTCAGCGTCGGCATGCCGTAGATAAGGTCGAGCGTGATTCTATCGAAGCCGACACTGTTCAAATCATCAAGCACCTGCAGCGCATGACGCGAATCGTGACGACGTCCGAGATAACGCAAATCGTCATCATTAAAACTCTGAATGCCCACACTCATTCTATTGACGCCCAAATGCTTTAATGCTAACATCTTATCTTTATCGATAGTATCAGGATTTATCTCAAGAGTCACCTCCGGATTAGAGATGATATTATAATTTTCATGCAGAAGTTCCAATATCTCCTCCACATATTTCACCGGAAGAAGAGATGGTGTTCCCCCACCGAAATAAATCGTTTTCACGACATCGTCACCGAGATACGACTTACGATTTATTATCTCTTTTTTCAAAGCCGACACATAATCATCGATTTTCTTTTCCGTCACAAGAGAAAAGAAATTACAGTAAGCACATTTGCTTTTACAAAACGGTATATGAAGATAAATTCCAGACATGATGCAAAATTAAAATAATTATCGATGATTTTCATAAAGAAAAAAATCTTATCTTCGTAAACTATTTCAACTCAATCGAACATGAATATATACAATAGATTATCAGACACTTCAAAAAAGAAATTTGTCGTCCTCATCGACCCTGACAAACCAAGTGACGAGCAGATTATCGACATCGTAAAGAAATCTGTCCAGGCTGGTGTCGACTTTTTCTTTGTGGGAGGAAGTCTTCTCACCACCGATAGTCTCGATAATTGCATAAAACTCATCAAGCAGCATTGCGACATTCCTGTTTTGATATTTCCTGGCAACTCATTGCAGATAAGCAAGTGGTGTGATGGATTTTTATTATTATCGCTCATCTCGGGACGCAATGCCGAGATGCTTATCGGCCGCCACGTGATAGCAGCTCCATACCTTAAACTTTACGGCAACGAGATCATCCCGACAGGCTACATGATTATCGACGGCGGCAAACAGACCTCCGTTTCATATATGAGCAACACCACTCCTATACCTCACGACAAGGACGACATCGCGATGTGTACCGCCCTCGCCGGAGAGATGCTAGGACTGAAACTCATTTACATGGACGCCGGCTCCGGAGCTATCAACCCCATCTCCGCTGAGATGATAAGCAAGGTTAAACACACCATCGAAGTGCCTCTCATCGTGGGCGGCGGCATCAACACTCCAGAGAAAGCAGCAACTGCAGCTAAGGCAGGCGCTGACATAATAGTAGTCGGCAACGCTCTCGAAAAAAGCACAGACAGATTGTCGGAATTTGCTGAAGCAATTCATAATTCATAATGCATAATTCATAATTGGGATTAATAACGAAATTAAATTATAAAACTATGAAAAAAACATTATTACTAGTCGCTTTGATTTCTGTAGCATTATCATCATTTGCACAGGAAAAGAAAATGCTCACTCCTATGGATGCCGCTTATCAAAACCGTAGCATCTACCCTGTAGGCAAGAGCGTAAATTGGTTGACAGGCACAGACAAATATGTCTTCTCAGAAAACGGCAACCTTATGGTTCAGGATGTTAACGCTAAAAACGCTAAGACATTGTTGACATTAGACCAAGTAAACTCTTACTTGAACGCCGCCGGCATGGACAGCATCACTCGTCTTCCAAACCTCACATGGCTCGACGCTGACAAAGCTTATTATTACAGCTTTAACAAAAACACAAACAATGTAGACCTTAACCTTCTTAACACAAAGACAAAGACTATCAAGAAAGTTACAGAAGTTCCTGTTAATGCAGAAAACCACACAATAACAACTCCTTCATTGAAAGTCGCTTACACCATCGACAACAACTTATATTACGCCGACGGCGAAAAACAAGTTCAAGTGACAGACAACGCAGAAAACGTCATCGCTGGACAATCAGTTCACCGTAACGAATTCGCTATCAATGGCGGTATCTTCTGGTCACCTGACGGCAACAAACTCGCTTATTATTCAATGGATGAAAGCATGGTTGCCGACTATCCTTTAGTCGATATCACAACACGCGTCGCTGAAGCAAAGCCTATCAAATATCCAATGGCAGGCATGACAAGCCACGAGGTTACATTGAAGGTTTATAACACAGAAAACGGCGAAGAAACAGTCGTTAAAACAGAAGGTCCTGCTGACCAATATCTCACATCAATCACATGGAATCCTGACAACGAGAAGATTTACATCGGCGTCTTGAACCGTGAACAGAATCATCTTCAATTCAATGAATATAACGCTTTAAACGGCGAATATCTCCAAACTATCTTCGAAGATAAAGACGAGCAATATGTTGAGCCTGTAGGTCCAGCTCATTTCTTGCCAAACAACAACAATGAATTTTTATGGCTCGCTCAACGCGATGGCTTCTATCATGTTTGGAAACATAACACCATCACAAAAGAAGCTAAACAAATCACCAAAGGCGATTTCGTCATCACTGCTTTCGAAGGCTTCGATAAAAATGGAAACAACATTTACTACACTTCAACAGAGGTTAGTCCTTTGGAACGTCATTACTACAAACAAAATCTTAAGACTGGCAAGAAAGTCAAAATCAGCAAAGAACACGGAACTCACGGTGTTACTCCAAGCGCATCAGGAAAATATTTCATCGACTCTTATTCAAGCACTGACGTAGCAAGAAACATCGACATCATGGACGCTAACGGCAAGCAAGTAAAACGCTTACACGAAGCCGCTGACCCATTAAAAGAATATAACATCGGTACAATTGAGCTCGGCACTTTGGAAGCTGAAGACGGACAGACTCTCTACACTCGTCTCATCAAACCTTACAACTTCGACGAGAACAAGAAATACCCTGTCGTCATCTACGTCTATGGCGGTCCTCACGCTCAGATGATTACAGACTCATGGACAGCAGGCGCTGGCATCTTCTTACATTATCTCTCACAAGAAGGTTTCATCGTCTTCACATTAGACAACAGAGGCTCAGCAGACCGCGGCGAAGCTTTCGAACAAGTTATACACCGCCAATGCGGACAAGCAGAAATGCGTGACCAAAAAGTCGGTATCGACTACCTTAAATCTCTTCCTTATGTTGACGCTGACCGCATCGGAACAGACGGATGGAGCTACGGCGGTTTCATGAGTACCAACATGAAAATCAACTATCCAGAAGATGTTAAGGTTTCAACAGCCGGCGGTCCTGTCATGGACTGGAAATATTATGAAGTGATGTACGGCGAACGTTATATGGACACTCCTGAAGAAAACCCAGAAGGCTACGAACTCACAAGCCTCGAAAACAAAGCCGACAAACTCGAAGGTAAGCTGATGATAATCCACTGCACAACAGACCCTGTCGTTCTCTGGCAGCACTCATTGGTGTTCGTTCAAAACTGCATCGAAAACGGCAAACAACTGGATTACTTCGTTTACCCAGGCCACGACCACAACGTATATGGTCCTGACAGAGCTCATCTCATAACAAAGATTACTGAATATTTCAAGGCAAACTTATAATTAAGTCAACAGACAACGGACAACAGTCAACAGACTTTAGATAAGGTTTAAACGTAAAATTATGGCAAAGATTCAAGACGATAACAAATTATACACTTGTCTTAGACCGTTTATCGACCATCATTTAAGAAAGTCTTTCCGTCGTTATGAAGTTATTGGACAAGAGAATATTCCTCAGAATGCAGCGTGTATCTTCGGAGTCAATCACACCAACACTCTGATGGATGCTCTCGTTCCTCTCTCCATGAATAGCGAGAAGAAAGTGTTTATAGCAAGAGGCGATATCTTCAAGAAGCCTCTCATAGCTAAGTTCATGCACTTCTGCCGTATCCTTCCTATCTATAGAATACGCGACGGTTTCAAAAGCGTGAGAGATAACAACACTGAGATTATCGACAAGGCTGCCGACGTGGTACATGACAATGTGAAGCTCTTCCTTTTCCCTGAAGCGTCACACAGAACCAAGCACTCCTTGAAACAACTCAGCAAGGGCATCTTCCATATCGCGCTTAAAGCTAACGAACAGTTCGGCCACGAGAAGCCAGTCTATCTCATCCCTACAGGCATAGAATATGGCGATTATTTCCGTTACCGCTCCACAGCTCTCATCAGCTTCGGTGAGCCTATCAACGTGACAGAATACGTCAACAATCATAAAGACGAGAACGAAGCAGTCATCATCAACGGATTGCGTGAGATACTCACAGAACGCATGTCAAAACTGATATCTTTCATCCCTGACAACGAAGAAGACTACAACGCTATCTGGGAGATGACCAAGATGAAGTCCAAATTCAGATTATATGAACCATTGGCAGAACGTCTAAAACGTAATCAAAAGACGATAAAGGAAATCCTCGAATGGAAAGAGAGAGAACCTGAGAAGGCAAAAGAGACTTTCGAGAGAATTGATAAATTCACTAAAAAACGTAAGAAAAAAGGCATCTCCATTTTCTCCGTCACCAAGAAAAACATAGGCGTCACTGTATTATGGAAAACTTTAGTCGCATTACTCGGAATTCCGGCTTACATAGCAACAGCGATATCAACAATGCCAATATGGCTCGTCACGATGATTTTGAAAAACGTCTTCAAAGACAAGGCTTGGGGCAATACAATAAGCTTTGCTACCGAGACAATATTACATCCATTGCTAATGATATTATGCATCGTCTTGTCATTCTGCAACCTCTCTTGGGAACAAGCAACATTAACTAGCATCATCTATTACGTATCATATGAATTCTTCGTTGATGCCAGCGAATTCCTCAGAAGATGGCTTTCAGATGTCAAATGGTGCTTTAACAAGAAGCTAAGAAGAAAATTCATAATTCATAATTCATAATTAAACAAAAAAAAGGCTGACCCAAAAGGACTACCCTTAATCGGCGATGAAATACTATTCACCGCCGATTTTGTTGATATACATTGCATTAGGTTGTTGCGTTGTGAAACGACTTTTTGTGCAAAAATGGTTTAAGCGTTGATTTTGCCCTTTTGTGTGTAGTCTTCTATGTAGTATAAATTAAGATATAATATGCTAAATTCTTTGGATGTCTAAAAAATAGGACATATATTTGCATTGCGTAAAAATAATCAACTCACTGCGTAAAATGTAATGTTATGTATAAAAGAGCTGACAATGTGTTAAAGATGGTATACAATCCTCTTACATTTGAGCAGGCTATTCTTGACCGTAAAGCGTGGGGACATATCTTTGAATCAGGCATTGGAGCATACCTCGTCAGCCAGGCATTTATTCATCGCTTTGAAGTGTTCTATTGGCGAGAGCGTAATGACGAAGGAGATTTTATACTTCAGAAAAGGGCTCTATTGTGGCTATTGAGGTAAAGAGCAATGCTGAGAAAAACACAAACGGCTTTGAGAAATTCAGAAAGAGAGTAATAAGATAGAATTTTCAAATTTTAGAAATCCGAAAACATGAAATACATAGCCACTGCCCTTTTGGTTTTGATGACCATAACTTTTATTGTATGCGGTATCCTTTTGTGGAAGCGTCGCAAGGAGCCCAATGACCATTCGCGCACTATTCAGGCGTTGTTCTGTTGGGTGTCGGCACTATTTGCCACGACGTTTATCTTCCGTACTTGGGCGGGGACTACTACGGCTGACGGAGCATTCTTGGAGCCGGAGCACACCTTTGTTCCTATTTTCATTCAGATGTGCTTTTTCCTCTATCCTTTGGAGGTGATACAGTCCACAATCAGCCGCACCAAGATTTATGCACTGCTGTTTTCTCCTTTGTTGTTATTGGTGTTTGTGGGTATGTGTGCCGGGATTGAGTTCACTCCGATATACACCTATTCCGACTTGTGGGCACATATCGGGGAGTTCAATGTGCTGTTCCGACTGTTTTCCCTTGTGGTGATGTTGTTCTATGGCTTTACGCTTCTCCTCGTGCCGTATGATTGGCGCAGGTGCAGTGCAAGCAAGCGTCTTATCCGTATTTATGCTACGGGATTCTGTCTGATAGGATGTATGTATTTTGCCTTACAGATAACCCACAACTACTGGTTTGCTCTCGGGCATCAGGTGGTGTGGATGGCTTTCTTTGTGCTCATCACTTACTTTGAATTGAGAGAACGCCGGCTTCCTTCGGAGTCTTGGACTATGCCTGAAACCAATGATAGTGTTCCGGTGTCTGAGGAGAAAGGACTTTGGGGTAGAATCATCACGGCACTTGATAACGAAGAGAAATGGCGTGAAGCCAGTTTGAACTTGAATACGCTGTCCGACTACTTGAAATCCAATCGTACCTATGTGGGTGATGCCGTGAAGCAGAATACAGGTTTGACTTTTAACGAGTATATCAACCAACGCAGAGTGAACTATATTGTAGAGCAATTGAAGCGTAATCCTGAGACGAGTTTACCGAAGTTGTTTGCTTATGTAGGATACAATCAGCGTACTACAGCGGTCAGGAATTTCCAGAAAATTACAGGTGTCACACCTGCTGAATTCATAGAAAGCATCAAGCAATAAAAGGGTCTGAATTTCGACGAAATGGGCGGTTTGCAGATTTGCACACCGCTTTTGTAGATTCGCACGCAGAATTGTAATTTTACACGAATCGCATTGTAATAATGCTCTGCCGATAATTTTCCAATACATTCTTTTTTGCATAACTTTGTACCTAAATCTGTGCCTGCCTTCAACGCCTCTGCAAAAATGCGGGAGTTGTTGAAGCGTGGAGATATAAGTGTGCAATAATATAGCAATAACAATAAAAACATTAACAATTAAAAACATTAACAACAATGAAGACATTTAGAATGATTGGTTTGGTCTTGATGACCGTAGTGCTTGCTTTCGGAATTAGCAGCTGCAACCCAGATGACGAAGACCCTTATAAAGATTATGCGGAACTTATCGTTGGTAAGTGGTTTAATTTTAGTCCTGATGCAAGTATATTGTTAAGTTTTCAAGCAGACGAGACAGGCGCAAACGGCACTCATAAAGTAATTGGTTATGAGTCATCTATGGGTTTCTTAGAGCGTAGTGGTACTTATAGCATAGACGGAAATAAGTTAACATCTATATTTACATCACCTGATGGTTCACAATCCAAGCAAGTTAGAACTTTTGAAGTTACAAAAGATAGATTTATCGACAATAAGGAACTAATTAGTGATAACACTGGATTGGCTGTACCTGGCGAGAAAGTTCACTACCGCGTAAAAGAACAATTTGACATCAAAGGTAACTATACCTATCTTAATTCAGCGGTTCGAGTAGTTCCAGCCGAAGGCAAGACCGCACTTCAGTTGCCTGAAGGTGTTCTCTTCAATGGTGAGAACACTATCCCTGTAGAGAGTCTGAATGGCGAACGCATTATCGATGCTTCAAAAGCATTCTTCGCTGATGCCACATTCGCAGAGGACGGCAAGTTGAACCACACTATGAATGGCGAGGCAAAGGTGAAGAATTACACTCTCAATGGCAATAACTTGGTATTCAACCTCTACGAGGGCAGCGATGTTTATAAAATCAACGCCACATCGTTCCCCGACGAGGATGGCGACCGCCTCTTTATCATTATGCCAAAGCAGGCTGCGTGGATTGGTGGCTTTGTAAGCATTATAGAGGAGCAGAACGAGGGTAAGAAGTTCAGCGAGGCACAGATTGCCGAGTTGGAAAAGGAGTTTATGGCAACCTTTGAGACATTCACTGTTATTCTGAGTTTGAGCAAGAAGTAAGAGAATAGTCTATACACAAAAATTGGTGCGTGTAGGGAACGATGTAGTCCCGTCACGCACCAATTTTGTTTATACATATCGCATCAGCGAAAGATGCTCGATTTCAGAGCCGACTTGGGATATATATCTAACACATCAGTATACAGAGCTGCCAACTGTTCAAAATGTCCATTGCGTGGAATGGGGGTTAGTGTCATTGGCACATAACCTCAGAAATGCTCTATGCCTCCCTATAGAACGCAAGAAGCCGACCCTTTGGGGTCGGCTTCTCTTTTTTTATAATTATGAATTATGCATTAATTAAAACATCGGAAGCTGATAGATGAAACCTAAAGAAACACGGTTTGTACTATAATCAGCTTTGTCAGCTATTTCTTCATAAATATAATGACGTCCGACGTATGTCAAGAAGAAATGCAAGTTGCTTTCCATTGGATAATATTCGATACCGCCGAGATAACCTAATGAAGTGCGGTATTTGCCATTCTTTATACCTGGATAATCTCCTGGATCTGTAAAATCTTTGATAGATGCTGTCTCATACATACCTTTAACAAAGACATTCCATTTGTCAGCAAAACGATAGTTCAACTTAGAAACTAATGACAAATAATTGGCATTAAATACATTGTGACCTTGTACTTGACCAACTATTTCTGTCATGATACCGCTACGGTCGATATCGTCGCTTGAATACATAAGGTCGATGTACATATTGAACTTGCCAAATGTGAATTCATTACCTAATGCGAAGTAATATAAGTTTTTGGCACCTTTTGTTCCTTCACCTTGACTCATGATAGAAGCTGACCAGCGTGTCTTATAGATATCGCTGAAGTTACCATTCCAGTTTAAAGTATAAACCAAAGGAAGTTTTGAAGGAGTTGCAACGATAGCTTTACCATCAGGTATCCAATGTGACTGTTCTGGAGAGAATTTACCATACATACTTTCAAAAGGACCATTCAAGCTGTTCAAGACTTGGAAGTTGATTTGTTGACCTGGCATGAAATCATAACCGATATTGATACCAGTCATGAAGTTGCTCATATACTCAATCATGTCGCTGTATTCGTAGATTTCGATAGGGTTAGCGTCGAATTCGAAACCGCCGTATGCAGCACATTGTTTACCTAAGAAGAGTGAGAACTTGTCGCTCAACTTAACGCCGATACCAGCGATGTCGATAGATGTTGGAAGATTATCAATCATACCGCCGCCGTCGTTAGGACGGTTAAGACGTTGACGCCAGCGATATGAAAGCCATTCGTTGACATTACCTTTTGACTCGATACGAAGCTGACGCATATTGAACTTGCCTTGGTCGAAACCATTGTCGTTGAACATAGCGTCGAAGCTGCCGTTCATGTTCATATAAAGGTTGAACTTATCAGTCTTTTTCTTCACGCCAGAAAGTTCTTCATACAATGATTTCTCCTGAGCGTTAACGCCGATTACGCATAAAGCGATGATTAAAAGTGTGAGTAGTTTTTTCATAATAGTTATTTTTGAGAACCTTGAACCTTGAACTTTAAACCTTGAACTTTATAGTCTTTAGTTCTTAGCTCAGAGCTCAGAGTTCAGAGTTCTTAGTTTCTTAATATTCATTAAAGTATTCTTGAATTTGTTTCCAGTCGTCTGTTTGTGTCAAAGCGAGCATCAACAAGATACGAGCTTTTTGTGGGTTGAGTTGTTGTGAAGCGATGAATTGATATTTAGCGTCATCTACTTCATTGTCGAGTGTGCTTGGACCTGTTGGAACGCGTGATGAGCGAACTACTTGGATGCCTTTTTTACGAGCTTTTTCCAAAACTGGGAACACGTCTTTGTGGATGTTACCATTACCTACGCCAGCGTGGATGATACCTTGATAATCGTTTTTCAACATTGGCTCAACCATGTCAGCGTTGACACCAGCGTGGCTGTAAACGATACCGACTTTTGGCAATTCATTTAATTCAGTGACATCGAATACAGATTCTGTTGTGTGTTTTTTAAGAGGCTCTTGGTTGTAGTAAACCTTGCTGTTGAATACGTAGCCGAGAGGGCCAGCGTTAGGAGCTTGGAATGTCTGCACGCCAGTGGTGTGCATCTTTGTCACGCTTTCAGCACCGAGGATATTGTCGTTCATCACTACGAGGACGCCTTTGCCTTTTGATTCAGGAGCGCAAGCTGTTACAACAGCGTTGTAGAGGTTACGAGGGCCGTCAGCGCTGATAGCTGTTGAAGGGCGCATTGCACCAACGAGAACTACAGGCTTGTCGCTGTTGACAGTAAGGTTCAAGAAGTAAGCTGTCTCTTCCATAGTGTCGGTGCCGTGAGTGATGACGATGCCATCGACATTAGGGTCTTTTAACAATTCGTTGATTCTCTTTGCCAAGATGAGCCATACCTCATCGCTCATGTCTTGTGAGCCGATGCGTACCACTTGTTCGCCTTCGCAGTTAGCAATGTCTTGTAATTCTGGAACAGCTTCCAATAATGTAGCTATAGCCATTTGACCTGCTGTGTAGTTAGTAGCTGTTGAAGAACCGCCAGCGCCAGCAATAGTGCCGCCTGTTGCGAGGATACGGATGTTTGGTTTCTGTGCAAATGCCATGGTCGCTGTGACTAACAAAGCAACCATCATAAGAGTTAATCTTTTCAAAGTTTTCATATAGATGTAATTTTTAAATATTAAAAAATCAAACGTTAATTTTGTTCAAAAGATTTGTGATTTTTTTTGCAGTGAGCAATGAGCAGTGAGCAGTTATTTATGCTAACAATGCTCGTTGCTCATGGCTCATAACTCATAGCATTAAAACAAGTAATTAAATCCGATATACATTTTCAATCCGTTGCCGTCTCTTGCGTCGAGGGCTTTAGCAGCTTCTGCAGAGACGATGAAGTTTCTGTTCATGATGAGTTTCAAGCCGCAGCCTGCTGATGTGTGGATTGCTTCTTGTACGCCACTATAAATTAGGTTCATAGCATCTTTTGGTTCAATCTGATATTCTCTTTCAATCTTGTTCCATGCAACTTCTTGTTCTGCAAGTCTATATGTTTGTGTCACCATACCTGCATCGAAGAATGGGTTAAGAGCAACGTTCCAGTTTTGATTGATGAATTGGAAGCTAGCCACTTTCCAGCGAATCTCAGCGTTAAGCCAAGCGTATCCTGCACCGATGACTCTGTTTCTGTTGATACCACGTACTGAGTTAGCGCCTCCCATAGCGTCGGTCGACATTTTTTTATAGAACAACATATTAGAATTGAACATTGCATAATATGGGATTTCTCCTGCGATAACATTTTGTGTAACTACGCGATAAGCAAATGTAAGGTTTTCTTTTATGATAGGAACATAATGTTGCCAAACAGCATTGAATGTAGCGTGGCTGTAGCCTTCACGGTCGATGAAGTCGGGAGCTGCTGTGACAGTAGCTTCGAAATAAGTTCCGCTTGTTGGGTCGCTGTCATGGTTTTTAGTATCATAAATGAATGAGAGCTTGAGTTGGGTGACATTACCTCCGTCGGCTTCATTATCTCTAATGAGACCGGTTTTACGGTATAATTCAAACAATGTCATTTGTTCATCATAAAGATACTCTTCATTTTGAATGTTGATTCTTCCCATGTTATAGTTAAAATAACTTAGGCCCACGCCATAGAAGATATTCTCACCAAAGCCAAACGGACTACGCAAACATGAGTTGAATCTGAATTGTTTACGATCCATTCTGTAAAAAATGCTATTGAAATTAGGGTCAAAATTCTCGAATAATTCCTGTTGACCGTTGACTGTTGACTGTTGACTTAAGACATAGATGTCGTTGAAGTAAGGAGATGCAAATCCGTTGAAACCGTAGAACTCGAAGCGTTTGTCGGTGAAATAACCAGCATCGACGAAGAGACGTGAGTTAGGAATGAGGCTGTAGAAGTCGCCATAGAAACGAAGGTTGAGAGAACCTTTGGTGTAAGCTGATGCCTCGAGATTCATCTTATAGTCAAACTTTGGATAACGAGAGCCGTCGCCGTAGTTGAAGATATCGACACATGCTCCATATTGGAAACCTAGGTCAGAGTTGAAACCCACAACAGGAAGAGGTCCGAAGTTCCAGCCTTTTTTAATAAGCTCGCCTTTCTCGTTATAAATCTTTTCTTTCTTATTTTTATTGACATTCTGAATGCTGTCTTGAGCTTGTAACACAAATGACATCAACAATATCGACATCATTACTAATAATTTTCTGCTTCTTTTCATAACTAATATTATTATTGATTTTTCATCGTTATACTTAAAAACTAATGCAAAAAAAATGTATTTTTGTTCTGCCAAGCAAAAGTAAAAAAAAATCATCATGGAGCAAAAAAATAATAAAGATAACAGTGTAATTTTCGAGATAGAAAGTCTGTTGAATAAGATGTCTAATCAGGTTAATTTCTTGATGAGGAAAGAGATGCCTATGAATCAGCTCGATATCGATTTATTAATGGAAAACACAAGAAAATTATACGACACCATTTGTTCTGTGGAGTTAGGAGTGAGGAGTGTGGAGTGTGGAGTTAGGAGTGTGGAGTGAGGAGTTAGGAGTTGAGGAAAACTTTGACACTGACTCAGACACTGACACTGACTCTGAACTTATTGAATTATCGACTGATGAACTTATTGACTCAAATACTGACTCCGAAGAAGATGATGAAGATGCTGATATGGTGTGGGATTTTACCAAAAAGAGTGAGGAGTTAGGAGTGAGGAGTGAGGAGTTAGGAGTGAGGAGTGAGGAGTTAGGAGTTGAGGGAAACACTGACCTTGAACTTATTGACTCAGCAACTGATGAACTCATTGACTCTGATACAGACTCCGCCCCAGAACCAGAACCAGAACCAGAACCAGAAGAACCCGAAGAAGAAGACTCTGGTATCAGGACTTATCGCATCGTTAGAGAGAACATTCCTACTCTTGGTGATTTATTAGAAAAGACAGAAGATAATAGTCTCGTGGCTCGTCTGCAACGCAAGCCTGTGTCTGACTTGATATCTGCCATAGGCATCAACGACAAGTTCTTATTCTTGAATGAATTGTTTGGAGGAAGCATGGAGAAATACAACAAATCCATCAGGTCGTTGAACAGCTTCTCTACATTATTAGGAGCCAAGACTTATATGAGCGAGCTTCAGATTGAGTTCCAATGGGACTGCAGTTCCGACGCATATAAGAAATTAGCAGATTTAGTTGAAAGAAGATTTATATAAAGTCACCGAGTCTCCAAGACACCGAGTCTCTAAGTCAGGCTCGTTGCCCAAGGCTCACAGCTCATAACACAAAATGAAATTATACCTAGTACCGACACCTATAGGAAATTTAGAAGACATCACCTTACGTGCCTTGCGTATCTTACGTGAGGAAGTCGATGTAATATTAGCAGAAGACACCCGCACTAGCGGCAATCTGTTAAGACATTACAGCATCAGCAAGCCGATGTCTGCATTTCATATTAATAACGAACATAAAGTCGTCACCTCTTTAGCAGAACGTATCGTTGCTGGCGAACGCATGGCTCTCGTCACCGACGCTGGTACACCAGGCATCTCCGACCCTGGTTTTCTCCTAGTACGAGAATGCCTCCGTCTCGGCGCAGAGGTAGAGTGCCTCCCTGGCGCTACAGCCTTCGTCCCAGCTCTCGTCAACTCCGGATTATCGGCGGACCACTTCATCTTCGAAGGCTTCCTGCCTCATAAGAAAGGAAGACAGACAAAAATCAACGAGATAGCTAAAAACCATTATACCACCATATTATACGAGTCACCTTTCCGTCTCGTCAAGACATTACAACAACTTGCTGAAGTATGCGGCAACGAAAGACGCGTGTCGGTAGCAAGAGAACTGACCAAGATTTATGAAGAAAACGCTAGAGGAACTCTTGAAGAAGTGATAGCTCATTTCAGCCAAAAAGAAGTGAAAGGAGAAATCGTCATCATCTTAGAAGGAATTGAAAAAGAATAAACTAATACATTACAAATATGAAAATCAAACTACTACTTACAACATTATTACTATTTTGCTTAACAGCTCTCAATGCTGCTCCATTTAAAAATGTAGAAAAAATACTGACACAGCCAGACGGAACAAAGTTACATTGCTACGCATCTGGTGATGAGTTCTACAGCCGACTTCACGATAAAGACGGTTACACTATCGTGCAAGCTCCTAATGGATATTTCGTCTATGCTACAACTAACGAAGAAGGAGAAATCATTGCAACACAGCATATTGCTGGCAAAGCAGATCCGAAAGCCTTAGGTCTTACACCAAACATCAAGATTTCTCAAAAAGAATATCTCAAGAAAAGAGCCAAAATGAAAGTGACTCCCAGTAGAGACAAAACAAACGCCCTTAACCATGGAGTCTACAACAACCTCGTCGTCTTCATCAAATTCAAAGATGACCCCGACTTCAAAACCACACAAGCCAAGATCGACTCAATGTTCAACCATAATGGATATTACGACATATCCATGAACAACTACTTCAAAAAGGCTACCTACAACAAGCTTTCTATGAATTCATATTGCTACCCTAAAGCTGATGGCAATAAAGTGATGGCTTATGAAGACATCTACCCAAGAAATTATTACATACCTTATAATGAAACCACCAATCCCGATGGATACAAAGAAGACGAAGAACGTGGTATACGCGAATTCGCACTTTTGAAAAGAGCTATAGAATATATCGCTGACGATGTCCCCGACACTCTTAACATCGACCGCAACGAAGATGGTCTTGTCGATAATGTCATCTTTGTCGTCAAAGGCAATGTAGGTGACTGGAGCGACCTGCTCTGGCCTCATATGTGGCAACTTCACGGAGAAGACGTATATATCCATAACAAAAGAGTCATGGGATTCAATTTTCAGTTAGAGACATCGACTTATTTTACTGTGTCAACACTATGTCACGAAATGGCCCATTCTCTCGGCTTTCCTGATTTATATCACTACGAACCAAGATACGACCACTTGTCACCAACAGGCCCTTGGGATTTGATGTGTAACAACTCTCAGCCTCCACAACATACTGCCACCTACATGAAATACAAGTACGGAACATGGATAGACGAGATTCCTGAAATCGGTTACGGCACTCATACCCTCGAAGCTAACTCTTGGGAAGGCGGACGCAGAAACTGCTATAAAATACCAACATCCGACCCTGATCAGTTTTACCTCTTGGAATACAGAAACAAAAACAACATCTTCGAAAGAGGCTTGCCAGACGGAGGTCTGCTCATCTATCGCCTCGACACCAGATTCAACGGATGCATAGAATATAACGGCAAAGACATTCTTGACGAACTATATATCTTCAGACCCGGCGGCACTCACAACAAAGACGGTAACATCAACTACGCAGCATTCAGCGCAGATAACAACAAAACTGAATTCAACAGTAGCACCGACCCTTATCCATTCCTGAATATTAAAACAATAGATAATGAGATAAACATTTGCAACATCTCTGCCAAAGGCGACAAGATAACATTCTCTTATCTGCCTAAAAACAGCGACATCATTCCTACCAACTTCAGCGCCAACATAAACAAAGACGAATATGTTGAGCTTAAATGGGATACAGTGGCTAATGCAGATTCTTATAACGTCTACCGTAATGGTAAATTAATTGCTAGCGATATAACTGACAACTTCTATAACGATGAATATCAGAAACTCGAAAAAGGCTATCACAACTATTATGTAAGTTCCAACAGCAATGGAACAGAGTCTTTCCGTTCCGATAAAGAAGAGGTCATCATTGGAAATTATTGCGAATACATCTTCGACATGAACTGCACTGGCGACAACGGATGGCAAGGTGGCGAGATCACAGTGTCATTCAACAACGAGATGGAAGATATCTATCTTACAATGTATTCTGGCAAAAGTCAACAAGAAAGCATTGTCGTTCCTGAAGGCGTAGAAATGAGTGTCAAATGGACTCCAGGATGGGATGACACAGAATGTTCATTTACTATAAGCAACAGCGACAATGAGATATACAAGTCTAGCAATCTTGAAGAAGGTTTGCTAACAAGCATTGTGACAGATTACGGCAACTCATGCGTACAACCTATAAACCTAACAGCTACCGCATCAGGAACATACATCGAATTAGATTGGATTTCTCATGTTGACAACGACTATTACGTAATATTACGAAATGACGAAATAATCGCTGATAACATTACTACAAATTCCTATACTGACAAAGGCGCAAGCGGTTCTGGAACATTCACCTATACTGTTATGAGCAAAAATGGCGACTGTCTGTCGTCACCTTCTAAGCCAGCAACAGCTACCATAATTAATTACAACAAAGAAATGATTGATATTGTTGCGACATCCGATGGCAAAATTGTAAAGCTAGATTGGGATATCAATCCAGACAAATGCGTTCACTCTATCAATTACGACGATGGGGAATACGTCACAAGCATCGGCAGCAACAGCAACACATGGGGCATCATGATACCGGAAGAAAAACTCGGTATCTTTGAGGGTGCTAAAATCACTGCTATAGAAATATTCGACGCCACCGAGGCAACATACAATTTCAACATATACAATGGTGATAAAACCGACAGCAACAGCCTGATTCATAGTGAATCATTTAACACAAGCAACACCAACGAGTTCGTCACTTTCAAACTTTCACAAGAAGTAGAATTCGACATAAATAAGAAACTATGGCTGTCTGCCAAATCAAAAGCATCGAAAAACGGGCCTATCCCATGCGGCAAGTTCATTGGAAACGGAAACAGTAATATGATAAAATCCGGATCATCATGGAAAAGCGCATGCGAATACGACATGAACTATTCTTGGCTTATAAGACTTCATATTGAACAAGACGAGAATTTCGCAGACAATCTGTCATATAACGTATATAGAGAAGACAGTCTCATAGCATCTAACATAAAATCAACAAGCTATACCGATCCTAAAGAAAAAAACATAGGCGACACCGTTTGTTATAATATCAGTGTGATATATAAAAATGCTAATATCATCTATTCCGATGACGTATGTGTTGATAAATCCTCACCTGAATCAGACCTAGAAAACGAATATGACTCTCCAAGATTATATCCAAACCCGACAAAAGATTATGTCACAATATCCAGCAGTGACAATATCGAAAATGTCAAAATATATTCTATAACAGGCTCTTTGCTTCACGAAGAAAACACCAAAGGCAATAACATAGAATTAGATATGAGCGTATTTGAACAAGGAATATATCTGATTCAAGTCATAACAGAAAATGAGACGAAAACTTATAAACTAATTAGGAGTTAGGAGTTTTAAGTCACCGAGACACCGAGACACCAAGACTATAAGTCTATATGGCACTGTGTTGGTCCTTAGTCCAACAGCCAATAGCCAATAGCCTTAGTTCTTCGCTCTCAGTTCCTTCACTAGTTTCAGCTCCAGATAGGAATATTCATCGCCGAGGACTTCACGTGCCGCTGACAATGAAGAGTCATCAACCTCATCGAAATATTCTTCAATAGTTTCAAGATGGTCTTTATCAGCAAAGTCTTCAGCCTGATAGAGACCATTTTTCACTATCTCAACGATATGATTCTCTATCGTAGAACGTGAGAAGTTTCTTTCCTTGGCGATAGCATCTATATCCATACCCTCATCTAAAAGCTCCAAAGTCGTCAGCACCGTAGCCGACAGGTTCATCTCCTTCTTCGACTCTTCGTCATCGAAGTCTTTTGCGCTAAAGCCTTGATGCCTCAACACAATATTAATAATGTCAGCGCCGAAGCTCTTGATACGGGTGATGCCAAGTTTTGAAATCTCCTTGAGTTCTTTTATCGTGACAGGCTTCTTCTCGACTATGCGTAACAATACCGTTTTAGGAAGTATCTGATTCTCCAGTTTGCCGAATTCTTCAGCCTTTTCATCACGCCATCTCATCAAGGCTTCCATCAGAGGCTTATCTTTGTTAACCACCGACTTCGATTTCAGCTTAGAAGATGAAAGATTCTCTGCCTCGACGGTTTTCTTGTTTTTAAGTTCGAGAAATCTCTCGATATCAAATCCGTTTTTCGTAAGGTTAAGACAAGCCGTCTTGACATAAAGTATCTCTCTTATCACATCCAAGACCGCCTTCACAGAAGCGTTTACAGCCTTATTGTCGGTCTCGTTTATAATATCACCAATATCTTCCAAGGCGTTGAGCTTGTCAAAATAATATACCGAAGCTTTCTTTATTCTCTCTTGAAGGAAGTTAAAGTCGGCATCTGTATTAGACAAGATAGAATCTATCTGTCGAGAGAAACGCATCGCCACGTCTACTATCTCTTCACGGAAAAGTCTGCGTGTCTCAGCAATCTTATTCACTGCATCTTTCTCAAAGATATTATCATTCTCACGAAGTACCTTGGCAAGTCTGTTAATCTGCACCTCCAGGTTATCGAAAGAGAACAAGTCTATTATTGTGTGATGTATGAAGTTATATTCCTCTTTCGCGAGTCGTTTTTCATCAGGCTCGAGAGAAGGGATGGTGTCGATGAAAGCATTTATAGTGCTATCGTTAAACAAGACATTATTCTGTATCTTCGACTTAAGCACAAGACCTTTGAGAGAGGTGCAGCGGCTGAGAGCCACGTAGACCTGTCCGTGAGTGAAAGCCATCTCGGCATTGAGTATCACCTTGTCGAAGGTAAGCCCCTGACTCTTATGTATGGTGATAGCCCATGCCGTCTTCAGCGGTATCTGAGTGAAGCTACCAATCTCCTTCTCTTCTATCTCGTTAGTCTTTTCGTTAAGAGTATATTCAAAGTTCTGCCATTGCACTGGCGCCACATTGATTTCTTCATCGCCACACTGCACCACAATGCCATTGTCATCATCGTAAGATATTATCTTTCCTATCTTACCGTTATAATATAGTTTCTCTGGGGAAGGGTCGTTCTTCACGAACATCACCTGTGCACCGACTTTCAATTCGAGTAGCTCTTTGGTAGGATACGCATTCTCTGGGAATATTCCTTTTATCTCTGCCTCGAAGGTCAGCAGTTTCGATTTTATCTTATTGAGCTTTTGTTCGTTTATCTCATCCGCTTGAGAGTTATGCGTCGTAAGAGTGATATAGCCCTCTTTATCCTTAGGCTCGAAATCCGGGAGATAACGCTGGTTAAGCATGTCAGCGCTTCTCTTGTCCAGTCTATTGTTTCTCACCTGATTGAGAATATTGATAAAATCCGCGTCATTCTGACGATAGATATGATCCAGTTCCACGCAGATGTAAGGGTTGTTTCTCAACACAATACTGTCGAAGAAATATACCGACTTATAATAAGGCTGCAGCAGTTCCCACTCGTTAGGTCTTGCCACAGGAGCCAGCTGCTGTATGTCGCCAATCATGAGCAGCTGCACTCCGCCGAAAGCAGCGCTGCTACGACGTACTTTTCGTAACACGGCGTCGACAGCATCGAGGAGGTCTGCACGCACCATGCTTATCTCGTCGATGACGAGCAGGTCGAGGCTACGCATGATTTTCAGTTTTGTCCTGCTGATTTTATTCGACAACAATGATGTCTGTTGTCCGCCCTCAGCAGTCTGTTGTCCACCTGGCACTATAGGACCAAAAGGAAGCTGAAAGAATGAATGTATCGTCACTCCGCCAGCGTTGATGGCAGCCACACCAGTAGGTGCGACAACGACCATACGCTTGTATGTGTTAGCTGCCAGATTACGAAGGAAAGTCGTCTTACCCGTACCAGCTTTTCCCGTCAAAAAAATATGAACGTCGGTATTCTGCACAAACCTGTTCAACATCTCAATCTTCTCATTCTTCTCTTTCATAACCTTAATTCTTAATTAATTCAGACGTAATGAATCGCGTCCCTACACCTAACTCCTAACTCCTAATCAATTCAGACGTGTCAACGTGTGTTTATTTTCAAGGTAACGTCGACGCGTCTCTACATCACTCCTAACTCCTAATTCCTAATTAATCAGACGCATCAACGACATATTGTTTATTTTCATAGGTGTCATCGACACGTCTCTACTCCTAACTCTTCCTCAAAGAAACTCTAAATGTAGTTCCTTGTCCGACGACAGATGACTTGACGAAAATCTTTCCTTTATGATATTCTTCTATGATACGTTTCGCCAGCGAGAGTCCCAAGCCCCAGCCTCTTTTCTTGCTGGTAAATCCTGGTTGGAATATCTGGCTAAACATAGAACGTTGCATACCTTTGCCAGTGTCGCTCACGTCGATATATACGTTATCAGCGTCTTCCGTCATCTCCACTGTCAGCACCCCATGATCCTCCATAGCATCGAGAGCGTTCTTGGTAAGGTTCTCCAGCACCCAGCTAAAGAGAGCCGAATCGAGAGGGACAAAGATTTCTCTGTTTGGAATATTTATCTCGAACTCAAATTTATTATTAGAGAAACGACGTTTCAGATACGACATTGTCTCATTGACTGATGCCACCACGTCGCGAGATTCCAATGTAGGGATAGAGCCAATCTTAGAGAAACGCTCTGTGATGACCTTCATCCTATCGATATCCTTTTCCATCTCGTTAGTTCCTATGAATGGCGTGTCTTGCAATTTCAGCAGTTCTATCCATCCCACCAAGGAAGTGAGAGGAGTACCTATCTGATGAGCAGTCTCCTTTGCCATACCAGCCCACACCTGGTTCTGTTCCGAACGACGAGCGTAGCTGAACAGCAGATACGCCACTATGATGAAGAACACGAAGACAAGTATCTGCACTATAGGAAAATAACTCACTATGCGAAGCAAGTCGGAACTTCTGTAATAAATGTATGCTTTCTCTCCATTAAGATAATTCACTTCAATAGGCATATTCTCCGAACTCATGATACTAAGCTGTTTTTCAACATAATCGCCATCGTTCATCATAGAAGCGTCGAGGTTGCCATAGCTGAGAATCTCATTCTGCTCGTGGTTAAGGATGATGACAGGCACACCCACCGCATTGTCGGAGACATCGCTTATAAATAATGTAAACATATCATCGAGGACAGAACGCAGCTCGGTATAAATAAGCGACTCGTTATAATACAAAAAAGTCTCCTTGCCATAGATATCAATCTTTATAGGAGGATAAATGTTAAATTCTTTTTGCATTTCGTGGTCGAAAATTTTCTTATCCTGAAATTTCTTAGGCAGGTTTATCGACAGCGTAATGTTGTTTTCAGCATCTGTGATTACGACAGGAATACTGATATTACTTTGTATAATATCGAGATAAACGACGATATTTTCATTGGCTTTCGCAGCGAGAAAACGACGGTATGCCTTAGCAAGAAGCTCTACCCTTTTAGCTTCCTGAAGACTCACTTCATTAAAAAAGCCCTCAGCATAATTCATCAGTTCTGCATGAGACTGAACAGCTTCCGCCCACATAACCATCTGACGCTGCTCCTGCATAGCGAATCTCTTAACAAGATTATTAGTGTAATACATT
Source organism: Candidatus Limimorpha sp. (assembly GCA_045120395.1). Taxonomy (GTDB): domain Bacteria; phylum Bacteroidota; class Bacteroidia; order Bacteroidales; family F082; genus Limimorpha. Next base: position 97,503 of record JBGVET010000049.1, read on the forward strand.
GAAAGACTTACTATCAATAATGCTATTACCGACAAGGCTATCTTCCATCTTTTCTTCTTAGCATATAAATCATTAAACTTCCTCATGTCTTATTTTTTTCTATAAAACGTATCAAAATCTTCATTTATTTCAAAAGATAAATACGTCATTACAAATATATAAAATTCTGCCATTTTATACATTTATTTTCGTATCTTTACGGCAATTTATTTTATTGTCAATTTTAATTAGTAGACCAAACATGAAAAAGCTAATAGCCCTTTTATTGCTATCATTTTGCATCATCAACTCTGATTATGTCAATGCTCAGTGTTATATCGATCCTGAGTTACAAGAAATCATGGAACAAAAAAGCGATGAGCTAGTCAGCATCAACATTATTTTAAAGTCGCAGATTGATGCCACTAAACTTGATTCAAAGAAACAGACTTACAGAGACAAAAAGTCAAAGAAAGACGCTACATTAAAAGAATTCAAGCAATTCTCTGAAGCGAGTCAAGCTGACATCCTGTCTATTTTACAAGCTGAGACAAGAAGCAATAATGTCAAAGACATCAAATGTCACTGGATTACAAATATGATTAACTGCACTGTCACTAGCGATGTCGTTTATCAGTTATCTACACATCCTGACATTGAAGCTATCATTTACAACAAGAAACAATACATGCTTTTTAACGATAAGGCGCAAGAGGCCAAAGTTACAAGAGGTATAACTAACAATATCAAAATGGTCAACGCCCCAAGCGCATGGGACTTAGGATACACTGGCAAAGGTGTTTTGGTATCTATCTTAGATACTGGCGTCAACATCAACCACATGGACCTAAGCGACCATTTGTGGGATGGCGGTGAAGAGTACCCTAACCACGGATATAACACCTACGACAACAATCACGACATCACAGATAGATATGGTCATGGCACACACTGCGCTGGCACTATCTGTGGCGACGGCACATCGGGAACACAGTCGGGTGTAGCTCCTGACGCTACTTTGATGGTCATCAAGGTTCTCGGTGACGATGGCAAAGGCTCTACAGATGCAGTAATAAGCGGTGTCGAATTCTCTGTCGAACACGGTGCTGACCTCTTAAGTCTCTCTCTAGGAATAGAATACCCAGACACATATTCCAATATTTTATATCGTACTGCCTTTGAGAACCTCTTAAGCTTCGACGTCATAGCAGCCGTTGCAGCTGGCAACGAAAGAGACAGTCTAGACGAATATCCTATACCAAAAAACATCAGCACCCCTGGCAACTGTCCTCCTGCATGGATTCACCCTGACCAACAAGCAAATATTGGAAATACATCAAGTGTCATCAGCGTTGGTGCTGTCGACTACAAAGACAAATTAGCTTACTTCTCATCAGAAGGTCCTGTCACTTGGTCGGGAACACCATGGGAAGACTACGTTTTGGACATGTCTTCTGAATTGGAATATGGATGGCTCGACTACGACAACAATATTTACGATACATGTTATGGTTTCAGCAATATGTTCTCATTCAGATGGGGAGTGATGTTCCCTCCATCAAAGCTAAATAAATACGAGAACGCCGAATTGACAAAAGTCGCTATGTACGATTGTGTGAACCACAAAGGAAAAATCGAGATATATCAAGGAGGACAAACACCTAACGAAGGTGTATTACTCCATACTCAATCTTATTCATGCACTGGAGCTGACAAATTCGTCGAATTCGATTTGACAATGCCATTAAGCATAGACAACACAGAAAACCTTTGGATTATCTTAAATGCTGACAGCTACCGTAAACCTGCAGCTGCATGCAAATCAATACATGACCCTAACGGCCGCTGGATTGGAATAATAAAAGATGAATCCATCAACTGGTATGACGTATGTGATAAATATGGCAAACAATACACCTGGATGATACGCGCTTTCGTTGAAGATAACACTGGCAGTGTAGCGTCAATAGACCAAGAAGAAAACAACGAGTTCGGACTCATCCGCCCAGACGTTTGCGCTCCAGGATGCGACATCGTGTCAGCTTCTCACTCATCAAACTTCGGACATAGCGTATTAAGCGGAACATCACAAGCAACACCATGCGTGGCAGGTACCATAGCTCTTATGTTAGACAAGAACCCAAACCTCACACCTGCTAAGATATGCGAGATTTTAGAGACTACTGCCGTTAAATTATCCGACAAGAAAAGCAACCAAACTGGCAGCGGACGCATCGATGTCGTAGCTGCTGTAGAAGCTGTAACCGAAGGCGATGACGAAGAAAACATCTCTACAAATTCACTCCATGACTTCAATATCTTCCCTAACCCTGTTGAAGACAACCTTATCATAACAACAGACGCTGTCGTTGAACATATTATCGTTTATGATATGTATGGAAAAACTCAGAAACTCAGAAACTCAGAAACTCAGAAACTCAAAAATACAATTGATGTATCTGATTTAAACAGCGGTGTTTATTTCGTTAAAATAACAACAGATAAAGGAGAATCAACTAAACTATTCATCAAAAAATAATACACTATGAAGAAACACCTATTTTTGTTACTATCATTACTTATATGTCATTTCGGTTTTGCACAAAACCATAATGTCATAGAACCAGAGCTTCAAGAAGTTCTTAATCAGAAAGGCAACGAAATGATTAGTGTCAACATTATTCTTAAGTCGGAGATTAACATCAACAATTTAAGAAGTAATGTTAAAAACATTGAAGATGTAAAAGCTCATCGTCAAGCTATCGTCAGCGAACTTAAAAGCTTCTCTGAAGAATCACAAAAATACATCTTGTCTATATTAAAAGCTGGCGAAGCAAGCGGCGACGTCAAAGACATCAAGACTCACTGGCTGTCGAATATGATAAGCTGCACTGCTAGCAAAGACTACATCTACTTATTGTCAGAACATTCCGATATCAAGATTTTAGGTTATAACAAGACACAGTTTTTATTATGGGACGAAAAGGTGAAGGAAACTGAACCTCTAAGAGGCATAGCTCCACACGTAAAACATGTCAAAGCTGACAAAGCCTGGGACCTCGGTCTCACAGGCGAAGGTGTTCTCGTCGGCGTGATAGACACTGGTGTTAACTTCCATAAAGACATTGCTAACAGCTTATGGGACGGAGGCGAGGAATATCCAAATCATGGATATAACACATTCGAAAACAGCCATAACCTCACCGACGGCTTCAACCACGGAACACACTGCGCTGGTATCATCTGCGGCGACGGCACTTCCGGAACACAGATAGGTGTTGCCCCTGACGCTACAATTATATGCGTCAAAGTCATGGACGACGCTGGCAGCGGCAATGCCAACAGCGTATGCTCAGGAATAGAATTCGCTATAGAACATGGTGCCGACGTATTGAACATGTCATTGGGATTCCCTAACGCATCAAACTCTACACGCGAGGCGTTACGTCAGACATACGAAAACGCCCTTGAAGCTAATGTCGCCATCGTCACAGCCGTAGGCAACGACGGCATGCTCAGCCTCACCTTCCCTGTGCCTAACAGCGTCAGAGTGCCAGGCGGCTGCCCTCCTCCATGGCTCCACCCTGACCAACAAGCTAACCCTGGCGGATTGTCAGCATGTATTGCTGTAGGTGCTGTCAACTCTTCAAACAAAGTGGCTGACTTCTCATCAAGAGGACCTTTCACATGGCAGACAACATCATACGAAGACTACCCTTACCTCCCAGGAAGAGAGATAGGACTCATACGTCCTGACGTTTGCGCACCAGGCGTCAACATAGTTTCATGTTCAAACACAAACAGCGGAGGCTATGCTAGCATGGACGGAACATCACAAGCAACACCATGCGTTACTGGAGTAATCTGCCTTATGTTACAGAAAAAATCTTACCTCACTCCAGCTCAAATATGCGAAGTTTTAGAGACAACAGCAACAAAATTGTCTGAGACAAAAAGCAATGAGACTGGCTCTGGCTGCGTCAACGCATTGCTCGCTTTAGAAGAGATAGAGAAATACGAAGACACCACTGGCATCAACGATAATCTCATGGCAGATTTCAACGTCTATCCTAACCCTGTCAAGGACAGACTTTATATCGAGACATCGACACAGATTCAGAGTATAGAGGTTTATGATATTTACGGTAGAATTCAAAATCTCAGAAACTCAGAAACTCAGAAACTCAGAAACTCAATAGATGTTTCTAACTTGAACAGCGGTATTTACTTCGTTAAGGTAAAGACTGAAGAAGGAAATATTGTAAAACGAATTATTAAGAACTAAGGCTGTTGGCTGTTGGCTATTGGCTGAGCGGTCACTGAGCCTGTCGAAGTGACAATTTGCCTTCGACAAGCTCAGGCTCCATCAAACATGTTGACTGTTGACTTTTAAAAAAAAGAATCATGAAAAAATCACTACTCGTACTATTTCACATCTTATTTGTCTCAGCAAGTATCTTCGCTCAGAGTCCTGAAATAGAGATTCATTCTTTCAGTCCTGAGGTATTAGAGACAAACAAAAACATAGAACTAAAGGTCACATTAATTAATAAAGGTGATGCCGCCACTGAAAACAATATCGCTGCCACTTTAACGAGCGACAACGAATACGTCACTATCATCGATGGAGAAGCTTCTTACGGAAACATAGCTCCTAACGAGACACAAGAGGCCACATTTGTCGTCATGCTCAGCGAATTATGTCCAGACAAAAACGACATCACTTTCTCTCTTGAAGCTATACTCGAAGGCAGCAGCATTGAGTCAGTTGTGACTTACGACTTCGAATACGGAATGCAAGGATGGACTTCCATCGATGCCGACGGCGACGGATTCCAATGGTTCAATTCCGAAACCAAATTGGGTCCAGGCTATGGACACGAAAGCAACTTTTGCATGTTTTCACAGTCCTACGACAACACCTTCGATATCTTATATCCTGACAACTATCTCGTTACGCCAGAAAAATTCAAAGTCGGCAAAGACGCCTCGTTCAGTTTCTGGGCGTGTGCTCAAGACCTGGAATATCCTGCAGAACACTTTGGCGTAGCTATATCAACAAAAGACAACACCTCCGCCGACGACTTCATCACAATAAAAGAATGGACCATGACTGCCAAAGGCACTAGAGAACAAGGCACATGGTATCAATACACCGTCGACTTGAGCGAATATGAAGGACAAGAATTATGGATAGCGATACGTCACTTCAACTGCTTTGATGAATATTACCTAGCCGTAGACGACGTTCAGTTAAATAACGTCCTCAAACCTAGAAAATGGAACAACAGCTTCTCAACAAAAAGCGATAACCCTATACCTGAAATAGCAGTGACCGCAATAGAACACGATGCTATAATAGCAGGCAGCGACTTGAATATCAATGTCACTTTCTTAAACAAAGGCGAAGTGGCTTGCACATACGACACAAAGGCCATCTTATCAACAAAAGATGAATACGTTACAATAAAAGAAGGCGAAAGCATCTTAGGAACGATGGATGCCAATGAGACATTGTCACGAACATTCGTCGTCAGCATCGATAAAGATATACCTGAAAAACACACTATAGACTTCAATGTCAGTGTGATTCCAAACGAAATAACAGGCAGCACCACAAGCTTCACCTACAGATTCGAAAAAGACTTCAACGGATGGAGCACTATCGACGCTAATAATGATGCACACACATGGTATCACACAACCCAAATAGAAGAACATTTTGTCGTAAACCTAAGCTCACATTCAGGACACGGCCACCTTATGAGCGAGTCGTCATGTAACTTAACGATGGAGCCAATGAAACCAGACGATTACGTCGTTTCACCAAGTATGATCGGCGTGACAGAAAACACTTCTTTCAGCGTTTGGGCTTGTAACCAAGACCGATATTATTTCGAAAACTTCGGCCTTGCCGTATCAACAGAAACAAACCCTTCCGCCAGTGATTTCACTACCATCGCCGAATGGGAAATCACCGACGACCGTGTAGCTAGCCCATGGAAAGAATACACCGTCGACTTAAGCAAATACGCAGGACAACATATCTGGGTAGCAGTGCGTCACTTCAAGAGTGAAGACCAATTCATCCTCTGCATCGACGACATCAGCATCAATAACTTCGTCAACTGCCAGAAATGGAGCCATGATTTCTCTTTAAACCTTGACACGACATCAATAACAGAAGAACATATCACTTTCGATATCTATCCAAATCCAGTTCAAGACAGACTTTATATTGAGACTCAGACTCAGACACTGACTATTGAGATTTATGATGTTTACGGTAGAGTTCAAAATATCAGAAACTCAAAAACTCAGAAACTCAGAAACTCAGAAACTCAAAAACTCAGAAACTCAATAGATGTCTCTAACTTGGAGAGCGGAGTTTACTTCGTGAAGGTTGTTACAGAAAACGGTGAAGCAGTACAACGCTTTGTTAAGAAATAATAGGCTATGAGCCATGAGCAATTGCTCAAAGCTAGCAAAAAAAAGGTAGAGACGTATCAAAATTCATAGAATTTTGCTGCGTCTCTCTTGTTTTTACTAAAAACCTTGAACTCAGAGCTAAGAACTTTTTCGGTCGCTGAGCTTGTCGAAGCGCCGAAGCGCCGAAGCACCGAACATTGCCTTCGACAGGCTCAGGCATCGTTGAACCTTGAACCTTGACCAAACAGCCAAAAGCCAACAACCAACAGCCTTAGTTTTTTTGAGATTCTGAGATTTTGATTTTTTTACATTTTATCTCACCAAGTTCCGAGATTTTTTCGTATTTTTGCACGATTTAGCGATATACTAAATTATATTGTATTTGAGTGTTCCGCAAAGGGGGGGGGACATTCTTGGCTACAAAATGTATAACAATGAACAAAAAGTTATTTATATTATTGTGCTTTATACTTGTAGGCTCCCATCTTGGTTTTCAAGCCGCTGCTCAGAACAACAGCCTTGAAAATGAAAAACATATAGTGGGGGGGGGTAAAACAAATAGCTGTCAAAAACAACCTTTTATATTCAGCTACTGCTAGTTTAAACCTTGGCGTTGAAGTAGGATTATCACAACACTGGTCATTCGACCTCTCGGGCAATTTCAACGCATGGAGTAAAAACGACTCTAAAAAATGGAAACACTGGTTTATACAACCTGAAGCCCGTTACTGGTTCTGCGACATATTCTCCCGTCACTTCCTTAGCGCACATCTCCTTGCTGGCGCATTCAATCTCGGAGGATTACAGAACAACATTTCATTTCTAGGAACAGATTTCTCTCTTCTTTCAAACACACGTTACCAAGGCTATGCCTTTGGAGGCGGCGTAGGTTATGGCTATGCTTTCATGTTAAGCAAACACTGGAACTTCGAACTGGAAGGCGCGATAGGCTATCTATTCCTCGACTACGAAAGATTCAAATGCGCAGGATGCGGAAAGAAAATAGGCGAAGGCAATCACAACTATTTCGGTCCTACTAAAATGTCTGTCAACCTAATTTATTTATTCTAAGCAAAACAACTATGAAAAAGTTATTGAAATTAGCAATGATAATAATAGCAATGACATGCTGCTCATCGGTTGTTATTGCTGAAAACACAACAGATACTACCAGCTTTCACGGCATACAAGTACAAGACCTAAAAATTGAACGCATCAACGACTCCTTATATTTTAATCTGAATATAGACATGAGTCATCTCGACATCGCCACCACCGAATTGGCAGTGCTGACTCCTTACATAATAAACACAGAAGATTCAACTTTGTTCAATGCTATCGGTGTTTATGGTCGTAATAGAATGATATATTACCAACGTTTCCCTGAACTTAACCCTATACACAGAGAATGCGAAGCCTTGGAATATAAAGAAAAAGAAAGACCAGACTCTCTTGCATACCAAAATACAATAGCTTTCGAGGAATGGATGAAAGAGTTCGACCTGAAGATACATTACGCCATCTATGGATGCTGCGGCGAAGCTTTGTGTGAAGAGTATCTGACATTAGCATCATTCCCATTAGAGCCATACAAACCAGAATTTATCTACATACGTCCTACCGCTGAAGTCGTTAAATCACGTGCTCTTAATGGCACCGCCTTCGTCGATTTCCCTGTGAGCAAGACTGAAATCTATCCTGACTATCGTAACAACAAAATAGAACTCGCTAAAATCACTGGTAGCATTGACTCAGTGAAAGCAGACCCCGACATCACCATCATATCTCTTTCTATCAAAGGTTTCGCTTCTCCTGAGAGTCCGTATTCTAACAACACCCGCCTCGCTAAAGGACGTACCAACTCCTTGAAGAAATATGTAGAAAACCTATATCATTTCGGCGAAGGCTTCATAAAGACATCATACGAACCAGAAAACTGGGAAGGTCTCGAAGCTTTTGTTGAGGCTTCAGAAATATCTCATAAGACAGAAATCTTGGAGGCGATACGCTCCGACCGCGAACCTGATAACAAAGAGTGGTATATCAAAACCAATTGGAAGGAAGAATACAAATATCTTCTCAACAACTGCTATCCTGCATTGCGCCGTACCGACTACACCATCGGATATGTCATTCGCGAATACAGCACTCCAGAAGAGATAGAAAAGATAATGAAGAGCGCGCCTCAGAAATTATCTTTGGAAGAGTTCTATGTGCTGGCACAGACATACGCACCAGACAGTGAAGAACACCTCAATCTCTGGGAAGTGGCAGTAAAGATGTATCCAGAAGATTCAATAGCCAACCTCAACGCTGCCAACGTAGCCATGATAAAGAAAGACTACGAAAGAGCCATTCAGCATCTCGACAAGGCTGGACAAGAGCCAGTGGTGAAATATCTAAGAGGCGTGGTGGAAGTCTTACGCGAAGACTATAAGGCAGCACGACCATATCTTGAAGAAGCAGCTGCCAATGGCGTTGAAGAAGCACAAGAGACACTCGACAATATGACAAGACATTGGACAGTGATTGTAGATAATGACGAAATATTAAAAACATACAAAGAAAATCAAAAGTAAATTAACAAACACAATTAAATTATTAACCATTTAAAATTAACACATTATGAAAATTAAATTTTTAGCACTCGCAATGATTGCTATGCTTTTCACAGCATGTAAACCAGACCCACAAGGTGGTGAAGGTACAGACCCAAACAAAGGTGAAATAGAAAACTCTTACATCGCTATCTCTATAGCATCTGCCGACAAAGAAAGAGGCTCAGATTCAGATGGCTTTGACGAAGGTTCAGCAGATGAAAGAGCAGTTGAATCTGCTTTTGTATTCTTCTTTACCGACGGTGCTCCTTTCACTGGCGCTACCAACACTTACAACTATCAAGAAATAGGAGTTGATTCACTTAATACTTTCGAAGGCAGCACAGGTAATGTATCTGACTACTCACAAAAAGTTCTCGTAATCAGAAATTACAAAGGTGAACTTCCTAACCAAATGGTTGCAGTACTCAACTGGCGTCCTGAACAACATAGTTATTCAATCAGCGATCTCAAAGGCGCACTTAATACTGCACTTGAACTTAAAACTATTGTAGCTAATAAAAATGATAATGGTAAATTCATCATGAGTAATTCAGTGTATAAAAACGCCGCTGAAGACGTATATGCTACACCTTTAGCTATCACAGACTTTAAAGAATCTGCTACATTAGCAAAACAAAATCCTGTTCAAGTATATGTAGAACGTGTTGCTGCTAAAGTTATCGTCAATACTCCTAAAGACCCAACTAATCATAGATTTGCTCTTCTCAAAAAAGCTGGTATATCAGGAAATTTAGAGACTGATGTACTAAAGATTGATGGACAACAAGTCTATGCTAAGATTTTAGGCTGGGAGCTTTACAACGAAAATAATACATCTAATCTCTTGAAAAACATTGATAATTTACCAGGTCCTAACGACAATACAACATACGGTTTCTATTGGAATGACGCTCCAAACCATCGTTCATACTGGGCATCAAACACACAAACTCCTACTGACCAAATCAATTCTGATTATGATAATATTGTTTATCCAACACATTTATATTGTGGTGAAAACACAAGTGATAATCATACAACAGTTGTTCTCAAAGCACAACTTCAATATGAAAATGGACAACCTATGGAAGTTGCAAAATGGTTCGGTACTGAATATGTAGGAAGAAACCAACTTATCAATGCAGTTAAAAACACTCTTGTTACCACATACTATAGCCAAACAGCAGATGGCAAATATGAATCCATCACAACTGATGATTTGATGATAGTCAATGGTACAGGTGAAGTTGGTGATGCAAAAATTTATCAAGTATACTTCCAACTTAAAACTGGAGAAACAGGTATTGGCGCAGACAAAACATGGTTCAAACGTATAGGCGATACATTCACTCAAATCGACGACAATTCAACATTAGACACAGAAATCAAGACAAACGTCGGTACTGCTCTCTTATATCCTAATGGCGATACATATTACTTCACAGAAATCGAACATTTCGGCAGCAATGAAAAACACAATTATGGTGTAGTACGTAACCACGTATACAACATCAACATCAATTCTATCTCTGGCTACGGAACACCTGTTATCAGTGACATCATCGACGAACCACAAATTCCATTAGAAGACAAAGAAACATTCGTTTCTGCACAAATCAACATCCTCTCATGGAAAATTGTAGAAAACAACGTTAATCTTTAATCAAATATCTTAGAAGGGAGCCTGGCTTACCAGGTTTCCTTCTATTAATTTATCATTTATAAACGAGAAAAGAAATGAATAGAAGCGTTATGATACATCTAAGGAATAAGCTTGTAACAGCCATTATCGCATTGGCATGCTTATGTTCCTGCACCAGACAGCTCATCTTTGAAGGTGAGGGCGACTGCGGTGTATATCATCATATCCGCTTCAAATATGACTACAATATGAAGTTTGCCAACGCTTTCGCTAATGAGGTAAACTCATTGTCATTATATTTATTTGATGAAAACAACATACTCGTTCAAGAAATCTATGTAGACGACAAAGCAACTCTCGCGTCTGATACATTCGAGATTCTTTTAGAACCTGCCCCTGGCAACTACCAACTCTTAGCATGGGGCGGAATGCAAAATGAAGCATCATTCGACCTTTTACCAGAGACCAAGATAGGAGAAACCACACTCGAAGAGATGCAGGTTAAAATGCATCGCGACTACGACATCAATGGCAAGGCTTTCGTTGAAAACGACTTGCTCCCATTATTCCATGGAACACTGCCTTTGACAGTGACAGAAGAAGAAGGTCATTACCACAGCACAATATCTATGACAAAAAACACTAACGTGATACGCATAATGTTACAGGAATTGTCAGACGGTGAAGTGGATGCCGACAAGTTCATCTTCGAAATCACAGACAAGAGCGGCTTGCATGCATGGGACAACTCAAGACTTGAAGACGACACCATCACTTTTAAAGCATGGAGCATCACAACAGGCGAAGCTGATATAGAAGATTATGAGACAAGAAACAATGCATCTATATCCGTCGCATTGGCTGAACATACCATCGGACGTATGAAAGCCGGAGAATCTCCTATTCTCACCATCAGAAACCGTGAGAACGGAGAGCTAGTATTAAGACTTCCTATTGCAGACTATGCGTTGCTTACCAAAGGCAACTACAACAAAAACATGAGCGATCAGGAATACCTCGACCGCCAAGATGAATATACAATGACATTCTTCCTTGATGAAGGTGAGTGGGTAAGCTCAGTCATCATCATCAACTCTTGGAGAGTGGTAATTAACGAAGAAGACATTTAATAAAAAGAATATATAGTGAGATACTGCATCAGATATATTATGATAATGCTTGTCGCTACCATGTTCGTGTCATGCTGGAATCGCAATGGCGGGGACAATGGCAGTGATACGTATGACGTGTCTCACAACATCATGTTCTCCATGTCTGTCGACGACAACAACAGAAGAGGCGGCGACACGTGGAAAGACGAATACACAAAAGAGATAGGCAACACTTTTGAGAAGAGAATACTGCCCGATGCATTACGCGTGGCGGTTTACACCACAGAAAACGTGAAGCTGGGCGATGTACACGACATCTACTACTGGCCTAACAATGAAGACATGACAGAATATAAGTTCATGGGCGCAATGCCTGATGCCTTCACTTCTCATTTCTTGAATGCCAAAGAAAACGGAAACAGCCTAGAATATAAGATTATGGTCATGGCTAACTGCCCTGAAGGAGACGAGCCTGAACTTACATATAACTACAGCTGCCTCGACAGAGAAAACGGAGCCATTCCAATGTGGGGAATAAAAAAAGTGAATCTAGGCGGACTGACAATAGAACAGTCGGAAGACATAGGCGAGATAAAATTATTACGTTCAGCTGCCAAGCTAGAAGTTAAACTATCTGACGCACTCAAAGAAAAAGGAACCGTCATCAACGAAGCTTATGTCAACTATTACAACCAAACAGGATATTGTCTCCCAACAGGCTGGGATAAAGTTGAACGTACAGAAGACCTTAACATAGCAGATTGTTTTAGATTATACCGTCATGCCGCTTTAAGACATTATTTTACGCCTAACAATGACAACACGGTGTTCAATGTCTATCTTCCAGAATATGATAATTCAAACGTCAACTATACTGAGGAAAAAGCCAAGATAAGTCTTGACATCACTCATAACGGACAGCGCAGATTCATTGAAGACGCCATATCTTTATGTCAATACAGCAACGGTTCTCCTGTTGAAAACAGCGACTATAATATAGTACGCAATCACATCTATCAATATAGAATCGTCAAGATTACCGGCGAAGACATCTTGTTGGAATACAGCGTTGCCGACTGGGACCTTGAAGACTGGGGCAATGGAGCCACTTTCGAGGAACACGACTTGGCATACCCTACCTATCACAACCCAGTGGTGCCTAAGTCTTTCTTTAGTTTCGTTTCTTCACCAACAACACCTAACCATATCATCACAGAAAAACCTGTCATGTATTATAACAGTGCAAACCCTAAGGCTGGTGCCTTTGAATGTTACTTCCAAATCACAGCGCCAGAAGACGTGCAATGGAAACCTAACATGATGGGAAGCAAGGAAAACTATACCATTCAGGTTTATGATGCCAAAGATGTTTTGGTGTTTGACTCCGATGAGAAAAACGTTAACATTAACGAATGTGCTTCGAATGCATGGTATAAGATATTGGTATATCCTAAAAATGACACTGGTGTTGGCACAGCGGAAGTAGACTTTGGTATAGTATATTGGCAAAGCTGGAGCTCATCTTATATCAACCTTTATATCAATGGTGAATATAATAATATTAAGTGGCCAGAAAGCGGCAACAACCCAAAACTGATATCAATAAAACATATAGAATATAAAAATTAGGAGTTAGGAGTTAGGAGTTAGGAGTTAGGAGTTAATAATGAACAAGGGCTTGATAAAAATATTACTGATTATTTTTACGACATTGGTCTTGACCACATGTAAGCCATCGCCTATTGAAGAAGGTGAAGGCACTACTACAGGTCAAGATGATGGCTATATCATGCTTGTGTTCAACGAGAAGGAAGGTGCAAACCGTGACACTTCTCCTGACTCTGACACAGAGTCGGCTTTGTCGCATCTCGACGTCATGATGTATAAATACAATGAAGATAGTTACACGTATGAGCCATTCTACCACGAGAGAGTCGATGTGACACAATATCCTGACGGAACAGCATATCTAAAGAGAAAGAAAGACGACTTCGAGCCGTTAGCTAAATACAAGATATATGTCGTTGCCAACAGCACGCATAGTGAGAGCGTCTTCAAACCAGAAGGCACAGCAGTAATCTCTCATGATAATCTCATGAAACTTGACCAAACTGATGAATATATACATCTTTCCGGCATCAAGGGAGGAAATAATGTATATCCACAGTATTTTCTCATGGACGGCGTCGCATATATGGGCGACAGTGAACCAAACAACCCTGGAACTATAGTCGTCAATGACGATGAACTCGACAATATCGTATTAAAGGTCAAGCTGCGTCGCGCCACTGCCAAGTATGTCATCAAGATTTATCCTGGAGAAAACGTAGAGTTTACACGACAGCTTTTAGCACAATCTAAAGGATATATGATGAGAAACATGCCAATACGCACCAGAGTCGTTGCAGAAGGCAAATATCCTAACAACAACCCTGCTTACTGGAAGTCATCGACAATATCGCAAACACCTTACCTTGAATACATACAAGAAGATGACAACAAATATCATCTCAGAGTGACAATGTATTGTTATTCCCACAGATGGAACAGCGCCGAGTTCTTCGACAAAGGAACCTCATTCGTGTTCATGCTCCCTATTGTATATAGTGATGATAAAGGAGCAAAGACAGAATATATCAACAACTACTATCAGCTTGTTATGAATAAAAATGAAAACGAAGAAGAGTACGACCATATAATAAAACGTAATACACTTTACGAATTACGTGTCAAACTCAATGCTCCGGGAGCTGAAGACTTTACAGAACCAGAAGAATTGGAAGACATCCATTACTTCACAGCTCCATGGACAGAGAAAGAACTGAATGTCGACGGAGAATCGACAGTAGCTTATCTGAAAGTGAATAAGGATAAGTTATATATGTATAATATTGCAGAAGACAACACCTCATTATACTTCTCATCATCATCACCTGTCAAAACAGAAATAGTAAGCAATAGTGTATATTACTACAATAAATATGGCAATAAGAAAACTCTAAAGACATATAATATCAGTGCGTCAACAAATGCAAACGCCACATCTGGCAATATTAATATAAACAGTACTATCCCTACTAACAAAACAATACAGTATTTCACCATAAAAGTAACCAATCAGGAAGGCTTGTCGGAATTAATAGAGGTAGAGCAATATCCTCTTATCTATGTCACCAATCTGTTGCCTTGGTATTCCTACAGAGATGATTATTATTATAGAGCTAATCAAGGACATACTTTTACAAACTGCAGCAAAGATAATGACTCGAAAGACCTGCCAACAAAATATAATTATGCTGGCGACTACATCTCCTCTATATCGGTACAAAAGAATGGTGTCAACACTTCTACTGGCGCAATAAAATACACATATAATCGTGATGCAGGTAGCGACAAAGGATTCTTCACATCCAAATTCAGATCAGATAAAAGTGGAAACAACTATAAAAACAATTTTTATTACTATAGAAGCGGTACTCGTAGAGAATCTTCTTGTGAGACCAGCAACCTTAGAAACTACCATATACGTGTGATGGCTTCTTCTAACAAATACACATTAGGACGTCCTAGAATTGATGAGAACGGACATACTGCATCAGACGAAGAAAATGCAAAGCTGGTATCGCCATCTTTTGTCATTGCTTCACGTTTGGGAGCTGTTTATTCTACTAGTGGCGGTCTTAGCAATCTCAATCTAGATGAAAAACTCATCGTCTTTGCCGACCATGCTAAAAACTATGTTGAGGTTGACGACATCGACGATGATGAAGACCCGAATAGAGTCGTCGTTTATGACAACTGGAGACTGCCTACCAAAGCTGAACTTGAGATTATCATAGAACTGCAAGGTACATCAGGTCAGGATGCCGATGCTGTCGACTACCTGCTCAATGGTGCTTATTATATGAGTGCCAGCGGTCCTGTCTTTAATCCCAAAAACAGTGATGGCGTCAAAGAAACAGACCAAAGTAAAAAAAATGATGTCGCCATACGTTGTGTAAGAGACGTTTATTATGAATAAATTATGAAAAGAATATTATACTACATAAATATAATAACACTTTTGTTCGCATTATCGACATGCAAGCCTCAGCCTGACGATAATGACAGCGACCTGCCTGAAGGTTATACAAGAATCACATTCAATGCGGCTATTGTAGAACCACAACAAGTCAATGTCCGAGACGTCGACCCTGACGGTCTAGGTGTCAATAATATGACCTTATTCTGTTTCAACGAATTCGGTCTTTATATATCTAAATCGACAGCCACACTCAAAGCGCAAGACTACGAGACAGGAACATACGAAGCCGTTATCCCTAGCAACACTGAGATTATCCACTTCCTCGGCAACCATAGTGAGGGCTTGTATGACGACAGTAACTTCCCTGGACAGACAGAGAGCATGGTAATAGCCAATATGGAAGGCGGCTCTGGTATGCTCGTATATTGGTCGAGATTCCAGATAGACAGAGATAGCAAAGACGACATTCGTAAACAGCTCGCCGACCTTAGCTATACCATCAATGGAACAACATACAAAGGCATAAAACTCATACGCAACCAAGCTAAGGTCAGTATCAGCGATTGGGATACAGACTATATGAAAATTTCTGGCTTTAGAACAGTAAACATACATGCCTTTGGAACAGTAGCTCCTCACCATCCTGAACACCATTTTGAAATAGTTGAAAATTGGGAACAACAGAACGATTTCGTGACATTGCCTAACAACAAAGCTAAGATGTCTGACATCGTCGACATCAACACCAAGCAAGAGGATTATGTCTTTGAGAGCGAAAATGAAGGCGACAACTTGGTCAGTGTCATCATCAAAGGAAGACCAAAATATAATTATACTGGTGACGATTTATATTATCGTGTCGTTATGCAAAACAACGACGGCAGCAGTTTCATGATACGTCGTAATCATCATTACAAAATCAATATCATAGGTGAGTTAAGCTATGGCATGAACACCTTTGAGGAAGCCCTCGTCGCTCCTGCTACCAACAACGCATGGATTTCTATTGACAGCTGGGTCAATGAAATAAGTAATGGCAATGAGACTCTATGGGTGGAAAAGACGAGCTACGTCTTGAGCAGTGAGGAATATGCCGGTAAAAACTGGACCATACCTTATAAATACACCAACACAAGCGGTAATACTGCACCTACAATAACTTGGATTGAGAATAACGTAGCTTATAATAACATAGGCAACAAATATAATATCTCCAATGGAGAAGGCACCATCACATTAAATCTGCACCCTATGTATGAGGGCAACGAGCAGCAGTCGGGAAAGTTACTTATAAAACACGGCAAGCTGCAACGTGAAGTCGAGATAATACTTATCAAAAAACAGTTGTTCACTCCAGCATGGGTATCTGCTCAGGTATATAGCGGTTCCGCCAATGAAAACGTAACTATAATGTTTACCATCCCTGATAATTGTCCAGAGTCTCTGTTCCCTTTCCCTGTGCTGGTATCGGTCAACCACTTGGATGTGCGTACCGAGTCAGGTGACCAGTTGCCTGTGCTAATCAAAGGTGAGGAAGGTTATTTCGGTCAAGAATGGGAAGGCATCAACTATAAATACGTCTACACTGTTACAGCTCCTGGAAAACATCGTCTATTCTTCCACACTATATTGAAACACGAAGACGGCGACAGTGAAGATGTACACCTAGAAGCTCAATTCTTCGAAACAATTACCAAAAATGTTGTATTCGCAGGACATGAATCACACAAAGCTATATTCGTGGAAGGTCTGTATGATTACGGAAACCTTTTTGCAGAGGATGAAAAGGTGTACTATATGTTAGTGCCAGCAAAGAAAGCTTCACCTCAAATGTTTACCATTTCACTCAAAGAAAGACAAAACGACAGCACATACACAAATATTAACCATGCTGATAGAAGCAACACCACTCAGTGGCATAAAAACGGACATGATGAGTTCTTGTTCTATACAAAATATCTTACTTTCTATGATGAATTATTCGATGAAGGTCATGAAGGATTCGATGAGATAAAAGATCAGGCATGGGAGTGTGAAGTAAAGATGATTAACGAAGACCAATGGAGTACCAACGGCCGTGTTTTGGGACTTCGTACATACGGATATAAAGAAACAGATTCATATAAATATGGATTGCAAGCAGACGGGACATATAATGTTTATATGCTGACTAACGATCCTCGCAATACCGATGTCGTGAGAATTGCATCAAATAAATCCACCAATAAGTATGCTTTTGAAAATGACAGAACAGGTACTCCATACGGAGATGCCTTATATGCCGGCAATGAATACCGTTCTGTGATTTTTGATGTCGGTCGTTATAGACCATTCCGCTTCGCACCTCAGATAAAAGTATCTGACAAGAATGGTGCTAATGGTAAAACATACGGAACAATACTCAGCAACGAGATTCATACCGAAACCGAAGAATTGACAGAAGAGATAGTTTTCAGCTACGAGCCAGGACAAAAAATTGATATCATGTTAGACGTCACCAGCTTCAAAGGCTCTGACGGAAGGTCGGTACACCCTTTCGGAGAAATATATGGCGAGTCTTTCGAAATATATATCGACGCTCCTATGCTTAGAATTGATACAGAACGTATACCCGACAGCTGGATGGCATCTAAAAACCCTAATATCACAGTTGATAAACTACGTAGACATCCTACTATAGAAGGTCGCTTCATCTACACAGTAGACCAGTTTAGAGACAGAGAAAGAGAATTCGGATTTGCTGAAGCTCTCAACGATGACGTCGCAAAATCAGAATACGACAAATTCGGCAAAGTGGTTCCTGTCGCAACATCTATCAATCAGAGCGGAGAACGCAAGCTTCTGCCTTTTGTGAAATCAAACATCACTACAAAATATAATATCAGCATTAGCTCTGAAAAAGAAAAGGTTATATTCTGGGACAAGACTTTCAAAGTCAGGACTCAACACATAGAAGGCAATATTAAATATAGAACTTCAAACGGCGATTTACTCAATGTTCCTAAAGATGCTTTCGTAGTTTTCGTCAGACATTATACAGGCGCACGTATAGGCGTTATGACAATTCATGATAACGGAAGATATGAACTTAACCTCCGCCACGAATACAAATTCGACTGGGAAGGCGACCCTATTGAATTGTTCTATACCGTAGGTGATGTGACATACACAGCAAACATAGCTGACTTGGCCACTTTGTTCCAAATGGCTAATAATAATGAAACCATCATTCTAGAACTCTAAAATTCAAAATCTCAGAATCTCAAAATCTCAGAATCTCAGAATCTCAGAATCTCAAAATCTCAAAATCTCAAAATCTCAAAACTTATTTTTTAGGATTTTGAGTTTCTGAATTTCTGATTTTTTTGTATTTTTGTAACCTTATCTAAACAATACGGTTATGGATTACAATTTTAATGAAGTAGAAAAGAAATGGCAAGAATATTGGCGTAATAACAACGTCTATAAAGTTGATATCGACAACAGTAAACCAAAATTTTATATCCTAGACATGTTCCCTTATCCATCAGGAGCAGGTCTTCACGTTGGTCACCCTCTCGGTTATATAGCATCTGACATCTATGCTCGTTACAAACGTCTCAAAGGATTCAACGTCCTTCACCCAATGGGTTACGACGCTTACGGTCTCCCAGCAGAACAATATGCTATCCAGACAGGCACACACCCTGCTATCACAACAGAGAAGAACATCAACCGTTATCGTGAGCAATTGGATAAAATCGGTTTCTGCTACGACTGGGACCGTGAAGTACGCACCAGTGACCCTGCTTATTACAAATGGACACAATGGACATTTATCCAGCTTTTCAACTCATATTATTGCAACCAAACCAAAAAAGCTCAGCCTATAGCAGAACTCGTCAAGAGATTCGAGACACAAGGCACAGAAGGCTTAGACGCTGCATGCAGCACACCTCTCACATTCACAGCAGAAGAATGGAAAGCCAAGAGCGAGAAAGAACAACAGGAAATCTTGATGAACTACCGCCTCGCTTACTTAGCCGACACTATGGTAAACTGGTGTCCTGAGCTCGGCACAGTTCTCGCTAACGACGAAGTCGCCGACGGTCTCTCAGTACGCGGCGGCCACCCTGTAGTACGCAAGACCATGAAACAATGGTTGCTCCGTATCACAGCTTACGCAGAACGTCTCCTCGAAGGTCTCGAGACAATAGACTGGAGCGAGTCAATAAAAGAAGTACAACGCAACTGGATAGGCAAGTCGATGGGCGCATCATTGTTATTCGACATAGCCGATAAAGATATCAATATAGAAGTGTTCACCACACGCGCCGATACCTTGTTCGGAGCAAGCTTCATGGTGTTGGCTCCAGAACACGAAATCATCAGCACTATCGTCTCTGACGAACAACGTGCAGCCGTTGAAGAATACGTCACATGGGCTAAGAACCGCTCAGAACGTGAACGTATGGCAGAAGTGAAGAAAGTGTCAGGCGTATTCACAGGCGCTTACGGCATCAACCCATTCACAGGCGCAAGAATACCAATCTGGGTAGCCGACTACGTACTCATGGGTTACGGCACTGGCGCAATCATGGCAGTACCAGCTCACGACAGCCGCGACTTCGCTTTCGCTCGTCACTTCAACTTACCTATCACACAAGTCGTTGCAAGACCTGGTGAAGAACCATCAGACGCTTCACAATGGACAGAGTCATTCGACGCTAAAGAAGGCGTGATGGTCAACTCTGAATTCCTCAACGGCCTCACAGTGAAAGAAGCTATCGCAACAATGATTGCTAAAGTAGAAGAAATGGGCATCGGCAAAGGCAAGACCAACTACCGTCTCCGCGACGCTATCTTCAGCCGTCAGCGTTACTGGGGCGAGCCATTCCCAATCTATTATAAAGACGGAATGCCTTACGCTTTAGATGAAAGCCAGCTCCCTCTAGAGTTGCCATCTATCGACGCATACAAACCAACAGAAACAGGCGAACCACCATTGGCACGCGCTAAGAACTGGACAACAGAAGAAGGCTACAGACTTGAAACCAACACAATGCCTGGCTTCGCTGGTTCAAGCGCATATTACCTCCGCTACATGGACCCACAAAATAATAACGAGTTCATCAGCAAAGAAGCTAACAACTACTGGGAACAAGTAGACTTATACATCGGCGGTGCAGAACACGGAACAGGTCACCTCATCTACAGCCGTTTCTGGAACAAGTTCTTATTCGACCTCGGCGTGATATGCAAAGACGAGCCATTCAAGAAGATGATCAACCAAGGTATGATTCAAGGCAGAACAAGCTTCGTATATCGTGTCAACGTTCAGAAATTCAAAGAATATTTCACAAATAAAGAAATGCCTTTCGATGTAGAAACATTAGGCACATCAAACCTCTTCGTTTCTAAAAACATTGAAGGCAGAGAATACTACAGCGACCCAATCCGCGTCGACATCAGCATGGTTCATAACGATATTCTCGACACAGAAGAATTCAACCAATGGCGCGACGACCTTAAAGACTCTAAGTTCATCTTCGAACAAGATAAAGAAGGTAACCCAATATACGTCTGCGGTTGGGAAGTTGAAAAGATGTCGAAGTCTAAGTTCAACGTACAAAACCCTGACGACCTCGTAGCAAAATACGGCGCTGACACCTTGAGACTTTATGAAATGTTCCTCGGACCTCTCGAACAATCGAAGCCATGGGACACACAAGGCATCGAAGGCGTTTACCGTTTCATCCGTAAGTTCTGGAGATTATATACAGACGAAAACAACGAGTTCTGCTTCAGCGATGAACCTGCAACAAAAGAAGAGTTGAAGTCATTGCACAAACTCATCAAGAAAGAAGAAGACGACATCGAAAGAATCTCATTCAACACCGTCGTTTCAGCTTTCATGATATGCGTCAACGAACTCACTGACTTGAAGTGCAACAAACGCGAAATTCTCGAACCACTCGCTATCATGGTTTCTCCTTACGCACCTCACCTTGCAGAAGAGTTGTGGCATCAGATGGGACATGACGACAGCGTGGTAATGCAGAAATTTCCTGAATTCGTAGAAAGCTACGTCGTTGAAAACAACTTCACATATCCTGTTTCTATCAACGGAAAGAAACGCTTCGACCTTGAATTACCAATCACATTAACTCCTGCCGAGATAGAAAAAGCAGCTATCGAATCACCAGAAGCAGTGAAATGGATTGCCGACAAGAGCATCAAGAAAGTCATCGTCGTTCCAAAGAAGATTATAAATATCGTTGTTGGATAAAATGACAACGGACAACAGACAACTGTCAACGAAAAAAGCTTGATGGTTGTCTGTTGACTTTTACTGATTACTGACAGCTAATGGCTAACAGCATTAAAAAGATTCTATTTTTAAATTTCATAAAGATGAAAAAAAATCACATCATTTTATTTTTAGCATTGGTTTTAAGCACATTGACATTCGGTCAAAATTTCAATGCAATTGAACCAGAACTTCAAAAAATCTTAAATCAAAAAAGTGAAGAATTAATCGACATTCAGATTTATTTCAAATCGAGTATCGATTCCAAACAACTTAATCAAGCAACAAGAAAAGCTTATACAAAAGCTGAGAAAAAAGAACTCGTCGTCAATGAGCTCAAGACATATTCAGAAAACGTCCAAGCCGACGTGATGAACATTTTAAGAGCTGAAGAATTAAGTGGCAATGTAAGTGACATCCATAATCTCTGGATTGCCAGTTCCATCAGCTGTAAAGCTTCAACATCTGTCATTTATCAATTATCATCACATCCAGATGTGAAGATGATAGGTTATGACAAGGAGTTTCAACTCATTTCTCCAGAACAGATGGAAGAAATAAAATCAGCTGCAAAGTCAGACGTAAGAGCAGGCGGACCTGACGCTCACGTTCAAGCAGTAGAAGCTCATAGAGTATGGTGGGAGGAAGGATACACTGGCAAAAACGTTATTGTTGCTGTTTTAGACTCTGGTACCAACACCAATCACTTAGACCTTAAAGACCATCTTTGGACAGGATATATAGACACCAACAAAGACGGCACTCCTGACACATATGTGAACGGATGGAACTTCATCAGCGACAACAGCAACATCACCGACGACTATGGTCACGGCACACACTGCGCTGGCATCGTGTGTGGCGACGGTACAGCAATTGTCACCACAGGTATTGCTCCAGATGCATCACTAATGACGGTAAAGACCATCAACCGTACAGGTGGCGGTTCTGTCGCCCAGATGTTAAAAGGCGTTCAGTTTGCTGTAGAAAACGGCGCTGACGTATTGAGCATGTCATTAGGTTTCAAGAATAACCAATTGACAACATCACAGAAAGAAGAGATTCGTGCAGCTTTCGACAACGTATTAGCAGCAAATGTTGTGGTATGTGCAGCGGCAGGTAACGACGGCGACACATACGGCGCACCAAACAATGTCGACTATCCAGCGGCATGTCCTGCTCCATGGAGAAACCCAGATCAGACACTCGAAGGCGGAGTATCTAGTGTCATCTGCGTCGGCGCACACGACCTCAACGAGTCATCACGTGGCCCTTCAACATGGGAAGGCACATCATACAACGACTATCCATATAACGAAGGTGCATCAATGGGTCTCATCCGCCCTGACATCTCAGCACCAGGTTATATCATCCGTTCTACAAAATATTCACAAAACGACATCTACGAACTCAAAAGCGGCACATCACAAGCAACACCATGCGTTGCAGGTGTAATCGCGCTTATGTTGGAAAAGAACTCTTCCCTCACCCCTGCCCAGATTTCACAAATCATCGAAGAGACAGCGACATCAAAACCTGAGACAAAAAACAACAGAGTAGGCGCCGGTGTTGTCAACGCTCTCGCTGCAGTAAACAGCATCACTGAAGTAGTTGGAAATCCTTTCATACAAGTAAGCACATTCGCTCCACAAGTAATATCAACAGGAAAACAAACCATCGGTATCACAATGAATAACACAGGTAATGGTGCTAGCGAAGAAAACACCTCAGTGACATTGTCATTATCTAACGACCCTTATATAACAATAGCTAATCCAACACAAAACCTTGGCAGAATTGGCGCAAACAGCAACAAGACATTATTCTTCGAACTCGATGTCGATGCACAGACACCTAGCGGCCACACAGCCACTTTCTCTGTCAATACAACAAGCGGAAGCTTGTCATGGGACAATGCCTTTTCTATCAACATCACATCTATACCTGAGATTACTTTCCAATCTGTCAGCCCTGCAGTAGTGAAGACAAACACATCTACCGACATCAATGTCACTATAGCAAACACTGGCACAGCAGCATTCTCCGACTCTATCAAACTCAAGCTCGTAACTATTTCGAACGACTTAAAACACGTCACTTTGGTTGATAATGAAACATCAATAAAACCATTAGGTGTAGGAGAAACAGGAACAGGAACATTTACTATTGAAACAAAAACACCTAGTGAAGGTTACAAATTCGACTTCTTCCTTGAAACATATTCAGAATATTCCAACCCAACAAATTACGTTTACGAATTCGAAAACGACTTGCAAGGCTGGACTTATTTCAACGCTAGCTCGAATTACATCAAGGCTCCTTGGTTACACAGCACCAATGCAACTACTCTAACAGAGATTCACGACTCTCATTCAGGGAAAGGTCACCTTATGAGTATTACATATAGAGATGGCGCTGCAACAAACTATAACCCTATTGACAATTATCTCGTTTCTCCTGTTAAAATCAAAGCCACAGAAAACAGTAAAATCAGTTTCTATGCCTGTGCAAACAACTATTCATTATACAGAGAACATTTCGGTCTCGCTGTATC
Organism: Candidatus Limimorpha sp.; assembly: GCA_045120395.1. Lineage (GTDB taxonomy): Bacteria > Bacteroidota > Bacteroidia > Bacteroidales > F082 > Limimorpha. The sequence continues at coordinate 122,132 of JBGVET010000049.1, forward strand.
AACAGCAGGCAATACTTCTGCAAGCGACTTTACCACAGTTCAAGACTGGGTTATCGAAGACAGAACAACATGGAAACAATACACCGTCGACTTGAGCGCATACGCAGGACAAGAAATATATGTCGCTATACGTCACTTCTTCACAGCACAAGAATGGGAAGACTCTTATTACGGATATGACTATTGTGCTTTAAATATCGACGATATCGTTTTCAGCGATGTAACATTAAGTATAAAACACGTCACAACATACAGCTACGATGACCCTTATTATTTCAACGTAATGGTAAGCAATACTATCAATTTGCCTATGGTTGAAAATCTTACAGCTACAGCAACCAGCAGCAGCAAGATAAATTTAACATGGGATGCTGTCAATAACGTGAACGGATATAACGTATATCGCAACGGTCAAAAAATCGCTACTGTGACAGAGACAACATTCGAGGACACAAAACTCAATCACGAGACACAATATTGCTATGCTGTTACAACTATCACAAGCTATGGCGAGTCCGGATTCTCAGAAGAAACATGCGCAAGCACATTAGAACCAACAGAAGCTCAAACTCCTACAAACCTTATAGCTACAGCTGAAAGCGGTTCTACCATAGTCTTGACATGGGATGAAGCAGACGAAGCCACAAGCTATAACGTATATCAAGGTTCTGAGTTGATAGCTACCGAACTCACATCAACAATGTATATCGTCAACGGACTTGAAGCAGAGACAGAATACTGCTTCAGCGTTACAGCCGTCAACAAACTCGGTGAGTCTGGCAAATCAGAAAGCGCATGCGCTACAACATTAAAATCTGAAGAGCCAGAACCAGAGACATTAGCAGCGCCAGTCGTAACAGCAGAAGCTACAAGCGACACAACAATCCTCTTGACATGGAATGCTGTTGAAAACGCGGTAAGATACAATATCTATAGCGGTGATTCTACTATCAAGTTGGCAGTAAATGCAACATCATACACCGTTACAGGACTTAAAGCTGAAACACAATACTGTTTCAATGTAGTAGCTCTCAACAGAGAAAGCCAGTCTGACAAATCAGAAGACGCTTGTGCTACAACATTAAAAGCTGAAGAACCAGCTAAACTCGACGCTCCAACAAACCTCAGAGCTACTATCAGACAAGATGTTCCAGACTATAACTACAAATTCGAAATCACAGTTGCATGGGACGCTGTTGAAGGCGCAAAAGGTTATGACGTTTACGTCAACACAGAAAAAGCACAAGACTTCCAGATGGGTTACACTAACGGCACAGCATACGTCATGGGTTCAAATCAAGAGACAACATTCGAATTCTATGTAGTTGCTTTCAATGATGAAACAGAATCAGAACCATCAGAAATATGTACTGTAGTTGTTAA
>JBGVET010000050.1:0-54447 GCA_045120395.1 Candidatus Limimorpha sp.
ATCAAAGCCACACACCAAATCAGTTATAATTTCAGAATATTTAGCACCAACTGATTTTTTTACATCATTAGCTATTACCTTTAAAAAGTACACCTTTAATAAATATAACTACATTCCTTTTAGCTAAAAAATCCCCCTCCATATATTAAAGAGTGTTGCTCAATCTGGTGCATATATCATTTTCCCCTCCCTGTAAGAAACTAGTAAAAAGCATTCTTTCAGAAAGTAGCAAGTTATAAACGTAGTATGAATTTCAGTAAATATAAATCTAGCAAGTAATATAAGGCTAGATGAGTTTACACGAATCAATTTATTGTTTAACATTCAAATATTTACAATCATGAACGAATTAGTTTTAAATCCAACAAGCGTGAACTTTCTTGAAGCTAACACAAATGCAATCACTATTGAAGAACTTACAGAGCAATGTGTTGTGCCTACATGGGCTAACCAAGAACTGACAATCTCCCATCAAGATTTTATCAGTACAGTGCATGACGCTGCTTGCAATGTCTTTGCAGGGGAGACTATCAACAATCCAGAAATCCGTGTCTCTCACATTGTACGGGGTCGCATTCCATCAGCATTAAATAAACGGTCAAGCGAACTCCTTGAATCAGAGAAAACACAGTTTTATCAAAGATTGGCTTTTGCTTTCACTATTCCAAGTCTGCATGAGTGCATAAACGGACAGCGTTTGGAATTGTGCGTTGGCGGTGTGCGTAATTATTCAGACTTGAATCTTTATCGTGCCAACCGTGGAATGGAGAAATTCACTGTTTTTATTGGCTGGAGAGTCAATGTTTGCAGTAACCAAGTGCTTACAGGAGAGGGAGTGAAATTATCATTTGAAGTTATGTCACTGCATGACTTATACAAGGCTGTTTTAGACTTGCTCTATAACTTTAACCTTGATAATGACATCCAACTGTTGCAGTCTCTTACTCAAATGAGATTGTCAGAAACTCAGTTTGCACAGATAGTTGGCAGAATGAGACTCTATCAAGCATTGCCAAGCCATTTACAGCGTGAATTGCCAAAGTTGCTCATCACTGACAGCCAGATTAACAATGTGTGCCGTGACTATTACAGCAATCCAAACTTTGGTACAAAGGACAGCTCAATTTCCATGTTTGATTTTCACAATCTGCTGACAGAAGCCAACAAGAGCAGTTACATAGACAGCTATGTTCAGCGTGCTGTCAACGCTACAGATGTGACTGTTGGAATAAGCAAGGCTTTACAGGGAGATTCTGAATATTCTTGGTTTTTAGGCTGATAAAGTCACAAGTCTATTACAGAGGGCATCTATTACAGGTGTCCTCTTTTTTGTTTACTTAAATTCAATTAGTTATGAAAAACAATATCGTTTCAGAAGTGGAACTGACATATAAGAACAATGTTCCATATAATCAAAGACAGAAGATAAGCAACTCACAGGGAGCATACGAGATTTTAACAAATCTGTTTCCAGAAAACACTATGGACTACAGAGAGACTTTCATCGTGCTATATCTGAACAGAGCAAATCAAGTGTTAGGATATTCTGTAATCTCACAAGGTGGAACTTCAAACACAACAGTTGATATAAAGATGGTAATACAGACAGCTTTATTAGCTAATGCTTCCTGCATTATGTTGGCGCACAACCATCCGAGCGGTAATCTGCACCCAAGTTCAGATGACAACAGAATTACCAACAGAATCATAGAAGCCGCAAGGCTTTTTGACATTACGGTTCTTGACCATATTATAATTACAAACGAGAGCTATTACAGTTTTACAGATAACGGAAATATTTAATGCTTATGGAATACATTGTTTTGCTTGATTACTCAGTTGGCGAGATAATCAAAATCAGATTAGATGAACAGGAAACCGTACTCGCAGATGAAGCAGAGAACTACGAGGATTTTTTGCGGACATTAGAAAGCAAATATGATTTCAGACTTGATAATTGCTGTTGGATGAATACAGCACACTTGAAAGAACGAAGTTATTTTTAATGTTCACTTTCATCATTAGTGAATGTTCTATTAGTAATCAATGACTTAGTTATTTGTTACAAAATAGAATGTTCACTTTTATTTATTAACTAATAAAACAGAACATTTATGTCACTTAAATATTCAAACACGACCGCAGACTTTTTGCAATGGGATGAAGCCATGAATCTCATTCGTAAATTAGCTAAAGACAACAATTATAAGATGTCGTTGCTTATAGCACTTGGCTGTTTTACAGGTTTACGGATTTCAGACATTCTAGCTTTAAGATGGAAACAGATTCTAAATGTTAGCGAGTTTACCATTATTGAGAAAAAGACAGGAAAACTCCGCACATTAAGACTGAATCCGCAACTGCAAAGACATATTACAGAATGTCACGAACATATTAGACCAGCAGGTGTGAACGTGCCAATATTGCAAAGTCAGAAAGGTACAACTTTCAGCATACAGAGAATTAACGTAATGCTCAAAGAGGTAAAAAAGAAATACCGTTTACACGTTGGCAATTTCTCGTGCCATTCATTACGCAAGACCTTTGGCAGACAGGTTTATAATATGAACAATGAAAATTCAGAACTTGCATTAGTTAAGCTGATGGAATTGTTCAATCACAGTTCAGTTTCTATTACCAAAAGATATTTGGGATTGAGACAAGAGGAAATTTTAGAGACATACGACTGTCTGAGTTTCTGATATTTAGCTTGGTGGATTTTTTCAGATTTTTACCTTTATATAGTGAGATTTGAAAAATCTACCATCTATTAAAAATTGTTAAATAATATTTATTAACATATAGATATTATCTAAAAAACTTTTATACCTTTGCAAGGCAACTCCATAGTGGAGTGCAAAGGTGTTATTGAAATTATCTTCTAAAGTCAAACTTCGCAACTTTGATATTGGAATGAAGATGATGAGCAATAGCACCCACATCATTGGTGTGTACAGCCATAATTGGCTTTTCACATATCCTTTGGTGTGGGCTATTGTTTTATCCATTCCAATGGTAATGCGAAGACCAGACTTTAGGATGAAGCAATAAGTTCCCACACCTTTCTTTTTTATAATCCGCTTTCTTCTGGGAATTTGAAAGTACCAAATAAACATTTTATGAAAACATTTTCAAAAGATGAAATTGTTGCGGTTTATAAGTCAGCTTATTCAATGGTTGTAGCAGACGGAAAAGTGATGTTAGAGGAGATGGAAATAGTTAACGAAGCTATGGGAAAAGTTGGTGTAAAAGATATATTGGAACTGCAAACAATAAAAGATTTAGCCAAAGTAATGACAGAAGAAGAATGCTATGGCATGTTAGCATTTTTGGATAATGAACAAAAAATATTTGTTTCTGCAATGTTAGGCGCAATTAGTTCATCAGACGGAGATATTGATGATAGAGAATTGGAATTATGGAGATCAATTTGCGCTAACAGTGACCTGCCTAAAATGAACAACAGACAAGCTATCGGTATTTTTCAATCGTACTAATTTCAATGGATATGGAAAGTAAGAAACCAAACGTAGTAATTATTGGCGGAATCGAGACTGGTAAAACTACGACAATTCAAATGTTGTGGGAAGATTCTGTAACCTCATATGGTTTTGAAAATGGAATACATGAGTTTGGCATATCAGAAATGCTTGAAGGACGTGATGTTGTTGATTTTAATGTTTATGAGTTGCCTCGCATTAACTATACTTCTTCAGAGTGGGTTCAAAAAGAAGGTGTCCGAGAACATTTGGAATCAGCGGATGTTATTCTTTATTTATTAACATGTGATGAGGTTGCTATAAATTCTCGTAAAATATATCTAGAACAAATATTTGACAAAATTAATCTAAAGAAGAATGTTGTTTTTCTTATTGCATTTGGAATGGCTGATTGGATTCTATTTCCAAAAAGTTCACATGATTTCACAATGTTAGAACAGCAACCAGAACTTTTAGCTGTTTCAAATCTTTTAAAAACAATTAATATTGTTCATTCGGAATTCTCTATGTTTGCAAAATATGATCCAACATTTACAGTTGCGTCAATAGTTCCTTATTCTAATTATTTAGAATGGAATCTGAATGAATTAAAACATCAAATTTGGAATGGAATAGTTCTAAATATCAACAATCAGATATTTGATAGTTCAATACCAACAATTGTCTTGTCTGGAAAAACAGGATGTGGTAAAACATCGACGATTAATGCTTTATGGGATAAAGATTTGGCAACTAATAGAGTTTCGTCATGTACGAAATTTCCAGCAGTTATGCACATAACAGATAATTTTAATGGTAAAAATATAGAGTTCAACCTCGTTGATCTTCCAGGAATTGCGGAAAGTTTGGAAGCAAACTCTTTATACAGGAATTTTTATTATCAATACATAAACAAAGCTTCACTGCTTTTGTGCTTAACCCAGGCTGATAGAAGAGCATATAAACAAGATCAACTGTTTTATACAGATTTAATTGCTAAAGATATTTTGCGTAAGAATCAAAAAGTTGTACTTGGCATAAATCAAGCAGATTTATTGTTTAAGGACAGTGAGCATTTAGATGGAGTTGATTTAACTACTATAGAGGATACTAATCCTATTCTTGTAGGTAAAGTGGAGGATCTTTATGAAAATGTTTTTGCTGACATTTTTAATGATTTTGAAAACGTTACAAAGGATTCTGTTACTGTTTACTCCGTGTTACAAAACTGGCATCTTGATTATCTTAAAAATAAGTTATATTCATTAATTTTTAGTTAAATGGAAAAAAAAGTTATATCAAAAGGAGAAGGAAAAGGTCTTTTCGCTTCTCTTTTAGGAAATGTTTTTGGAAACAATAAGCCATCTCCAAAGAAAGCATCAATTCCAAAATTGGTAATTGGCATAAATCAAGTAGATAATTTGGCAACAAATGAAGCTCCGTGGCTTACTTCTGTTAATTTACCATCACCAGAACTTGAAAAGATTATTGAAGCTAGAATTAAAGATATTGTGGAGAAGTTGTCTTCAGGATCGCATTCTGCTTCAGAAGATCAAATAGAATATTTTTCAGCTCTAAGAGCATATCGTCTTCCTGCCGTTATCAATAAAATCGTAAATCAATGTAATGTTTATACGACTTCTTTTAAGCCAAAGGATATTACAGACCCGGAGGTAGCAGCAGAGATGAGCGAAGAGACTAGACAAGTTTTGAATGCTAAAATGGAGGAGGAAAGACAAAAGTACTTAAAACATGGCATGGATGAATTTGTCGCTAAATTGATGAGTCAATTAGATCCAGACCAAGCAAAAAAACTACAAAAAGAGCTTGATAAAATGAAATCAAAACCAATAAAGGTTGCAGTTCTAGGACAATCTGGTGTTGGAAAAAGCTCTACTGTCAATAATTTATTTGGCGCTAAATTAAAAGTAAGTCGTACAGGAGAAGGTACTACTGAAAAAAATTTCGTTGGTTACGTTGATTATGAATTACCAGACGGAAGCATTATTACAGTAGCGGATTTACCTGGTTATGGACGAAAAGCTAGCACAGATGAAACATATAAGCAAATGTACATTGACGCACTTAAAGGTGTTGATATTATTTTGTTAATAATACAAGCTAATGATAAGGCTATAGTTGATGATATTGAAATGGTTCAATGTCTATATGAATGGAGTAAAGAGAATTTAATTTAAAAATAACAAGTTATGACAAATTATGAACTTCAAAAACTAATGGAGCGTGATCCAGAATTGGCATTGGCTCTTCTATATTTAGCTCAGATGTCTAGATTAGAGCAAAATACATATATGAGCAATTATGATAGATTCAAAGAATGGCTCTGTAATGGTTTAGGAATTGCAAAAAGTGCAGTACAGTCTGCGTGGAATTGGTTTAAATCTTTATTCTAATGAATGACGATAATAATAAAGGTTGCGGTACATTTTTCTTGATACTCGCAATAATAATCCTTTTATTACGTAGTTGCTCTTAATAAACTCTATGTTGGTGTACTACATAACTATGAAAGTTAGTGTTATATTACATAAGTTAAATTAATATCTACTATATATGATAAGCGTCACATTGGGACAAGGGGTTTCAAAGATAACCATTCCAGCTATCGTTCATATTTCAAATTTAATCTACGAGGCTCAAAAAGAGTCAGGATATTCTTTTGGGAAAGCTGTTATAAATTATAATGAAATAACATTTTATAAATTTGTCCTAAAAGTTGGACATTGCAGATTTGAAATATGTGATTTGATGTGTTCACCAGGTGGAGTAATAGATTATATTGGTTGTTATTCTCCAACCATTACAGATATAACTATGTACAAGCTTGTGGAACAAGCTACATGCAAATAACTTAATTAGACTAAAGCCAACTTATAACAACACAGATAAGTTGGCTTTTCTAAAATAAACACAACATAAGACAAATATTAAATTCAAAAATACTATTACTATGGGATTAATATCAAAAATAGAGGCAATCCAAAAGATTAATAACCTGCTTAAAGCAATAGAAACAAAACTTACTGCAATTCAAAATGAGGTGGATGCATTAAATCCTAGTGTAGATAGAATTCAAGCTGATGCACATCTTATACGCATTCTTATGGCTGATGTTTTTGATATAGCAAATTCAGCTAGTGAACCTGTTGATGCTACTTCATTTATTTTCTTTGGAGAAAATATGAAATTAAAAGAAATATCGATGATACTAGCAGAGTTTGTAAATATGTGTAATGATTTATATATGGAAAGTTTGAAGGAAAGCCTTAAATGTTACTAGCATAATTTAAACAGAGAGTACTTATGGGATTTTTCAATAGACTAAAAGATTTTGGAGATAGAGAAATGGTGCGAAACCATGTCTGTCGCATTAGCATTGGTTTGGAACAAATCGAAAATGAAACATCTACTCCAAATATAATAGGATTGTCAATTGCATTGAGACAAGAGGTTCAAGCAATGATGATGGTTGTTTCTAAACTTACCAATGAATCTATAAATTGTCTTGATGTAGATGTGAATGGTCGTAAAATGCTCTTTCCAAGATTTATGGAAGAATTAAGGCAAAAGTCTGCTAAAATAGTTAGCAGAGGAGGATATAGCATAATATAACAGTTGAATCTATGATCGGACAATAAAAACTATACATGGTTAATAAAAGAATCATTAAATAACAACAATTATGATAGCTATACTTATAAACATCGCATGTAATGTTATCTGCTTTAAAATACATTGGTTGTTAGGAGTACTATCACTTGGAGTTTGGTTCAGACCAGAGAGATAATAAGATAACATCATTTATAGCCAACCTGCATTTCCCGTAAGTTGGCTTTTGTTTTATCTTCAGACAATATTATCAAACTTAAATAGTTATCTGATAAAAACAATTCGTGTCTAACATTTTCTTTTACATAATTACAATAATCTTTGGCGCATGTTGTGGTTTTATAACATTGCTTTCCAAGATATTCGGATGGACATACACAGAAGCATGTGTCTATATAAATCTTTACTTGCAATATGCAGTGCTGTTGTTGTCAGCATTGTCTGTTGTTTATGTCGCTGCAAAGAAGATGAGTCAAGGTTTTTCTAAACCTAGATTGCTGGTGCTAATAATGAGTGTTGTTTATAATGTTCCGTTCGTGTGGTTTGGTTCATGGTTATATAACAGATACGGAAAAATCAATTGCGACGCAGCATTTCAACTCTGCAAAAACGACCTCTGGAAATTAGGCGAACATCTTGATTTGCCAACAAATATTCCTTGCTACATCAAGGGCTGGACGGAATATTATGTGGTAAATATTATCATCTTCATTGTCTTGTACTTGCTCGTCTTCTTTATAAATTGGGGTGTTAAAAAGTTAATTAAGAAATATTTGTAAAATTTATTATAAACGTAAACTAAAATATCATTATGAAAAAGTTGCTTTTGTTATTGATAGTTGTTTTATTTGTCTCATGTTCTTCAAATAAACAAGATAGAGAAATGTTTTTGAAAGAAAAATTATTAGCGTCTTATAAATCTGGTGAATGGCAATTGGCATTGTCTTATTTAGACACGTTGAGAAACACTGGTGTGGATTGGGATATATTACCTATTGAGGCTGAATGCTACGCTGGAATTGGCGAATATGATAAAGCGATAACTATGCTTGAAAAAGAAATAGAATTAGACACAATGTCGGATATACATTACATCTATCAAACATTAGGTAATATCTATTCTTACAATAAGGATTATGACAAATCAATCATAAATTATAAGAAAACCATTGAGTTGAATCCGTTTTATGTTCGTCCGTACGTAAATCTTGCTGGAATATTCGAATTGACAGGAGATAAGCAACAAAGCGTTGATTATTATATGGCGGCTGTAAAATTGTTTGCCGAACATCAATTTATCGATGAAACTATAGAATATTCCAATAGGATTTTGTCTATTGATTCAGAAAACATAGAAGCCTATAAATTTCTTCAAAATGCTTTGTACATTTCTAAGCAGTACAATGATGCTGTGTCTGTTGGTTTAAGATTGGATAATATTCTAGAAGAAAAAGAATTGTTTGATGAAAGATGTGAGAATTGGTTATTTACTGGCATGGCGGCTTTTGATTGCAAAGACTATCCATTGTCATATTTTTGCATTAGCAATGCAATGCAATCTGAAGGAGTGAAAGAGACTTATGGTTACTTAGGTTATAGTTATCTTTCTGCGTTAAGTCGTAAACAGGGTGATTTGGGGTTGGCTAAAGAGTACTCAAATATCGCTAAAAGTTATGGGAAAGACCCAAAAGACTTTATAAAGGATCTTCTAAAATAGAAATAAACCATTATTTCAAAAGCCAACCTGCATTTTCAGTAAGTTGGCTTTTTTATTACTTTTGTAGAAAATATTAAATACTATGAATACAGCATTACAATATATCAAGCGTTTTGCATTGAGTACATATTATGGTCTAAGACAATATTTTGTACAATATTTTCTATTCTCAATAATGGCATGGATGTTTATGTGGGATTTGGGCAAATTCAATATGCTTGGGTTCGCACTTGCATTGTGCTTTTTCAGTTATACGATGTTCTTTTATTGGTTTAAAACATTTGCTCAACGTCTGCATATATCGCTACAAATCATCATACCATATATAATTTACGCTATAGCTGTTTACTTGTCAATAGTCTCAGACAATGAATGGAATTTCAAGATTGTAACTTTTGATTATTATATGAGATTAGGGTTGCTTATGCCATTTTGCAGTCTTGCTATCATAGGAATAGAACACGCATTAAAAACACGATTGCCAGAAAAATTAAAACGAATTGTAAGCATAGTGTGGAATGTGCTGACTATAGTTTTAATAGCATTATATGCGATAGCTATATTTATATTGTTTTTCATTTAGTCATACCTAATTCTAGATACTTAAAATCTCGGAATATATACAGATTGGAAAACTATTAAAAACCGAATTATATATCAAACGGAAACCTATAAAAAAGATTCAGCAAGCATTAAAAAAGACTTGAAAATCACAGCTTATAATGATAGTTATTATTATCTTTGTGGTGGCTATAATAAGCCGTAGTTCGATAATTTAATGTTTAATCTTCTTGGTTGGAGCGGATGTTTCAACTGATATGTCAACCGCATTATAATTCTCTCAAAATATATTACTGTTAAAACACTGATATTCAGATGTCTGAATATAAAAATGCTGGTAATAATAATATGCTTTGGGAGCAGGGGGTCGCAGGTTCGAATCCTGCTACCCCGACACAGAAAATCAAGGAGTTACAGCAAATGTGACTCCTTTTTTATTTGCATTAAATCATGGTAAAAGGGCTGTTTTTGCCCATTTGTTTCAACCGAGGTCTCAACCGATGTTTTAACCAACATCAAAAACGAGATGTTATGGTGGTGAAATTGGGACCATGAATGGTGAAAATCCTTTAATGCTTGGAGCTGCATAATTAAAATCTAAATCAAAATAGTTGCTTTTAGTTACTTGTTCTATACTTTAAGTTTAGTTTGAACAAATAAAAATAACCGTTGTTATTGCATATATAAAGAAATGCATTATCTTTGCAGTTGATTTTAATTAGTTGTTATAAACTATGAGTTTAGAATATCAAAGCAAATTAAACCAATTACTTGTATCAGGTAAGAAAAACGGAGTTTTTTTTTCTTGTTGTTTAAATAAAAAAGGATACTCAGACCAGTTGATAAGAAAATATCGACAATCAGGATGGCTAACATCATTAGATAAAGGTGTTATGTATCGTACAGGAGATTCTTTATCTTCATTCGCCGTACTGTCTTGCTACAACGAACAGTTAAATAAAAGGGTAAGAGTAGCGGCACACTCAGCATTGGAGCTTTTCGGTTTTAATCACTATGTTCCAATGGGGAAACCTATACTTATACTTGCTTTCCCTAATTCCATAGTACCTAAATGGATACTCAGCGATAGTTTTGATAAGACCATCAAACCATTCAGTACACAAATGATTGATAATCCTCAAACAACAACGATGAAGATAGATGGTGTTGACGTATTGCTGTCTTCACCAGAACAAGCTTTCATGGAGTGCCTGCTTTTAGCACCGGAGCAATACAACTATATGGATTTATACTATATCATGGAACAATTAACGTCATTGCGTTCAGAAGTTGTACAAACACTACTTGAAAATATAAAAAATCAGAGAGTTAAAAGAATGTTCCTTTATATGGCTGAAAAAGCCTCACACTATTGGTTTGATATGCTCGACTTGGATAAAATAGATCTTGGTACATCAAAACTGCAATTGGTGAACAATGGAATATATATAAAAAAATATAAGATAACAGTACCTAAAGAATTAAACGAATATGAGTGATATATACAAAAGACAGGTGTCGCTTCTGATACGAATAATGCCATCAGTTTATCGTATCAAAGATTTTGCAGTCCATGGAGGAACAGCTATCAATCTGTTTCACAAGAATATGCCACGCTACTCTGTTGATATTGACTTGACATATATTCCGATACAAGATAGAGAAGAGAGTTTGAGAACAATAGAAGAACATCTAAAGACGCTCAAAGCAAATATTGAAAAGTCAATTCCAGGTGTTAAAGTAATTCCCAAATATGATGTAATGAAGTTGCAATGCACACTCAATGGTGCAACAGTGAAGATAGAAGTGAATGCAATAAAACGAGGCTTAATTGGAGAGACGGAAGATAAGATGCTATGCGAGAAAGCGCAGCAAGAATTTAGTATGGCATGTAAAGCCCGTACTGTGTCATATTCGCAATTGTATGGTGGTAAGATAACCGCAGCCTTAAGTCGCCAACATCCACGAGACTTATTTGATTGCAAGTATATGGAAATATCCTCTTTCGATGATATTAAAAATGGTTTTATGCTATGTCTGCTTGGTAGCGACAAACCTATTATTGAATCTTTGCAACCAAATTCCATTGACCAAACAGATGCTTTAGAAAACCAATTCAAGGGTATGACTGATGTTGAGTTTAGCTATGCTGATTACAAAGAAGCAAGGATAAACCTAATCAACCAAGTCAACACTGTATTGACAGAGACAGACAAAGACTTTATTATATCATTTGAAGAAGGAACTCCGGATTGGAATAAGTGCAGCGCAGGAGATTTGAGTAACTATCCATCAGTTAGGTGGAAATTGCAGAATATCAATAAACTTAAAGAAATTAATTTAAAAAAGCATCAACAAGGTATTGTGCGTTTAAAACAATTCTTTGGAAGATGATATTTGTTTTATTATACAATTAATTACACATATTATGAAATGGTATGAAACTTTATTGATTAATCCTTTTTTACAAATTATTTTATTAGTCATTTTGGTAGTGATAGGGATATTTATAGTGAAGAAAGTGTTAATAACAGATGAACAATGGAGAAGATTGGACTTGTATTGGTTGATATTTACCACTTTAGGTATATTTTGTATACTAGGAAATAACAGAGAATTTTTTTACAAACGAGAAGCTAATATACGGAATAACAAAATCAATGCATTTGAAAGAAGAGTGAAATTTGAATTAAATCCCGATATTTATAATCGCACATTTAATGCTACAATGGATGATATTGAGTTAATTAGTGAAGATTTTGAAACTATGTATTCATGGCTTCTTGTTAATAAAGACTCTATTTTAGAATGCATCAAAGAAAAACAATATATTGATACTTTATCTTTTAAGTTACCTGTTTTTAAATTAGGAAATCAGACATTCTTGCCTCAAAATGTTGAAGAATTAAAGTATATAATATCAGAATATAACAATGTCCTGAATGAATATAATTATTATATGGTAGGAGCCAACAAGAATTTGATAGAAATTATATATGAGATTTTTACTCCGATATTTTGTGTGATTAGTTTATCTTATCAATTTGTTCGATGGTTTTGGGAAGGAACTAGGAATGTTGGATAATAAAGACTAACTTAATGTATAGCAATTGAAATAAGTGGTTGTTGGAATTAATTCTTGGAATATAGTTGGTTTCGTGTAGGAGTTACAAGTAAGTGACAAAACAGGAAAATAAGATTTGGGAAAACGGCATAGAAACCTAGGGTTCGATTTCTCCTCCTGCACCAAAGTAGCGTACCTTGTCATTGAGGTGCGCTTTTGTGTTTTGTTTACTTCGTTATTTAACTGTTTTTGTGGATTACAAGAATATGCATATATTGTTTTTTTGATAGTCATGGTTTTAGACATTAATTAAAAACGCTTTGATTTAACAAAACTTCACCAAAAAAAATATTAATAATATTTATCAACAGATAGATATTATCTGAAAAACTTTTCTACCTTTGCGAAGCAACTCCGCTGTGGAGTGCAAAGGTGTTATTGAAATTATCTTCATAGGTAAATTCTCGCAAAATTTCCCAAGACACGAAGGTAATAGGCAGTATCATCACATCATTGGCATGTGTACAGCCATATTTGGCTTTTCACATATCCTCTGGTGTGGGCTATTGTTTTATCCGTTCCAAAGGCAAATGCGAGAAGCCTGTCAGTAGGATAAAGCAATAAGTTCCCACACCTTTCTTTTTTATAATCCGCTTTCTTCTGGGAATTGGTTGGCACAACTTGACAAAGAATTATGGGGTTTGTAACAGTTGAAGCTATCAAAATAAAATTATCTAAACATATTAGAGAATATTGGAGAGATTTACCTTGGAATGGAATAGATATAAATACCGTTGACGACCTTGACAAGGTTAGCCCCATATTAAATGATAATTTCTGTTATGAAGGTCAAGGTGAATATGACTTCTCTGCTGATATTAGTTTTATGGTAAAAGAGGTTAACAATCCATATGGTTCCCATAGGGAGCAATATCGAATATTTCCCTTTTGCAAAATATCAATCAAGGAACTATACAATGATTTCACAATAGAAATCACCTCTTCTATTATGTTGCAGCGCAGATAAAGAGATTTCATACTATGAGTAATAATACAGAAGTCATATTTGACAACATAGAGCAACGCATCCTCAAAGAAATCGAGGAAGCTCACTGTGCTATTTTTGTTTCTGTAGCATGGTTTACGAATAAGAAATTATTTAATGCTTTGCTTGAAAAAGCTAAGAATAATTGCTACGTGTCTATAATTATACAGTTGGATGAAATAAACTCACAGAGTGGAATTGATTATACTCTTATAAGAGTTGGTCGTTCTGAATGCTTTATGATTTCCAAGGATGCAGAGTTGTTGCATGAAAAATTCTGCGTGATTGATTTTAATAAGGTTATAACGGGTTCTTATAATTGGACTTATAAGGCATCACACAACAGTGAAAATATTCTCATTTTGGATGAACCAACAATTGCAACACAATACATTTGTAGATTTGAGCAACAGAAAGCTAAATTTAAAGGAGAATATATTCAACAAAAGACTGTTTCATCTGCCTCAAACAACATTAAGGGAATTACAGAATCTTCTCATCCAATTCCATCTACCCCAACTAATAAGGAGTGCTCACATTTAGGCTGTAGAAAAATAATAGGATATTATGATAGATTTTGCCCATACTGTGGCGGGCAGCAATATAACAACTATAATCCGTCAATCATTGTAACCTGCAAAGAATGTTTATATAAACAAGATGAGGTCTTAGTGGATGCAACACGCACACAATATTGCACTAACTGCGGTAGTAACAAACTAGAATGGAAATTAATATAATCCTCAAAATATATGGAAACAAAATGCCCAATATGCAATCGAATAATTAGTGAAGATTATAATTATTGCCCATCTTGTGGTTTACCTAAGAGGATAACTTCTAAAAGGCGGTGGGACCTCAAACCTACTGAATCAAGTTCAAATATATTGGTACATACACGTTCTAAATTTTCTTATTCAAACAAAATTTTTGATTACCAAAAATGTAATATTTGTGATTCTCCTAATCCTTTTGGTGCAAGATACTGTAGGGCATGCGGCGCAAGAATTGAGTTGCAAGCTAAGGATAAATATGGTCATGGATGGGTAGACCTTGGTTTGTCTGTTCTTTGGTCTGCAGAAACGATTGACGGTCTATATTTATGGAATCATAGCAAGATCGAACTATTTACATATAGCGATATGTACGATTACTTAAGAGTAGATACAGACAATAAAGATATTGCAACAATTAAATGGGGAGCAAAATGGAGAACTCCAACGAAAGATGAGTTTGAAGAATTGGTAATTAAATGCAAGTGGGAAAAATGTTTGGATCCTGTTTCAAAAAAGCATGCATTGAAGGCTACAGGCCCTAATGGCAACTATATTATCATACCCGTAACGGGACATGCTGGGTGTTCGTGCTCAAGACAAGAAGATAGTCCCATTTACGAACCTGAAAACATACTTTCTGAATGCTCTTTTTGGACTTCAACAGAAAATCCAGATAAACCTAGAGCTGCCTACGCATTTCGTTTTATTGGGTACGATATCTGTGAAAGGAGAGAGAACCAAAAGAAAGATAACGTAAGAAGACAGACATTGTGGTTAGAAACTCCAATAGAATTCATTAGTGACATGAATGATTGCCTCCAAAAAACGATTCATTCAAGTCTTAAAAGAATGGGGTATGCCATCCGCCCCGTGGCAGATAAAAAATGGCAAGGTAAATTATAGATAAGATGGAACAACCAACAAAGCCAACATACATTTTCAGTAAGTTGGTTTTTCTTTTTCCCTCCAAACAATAATATTCAAACTTCAATAGTTATATTTACAAAACAATTCGTGTCCAACATCTTCTTTTACATAATAACCCTCATCTTTGGTGCGTGCTGCGCTTTTATAACATTGCTATCTAAGATGTTTGGGTGGACATATACCGAGGCTTGTGTTTATATCAATCTGTACTTGCAATATGCAGTGCTGTTGTTGTCAACATTGTCTGTTGTTTATGTCGCTGCAAAGAAGATGAGACAAGGTTTTTCTAAACCTAGATTGTTGGTGCTAATAATGAGCATTCTCTATAATATCCCGTTCGTGTGGTTCGGTTCATGGTTGTATAACAGATATGGCAAAATAAGCTGCGACGCAGCATTTCAACTCTGCAAAAACGACCTCTGGAAATTAGGCGAACATCTTGATTTGCCAACAAATATTCCTTGCTACAGCAAGGGCTGGACGGAATATTATGTGGTAAATATTATCATCTTCATTGTCTTATATTTGCTCGTCTTTTTTATAAATTGGGGTGCTAAAAAGTTGATTAAGAAATATTTGTGAAATTAATAAAGTTAAACATAAACTAAAATATCATTATGAAAAAGTTCTTGCTAATTTTATGCTGTTTGTTTATTGCTGTTTTTGTAATAAAGCAGTTCATTCCTAATGATGTACCTTCCAATATTTCTGAAATATATGATTATTGCAAGGATAATGGATATAGCACGGAATATTGTTTCTTGACGGATTTTTCCAAACCTTCTGGAATTAAAAGATTTTATATCTATAGCTTTAAAGAGAATAAAATCATCCATAAAAGTTTATGCGCGCATGGATTAGGCGTAAATGATAATCTTTTTGAGACTATTTATAAAACTTTTAAAACCACTTTCAAAGCAACTTTCAGCAATGAAAAGGGGAGCTGCTACTCCAGTTTAGGTAAATATAAAGTAGGAAGGTTAACGCCAATGTCTAAGCCTTATTTTAAAGAAGGATATTTTTTGCACGGTCTTGATTCAACAAATTCAAATGCTTTAGAAAGAGAAATACTTATACATAGAGGCAATTTAGGATTCGAGACATTTCCTTTGCCTTGTCTGCCTGTCAGTAAAGGTTGTTTCGCAGTATCAAATTCCATGATGGAACATATTGAAGTTATAAAGAAACAATCTGATAAACCGATTTTATTATACGCTTATAATTAAAGTCTAAGTAACTATGAAAAAATGGATTAAAATTATTATTATAGCAATCCTTTCAATAATTGTTATCGGTTTTCTCATTCCTCAAAACCTCAAGATGCCAGTCGTGAGTGCAAACTCTAACAGCTACAACCATAATACGTTTTGGCATGGAGGCTGGGGGAGTTCCGTCGTTCATAAAGGCGTCGATGTCTTTGCAAAGAAAGGCACTGGCGTTCATTCTTCAACGAAAGGAATCGTGCTTGCAACATCCGAAGGCAACAAAAGCGGTAAGTTCGTGACTGTACTTGGTCCGAAGTGGAGAATCCATTATTATGCTCATCTGGATGAAATAAAAACTAAACGTTTTGCTTTTGTCGACCAAGATACCGAAATAGGAACTGTCGGTAATACAGGAAACGCTGCCACTACACCAGCGCATCTTCATTATGCGATTGTAACTATTATTCCTTATCCTTGGCGCATTGATGAGTCGAAACAAGGCTGGAGGAAGATGTTTTATCTGAACCCGATTGATTTTTTTAAGACCACAAGTCAACAAGACCACAAGACTACAAGATAAAGTATCCACTAAACTGCACTAATTGGCACTAAAACTTTCGTGTGGTTTCGTGCGATTTCGCGGATGAAAAATTAAAAATCAAATTCTAAAACGCCTTGGACTCCTGATGTGGATTCTTTGGACGAAGTCTGTTGTCCGTTAATCATCTCAAGGAACTCAGCTTCGCTCTTGATTTCAATTCCCAAAGCTTCAGCTTTCTTTCTTTTTTCAGGTCCCATCTTGTCTCCTGCGACGATGAAACTGGTCTTCGATGATATTGAAGATACGTTCTTTCCGCCAAGGTCTTCAATGAGTTCCTTAATCTCATCACGACTCATAGTGGAGAAGACTCCACTCACAACAATGCTTTTGCCGGATAATACTCCCGATGATTCTTCATCTTTTGCAGATTTCTTTTCTTGCTCGAACTGAAGTCCTGCTTCTCTTAACTTATTGATGATATTGATGTTGCGCTCATCGGCGAAGAAGTCTTTAATAGAAACTGCAATCTTTTCGCCAACTTCTTCAATCTCTGTCAATTCTTCAACAGAAGCGTTGATGATATTGTCGATGCTTCCCATCGCCTTGGCGATAAGCTTCGCTGTCGTTTCCCCGACAAATTTGATTCCCAATGCAAAAAGCACTCTCGCAAAAGGAACCGACTTCGACTTCTCAATAGCATCGATGATGTTGTTGGCTGTCTTTTCCTTGAAACTGACCTTACGAACGGTGTTTTCTTTTTCATTATCAACAACGATAATTTTTTCTAGACCGAAGATGTCGTTGTATGTGAGTTTATATAAATCAGAATAATCTTTGATTAAGTTATTGTCAAAAAGCACTTCGACTTTTCCTTCGCCGAGGCTTTCTATGTTCATTGCTTTTCTGCTGATGAAATGCTCGATACGTCCTTTAATCTGCGGAGGACAGCCTAGAGCGTTTGGACAATACCAAGCAGTCTCTCCTTCGATATTAACGAGTTCTGTTCCGCATTCCGGACAGCGTGTGATGAACGCGACTTTCTGGCATTCTTCTTTTCTTTGGCTTAAATCGACAGCTGTTATCTTTGGGATTATCTCGCCACCTTTCTCCACGCTGACGATGTCGTTGTAATGAAGGTCGAGCTGCTCGATGAAGTCTGCGTTATGAAGCGTCGCTCTTTTAACAATTGTTCCTGCTAGTTGAACGGGTTCGAGGTTTGCAACTGGTGTTATCGTGCCATGACGTCCTACCTGAAAGTCGACACTTAATAATTGTGTGTGTGCTTCTTCGGCTTTGAATTTATATGCTATCGCCCAGCGTGGTGATTTCGCTGTAAAACCTAAAATCTCTCTTTGCTTTAAGTCGTTGACTTTTATCACGATGCCATCGATATCGAAAGGAAGTTCTTTTCTTTTTTCGTCCCAATAGTTGATAAAGTCTTCAATCTCATCGACGTTTTTGCATAAAGCCATGAAGTTGGATACATTAAAACCCCATTGGCGAGCTGCCATAAGGCTTTCGTAATGATTGTTGAAAATCATCTTGTCGTTATCCATCATCATAAAGTAGCAGTACTGGTCTAGTTTACGTTTAGCTACTTCTTTTGAATCTTGTAGCTTTATCGTTCCAGCGGCTGCATTTCTTGGGTTGGCGAAAGGCTGCTGACCTAGGTCTTCGCGTTCTGCGTTGATAGCGTTGAAGCTACTGTGAGGCATGATAATCTCGCCGCGCATCTCGAAGAAATCGGGATAGTCGCCTTTGAGTCGTAATGGTATGGTGCGGATGGTCTTCACGTTAGCCGTGACATCGTCGCCTTGTATTCCATCACCGCGGGTTACGGCTTTGACGAAGATTCCGTTTTCGTAAGTGAGGCTGATGGAGATACCGTCGAACTTCAGCTCGCATACGAATTCCACATCTTCTTCAATGGTTTTCTTTATGCGAGTGATGAAGTCCTTGACTTCTTCAATATTATATGAATTAGATAATGAAAGCATCGGATAACGATGTTTCACAGTCTGAAACTCCTTGGTGATGTCGCCGCCAACACGTTGGGTAGGAGAGTCGGCAGTAATGAGTTCCGGATATTGTTTTTCGAGACTGATAAGCTCGTTGAGAAGCATGTCAAAATCATAGTCGCTTATCGTTGGCTGTGCCAAGATGTAGTAATTGTAGTTGTGACTTTCGATAATCTTGCTTAACTCGTCGATTCTGACTTTTGCTTCTTCTTTGTTCATATTATTTTCTTATTTCAAATGAGCAGTCTACGTTGTCTATTTTATGTACAGTCTTATAATATTCTGTGTAACTTTCGCATTCTTTCTTTGAATATACGCCATAAAGCTCTTCCGCAGCGCCAGTGTCGATGTTTCTACAGATGCAACCTTTTTCGCATGAAGAAAATGCTATTGCTGAAACAATGACTACTAAAAATAGTTTGAAAAATCTTTTCATGATAAAATTACTTGAAGCGCAAAGATAATAATTTTCTTCTAAAAAACAGCGTTCAAAACATTGTATTTATCCTAATAATTAATTTCCAAATTCAGCGAAAAAATATTATCTTCGCAATGTTTTTTTTACATTTCGTAAATTGGGTAAAATATAAATTAAATAAAATATTTCATGAAGACTAAATCGATTATTTTGTTTGTTGTCATGGCATTAGTGATGAATGTCAAGGCACAGGAAATTGCAGACTGGTGGAATGATGTTTCTGTGTATGCTGTCAATAAAGTGCCACCTCGTACTAATGTCATTCCTTATCAAGATGAGAACGGAATCAATAATCTTGAATACAGAGAGTCGCCATACTATCAATGTATCAACGGCACTTGGAAATTTAACTGGGTTGAGAAACCTGCCGATAAGCCTCAAGGATTTTACGCTGAAGGTTATGACGTAACTTCATGGGGCACTATTCCAGTTCCAGGCAACTGGGAAATGAATGGCTACGGAGTTCCAGTTTATGTTAACCAGACAAACGAATTCCCTTCAAATCAGCCTTATGCACCAACGGAATATAATCCTGTCGGTTGCTACGTTCATGAGTTTAATGTTCCTGCAGAATGGGATGGCAGAAACGTTTACATCAACTTCGGAGCTGTGAAGTCTGCAATGTATCTCTGGATTAACGGTCAGTTTGTCGGTTATTCTGAAGACTCAAAGACTCCAGCAGAATTCGACATCACTCCTTATCTTAAAAAAGGTGTTAACAGATTGGCAGTAGAGGCTTATCGTTTCTCAGACGGTTCTTACCTCGAATGTCAAGACTATTGGAGAATGAGCGGTATCACTCGCGATGTTTTCATCTATTCAAAACCTAAAACTAACGTTTACGATTTCTTCGTAAAAGCTGGCCTTGACAGGACTTATACAAAAGGTACTTTCGATATCAGCATAGATGTCAATTATGCTAAAGTTCCTTCAAAATTAAATATTGAAGTTGAAATAAAAAGTCAAGAAGGCGCAAAACGTGAGGTTAATGAGTTGTTCACAAAGACAATAAAGAAAAGCGAACTTCTTCGGAATGAAAAACAAGAAGGTTTGTCAACAGTGCATTTCAACGAAATCATGGAACGTATAGAACCATGGTCAGCAGAGAAACCTAATCTCTATGACATGACAATACGTTTGAAAGATAAGAAAGGAAATGTCATTGAAGTCGTTGGCTCTAAGATTGGTTTTAGAAATACTGAAGTAAAGGGCGGACAGTTTAGAGTTAATGGAAAACCAGTTTTGATTAAAGGTGTCAACCGCCACGAACATGACGGCTTTACAGGTCAGACTGTAACTCGTGAGTTGATGGAGAAAGATATCCGCATGATGCTTCAAAATAATATCAATACAGTTCGTACTTCTCATTATCCTGTTGATATTTATTTGTATGAGTTATGCGATAAATATGGTTTGTATGTTATCGATGAGGCTAACAACGAATCTCATGCTCAGGGCTATGAGAAAGAAAGTCTTGCAAAAGATGAACGCTGGGTTGGTGCTTTCAAATATAGATGTAACAATATGGTTGGCAGAGACAAGAACCATCCTTCAATCATTATCTGGTCACTCGGCAATGAATGTGGCAATGGCGTTTGCATGTATGAGGCTTACGATATGGTGAAGTCTATCGACAACACTCGTCCTGTCATCAACGAACGTTCTTTGTATGATCATAACAATGATATCATCGGCATAATGTATTCAAGCCAAAAATATCTGGAGAGATTCGCTACAGAGAAACTCGATACTCTCAACCGTCCTTTCATCATGGTGGAATATCTCCATGCTATGGGTAATAGCTGCGGCGGAATGCAAGACTATTGGGATATCATTAACAAATATGACCAGTTACAAGGTGGTTGTATCTGGGACTGGTGCGATCAGTCTATCGTCATGACAGATAAAGAAAAAGGAGTGAAATGGTATGCTGCTGGCGGTGACCTCGGTGAACTTGAAGGCATCGGTAACGACGACAGCTTCTGCTGCAACGGTCTCGTGACAAGCGACAGAATTCCTCATCATCATCTTGAAGAAGTGAAGAAGATATATCAAAACATAAGCGTAGTTCCTGTAGACATGAGCAAGGGCGTCTTTGAATTTAAAAACAATTTCTTCTTTAGAAACCTGAAAGAGTTTGAGGTAACATACACCGTTTACACAAATGATAAAGTTATCCAAACTAACAGACTGACATTGAATGTAGCTCCACAATCATCAGTTAATATGCCTGTCTCTATTCCAAAGACAAGCTTGAAACCTAAAGAAGAATGTTTCATTGAATTTTCTTTCAGAGAAAAAGATTCCCACGCTCTCCTTGAAGCAGGAACAGAAATAGCATACGAAGTGTTTAAATTGGATATGGCATCTGTACAAGGCATTCCTTTGAAAAACATTCCTGCAGTGGATCTTGTCGTAACTCCTTGGGATGATGATGATGATTTCACTTTTAAAGTGACTGTTTCTAACAAAGACTTTACTTTCATTATTGATAAAGGTCTTCCAACTTCATTCATTTACAAAGGAGAAGAATTGTTGGCTGGTGAAATCAAACCTAATTTCTGGCGTGCTCCAACGCTCAACGACGACGTTGACCATAACGCTCTTCCAAAATGGTTGAACGCTAACTTGAATGAATTGACAATTGTTCCAACAAACATAAAGGCTGATAGAGTAAATAATTCTAAAGCAGTTGTGACAGTGATGCTTGATTTCAATAATGACAAAGGCGAAACAATCTTGTCAACAGAACAGATTTATGAAATCAATGGATATGGCGATGTTGTCATTTCAAATAACATCCAACCTAATCAAGTCGTCACCACATTCCCTAAAATCGGTACACAGCTTCTTATGCCTTTACAATATAATAAGGTGAGATATTTCGGTAAAGACACAGAAAACTATCCTGACAGAAATTCTTCTGGTAAGATTAGATTATATGAGAGAAATGCTAAAGATTTCTTCGAATTACATGAAGAGCCACAGGATAACGGCAACCACAGCGACACTCGTTGGTTTGCAGTGACAAACTCTGAAGGTAATGGTATGTTCTTCACAAGCGACGAGCCTTTCAACTTCAGTATATATCAATATTCTGATGATAACCTTTCAGTAGCAGAAAGAATAAATCAGATGGAACTCGCTGATTATTGGACTGTCAACGTCGACTACAAACAGGCAGCTGTTGGTACAGCGACATGTGGACCAGGCGCACTCAGCAAATATCTCATCAAGAATGACAATTATGAATACACAATCAGAATGCGTCCTTTCAATGCAAGCGATATTAAAGATGTAAGATTATATCAACAAAATGTGATTGGTGAATTCACACAAGTTTCTACTCCAGAAATAAAAGCAGAATTAGAACGTTTCGACAGAAAGATGAATGTGACATTGACATGTGCCGACGCAAATGCTAAGATTTATTACACTTTAGACGGCAGTGAGCCAACACAGAAATCTAAGTTGTATACAAAGCCATTCAGTATCAACACAACAACAACAGTCAAAGCTAAGGCTTTCGTTGCAAACAAGATTGCTTCATTCACAACAAAGAAACATTACGATAGAATCATCATCGCTGGAACAGAATTCATTGAGAAACCACATCGCAACTATGCAACAAATTGCGAGACAGTCTTGATGGACGGCAAGAAAGGCATCGCTGGCAACTGGGGGGAAGGTTGGCTTGGTTTCTATGGTAATGGCACTGAGTTTACTATCGAACTCTCACAAGCTACCGACATAAATCATTTATATGTAGGCTGCGGTATCTGTCCTAACGACTGGGTATTATTACCAAAAGGCGTTCAGGTTTCTGTGTCAAAAGACGGACAAAACTTTACCGACTTTGTGAAAGCAGAATTTCCAATGTATAAATATGATGCCATGGACGTAAGACGCCGCGATGACGCAAGAGCCACCATCGACGTGAAAGGCGTTAAATATATAAAGGTGAAAGTAGACAATGTAGGCAAGTTGCCAGAATGGCACGACTACGCTGGCGAAGATGCCTGGATTATGATAGATGAGATTACGATCAAGTAACAAAAAAGCGACTCAATCGAGTCGCTTTTTTGTTGTCAATTATTTTTTGAAGTATCTGTTGAACAAACCTTCGAAACCTTTGCCGTGACGTGCTTCGTCTTTTGCCATTTCGTGAACTGTGTCGTGGATAGCATCGAGGTTACGTTCTTTAGCGATGCGAGCGATACGCATTTTGTCTTCACATGCGCCACATTCTGCTTGCATACGTTTTTCTAAGTTTGTCTTTGTGTCCCAAACAACGTCGCCTAACAATTCAGCGAATTTTGCGCAGTGTTCAGCTTCTTCCCAAGCGTAACGTTTGAAAGCTTCAGCGATTTCTGGATAACCTTCGCGGTCAGCTTGACGGCTCATTGCTAAGTACATACCGACTTCTGTTGCTTCACCCATGAAGTGTGCGTTCAAGTCTTTAATCATGTCTTCGCCAGTACCTTTAGCGATGCCAACAACGTGTTCTGTAACGAAGTTCAAAGCAGCACCTTCTTCAAGTACATTCCATTGAACTTTTTGTTTACATTGTGGACATAATTCTGGAGCGTTTTCACCTTCGTGAACATAACCGCAAATAGGACAAGCAAATTTTTTATTCATAATTGTTAATTTTTAAATGGTTAATATTTTGTGTCAACAGTCAACAGACAATGGTCAACAGCTGACGATTTGTTTTTATTTTTCTTAACTCCTCATTGATTAGACGCTTCAATGTGTATTTATTTTTTTATTGTAACATTGAAACGTCTCTACAATCTACTCCGAACTATTTCACAGCGTGTTTATAACCGTCAACCTTGTTCCAGTCGCCTCTTGTGAAGTCAGGGAATTTCACTGGCATTCCGTTGTTTTCTATTGATGCTGCTGTCAACTCGCCGAGGCATGACCATTCTGCTGCATCGTAAACGTCTTGGTCTAATGGGAGTCCGTTTTGCAAACAGTAGATCAAACGATAATCCATGATGAAGTCCATACCGCCATGACCGCCAACTGTCTTAGCTTTTTCTTCAATATCTTTAGCGATAGGGTGTTTGTAAGCAACCATCAAAGAGTCTTTGATATTGTTAGGAACGAAGCCGTGTGAGTTCAAGTCTTCATGATCTGGAATGACATCTGAAGGGATGTTTTCTTCTTTCAAAGTAAATCCTTCGATAGGATATTTGTTTGCGAAACCTTCTGTACCGGTGAGTTGATACAATCTGTCGTAAGGACGTGGAGTATAAACGTTATGTTGGATTAAAATGGTTTTTCCTTTGTTTGTCTTAATCAATGTTGATGTCATGTCGCCGTTAGCGAATGTCTCAGAACCCATTGTTTCTTTAGCTATTTTAAGACCATTAATAGAAGGTGTTGATAATGATACGAGGTAATCCATTTTGTCGCCGCGGTGGATGTCAAGGACTTGGCAGACAGGTCCGAGGCCGTGAGTAGCGTAAACATCGCCAGCGTGGTTTTGGTTGAATTCCAAACGCCAGTTGCCTTGGTAATGTGACCAGAATGGTTCTAAGTTATGGATGTAAGCTCCTTGTGCGTGAATAACTTCGCCGAACAATCCTTGTTGTGCCATATTGAGACATGTCAATTCAAAGAAGTCGTAGCAGCAGTTTTCGAGCATCATGCAGTGACGTTGTGTCTGTTCAGCAATATCTACAAGTTGCCAGCATTCTTCCACTGTTGTAGCTGCAGGTACTTCAATCGCTACGTGTTTTCCGTGTTGCATAGCATATACAGCCATAGGCACGTGGTTAATCCAATCTGTACATATATAAACAAGGTCTATGTCGTCGCGTTCGCAGAGTTGTTTCCAGCCTTCTTCACCGCTGTATTCTGCACATTCAGGAAGACCTTTGCCTTTGATGACCCAGTTTTGAACAGACTCTACACGTTCTGGTAATAAGTCACATAAAGCCTTGAACTCAACACCTTCGATATGTGAGATACGATTTACAGCATCAGCGCCACGCATGCCGAGACCTATGAATCCCATTCTTACCACAGGAATAGGTTCTACTGCAAGTTGCAAAACGCTCTTCTGTCCTTCGACTCTTTCAGGTTCATCGAATACAATCATATTATCTTTGATGATATAGTTCTTGCCAGATTTATTGTCTGAAGAACAACTTGAAACAAAAATACTTAGCACTAAAGCTAAAACAATAAATAAATGTTTTTTCATCTCGTTTTATTTCTGATTATTTGCTTGTAAAAATAATAATTTTATCCGTATCAACTTATATGATTTAATTTTTTATTTTTACAAAAAAAATAGATATGGAAAACTTAAGAAATATAGTATTAAAATTTAATGTTGAAGGAGATGTGTCAGATGTCAAGCCTCTAGGCGAAGGCCTTATCAATGATACATTCAAGGTTTATGTTCAAGGTGTTACAAATCCAAAATATGTTTTGCAACGTATCAATAATGCGATTTTTCAAGATGTGGATTTGCTTCAGGATAATATAGAAAAGGTGACTTCTCACATTCGTAAGAAACTTATCGTAAAAAAAGAAAGCGACATTGAACGTAAAGTGTTAAATTTTATTAAGACTAAAGACCTCAAAAACTATTATTTCGATGGAGAGAAATACTGGCGTCTGATGAGTTTCATCGAAGACTCTTACACTTATCAAGCTGTCACTCCAGAATATTCATATACAGCAGGTCTTGCTTTCGGAGAGTTTCAGTCGATGCTTTCGGATATAGATCAAGAGTTAGGTGAGACAATTCCAAGCTTCCACAATATAGAATTACGTCTTAATCAACTTCGTGAAGCAGTAGAAAAAGACGCTGTCGGACGAGCAAAGGAAGTACAATATTATATTGATGAAATTGAGAAAAGGGCAGAGGCTATGTGTTTGGGAGAGCAGCTTCATCGCGAAGGAAAACTTCCTAAACGTATCTGTCACTGCGATACCAAAGTGAATAACATGCTTTTCGATAAAGAAGGTAATGTGTTATGTGTTATTGATTTGGATACAGTGATGCCGAGTTTTATCTTCTCCGACTTCGGAGATTTCTTGCGCTCGGCAGCCAACACTGGTGCAGAAGATGATAAAAACCTCGACAACATTGATTTCAATATGGAGATATTCGAGGCTTTTACAAAAGGTTATCTCGAAGGAACCAAGTCATTCTTGCTTCCTATAGAAAAAGAGAATCTGCCGTATGCAACAAAGTTGTTCCCTTACATGCAGACAGTCAGATTCTTAGCGGATTATATAAACGGTGATACTTATTACAAGATTCAGTATCCAGAACACAACCTCGTCCGTACCAAAGCGCAATGGCGTTTGTTTGAATGCGCCGAACGTAAAGAAGAGGCAATGAGAGAATTTATTTTAAGCTGTTGAACTTTTTTTATGGGTATGCGATGCCTGAGCTTGTCGAAGGCATAAGTTCGTCACTTCGACAGGCTCAGCGACCGAAGAGTTCAATAGCCAATAGCCAATAGCCAATAACCAAAAGCCAATAGCCAAAAGCCAAAAGCTAATACTATTGTTCCACAAATATCAGCTTATCGGTGTCGTAGCCCTTTTCTTGTGCGACACCGATAATTTTTTGTAGTGTCGCTTCATCTAATTGTGGTGTCCTTGACAATATCCAGAGATATTTAGGTGAGTTGCCGCCGACTAACACATAGTTGTAGTCTTTGTCAATCATCAGCACTCTGTAATCTGAATAAAAATTCAAGAAGAAGGAAACGCGTAACAATCCAGATGTGTCTGTTGTCTTAGCCTTGCCGATAGTTTCCTTGAACTTGCCATCTCGGTAACCAGCATTGATGACTTGTATATTACCATTAGGAAGTAGCTTGTATTCAGCCGTGACTTTTTGCATATCATGTTCGAAGCTATGGTCGAAACGGGCTATCTCATACCATTTGCCAAGATATTTGTTCAGATTGATTGCAACAGGTTCGTTGTCTATCTTACTTGGTGTGAAGATGTTAAATAAAAACATAAGAATAAAGATTTTTGTGTTCATGACTTTGTTGTTTTTCGTATAAATAAAAATAGGTGTGCTTTTGTTTTAGGAAAAATCATTTTTAATAATTTTTAACATTTCGTTTCAAAATAAAATGTATATTTGCAAAAGTCTTCAGGGCAAGGTGAAATTCCTTTCCGGCGGTGATAGTCCGCGACTTCCTTAGGGAACTGATTCGGTGAAATTCCGAAACCGACGGTGATAGTCCGGATGGTAGAAGATAGATGTTTTATTTTAAGTGTTATGTCATGCCCTGAAGTCTATTAATGATTTTAGGGATTTTTTATGCCATATAAACAACAAGACATAGAATACATGCAACGTGCTATCGCTCTAGCCAAGAAGGGCGCAGGTTTCGTAAACCCGAATCCTATGGTGGGTTGCGTCGTGGTGAAAGACAATGAAATCATCACTGAAGGCTATCATGAATATTATGGCGGACTTCATGCTGAACGTAATGCCTTGACAAATTCTACTGCGGATTGTAAAGACGCTACATTATATGTCACACTCGAACCTTGTTGTCATTACGGGAAAACTCCTCCTTGCACAGAAATCATTATTGAAAAAGGTATAAAGAAAGTCGTTGTCGGACTTCTCGACCCTAATCCTCTTGTCGCTGGAAAAGGAATAAAAATCCTCGAAGATGCAGGAATAGAAGTCGTTACTGGCGTAGAAGTGGAAGAGATAAAAGATCTTAATAAGGTTTTCTTAAAATATATTAAGACAAAACGTCCATACGTCTTGCTTAAAACTGCAATGACATTGGATGGTAAAATCGCATCTTATACAGGAGATTCTAAATGGATTACAAACGAGAAATCAAGACAACTCGTTCATAAGCTACGTTCAGAGATGATGGGAATAGTAGCGGGAATAGGAACTGTGAAAGCAGATAATCCTATGTTGAATTGTCGTCTGGAAGTTCAACAGCCAACAGCCAACAGCCAACAGCCAAATATTCATCAGCCAATAAGAATCATCATTGATACAAAGGCGTCTATCTCATTGGAAAGCAATATCGTCAAGACTGCTAATGAATACAAAACTATCTTGGCAATTGGACAACAGTCAACAGTCGATAGTCAACAGACTAAAATCGATGAATTAAAATCTCTTAACGTTGACATTTTATATTGCGAAGAAAAAGACGGTCATGTTGACATCAATGATTTGATGATTAAGCTTGGACAAAAAGGCATTGATTCAATTTTACTTGAAGGTGGAGCTACATTGAATGCAGCATTCCTAGAAGCAGGCTGTGTCGACGAAGTCTATGCTTTCATCGCTCCTAAAATAATTGGTGGCGAACACTCCAAATCGCCAGTCGGAGGACAAGGCATCGAACTGATGAAAGACGCCATTATGTTAAAAGATATTAAGATTGAAACTTTTGATAACGATATATTAATAAAAGGTAAAATAAAGTCAACAGACAACGGTCAACAGTCATAACTTAGCGACTCGGTGTCTCAGTGACTCAGAGACTTATAATATGTTCACAGGAATAATTGAAGAAATAGGAAAGATAAAGTCGATAGTGCGACATGCCAACAGCATCAAACTTACAGTTGCTGCAAATAAGATTATGTCGGATATGCACATCGGCGACAGCATCGCTACTAACGGCATTTGTCTTACTGTCACAACCTTCGACAGCAGTTCATTTACCGTCGATGTTATGCCTGAGACAATGATGATGACCAACTTTAAGAACTTGAAAGTCAACGACGCCGTAAACCTTGAACGCGCTCTTGCTGCTAACGGTCGCCTCGGCGGTCATATCGTATCAGGTCATATCGACGGAATCGGAACAATCATCAAGAAATATAACGATGACAAAGCAATAAGAATGTCATTCTCTGCAGAACCTTCAATCTTGGAACTTATCGTAAAGAAAGGCTCTATTGCAATAGACGGAATTTCGTTGACAGTCACAGACGTTGACTCAGCATCGTTTTCTGTCTCAATAATAGAACACACACAAGGCGAAACGACATTGACATCTAAAAAGATTGGCGACACTGTCAACCTTGAAAACGACGTCATCGGAAAATATGTAAAACGATTATTCCATTCTGACAATAATATTAATAAAGGTATAAGCCTCGACTTTTTACAAGAAAACGGATTTTAAAGAAAGAAATAAATAATACAATATAATATGGAAAACAAATTCAATACTATTGAAGAAGCTATCGAAGATTTAAGAAACGGTAAGATGATTATCGTTGTCGATGACCCAGATAGAGAAAACGAAGGCGACTTAATCTGTGCTGCTGAATTCGCAACAACAGAGAACGTCAACTTCATGGCATCATACGCAAAAGGTCTTATCTGTATGCCGATGAGCAAAGAACTTACACATAAGTTGAAACTCAATCAGATGGTTACAGAAAATACAGACAACCACTGCACTGCATTTACAGTCTCTATCGACCACGTCGACACAACGACAGGTATCTCAGCTGTTGAGCGTTCTATCACAGCGATGAAGCTCGTTGAAGACTGTGCTAAGGCAGAAGACTTCCGTCGTCCAGGTCACATGTTCCCACTTGAAGCTCGTGAAGGCGGCGTCTTCAAACGTAACGGCCACACCGAAGCTACAGTCGATTTTATGAGAGTCGCTGGTCTTAAGGAATGCGGACTCTGCTGCGAAATCATGCGCGAAGACGGTACTATGATGAGAACAACAGAACTTCTTCAATTCGCTGAAACTCATAACTTAAAAATCACTTCTATCGCTGACTTAATCAGATACAGAAGAAGAACAGAATCTTTGGTCGAGAAAGTCACAGAAGCTGAACTTCCAACAAAATATGGTAACTTCGTAGCTCATGGCTATATCGACAAAGTCACTGGAGAACATCATATCGCATTGGTGAAAGGCGATATATCTGGCGAAGAACCTGTACTTTGCCGCGTTCACTCAGAATGTCTCACCGGTGATGCTTTCGGTTCTTTACGTTGCGACTGTGGCGAACAGCTTCAAGAAGCAATGCGCAGAATTGAAGAAAAGGGTAGAGGTGTGATACTTTATCTCAAGCAAGAAGGCAGAGGCATCGGTTTGATAAATAAATTGAAAGCCTACAAACTCCAAGACGAAGGCATGGATACAGTAGAAGCTAACTTGGCTTTAGGTTTTGCTGCCGACTTAAGAGATTACGGAACAGGAGCTTCTATATTGTCAGACTTGGGAGTAAGCAAGATTACTGTCATGACAAACAATCCTATGAAAATAACAGGCTTGAATGCTTACGGAATCGAAATCGTAGGTCGTGAACCAATAGAAATGACATGTAACGAAAAAGACGCTTTCTATCTCTATACTAAGTATAAAAAGATGGGTCACATGCTTCACGTTAAAGAGACACAAAAAAAATAAAGTGTAGAGTTGAGAGTGTAGAGTTGAGAGTGGTTGAACAATCTGCTTAATATACACTGTCAACTTACAACTTTACACTTTCAACTACTCTAAACTATAAACAATAAACTTTAAACTAAATAAAAATGAATATCATCGAAGGAAAATTAATTGCTGAAGGTCAGAAGATAGCTATCGTAGCAGGACGTTTCAACGAAATCATTACAAATAAATTATTAGGCGGTGCAGTCGACGCTTTCAAACGTCATGGCGGTGAAGAAAGTAACATTGATTTAGCTTGGGTACCAGGTGCTTTCGAAATTCCATTGGTAGCAAAGAAATTGGCTGAATCAAAGAAATATGACGCAGTTGTTTGTTTAGGCGCTGTCATCCGCGGTGCAACTCCACACTTTGACATGGTTGCTAACGAAACAACAAAAGGCATTGCAGCAGCAGGTTTGCAGACAGGCGTGCCAATCATCTTCGGCGTTCTCACAACAGACAACATCGAACAAGCTGTTGAAAGAGCAGGTTCAAAAGCAGGCAACAAAGGCTTCGAAGCTGTCACAACAGCCATCGAAATGGTTAACTTGATGAAGCAAATATGATTATTAGCTGTTAGCAGTTAGCGGTCAGTTTTGTAGGGATGTGATTCATCATGTCCAATATTTAGAGACGTATCAACGACAAATACAATAAATAATGTGTCGGTGATGCGTCTTTTTGTTTGGACAGGTTTCGGGTACGGAGACGCTCACTGAGCCTGTCGAAGTGCCGAACTTATGCCTTCGACAAGTTCAGGCACAGTATGCTAAAGTGCTATTTTTACTGCTAAATACCTCATTTAAAGACAAGTAAATATTCTTGAAAAAAATCTTTCCAAACTTGTTTGCAATATCAAAAAAAAGTGTATTTTTGCAGTGGGTAAGTCTTATACGACCAGCTCCTGCAGAATCCCCCAGGACCGGAAGGTAGCAAGGGTATGTGGTTGAGCGGTGCGATATCAAGCTTACCTTTTTTTATATCCATTTATGCTCATTGAACCGACATATACACCAAAACAATATTGGACAACAATATTATGCTCAGGCTTGATATTGAGCCTAATGTCTTCCGTATTGTATTTCATTTTCTATTGGTTCTTATATGTGCAGCAGTCATATATCTTTTCAATAATTTATTTGCTTCCTTTGCTGGGTTCAACGCTGACATTGGCTTTCTTCAAACATAAATTTGTATGGAAAGATTTTTCTTATGGAGCAGCATTCCTTATGTCGTTCGCAACGGGATTCATCTCAGCCTTGATGTTCAGCGCGATTCTTTTCATAGCATACACATTCCTCTTGGAATCAAGAATAGACCTTTTCGAAAACATCGATAATGAAACATTGCAGCAGCTTATGTCGCCGCTCGCAGTTTCTTTGTCGATGTTTTTTATTAATATAGTTTTATCGTTTATTTACTCACTGATAATTGCTATCTTTGCAAAAAGAAAAATAAAAGAATAATGGATATTTCTGTAGTAATACCTCTTTTAAACGAAGAAGAATCTCTTCCAGAATTGGAATCTTGGATAAGACGCGTCATGGATGAAAATAACTTCTCTTATGAAATCATTTTCGTAGACGATGGTTCTACAGACGCTTCTTGGCATATAATTCAAAACCTTTCAAAAAATAATCCTAATATCAAGGCTTTACGTTTCAGAAGAAATTATGGCAAGTCGCCAGCTCTCAACGAAGGTTTTAAAATCGCTGAAGGTGATGTCGTCATCACAATGGATGCTGACCTTCAAGATTCTCCAGATGAAATCCCAGGCCTCTTTGATATGATTAAAAACCAAGGTTATGATTTGGTCTCAGGATGGAAGAAAAAACGCTACGACTCTAAGTTCGCTAAAAACATTCCTTCAAAGTTCTTCAACTTCACAACAAGATTGATGACAGGAATTAAACTCAACGACTTCAACTGCGGACTCAAAGCTTATCGTTATGACGTTGTTAAGAATATTGAAGTTTACGGCGAGATGCACCGTTATATTCCTGTAATAGCAAAAGCGGCAGGATTCGGTAATATTGGTGAGAAAGTCGTTCAACATCAGAAGAGAAAATTCGGAACAACAAAATTCGGAATGAACAGATTCGTCAGAGGTTATCTCGATTTGCTTACAATATCATTCATCTCTAAATTTGGAAAACGCCCAATGCATTTGTTCGGTGGACTAGGTACTATAATGTTCCTTGCAGGTTTTATAATGGGGGCATATCTCGTTTTCCAAAAATTGTTTAACTCAGTCTATGGAATGACAGACAGACCATTGTTCTACCTAGCACTTATCTGCATGATAATAGGTTCTCAGTTCTTCCTAACAGGTTTCTTGGCAGAGTTGATACAGACAAACTCAGCGAATAAGAAACAATACGGAATCGCGGAACGAATTAACAATTGACAATGAAAAATGAACAATGAATAATGAATAATTGACAATGAACAATTAAAAATAAAAAAAACGATTTAAGAAATTCTTAAATCGTTTTTTTTGTATCAAATAAAATCCGTGTAACTTATTAGAATGTATCATCGAAATCTTCGATGTTATAATCTTCGTCTTCAAGGTCATATTCATCTTCGAATTCTGCGAACATATCATCTTCATTTTCCCAGTCGAAGTCGTCATCGAAGTTGTTTTCGTCAAAGACATCGATGTCATTCATTTCTTCCATGAATTCAGCCAATTCATCATCAGTCATCTTGTCTAAGTCTTGTGTCAACAATCTATGGTCGCGAGCCAATGATCTCAATTCTTTCATGACTTCAGGAGAGACGTAAAAGTCATCATCGTTTTCTTGACAATAGTTAATGTATTTAGGATCCTTTTCAAAAACCTCCGCTAAGGTTTCGCCAGCATATTTGCCTGAAATAAATACTGAATCAATATCGTAGAATTTCATAACTCTAATTTTTAATTTTTTTCAAAGATATATCTTTTTTTTAAAAAAAGAAGTGTTTTTAATTATTTTTTGAAAATAAAATATACAGCCAATACTAACAAAGCAAAACCAATAAGGTGATTCCATCTCAGTGTCTCGTTCTTGAAAATGGTTATGCTTATTATCATAAAGACTGTCAGTGAAATAACTTCTTGAATGACTTTTAGCTGTACCAAAGAAAATGGACCTCCATGAATCTCGGAACCGATTCTATTAGCAGGAATCATGAATGTGTATTCGAAAAATGCCAATCCCCAGCTGCATAGTATTATCAATATGAGCGGCCAGTCGCTGATGATTTTCATCTCTGATAATTTAAGATTACCATACCATGCAAATGTCATAAAGATGTTTGAAATAATTAACAAAAGTATTGTATAAATCCCTTTCATATATTAAAAATTATTAACGTTAATGCTTTTGAAATCGAGTGCAAATATCAGTATTTTTTGTGAGTTAAATTTATTATTTTTGCAAAAAATCAAACATGGACTGGAAAAATATTATCAATAAGGATTGGACTTTGTTTTTAGACCGCGATGGCGTTATAAATGTGCGTATCATCGATGGTTATGTAACAAAAATTGAGGAGTTTGAGTTTTTGCCAAATGTTATTGAGGCCTTAAAAATTTTTAAAGAAAAGTTTAAATATATCATTGTCGCGACTAATCAGCAAGGAGTGGACAAGGGCATAATGAAATTTGAAGATGTGGAAACTGTTCATCAGTTTATGGCGCAACAAGTTGCTGATAATGGAGGTAAAATAGATAAAGTCTATTTTTGTCCGCAGCTGAAATCGGTGCCAGACAATTACAGAAAACCAAGTCCAAAGATGGCATATTTCGCAAAGAATGATTTTCCAGATATCGACTTGTCAAAATCAATAATGATTGGCGACATGAATTCGGATATTGAATTTGGAAAAAATGCTGGCATGAAGACTATCTTCATTGGAGATAACGAGTTAAACCTTACACCGGACGACAGATTTGAAACCTTATATGATTTCGCTAAAATAATTTGAGATGGAAAACCTTATACTTGTAGTTTTTATTGTATATACATTGCTGCTATTTTTTGTAGCGCACCTAACTTCACGAAAATCAAGTAATAGTACTTTTTTCACTGGTAACAGAAAATCGCCATGGTTTGTAGTGGCTTACGGAATGATAGGCGCGTCACTATCTGGCGTTACTTTCATGTCAGTGCCAGGTGGAGTCTATTCTGGACAATTCACATATTTCGGGATTGTCTTAGGTTATATCATTGGTTATGCAGTAATTGCACTAGTATTACTACCTCTATATTATAAATTAAATCTCACTTCCATATATTCATATCTGGGAATGAAATTCGGAAAATCATCGGAAAAGACTGGTGCGTTGTTCTTCATAATCTCACGTTTAATTGGTTCTGCAATTCGTATGTATTTGGTAGTATTCGTACTATACGAGTTTGTCTTTAAGGCTTGGGGAGTTCCTTTCTGGGTGCCAGCAGTGATTTTCATTACCTTAATATTAATATATACATTCAAAGGCGGTATCAAGACTGTTGTCTGGACTGACACATTACAAACGACTTTTTTGCTTCTGGCTGCTGCAATGACAGTGGTTGTCATTCTTAGAACCTTAAATATATCATTTACAGATTTAATGTCAATTTCTTCTGAACGAGGTTATACTAAGCTTTTTGAAACAGATTGGTCACATAGTAAGTTCTTTATAAAACAAATACTTAGCGGAGCATTTATCACAATAACCATGACTGGCTTAGACCAAGATATGATGCAGAAAAACCTTAGCTGCAAGACTTTAAGAGACGCACAGAAAAATGTAATGACTTCTAGTTTCTTCTTTGTCTTGGTAAATATATTATTCATGTCATTGGGAGCTGCCTTGATTTATTACGCACAAGAAACTGGACTTCAGCTGCCAACAAATGAAAGTGGAGTAGTTGTCAACGATAAGATTTTCCCAACTGTTGCATTCTCTCTCAACAAACTGACAAGCATAGTCTTTATAATAGGTCTGATAGCAGCAGGATATTCTAGTGCCGACGGAACACTAACGGCATTAACTACAACATTTTGCTTCGATTTCCTTCACTTCGATAAGAATGATAAAATATCTGAAGAACAAAAAATTAGATATAGAAAATATATTCATATCGGATTTGCTTTGTTATACTTACTAGTGATAATTATGTTCAGACCATTTCATAATGAGTCACTTATAGATAAGATATTCGAGATTGCCGGTTATACATACGGACCATTGCTTGGACTTTATACCTTTGGACTTTTTGTAAAAAACAGAAAAACAAACGACAAATTTGTTCCTATTGTTGCAATAAGTTCACCTATTATTAGTTATGTACTAAACCTTTATTCAAAAAATATATTCTTCGGTTATCAATTCGGATTTGAAATATTGATTGTCAATGGATTGTTAACTTTTATTGGTTTGATGTTAATTAGCAAAAAAGAAATTATTAAATAAAGTTAAAATGAAAAAACTATTACTATTATTATTTGTCGTGATTGCATTAAACACTAATGCACAATACATTACAAATTTTGCAAAGAATGTGAACAACAAAGAAACAGATGGTTTCTACTATCATTTACCAAGAAATATTGTTAGAGTTGACTTTGTGGTTGAAAGGACACAAGAAGTAAAAGGAAAATATAGTTCTTATGCAAAAGAATTGTTGAACACAGAAAATTATATCAAGGAAAATAAAACAACTTTTGCCATTAAAGATGTTTATGTCAGCACTTTAACAGAAGCAGATCCTAACATGGTTTTCTTTCTTTCTCCAGTTACAGATGAAAAAGGTAAAGAAACTATTAGCGTAAATTTAGAGCTTAATTCAGAAGGTATTATTCAGTCATTTGGAATAAAACCTGCTAAATGTGATTGCGATGACGATGATAGAATAGAATATAGAGCAAACTTACTTTCTCATACTGAACCAACATCAGACTTCTGTTATCTTCCAATAACAGAAGAGGAAGAAGATGAAGAAGATGAAGAAGAGACATCTTCAGATTTAAATATGACAGACAAAGAAATCGCTCAATCTATTGTTGATGAGATTAAGAAACTTCGCATGTCATATTTTGATTTAATTACAGGTTATCAGGAAGTTAACTATGGCAATACCATAAACTATATGATTGATAGAATCAAAGAATTAGAAAATAAATATATGGCAATGTTTTTAGGTGAAAGCAGCAGTCAGACATTTACTCAAACATTTTACGTCACACCAGAGGAAGCTAAAAATATTCTTACTATAAGTAAATTCTCTGATACAGAAGGATTTAATGCTAAAGCAGGGGAGTCTGTAAAAATTAATTTCACAGATTTGTCTGTAAGTCCATACATCAATAAATTGTCGAAGGATGAGATTGAAAATACCACATATAACAATAAGTTATTCTACAGAAATTCAGCAAATGTTACTATGCATATTTCATTAGGAGAAAAAGAATTATCTGAAAGTAGATTGAGTATAAGTCAGTTTGGTAATGTCAGCCTAATTCCAATCAATAAGATGAAGTTGACATTCGATCCTAATAGCGGTCAGGTAATGTCAATCAGCAATGAAGAATAAAAAAAAGACGCTTTAAAGCGTCTTTTTTACTTATAGTCTTATAGACTTGTTGTCTTGTAGACTTTTATCAGAATGGCAAATCATCGCCATTGTCTGTTGCAAAATATTCTGTTACAGGAATATTGTTTTGTGGTTGAGGTGCTGCAAATTCTGGAGCTTGTTGCATTGGTTGTTGCATTGGCTGAGCTTGTTGTGGCATTTCTATGTCAAATCTGAAAGGTCTGACGTCAGTATACCATTTGCCATTAAATTCTCTAGATTCGATGCTGATTTGAGCTTTGATAGTTTGACCTGGAGTGAAGTTCTGAGCTTCAGCGACGCGATCGCCCCAGCATACTAAACATACTTGTTTAGGATATTGCTCAATAGTTTCGATAATTAGTTCTTGTTTTCTCCATGCGCCACGTGGGCTTGTTCCTTCAGTTAAATTACCTAAGCGAACTACTTTACCTTGAATTTCCATTTTTCTATATTTTAATTATTGATTACTAAAGAATTAAGAAAGCTAATTCGTTTCTGATTCTCATTAGCAAAGGTATCAAAAATTATTGTACAAAATAATGTTAATTCGCAATAAAATCTTTTTTAAATAATAATCAGCTATTTTGATGTCTTATGTTAAATAGAACCAATATAAGCTCGCTAAGTGCTTAATTTATAATATCAATTTTAAAACCACTTTTGGTAAATAATAAACATTATGTTAAATATAATTTAAAAGGCATAAAAAAAGAGTCATAAAGTATTCCACTCCATGACTCTTAGTTTTATTGATATTTTTTATGATTATTCAGCTGATTCTAATGCTCTAGCTTTGTCCATCATTTTCAAACGAACGTATAATGTTCTTAAAGCTTGTTTGATAGCGTCGTCGCCAGGAACTAATTCGTAAGCTTTTTCTACGTATGGTAATGCTTTTTCGTCAAATACTCTTGCTTCAGCGATTAACTCATCATATTCTTTGAATTTGTCGAGTGGCAATTCATTAGCTTTGTTGATTAAAGCAGCTGACTTGTCGATGTACATACTACCGACGTTGATGTATGCATTTTCATCAGTTGGATTAACTTCAATAGCTCTGTTGTAATATACTAATGCTGAATCTACATTATATAATTCTGATTCTTGATTACTATAGAT
Source organism: Candidatus Limimorpha sp. (assembly GCA_045120395.1). Classification (GTDB taxonomy): domain Bacteria; phylum Bacteroidota; class Bacteroidia; order Bacteroidales; family F082; genus Limimorpha. The sequence goes on from JBGVET010000050.1 coordinate 38,580, forward strand.
TGTACCAATGATTAAGCAATAAACTGAGTTTTCACTGTTTTTGTTTGCCATCTCTTTAATTTGGTCTATGATCTCAGCTTCTCTCTTAAGTTTTAAGTAAGCATTGATTTGTTCGTTAACAAGATTATCATCTTCTGGGAATTTTGCTCTACCTTCATTGATGTATTTAAGCATTTCTTCGTCATTACCCATTTGGCTGTAAGCGACAGCTAAATATTGGTAAACTTTTGGAGATTCATGTTGTGCTGCTAATAATTGGTTGCAGATTTCAACAGTCTTTTCATATTCTTTTGCATTGTAAAGTGCTATTTGAGCTGCGATAAGCAATGCTTCGTTATCTTGTTGACCAATAACTAACATTGAGTTGTAAGCTGCTAAATAACATTTGATAGCATCTGTATATTCACCATTTTCGTAAGCAACAGCACCTCTGTTGAAATAATTTGATGTAATTGATTGAATATGTTGATAAATATCGAACATGTTTTGTCTGTCGTTTGCATATTCTGGGTCCAATGCTGGAATCTTTGCGAAAGCAGCGAAACTCTTATCCAATGCTTCTGGATCTAAGTCATGGAATTCTGGATATGCAGCTATTTTATAATAAACGATACCATAGTAATGCCATGTTCTAGCTTCGTTCTTTGTTTCTTCGTGTTCAGCAGCCAAGTCGATAGATGTTTTAGCTTTTTGAAGTTCTATCTTAGCAAAACCCATTTGTTTTGCAGCTTTTTCTGTTCTGTTTTGTTTGTTGAGTTGTTCAGCGGTTGTGATGTAACCTTGAGCGTATTTGTTGTAATTGAATGCGTTGACGCGTTCTTTGTTTTGTGCCATAGAAACATTAGCCAAGAATGCTAACATAACTACTAAGAATGTCAATTTTTTCATTTTATTTATTTTTTAAATTGTTATTTATTTTATTGATTTTCTGTATCTTCAATGGCTTCTTCTGAAGCGTTGGTTTCATCAGTTGATGATGAAGTCTCATTTGTCAAATCTTCATTATTGATGTTTTCTTCATCTAACATTTCTTCTTCAGTCTCAATAATGTCTGCACTGACTTTTGTAACTGCAGCGATTTCATCATTGTTACGTAAGTTAATCAAGCGGACACCTTGTGTTGCACGACCCATAACTCTCAATGTATCGACTGCTATACGGATTAAGATACCTGATTTGTTGATAATCATCAAGTCGTCACCGTCAACAACGTCTTTGATAGCGATTAAGTCGCCGGTCTTGTCTGTTATGTTGAGTGTCTTGACACCTTTACCGCCTCTGTTAGTTACGCGATATTCATCTAATTCTGAACGTTTGCCGTAACCTTTTTCAGAGACAACCAAGATATCTGATGTTCCGTTTGGATCGACGCAGATTAAGCCTACTACTTCATCTGTTTCTTCATCAGCCAATGTAACGCCACGAACACCAGAAGCACCTCTACCCATTGGTCTTACAGTGCTTTCGTTGAATCTGATAGCACGACCTGAACGGAGAGCCATCAACATTTCTTGTTGTCCGTTGGTTAGACATACAGAGAGCAATTCGTCACCTTCTCTTACTGTCAACGCGATGATACCGTTTTGACGTGGACGTGAATAAGCTTCGAGGGTTGTCTTCTTGATAATACCTTTCTTAGTTGCCATGATGACATAGTTATTATTGATGAAGTCCTCGTCGCTTAATGTAGGGACATTGATGAATGCCTTAACCTTATCGCCTGGTTCGAGGTTGATGAGATTTTGGATTGCTCTACCCTTGCTTGTCTTTGTACCTTCTGGTATTGAGAATACTCTGAGCCAGAAACATTTGCCTTTCTCTGTGAAAAAGAGCATATAGTTGTGGTTTGTTGCCACGAAGAGATGTTCGATGAAGTCTTCATCGCGGGCGTCAGAACCTTTAGAGCCCTTGCCTCCCCTGCTCTGTCTTCTGTATTCGCTGAGGTTGGTACGTTTAATATAATTGAGGTGTGATATTGTAACAACTACAGGGTCGTCAGAAATCAAGTCTTCAATTCTGATATCATCTGCTGAATGTTCGATGATGGTCTTTCTTTCGTCGCCATATTTTTCTCTTACAGCGATGAGTTCTGTCTTGATGATGTCGAACTGCATGCCTTCATTTTCGAGGATATCTTGTAAATGTTTGATGAGAGCGTGTAACTGATCCAATTCATCCAATATCTTCTTGATTTCTAGGCCTGCCAATTGTCCGAGACGATAAGCTACGATAGCTGCTGCTTGTGGGTCGTCGAAGCCGAATTGATCCATCAAAGCTTGTTTTGCTTCTGATGAACCGCCTTTACAAGCTCTGATTGTTGCGATGATATCGTCAACGATATCGATAGCTCTTGCGAGACCTTCTAAGATATGAGCACGTTTTTTGGCTTCTGTCAAATCATGTTGAGTACGACGTATCACAACTTCGTGACGATGTTCAACATAATATTGGATTAATTGTTTAAGATTTAATGTTTGTGGACGACCTTTTACTAAAGCTACGTTATTAACAGAATAAGAACTTTGTAATCCAGTCATCTGGAACAATTTGTTGAGAACCACGCTTGACACAGCATCTTTCTTCAACTCGTAAACGATACGCATACCGCTGCGGTCCGATTCATCACGGATGTCAGCAATACCTTCAAGTTTCTTATCATTGATAAGCTCGGCTGTCTTTTTAATCATCTCAGCCTTGTTTGTCTGATAAGGTATTGAAGTAGCGATTATTCTTTCGTGATTCCCGTGAGTTTCTATTGTAGTCTCAGCGCGTAATATAATTCTGCCGTGACCTGTCTCGAAAGCGTCTTTAACGCCTTCGTAGCCGTAGATGATGCCGCCTGTTGGGAAATCAGGAGCCTTGATATATTGCATCAACTCACTTACTGTGATATCTTTATTGTCAATATAAGCAATGATGCCGTCGATGACTTCCTTTAAGTTATGAGGTGCCATGTTTGTTGCCATACCTACAGCGATACCGCTTGCACCATTAACCAAAAGGTTAGGAATCAATGCTGGGAGCACTACTGGTTCCTTTTCTGAGTCATCGTAGTTGTTTTGGAAGTCGACAGTGTCTTTGTCAATGTCGACCAACATTTCTTCTGCTATCTTCTTTAATCTAGTTTCTGTATAACGCATAGCAGCTGCGCTGTCACCGTCGATAGAACCGTAGTTACCTTGTCCGTCGACCATTGGATAACGCATGTTCCATGGTTGTGCAAGACGAACCATAGCGTCGTATACAGAGCTGTCACCATGTGGGTGATATTTACCTAAAACTTCACCAACAACCTTAGCAGACTTTTTATATGGGCGGTTAGATAACAATCCCATATCCATCATACCGTACAAAATACGACGGTGTACAGGCTTCAATCCATCTCTAACATCAGGAAGCGCACGTGCGACGATAACAGACATCGAATAGTCGATGTATGACGACTTCATGTGATTCTCAATATTAACAGGAATTATTTTTTCTCCACCTAATTGTTCTTCCAATTGTTCTTCCATCTCTTATTTTTTAGATATTTTCTTTTAATTTTAAGTAGCAAAAATAATAATTTTTTTCTTTGCTTCTGTCCTGCCAGTGTTATTTTTTTTAGATTTTTTTACAACAAAATGTTATTTAATGACAGATGGAAAAATGGTGTGGATTTTGTTATTATATTTGCACAAAATTTCTTGTCATCTGACAAAATTTACAATTGATTTATTTTAAAACAACTAAAATATATGGATGCTAAATTTTCTCCAAGAGCTCGCGAAATTATGTTCCGCAGTCATGAAGAAGCAGTAAGGTTAGGTAATTCTTACATCGGATTGGAACATGTTTTCCTGGGAATCATTGACGGAAAAGACAATAACGTAACTAATATTCTTGACGAATTAAAACTTGATATTGAAGCTTTTAAGCAGAAACTTGTAGCTTCGATAAAATCTAATATTATTGAAAAAAATAATTCTGATAACATCCCTCTTACAAAGCAGACTGAGCGCGCTTTGAAGTTTACTTATATAGTAGCTAAAGAATTTAATTGTGAGCAGATAGACCCTGAACATCTTATGTTGGCTATCCTTCATGATGACAATAATATCGTGTCTCAGCGTTTGGAGTACGAGGGTATCAATTATGACATATTTAAAAGTAAGGTGAAAAAGAATAACATGAATGAAAGCGTTGTGAAGAAGGATGACATTGTTGAGGAACCACAAGCTTCATTGTTTGAAGATGATGATGATTTAGAAGAGATTAAACCTAAAGAGCCAACACACCAAAAGTCTTCAAATACAAAGTCTAAGACTCCTGTTTTAGACAATTTCGGTCGTGACCTGACTCAAGCTGCAGCCGAGAACCGCCTCGACCCTATCGTTGGTCGTGAGAAAGAATTAGAACGTGTGGCACAGATACTTAGCCGCCGTAAGAAGAATAATCCTATTTTAATTGGTGAACCTGGTGTAGGTAAGTCAGCCATCGCTGAAGGTTTGGCACTTCGTATCGTTCAAAGAAAAGTGTCTCGCGCTTTGTTTAACAAGCGTATCGTGATGCTTGACCTTGCTTCAGTTGTTGCAGGAACAAAGTATAGAGGTCAGTTTGAGGAACGTATCAAAGCCATTCTCAATGAATTAGAAAAGAATCCTGAGATAATTTTGTTTATCGATGAGATTCATACTATCGTTGGTGCTGGTAATGCAAACGGCTCCCTTGATGCAAGTAATATGCTCAAGCCAGCATTGGCACGTGGTGAGTTACAATGTATTGGAGCAACGACATTGGACGAGTATCGTCAATATATCGAAAAAGACGGAGCTCTTGAACGTCGTTTTCAAAAGGTATTGATTGAACCAACATCACCAGAAGAAACCGTTGAGATTCTGAATAATATAAAAAGTAAATACGAAGACCATCATCTCGTTAAGTATGAAGATGATGCTATCGAAGCTTGCGTCAAACTGACAGAACGTTATATGTCAGACCGTCATCTCCCAGACAAAGCCATTGACGCTCTTGACGAAGCTGGTTCTAGAGTTCATATCAGTAATATCAATGTTCCATGTAGAATTATTGAACTTGAAGAAAAACTGGAGAACATCCGCGAAGCCAAGAAGCTATCTATTGCAGAGCAGCGTTTTGAAGACGCAGGCCAGCAACGTAGCGAGGAATTGATAGTTCTTGACCAGCTTGAAAAAGAAAAGAAAGACTGGGAAAACAAGACTAAGGTTCAACGTGAAGTAGTTACCAAAGAGAATGTGGCAGAGGTCGTTGCAATGATGACTGGCGTGCCAGTACAAAGAATCGCTCAGAATGAAAGCGACAGACTTCTCCAGATGGATGATGAGTTGAAAGGAACAGTTATCGGACAAGACGATGCTATCAAAAAGATAGCTAAAGCTATACGTCGTAACAGAGCTGGTCTTAAAGATCCTAACAAGCCAATCGGAAGTTTCATTTTCTTAGGACCAACTGGTGTTGGAAAGACATATCTTGCAAAGGTTTTGGCAAAGTATCTATTTGATTCTGAAGATACATTGATTCGTATCGATATGAGTGAATATATGGAGAAATTTGCAGTCTCTCGTTTGGTAGGAGCGCCTCCGGGTTATGTAGGTTACGAAGAAGGTGGACAGTTGACTGAAAAGGTTCGTCGCAAGCCTTACTCTATCGTTTTGCTCGATGAAATTGAGAAAGCACATCCTGATGTTTTCCATCTTTTGTTGCAAGTGCTTGACGACGGACAGCTTACAGACAGTTTAGGTCGTAAGGTAGACTTCAAGAACACTATTGTCATCATGACTTCTAATATCGGTTCTCGTCAGTTGAAGGATTTCGGACAAGGTGTTGGTTTCGGAACACAGGCTAAGAAAGATGCCAAAGACGAATATAGCCGTAGCGTTATAGAAAATGCATTGAAGCGTTCTTTCGCTCCAGAATTCTTGAATCGTATTGATGATGTTATAGTATTTAACTCATTAGAACGTAATGATATTCATAAGATTATTGATGTTGAGTTAAAGAAGCTCTTTATGCGTATAAACGAGATGGGTTATCAGCTTGAACTTACTGAAAAAGCCCATGATTTTATAGCAGAAAAAGGCTGGGATGAACAATACGGAGCTAGACCTTTGAAGAGGGCTATTCAGAAGTACGTTGAAGACGTTTTGGCAGAAGAGATTATCAGAACTAAAATCAACGTAGGAGAAAAGATTATCATCGATTATGATGAAGAAAAACAAGATATGGTAGTTAATGTAATTCCAGCTGCTGAACGTGTTTTAACAGAATAATAGACTGTTAAACAATGATATAAAGCGCATCAAAAGGTGCGCTTTTTCTTTTAGATTCTTAGCGGAAAAATTATTAACTTTGCATCACTATGAAAAATTTATCAGAATATATAAACAATCGTTTTTTTAAGGTTATCACAGAGGCAAGTCGTGCGCTTAATTACAAATCCTATGTCATAGGCGGTTATGTGCGTGACATTTTACTTGAACGTCCATCTAATGACATTGATGTAGTGACAGTTGGAAGTGGAATTGAATTGGCAAAAAAGACAGCATCGCTCATCAGCGGAAAGAAAGAAGTGAAATATTACGGACGTTTCGGCACTGCTATGATTCGCATGAAAGACAAAGAGATAGAGTTTGTCGGGGCAAGAAGAGAGTCATATGAGCCAAACAGCAGAAAGCCAATGGTTGAAGATGGAACCTTAGAAGATGACCAAAATAGAAGGGATTTTACTATCAATGCGCTGGCAATCAGTCTTAATGAAGATAATTTCGGTGAGCTGATAGATCCTTTTGGCGGGATTCAAGATTTGGAGGATAAGATAATAAGAACTCCATTAGATCCCGATGTGACATATTCTGATGACCCATTGAGAATGATGCGTGCTATTCGTTTTGCGACACAGCTTCATTTTACTATTGAGACAGAGTCGTTTAACTCCATAAAAAGAAATGCGGAGAGAATTAAGATTATCTCAATGGAACGCGTAAACGAAGAACTTAACAAGATTTTACTTTCATCAAAACCAAGTATCGGGTTTAAGTTACTCGACGCTTCTGGTTTGTTGAAAATAATTTTCCCGCAACTTGCTGCATTGAAAGGCGTTGAAGTACAAGATGGCAGAGGTCATAAGGATAATTTCTATCATACTATGGAAGTTCTTGATAATGTTGCTGATGCTGGCGGTGACTTATGGCTGAGATGGGCTGCTGTATTACATGACATAGCAAAGCCATTGACAAAGAAATATGACAAAGGCATTGGTTGGAGTTTTCATGGTCATGAGATTAAAGGTGCCAAAATGACACCTAAGATTTTTGCAGCATTGAAGCTTCCTCTTAATGAGAAGATGAAATATGTACAGAAGCTTATTTCTCTTCACCTCCGCCCCATCGCTTTGGCTCAAGATGAGGTAACTGACTCTGCTGTAAGACGTTTGCTTTTTGATGCTGGTGATGATATAGATGATTTGATGATACTTTGCGATGCTGATATCACTTCTAAGAATGAAGAGAAAAAAGCTAAGTATCATAGTAATTTCCAGTTGGTTAGAAAGAAACTTAAGGAACTCGAAGAAAAAGATCATCTCAGAAACTGGCAGCCACCTGTCAATGGTGAAGTTATCATGACAACTTTTGGAATTACAGAAGGTCGAAATGTTGGTATTATCAAGACCGCCATCCGTGAAGCTGTGTTAGATGGAATCATAGGAAACAATTTTGCAGATGCTTACGAGTTTATGAAAGCTGAAGGTAAAAAACTTGGACTTGCTGTAGTACAAGAAGTTACTGAACCTATAGAAGTGAAGTCAAACGGTCCTGTTCCAAATAAAATAGAGAAATGATGAAGGATAAATATCTCGTTGTGATAGCAGGTCCTACGGCCTCGGGAAAGACAGCTACTGCCATAAAAGTCGCGAAAGCCCTCGGCACAGAAATCATCTCTGCCGACAGCCGCCAGTTTTATAAGGAACTGCCTATTGGCACAGCAGCGCCTACACCTGAAGAACAAGCTGAAGTTCAGCATCATTTGATTCATAATCTTAATGTTGAAGACAAATATGATGTCGCAGATTATGAACAAGACGTTCTGAATTTATTGAAACAACTATTTGTAAATCACGATGCTGTGGTTTTGACAGGCGGTTCTGGATTGTTCATAGATGCCGTCTGCAAAGGCCTTGATTCTATTCCTGATATTTCTGAAGAGGTAAGAAATAAAGTCGATGAGCTATATAGAAAAGGCGGTTTAATTGCTTTGCAAAATGAGGTTGAACGTCTTGATCCAGAATATTATAGCATCGTTGATAAATATAATCCACGTCGTTTGCAACGCGCTGTCGAGGTTTGTTATCAGACTGGTCTCACCTATTCTTCTTTTAGAAAAAATACCATCAAACAGCGTGATTTTAAAATCATTAAAGTGGCTTTGCTTTGGGAAAGAAGTGAACTCATAAATCGTATCAACAAAAGAGTCGAGATTATGGTTAAAGAAGGTCTTGTTGAAGAAGCGAAAGCAATGTATCCAAAACGTTATCTAAATAGTTTGAATACAGTAGGTTACAAGGAAATATTTGAATATTTTGACGGCAAGGTCTGTCTTAGCGAAGCTATTGAAAATATAAAAATCAACACCCGTCAATATGCAAAAAGGCAGATGACTTGGTTGAGAAAAAACAATGATTATAAATGGTTTACTATTGATGAACTTGATGAGATGTTAAATTATATTAACTCTGTCATCAATGGTGAGAATGATATTCAATAAGACCTTCAATTGGACTTTTGATAATTTTTCCTAATCTTAACTTGTGATTTTCAAGTCGTTCGCATAATAAATCTTGGAAGTAATAAGCTATAGAACCAACGAATCCAATTTCCAAATCTTTCGATGTTTCATATTTTAAAATGAAATATTCAATGAATTCGTCAAAGCATTTTGAACAGATTGCTTTCATGTAATCATGTTCTTTGTTTTCGTATGCAAATCTTGATAATGATGCTAAATATTTGGAAACCTGATTTTTATGATAAATATTATCAATGACAGATATTATATTTATATTGTATTCATTTTCAAACTTCTCAGATAGAACATCTGGCATTTTCTTGTAAAAGTAATCTCGAAGCAGTTGTTTTCCAATGTGGTTGCCACTACCCTCGTCGCCTATTATGTAACCTAATGAAACTGCTTTATCAATAATTTCATTTCCGTCATAACGACAAGAATGGGAACCAGTTCCCAAGATGCAAGCGATGCCTTCTTTGTCGCCAAAAAGCGTGTGACAAGCTGCCATTAAGTCATGTGTCACGATGATGTTCGCATTAAGAAAAATTGATTTAAAAACATTTTCAATAAGACTGCAATTATTCTGATTCCCGCATCCTGTTCCATAAAAATATATTTTTGTAATTTCTTGAATATAAGTTTTATAAGATGTGTTATCTAAAATTATACTTAAAATAGTATTTTTATCCGTATAATTAGGATTAAAGCCTTCTGTCTGGAATTTTAAAACGACTTCTTCCCTATTTAAAACGACCCAATCAGCTTTTGTGGAACCGCAATCTATTATCAGTTTCATTGTTAATTATTTTTTGCAAACATACGAAAAAGGCTGCTCAAAAGAACAGCCTTAGCATGAAAAAAACATTAATTAACTAAACTTATCAGAAGTTATATTGTAGCATCACTTGTAGTCTGTTTGCTTGTCCCCAGTTGTCATTCTGGTCGACGCGTCTGCCGTAAAGATATTCTGCGCCGAATTGAACGTTAGGTCTTGCATACCAGAAGAAGTTGGTTGCTAAGTAGTAGCCTTCTTTGTATAAATCTGTATTGTCATAATTGTCAGGAACATCAATATCAACTTGACTGAATGTGCATGACATGAATGTTCTTGGATTGAAATTGTATTGTAAACCAGCGTAATATGACATCGACTTGACGTGATCTAATTTACCGGCTTTATCATCTTGTTTATCAACAATATTATTAGGCATAAAGTCTAATTTCAAACCGCTAACATCTTGAATATAAGTAGAAATACCTGTTCCGTAGGCTAATTGGTAATAGAATACTAATTTCTGTTTAACAGACACTAAACCACTAAGTTGACAAGCGTAAGTGGAGATTATATTATTCTTGTCTTGAATGTTATTGCGATAATTTACGTTACGAATGATACTACTCAATCTGACGTGGCTGTCTCTGTTTTTGCCCCAAGCGTATTGAATGTAAGAAGGAAAGTCAGGAATGTATTGATTAGTAATACTTTGTGCCTTTGATGTAGTGAAATCTGTACTTGGCATTTCAAGACCGAGTCCGGCGCTGAATTGTTTATTCTTACCCCAATGACTTCTGAAGTTAAAAACGTTATTGGTCTTATATGTCAATCCGTTAGGACCTTCGCTGTCGATGGTTGGAGGAATTGCAGCAGCGTCAGTGAATAAACTTGTAGTTCTACCGATAAGTAAACCGCCGTAAGTTATATAAGCGTCTTGTATTTCAGGAGTGTAGTTTTGTCCGCTGAAATTCATATTGACGTATGCTCCGAATTTATTTTTTTTGTCAGAAAGAGAGACAAGATTGTAGAATAAACTCGATTGATTAGCATTGAATTGCAGCAACTCACCATTTCCTGGAGCAGGATTGATAGGAATTGCCGATGTTGTGAAATAAGCAGGGTCATTGATAGCGCCTTTGAAGTCCATAGAGATGGTTCCTTTGACGTAGCCGCCGATACCCATCAAGTATTTCTGGTCTTTACTCATAAAGCCAAACGACGGTGTTTTAGGTGCGTTGAATCTCTCTGGAGCATTCTCTTCAAAGATAATGACATAAGTGCTGTCATATCCACTATCATTATTGATAATCAATAACTCACCATGATGATGGTTGTGTTTCTTTGTAATTAAGATTTCCTCTTGTGCATTGGCGAAATGAGGAAAAATAAACATTGCGCCTAAAAATGCGTAAATAAATTTAGTTCTTTTCATAATCTGTTGTTTTTCTTTGCTAAACAACGAAGAAATCCAATGGTTCAACGGATATTAGAATTATTTGAAATGAAGACAACAAAATTTCAATATTAATATGAATAATGTGTTTTTTTTATTAGATTTGCAACTCATTTTAAATGAGCGTGTAATTGAATTTATTTTTAACAAAAAAAGTAAACAAGAATTATGAGAAAATGGCGCATTGAAGATTCAGCAGAACTTTACAACATTAACAACTGGGGTGTCAACTATTTCTCTATCAATGATAAAGGAAATGTTGTCGTTACTCCAAGAGAAGGTTGTGCTTCTGTAGATTTACGCGAATTGGTTGATGAATTGCAACTTCGTGATGTTTCAGTTCCAATGTTGATACGTTTCCCAGACATCATCGACACTCGTATTGAGACAATCAACTCATGTTTTAAGTCAGCCGCTGAAGAATATGAATTCAAAGGAAAGAACTTCATCGTCTTCCCTATCAAAGTCAATCAGATGCGTCCTGTTGTGGATGAAATCGTAAGCCACGGAAAGAAATTCAATATCGGTTTGGAAGCAGGTTCTAAACCAGAATTACATGCTATCATTGCATCAAATACAGATACTAACTCATTGATTATCTGTAATGGATATAAAGACGAAAGCTTTATCGAGTTGGCTCTTCTTGCACAAAAGATGGGCAGAACAATCATCATCGTTGTTGAGAAACTTAATGAATTAAAGCTCATTACACGCGTTGCAAAACGTTTGAAAGTCACTCCAAGCATAGGTGTCAGAATTAAACTTGCAAGTTCTGGTAGCGGCAAATGGGAAGAATCAGGCGGCGACGGAAGCAAGTTCGGTTTGACAACATCAGAATTGCTTGAAGCTCTTGAATATCTTGAAAAGAACAATATGAAAGAATGCTTGCGTCTTGTTCACTATCATATTGGAAGTCAAGTGACTAAGATTAGAAGCATTAAGATTGCTTTGAGAGAAGCTGCTCAGTTCTACGTTCAATTACATAAAATGGGATTCAACATTGAATTCGTTGACGTCGGTGGCGGTTTAGGTGTTGACTATGACGGTTCGCGTTCAAGCAGCGCAAGTAGCGTCAACTATAGCATCCAAGAATATGTTAACGACGTAATATTCTCTGTAGCAGATGCTTGTGACAAAAACGACCTTCCTCACCCTAACGTAATTACTGAGTCAGGCCGCGCTTTGACAGCTCATCACTCAGTGCTCGTCTTTGAAGTCCTTGAAACTGCTTCATTACCAGAATGGGATGAAAATGAGGATATTTTAGAAGATGACCATGAATTGATTCACGAACTTAACGAAGCTTGGGATAAGCTTACAAATAAGCAATCGTCAATGCTTGAGACATGGCACGACGCTCAGCAAATCAGAGAAGAAGCCTTGGATTTGTTCAGCCTCGGACTTTTAGACATCAAATCAAGAGCTAAGGTGGAGAGATTGTTCTGGTCAATAGCAAGAGAAATCAATCAGTTGACTTCAGAATTAAAACGTATCCCAGAAGATTTTAACAGCTTGCCTAAATTATTGGCAGACAAATATTTCTGCAACTTCTCATTGTTCCAGTCATTGCCAGATGCATGGGCTATAGATCAGATCTTCCCTATCATCCCAATTCACAGATTGGACGAACAGCCAAGCAGAATGGCAACATTACAAGACGTTACATGTGACTCTGACGGTAAAGTATCTTCATATGTAACAACTAGAAATCAGACACATACATTGCCTGTACATAATAAGAATTCAAAGGACCCATATTATATTGGAGTATTTTTGGTTGGTGCATATCAAGAAATTCTCGGCGACTTGCACAATTTATTCGGCGACACCAATGCCGTTCACGTCACTGTTGATGAAAAAGGTTATTACATCGACCAAATCATTGATGGTGAGACAGTAGCTGAAGTTCTGGAATATGTACAATATAGTCCAAAGAAATTGGTTAGAACAGTTGAATCATGGGTGACAAGCTGCGTTAAACAAGGTAAGATTACCGTTGAAGAAGGAAAAGAATTCTTATCTAACTACAGGTCAGGATTGTACGGATACACATATTTGGAATAAGACACCGAGACTCTGAGACACCGAGTCACCAAGATAAAATCCCGTAGAGAAGCTATTATTCTTTACGGGATTTTTTATGTCAACGGACAACGGACAACAGTCAACAGACTTTGGGTATGCTTTTTTGCAGTGAGCTATGAATGGTGCCTGAGCCTGTCGAAGGCATTCTGTTTGTCACTTCGACAAGCTCAGTGACCGATATTTTTCTCTCGCAGAGACGCAGAGGAAAATTTTCATTCTTTGTTTTTGAGACGTGTCAATGTGTGTTTATTTTTATGGTTACATTGACGCGTCTCTACAATCATTCCAATTAAAAAAGTTTCATTTTATACAGACTTCTGCAGTCTTTTCCGAATGTCATTCTGCTGTCGATGAACTGATAATAAACTGTTCCGTCATACACTTGAATGTTTTCTGGAAAATAATGGTCGTCGAGGATGTATGTCGCGATGACGTTTCCGCTTTCTAAGTCTATCTTCTTCAAAGTCACAGTGCCGTCGCTGGTGAATTGAGCGTAACATTCTTTTCTTGCCTTGTCGTAAATGAGTTTCTTATCCCATGGATTTCCTGGAGCGTCTCTCCTAGCGTATTTGCTTTTAAGATGAAAACTGATTTCTTTCTTGCCAAGATATTTACCTTCATTATCATATTTATACACATAATCTTTTTGGAAGTCGAAGATATAAATTTTGTTATCGACATTCAATATAGGAACATAAATCTCCTGAAGCATCAGGCGTTTTATCATATCCGCTTCAAAAGATTCCCATTCTGCAGGTTTTTCATACGGATTAACGAAATCACTTGAACCCGTATTGAGGGCTCGTCTCAGACGTATATTGTCAATACTCCAGTTCTTTGCCATCTGACGTGACGAACCATAAACATCGCATAAAACTTCTGTTCTGCCATTATTTCTGTTTGTCATGAAATACACGACTTCCTGTCCGCTGTAAAACTCTTTCCTCGTAACTATTATGCTGTCTGTCAGTGCATAAAGATTAGCAAATGTAGTTTTATGTTTTTCAAGAGTCACACCATAGAGAAGTTCGAGATTGTCTTTCTCGGAATAAACCTGAAAGGCAGAATCAAGAGACATAAGATGAGTATTGCCGAAAAGGTCTTGATAAAGAATATCCCTGAACAGAATGTCGAGTTTTTTATCAATCTTCTTTATTGAAATCGTGTCTTGTTCAAAGCCAAGATGCAAGAGATTAGATTCTTTACCGTCTGTAGTCACTGCCATTATTCCTTTTTCATCAACGGAATAATCTAGCACCCAAACTTCCTTATTTTTATATGCTAGTTGAGGTGCGTTTTCAACGATGGTCACTTCAGGAAGCACGTATGATTTTGCTTCCATTTTCACTATCATTTTGAAGTTGTTGAACTCTTCCTCATACATATCTTCATATTCAGAAATCTTGATGATTTTATGTTCAAAGCTAAGATGAGAGAAAATTATGGCATCGCCGAAACGAGATGTAATCCAGGTGATACCTTCATGATTCGTAATACCGATGAGCTTGTTTTTAGAGTTATAAATAGCCACGTCTTTCAAGACATTGCCTTGATTATCAGAAACGATAACCTCAATATTGACAAGAGATTCGTTCTTCTGTGCGAAAAGCGTCATTCCGCAGATGATAAGCGTGATTGTGAGTAGTAGTTTTTTCATGGTTTTATCTCCTATCATACGGCGATGCCGTACGTTATATATGTTTCGCCCTTTCAGGGCTTTTTTCTCTCGCAGAGACGCAGAGGAAATTTTCATTCTTTGTTTTTGAGACGTGTCAATGTGTGTTTATTTTTATGGTTACATTGACGCGTCTCTACATTCATTCCTAATCAATTACAATCCTTTCAACATAAGAAACCCATACTCCGGCAGAGTCTCTTTTCTTTGTGACAGCATAAAGATTTCCTTTATGAATGATTATCTTTTCTGTCATCCATTGATTGGCATTTGCCACTGCACTTGTCTTTCCTGTCTTGACATCAATCTCGTTTACAATAGAGCCGAATATGGTGTAGAATTTTCCCAATGCTTTATCTTTATAAATCTTATGCTGCCAGAAGTCCTCCTTTGTTGGATAGGTAATTTCACATTCATTAAGAAGATTTATGCCTTCATCGTATATCAGAATCTTGCCGTTGAAATGATCGAAATAATATAAGGTGTCATCAATCACATCTAGATGATTATCCTTGGTATGATACCATGTATGTTTCACAAACACACCCCACTCTTCCGCTGACGGGAATCCACCACCGCACCAACTTTTAGGAAGTTGCTCAATATAAGCTTGATGCCATTTTTCTTCCTTTTTGATATTATGATAAGATTCTATATCGTTGCATATAAACATCATCTCTTTTTCCTTGGTTTCTTTTCCAATCCTGAAGAATTCAGAATAATATCCGTCAATCTTCAACTTATTGAAATAAATATATTTATCAGTAAAGAAAATAATATCTTTCAACACCTTATTATAACGTTCTTTCTCCGCTGGGAACATAAGTTCGTATGAAGAATTCATTTTTACCACTTGATAAACAGAATCTGCTCCTATCAGCTGACAACTTTCCGTGCAATCGACAATGATTTCTTCCGGTTTTATATGATTAGGAATACTAATCGTATCAATTGGATCGAGCCATAAATCTTGAACTAAAATCCTACATTCTTTCATGCTGTTGCCTTTTCTTTGAAGAACGAAAACCTTATCATCGAAAATCTCGAAATCGAACATCACATAAGACGGTTCGCTTTTCAT
>JBGVET010000051.1:0-6447 GCA_045120395.1 Candidatus Limimorpha sp.
TAAGTTGGCAAGAGTATAGAGATGTCAATAAGATTAAGGACTATATTGATAAGTTTGGTGTTAGCAGAAAAGCAGATGGTAGTGTAGTTGTCCCCTCAAGGAATAGGATATTTAATTTGGTGAAAATAAATGAAGTGGCAAAAAACAGAAAGAACAAGATTACATTTGATAATATGTCTGTGGATGATAGGTATGCTGCTTTCGGATTTGAAGACTGTGCGATATACAAAGCAAGTTATCTAATGAACTGCTTGGAGTATATCCAATTGGAGAATCCAGAGATGCTGCCTGGTGAGTTGGATTATGGACTATTACCTGTTTATATGAAGGAAGTGTTTGGTGCTGTCATGTTTTGCTGGAAAGCAGGAACTAAAAAGAATGGTTCAGCAGACCTCTGGTGTGTTATGGGTTATCATGTTATAAAACAACTTAATTTTGGTGAGACCACAGAAAGTTATCCATTTCGGGGTAGTAGTATATATATAGAACAACTACCCCAAAAAGGAGAAGATTATGTGGTAAATTCTATAATGTTAAGTTACAGGACAGTGAAAAAGAGCGGTTGTTATGGAAGAAGCATAGACTGAAGAGAACTACCAAAGCATATCCCTTCACTTACTGGTATCCCTTTATATGACTGGGTGATAAAAGACAAGACAAATCGTTTAAATCAAGTAAAAAGCAACAAGTCTGATTTAAAGACTTGGGCGAACATAAAGAACTTCTGTCAATTACAAATTAGCGAGTTTTACAAAAATACCACTAATGAGTATCGGCATATCAAAAGTGAGATGAATGAGATTAGTTCTTTGATTATAGATATTGACAATTCACTGCATTTCAACAAGTTCAAGGAGTTATATAAGGACTGGGCGTGGTTGGCGTATCCGACTATATCCAACACTGCTCCTCGCAGTTGGAATAAGTTCAGGGTGATTATACCGTTGGCTCATCCTGTGAAGATAGATGGTGATAATAATCTAAAAGTCTTGAAAGCACTTCGCTCGTCTTTCTGCGCTTATGAAGACAAGTGTCACCAGATTGGCAGTTATGTCAATTTGGATGACTGGGTTGAAAAATACATTAACAAAGGTAATATATACAGCATTGAGCAAAGTGATGTTGATTTGCTGCAGCATTTGATTAACGCTGTATGTGATAATACCAAGAAGAAGTTTGACAAGAAGTATGTTGAGTTTTTTGCTGTCAGTAATAAAAAATGGTGGTCGTTAGACAAAGCGATTAAGTATTATGAGCAGCACGACAAAGAAGGAGAACGACACCAAGCAACATTTGTCATCAAAAACAGATTGTCAGAAGAAGACTGCACTGTGTTTGAAAAATGGTTTGCTGCAAATCATTATGACAAGATGCACCATTGGAAATCTCACAAAAGACTTGCAAGTTAGCAATTGAGTCAAAAAAAAAATAATTATTTTTTTTGAAATCAACATTCAAACATGGATGTCCGAAATATAGATAAAGAATAGACTTTGTAGGTCTATAGAATGGGGTTAATATCCATTATCTTTATAACACACTGAACATTAGCAATATAGAATTCACTATTCAATAAATTGAAACTTTTGAAATCAGGAGGTATGTTTTAAGACATCCTCCTGATTTTTTTATTTTTTTTGTTTAATTTAACTACTTGAGGACCAATGATATATGAAAATTATTATTTATATTTGCATAACAAAAAGTTCAAATAAATCTTTGTCTGACATGACCGCAAGAAACAACAGGTTCAAATGACATAACAAGACTTAAATGAACACAACTTATAAATGAACCCATACGATAATGAAAGATATGAAAAGAGCGATAATATATGCAAGAGTTTCTTCTACGGGAGACCGTCAAAGCACCGAAAGACAAGTAATAGACCTGACTGACTACGCCAACAGGAACTCAATGACCATCAGCAAGACTTTTGAAGAACATATATCAGGAGCGAAACGTAATGAAGAGCGTGCCGTGCTCACAGAGTGTATAGAGTATGCCATCAGTAATCGTGTAGATGTTGTTTTGTTCTCAGAACTCTCCCGTTGTGGTCGTGCCATTTGGGAAGTTTTGGATACTATTCGCACATTGAAGGACAATGGCATCAACGCCTATTTTCAGAAAGAGGGATTATCATTGTTCTCGGAGGACGGTTCTGAAAATGTGTATTTATCGGTGATGCTATCAGTATTATGCGTCTGCTCGCAGATCGAGCGTGAAAATTTGATTTTCCGATTAAAATCGGGCAGGAAGGTCTATGTAGATAAGAACATTGCTGCGACAGGCAAATCAGGGCTTGGTCGTAAGGTCGGTTATCGCAAGCCAGTTGAGAAAAAGAAAGAAGAATATAAGGAGGCATTGAAACTTTTGCGATTAAAATATCCAATACGAAAGGTAGCAAAACTGACAGATGTCTCTGAAAGCACGGTAAAAAGATTAAAGAAGGAGTTTGCTATATAAATGAAGATAAATCGTCAGTATGTGAAAAAAAGGTAGTGGTCAAAATCTGAGACCAATCGTAAAACAGCATTTTGAAATATTCAGAATATCAATGAAATAAGAAAAGGAGTTCAGTTCCCTCCAACTCCACTTTTTTCAAATCCTCCACAAAAAAACACTAATATATCACGAATATATTAGTGCTTTTTTTTATTCCTCCCAACTCCCAACTCCTAACTCCTAACTAACCAAAGGCTGAACATACTTCCTCACATCGTCTCCGTCAACTTCATTTCCACATAAAATCACAAGTCTTTCTATGACATTATGAAGCTCGCGGATGTTTCCTGTCCAACGATATTTCTGAAGTTCTTCGATAGCATCTTGGGTGAATGTAGGCGCAGCCTTTCCCATCTCGCCGGAGATATTTTCAACGAAATAACTGACTAACTCAGGTATGTCGTCTAATCTTTCTCGTAAAGGCGGGACGTTGATTATAATGACGCTTAATCGATGATACAAATCTTCTCTGAAATTGCCTTTTTGTATCTCTTCCTTGAGGTTTTTGTTCGTCGCGGCGATGATTCTCACGTTGACGTTAATCTCACTTTCGCCACCGACTCTAGTTATCTTGTTTTCCTGCAAGGCTCTCAATACCTTGGCTTGTGCCGACAGACTCATGTCGCCGATTTCATCAAGGAATAAGGTTCCGTTGTTGGCGAGTTCAAAGTCGCCTTTCTTCATCTTTATCGCCGAAGTGAACGAGCCTTTCTCATGACCGAAGAGCTGACTCTCGATTAGTTCTGAAGGTATTGCAGCGCAGTTGACTTCAATGAAAGGGGCGTAGGAACGATTGCTCAACTCATGAAGCTGACGAGCTACGAGTTCTTTGCCTGTACCGTTTTCTCCTTCGATGAGCACACGTGCGGTGGTAGGTGCTACCTTCTCAATCATGTCGTGAATCTCCATCATAGGCTTGGAACTGCCAATCATCTGATGCTTGCGGTTGACGACTTTCTTGAGAGCTTTGGTCTCCGTCATCAGCTGTGACTTGTCCAAAGCATTACGCAGAGTGATGAGCAGACGGTTCAGCTCTGGCGGCTTGGCAATATAGTCGAAGGCTCCTTTTTTTATTGCCTCAACGGCGGTGTCTATAGTGCCGTGACCGGAAATCATGATGATGGGAGCGTCGCTGATTTTCTTGGCTTCTTCAAGAAATTCAATGCCGTCCATCTGTGGCATCTTGATGTCGCACAAAATAGCGTCGTATTCATTCTCTTTGACTAAAGGAAGAGCATCGACAGCAGATGCAGCGTCATCGACATTGTATTTCTCGTGTTCTAAAATCTCGCGTAAGATACGACGGATAGCAGCTTCGTCGTCAATCACTAAAATCTTTGCCATAATTATTTCGTTGCGAAAAGACGTATTTTCTTTAATCTATAACTGATAACAGCTTTATATTTTACAAGTAAATCACCGCCCAGGACACCGTCGATAGGAGGGAGTTTTATCATGGCGTATGAATCGTTGACATTGGATAAATCCATAGCAACGGCTTGATAATCCTTAATCTTTAGCTCTCCGAAGCTGAGTTCTTCTATGTCAAAGATAAAACTTGAAATGTCGGTGCCTCCAATTCCTGCAGAGATACCTTCTTTTTCTGAAAACTCAGGGTTGTTAATATAATTTAAGATTTTATCTTTATCGAAGACAGTCCTAGAAGCACCAGTGTCAACGACAAAACGAGCGGTCTTGCCGTTGATGCAACCCTCAGCGATGAGATGAAAACCGTCACCTTCGATACTTATTATATTAATAGGTATTTCAATCATTTCGTTAAAAATTCAAAATCTCAAAATCTCAGAACCTCAAATACAAATTCTGAGATTCTGAAGTTTTGAGTTTTTGAGGTCTAAAAATTAGGTTTAAGTGCGTATTTATGATAGAATTCTTCAATGATTTTCACGGCTTCTTCTACTGTGTCGACGATGTGGAAGATCTTGAAGTCGCTCTCGCTCACCATTCCTTCTTTGAGCAAAGAGTTCAAGAACCAGTCGTTGAGTGGTTCCCAGAATTCTTTTCCAACCATGATGATAGGGAAGGAGATGAGCTTGTTGGTCTGTATCAAGGTGATTGCTTCTGATAGTTCGTCTAGTGTTCCGAAACCACCAGGGAATGCGATATAGCCTTGGGCATAACGCATGAACATCGTCTTTCTTACGTAGAAATAATCAAAGTTGATGTTCTTGTCTTGGTCGATGAAAGGATTAGGCTTTTGTTCGTGAGGAAGCACGATGTTGAGTCCGACACTCTTGCCTCCGCCGAAATGCGCACCTTTATTACCTGCTTCCATGATGCCAGGGCCGCCACCGGTGATGATACCGAAGCCTTTCTTAACTAAAAGATAAGCGGCTTCTTCTGCCATTTTATAATATTTGTTGTCTGGCTTTGTGCGAGCGGAACCGAAGATTGCTACGCATGGTCCAATCTTGGAAAGTGTCTCGTAACCTGTAACAAATTCAGACATTATCTTGAAAACAGACCAAGAGTCTTGCGACTTGATTTCTGCCCAGTTTTTTTCTTCAAAAGCTTCTCTAATTTTTGATTCGTCAGTCATAATAGTTAGTTTTAAATTTGATTCATCAAAGATAAGATTTTTTTATCTCTTTATAAAGGAAAATAAGGAAAATATTTATAATTTTGAATTAGGAATTAGGGACAAAAGATTAAAGGCGAAAGACAAAAGAAAAATATATTCAAGTTCTGTTGTCCGTTGTTTGTTGTCCATTGACTTATAAAGATATGAAAAAAGAAACCGATGCAATGGGAAAAGCGATTGCTGATTATTACAAGGGTCGTCGCGATGGTAAGTTATGTGTTTTGTCGCCAATGTTTGATGATGATGAGATTCCGTTGGAGACATTGTTCCGTACTTTTAGATATATGCCTAAACTGGAACAGAAGGCATTGAAGATGGCGAAGGGTAAGACTCTAGATGTTGGTGCTGGCTCTGGTTGCCATTCACTCTGGCTTCAGGAAAAAGGTATTGACGTCACTGCAATAGATATTTCTCCTTATTCTGTAGAGACGATGAAGGAAAGAGGACTTGTAAATGTCAAAGAACAGGATTTTTTTACTTTAGAAGAAAAATACGATACAATATTGATGTTGATGAATGGCATTGGCATTGTCGGTACTATTGATAAGCTTCCTGCTTTCTTTAAACATATAGATAAGGTGTTGGCAGAAGATGGACAGCTTCTCTGCGACTCGTCGGATCTTTGTTATCTCTATGAAGACGAAGACGGAATAATAGAATTGCCTGATGATGGTAAATATTATGGCGAACTTGAATACACTATGTGTTATGATGATATCAAAGGCGATTCTTTCCCTTGGCTTTATATCGATGCTAATACTTTGAGAAATTATGCCGAACTTCACGGATTTAAAATGGAGATTGTCAGAAGAGGCGAACATTACGATTACCTCGCGAGAATTACTAGAGTTAGGAGTGAACAATGAAGATAATTATGCATTATGAATTGAAAAAAAGCGTAGCTTTTGCTAAAATGTGATATTTTTGTTGTGGAAATTTACGGTTTTGGGTTAAAAATAAGATAAAAAAGAAGGGTTTTGTATAAAAATATCTTTGTAACTTATTGGTATAAGTAAATTTAAAGAAAAATAAAAATATTTTAAAAAAAGTGTTGCGCGTAATGGAAAAGTTCCTATCTTTGCACTCGTAAACGAAAGGTTATTACAAACAGTTCTTACACAGAATGGAAGCTTAGCTCAGTTGGTTTAGAGCACCTGCCTTACAAGCAGGGGGTCGCTGGTTCGACCCCAGCAGTTTCCACAAAAGACGTCTCAAATTTGAGGCGTCTTTTTTTTTCTCTCCATATGGCGTCGCCATTCCTTCTCCGTATGGCGTCGCCATGACGTTGTATATGTTGGAGCCTTTCGGGCTATTTATCCTCGGTGCCTGAGCCTGTCGAA
>JBGVET010000052.1:0-63028 GCA_045120395.1 Candidatus Limimorpha sp.
TTATATTTTTTTAAAAAATATTGTTTTTAATTTTAAAATAATGTAGATATACAAAAAAAGGCGCATTAAATGCGCCTTTACTATAATTCTAAATTATAAATTAGAAGTTAATCCAGAATCTTTCCCAGAATGTTTGTTCTAATTCTTTCCAGGTGTTTGCTGTAGCAGCTTCAAAGTCAATAGTGTATCTGTTCATTAACTTTTGTGCTTCTTCTTTCTTGCCTTCTTCCAATAATGCCATTACTTCTTTTTCCAATGCTGGAATTTCTTTAGCTGCTTTTTCTTCGTATCTTAAAATGCTGCTAATCATAGCATTTTTTGTGCTGCCCCATTGTATTTGTGCTAATTTGTTAGCTTTACGATAACGCCATAATAATGTTTCTTCGTTGTAGTTGTTATGACCACATTCTTCGAAGCAACTTGGCACTATTGTAGAACCTGTGAAGATAGGGATTCTTGGACTTTGTCCTGGGTTTTCTACTGAGAACCAGCAGATGCCGCCGATTTCATCTGGCATCCAGCTTCTGAGCTGTGTCACGAATGAGTATGAACACCATGAAACTGAAACAGTACGCATTGCTTCTACAGTTTCAGGAGCAATCATATTGTATGTCGCGATGTCGGTGCTGCCCATCCATGGGTTAGCGATAGGGCTTACGATGGTGTCGCCTTTTCTGTTGACAATCTTGATGTTGCGTGTCACGTCTAATTCTGTTCCTTCGTAGGTGCTTCTGAGAAGTTCCATCACTTTACGTGCGTCTACTTTTTCTTCAGGCTTAACAGAGAATGGGAGTTCGTCATCGTCCATGCTTAATCCTAATGATG
Organism: Candidatus Limimorpha sp.; assembly: GCA_045120395.1. Taxonomy (GTDB): domain Bacteria; phylum Bacteroidota; class Bacteroidia; order Bacteroidales; family F082; genus Limimorpha. The sequence goes on from JBGVET010000052.1 coordinate 826, forward strand.
GAGCTAAAGCATTGAGGATAAACCATTCGCGTTCGCGGAAGTTCTTGCCGTTTGAGTAGTCGTTGCCGAAAACTTTGAACCATACGAATTCGCTTTCGCCATCCCATAATCCATGTTTCTTTGCAACTTTCTCGATATTGTCTGAACACATGAAGTTGTCAGGGTCGTTTCTATTGATATGTTTGATTCTTGGGATGTTAGCTGATACGCTTACCTCGCCGTCTGGTACTCTTTGAGCCGCCCAGATGCCGCCTATTTTCTTTTTGCCTTCGCCCATGATTTCCATGCACCATACTTCTTCAGTATCAGCGATTGTGATACATTCGCCGCCGTCACCGTAGCCGTATTCTTTGATGAGTTCGCCTATGAGTCTGATGGCGTCTCTTGCGTTGTCGCAGCGTTGGAGAGCTATGCGTTCCAAGTCTTCAATCATGAATAAGCCTTCTGGGTTTACCAATGTGTCGGGACCTGAGAATGTTGTTTCGCCAATAGCTAACTGTTTTTCGTTCAAGCATGGGTATGCTGTATTAAGATAAGAATATGTGTATTCTGCTTGTGGAATCTCGCCAGCATATTCCAAGCCTTTGCTGTCGTAGGCGTTTCTGGTGTGCATGCTTCCTCTGTATATTTTCTGGGTAGCTCCTTTTTCATGTTGTTCTGCTTTTTCCCAGCGAAGCCATGTGCGGTACATGCCGTCGCAGGTGTGTGATGTCATGACAGAACCATCTGTCGATGCGTCTTTGCCGACCATGATGCTTGTGCAGTTTGCACCATCAAAAATTTGTGATTCTGCATCTTGTGCATTGACGTTAATAGATATTAATGCGAACATTAATAATGCTATGAGCTGTGAGCCATGAGCAATGAGTGATTTTTTTGATTTCATTTTATTTTTATTTAAAGAAACTAAAATTAACTTTTCCGTATCTGCGTTGCTCAACGAAGCGTGGATGGTCTTTGAAGTCAACGAATTTGTTATGTTCAACGACGAGCATGCCGTCTTCTTTGAGCAAGTTGTGTTCAAAAATAAGACTTACCAATAAGTCGTAATGTTGGCTGTCGTATGGAGGGTCGGCGAAGATAAGGTCGTATTTTACCTTATGCATTGGGATGAAACGGAATACGTCGGAACGTATTGCGAGTAGCTCTTCCATATTGAGTTTTGTAGCTGTCTCACGGATAAACTTGATGCAGTTGTTGTTTTCATCTACAGCTGTTACGCGAGGGCAGCCTCTTGAAACCAATTCGTATGAGATATTGCCGGTTCCTGCGAAAAGGTCTAATACTGTGATATCTTCAAAATCGACGTGGTTTTCTAAGATGTTAAATAAACTTTCCTTTGCCATGTCGGTTGTAGGACGAACAGGTAAATTGCTCGGAGCAGTAATCTGTCGTCTTTGATGTTTTCCTCTTATTATTCGCATGATGTGAAACTATATAAGGTGTAATAATAATAGTAAGGTACTGAATTTAATTCGTTGATGTAATTGAAATCGTTATCTCTGTTGAAAAATCTTATGTTTCTTATGTAACGAGAGCATAAGTCGACGATGGAAGATTTTTCTTCAATAAATCCTAAGAAATATAATGGAATGCTTTCATTGTCGATATTATGCTGATCGAAAGTGAATAACAGGAAGTACAAGAAATCTTCTTTTGTGTTAAAGCTAAAATAATTATGAAATATGAGCTTGTCGTTGTTGAGTATTATCAGCTCGTATGAATTATTTTTAACATTAACGAAGGCTCTTGTCTCTGGATTTCTGCTTGAGAATTCCTTTATGAGTTTCTTGATAAGTATGCTGGAACTATGATATGTCTTAACATTATCGCTCAAGAAATCAAGTTTGTCTTGTGAAGAATATACATTGATTATATCACTGGAGTTGATTTCATCTGTCAAGACATTAGAGTGTTCGATATTAAGTAATGACAGATAGTTTTCTTTCATCTCTTCTTGGAAATATTCTTTTGGAACGAAGGTGTTGTTGTTATTATCTATAAGGATATTAACATTTTTAAAGTCTTCAAGTTTCCAAGATTCTTTTTCCTGAAGTTCAACAAGCAATGTCTCGAGAGAGATGTTCTTCTCCGAGATTTGATAATGTTTCAGAGCTATGAATTTATTTTCAGCGGTGTCGAAGATGACAAAAGAAAGACCATCCAAGGAATGTTGGATGGTCATGATATAATTATCTGTTTTCTTGCTGTTTAAATTAATAGACTCCTGGATATATGGATATAAGTAGGAAGTCATATTATATATTAAAGGTTTTCCCAGTTACCGTCTGTTAAAGGTTCAGTCATAGAACCGACTTTCATACCTGGATATTTGTTGAGGTCTTCGCGTTCAGCTGTAGCGTTTCTGACTCTTTGTCTGTCGAGGCCGTTTAAGTATGTGTTGTAGTGAGCTTTGACTTCAAATACAGGAACTTTCATACCACCACGTGTGATGTAACCAGCTTCAATTTCGAATTCTTGTTGTGGTTCTGTGAATGGGATATAACGTAATGACTCAACATTGAAGTTAGGTCTGTTTGAGAACAATGAGTCTAAAACCTTGATATAACCAACTGTATCGTTGATAGTTTTTGTGTATGTTGTGTCGTTTGGGTCTGGGATGATGTTAACAATAGGAAGTTCGCCAGTGCGGATGAATTCGATTAATGTGTCGAAACTTGCTGTGTATCTGTTGTAGTTTTCTTTGAACAAACCTTGTGAGCTTCTGATGTCTTTAAGGTTTTGAACGACCTTTACTTCACGATCCAATTTTGTATTTTCGAAAATAACAGGTTGGCTGATGCTGTGATAAACCATGTATGCCAAGAAGATGGCAACTACTACTAATGCGATGTTGATAATTGTTAATTTTTTATCCATGATTCAATTCAATTTTTTGCTTCGCAAATTTACTGTTTTTTTTTATTGTATCAATTATTTTTTTCTATATTTTTTTAGTGATGTAGTAATGAAGTAATGTAATGATATGCTTTTATTTTCCGTAGCATTCTATGTCGTAACCAAGTTCTCTTAAAGGTTTGGCTATTTGTTCCAATTCTTTTAAGCTTATCTTCTCTAGCTTTTTCTCTGGTGTCTCTCTGTCAATAGCATAAATCATTGTTTTTCTTGGATTTATTTTTTTGATATGTTCTATCCAGAGTGTTACTTCTTTTTCAGTGGTGTTGTCGATTTTAACGCCATTATGTTCGCCTCTCAGGAAACATGTCTGAATGATAAGGTTTCCTTTGTATTCTTGTAGCGTTTTAATGTATTTTTCTAAATCAAAATTAACATTTGGCTGATTGATGGCTTTAATGGTTTCGTATGTTCCGCCGTCAATCTTGATGATGTTGTTGTTGACTTTTGATATTGCATCGAAAATCTCTTTTTTATGCAAAGTGGTGCCGTTTGTCAAAACGCTGATTTTGGCATTTGGCAAGTATAAGTCTCGAAGTCTTATAGTGATGTCGATAATATCGACGAAGTCTGGATTTAACGTTGGTTCTCCGTTGCCAGAGAAAGTGATGCTATCTGGCTCATCGGCAGTGCCTTTGAGTTCTTGCAGCCTTTTCTCTAATGCTTGTTCGAAAATCTCTTTCGTTGGTATACCGCTGTTTTTCTTGTTTTCTGGGTTCCATCCACATTCACAGTAGATGCAGTCGAATGAACAAATCTTGCCGACTTCTGGCAATAAATTAACGCCTAATGAGTTTCCAAGTCTGCGACTTTTTATAGGTCCAAATATTAAAGGTTCAACTAAAAATGACATCTTTTTTTAATTTTTGCAAAAGTACTAATTTAATTCATAATGTATAGTTCATAATTCATAATTGAAATTTATTTTGAAATAATTGTGCATTATGCATTGTGAATTATGAATTAGTTTATCTTTGCACAAATGTTTTGATTATGACTTACGAACAGATTCTTGCCGACATAAAAAAGAGGGTTTTTTATCCTATTTATTTCCTTATGGGAGAGGAACCATTTTTTATTGATACCATTAGCAATGAGTTAGAAAATACTATCCTCGATGAGGCAGAACGTTCGTTTAATCAGGTTGTTTTATATGGTGGCGATGTCAATGCGAAAGATATAATGACGCAGGCTCGCGCTTTCCCAATGATGGGAGAATATCTTGTTGTTATCGTGAAAGAGGCTCATAATGTGAAAGACATAGAATCTCTTGCAGATTATCTCGATAAGATGCCTTCAACTACAATTCTTATTATCAATTATAAATACAAGAAACTTGACAAACGTCGCGCCTTGGCGAAGTATATAGATAAAAAAGGTGTGTTGTTTGAATCAAAGAAATTGTATGATAATAATATCCCGGATTGGATTGTCAAATATCTTGCTGCTAAGAAGTATAATATCACACCTAAAGCGACTCAGATGATAGCTGACTTCCTGGGCAATGACCTTCACAAGGTGAGGAACGAATTAGAGAAGTTGATGGTGGCTCTGCCTCCTTCAAAACGTATCGATGATGCTGATGTAGAATATAATATAGGTATATCAAAAGATTTTAACGTTTTCGAACTACAGAAGGCTATCGGTAACAAAGATTTCGTTAAAGCAAATCAGATTATAAATTATTTCGGTGATAATCCTAAAGACAATCCTATCTTCATGACAATAGTGACGCTTTACGGATATTACACAAAATTATTGAAGCTACATTTCTCTAAAGATAAAAGTAAGAATACCTTAGCAACAATGTTGGGGGTTAATCCATTTTTTGTTAATGATTATTTGGATGCTGCACGTCATTATTCTTGGGCTGATTGCATGCGTTGCATCGAAGTCCTTCGCGATTTTGACATGAAAGCGAAAGGTTATAATTGCAGCTCTGATGTTTCACAGAAAGATCTTTATAGAGAGATGTTGTTTAAGTTGATGGCATAAAAAAATAGACGCAATCGCGTCTATTTTTTTATTCTGCGTAAATCTTATTTACCAGGTCTGCGTAGTTTTGCATGATCTTGCTACGACGTGGTTTCAGACTTGCTGTCATTTCACCCGACTCGATAGTCCATTCCTTGGCGATGAGTTCAAATTTCTTGACTTGTTCGTAGTCGCCAAGTTCTGCATTGTATTTATCTATCTCTTTGCGGAAACGCATGATGACGTCTTTGTTTTTGATCATCTCTTCGTCAGTAGTGTATGTTATACCTTTGATATTGCACCACGACTTAAGATGTTCAAAGTTAGGATAGATAAGCGCTGCTGCGAACTTCTGTCCTTCGCCAATTACTAACAATTCGCCTATGAATGGTGATTCCTTGATTTTGTTTTCTATCAATACAGGGCTGACATATTTACCCATTGAAGTCTTGAAAATCTCTTTGATACGACCAGTGATTTTAAGGAGACCGTCTTCGTCGAAACAGCCTTTGTCGCCAGTGTGGAAGTATCCGTTTTCGTCAATGACTTCTTTAGTCTTCTCTTCGTCTTTATAATATCCTAGCATTACGTTAGGGCCTTTGACGAGTATCTCTCCGTTTTCAGCTATCACGACTTCTTGGTTGTCCATCACGACGCCTACAGTGCCAGCTTTCAACTTGCCTAAAGTGAGACTGTTGGTTGCGATAACAGGTGATGTTTCAGTCAATCCGTAACCTTCTGAAAGTTGAATTCCTATAGCAGTGAATATCTTAACGAGACGAGGTTGGATTGCAGCGCCTCCCGAGATGATGAGCTGCAGGTTGTTGCCGAATACTTTTCTCCATTCCTTGAAGACGAGTCTGTCGGCAATCTTCAACTGTTGACGATAGAACCAGCCGTTATGTTTCTTGGTTTCGTCGTAACGTTCTGCAAGATTCAACGCCCAGAAGAAAATAGGTTTCTTGATGCCTGTGAGTTTCTGTCCTTTACGAACAATTGTGTGATAAACTTTTTCGATGAGACGTGGTACTGAAGAGAAGTGATGAGGTCTCACTTCGCCCATTGTCTCAACGATAGCGCCGAGATTGTCTACATAATATGTGCTACATCCTAAATAAACGTGGCAATATTGCACAGTTCTTTCGTAAATGTGAGAAAGTGGTAAATAACTTATTGTGTCGTGAGTCTCGTCGATAGGGTAGAGCGGGCAGAGATATTCTATGACCGACAATATGTTACGATGTGTGAGCATAACACCTTTAGGAGTACCCATTGTTCCTGAAGTGTAGATGATTGTCGCTACATCTTCATTCTTTACTTCAGCCTTCGTAGCTTCCAACGCGGCTTCGTCTTTATTTGCATTGCCGAGTTCTATAAGCTCTTGCAATGACTTGAGACCTTCTGTAGGTCTGATGAGATATACATCTTTGATGGAAGGTGTCGAAGCGATGATGTCCGACACCTTATTATATAAGTGCTTATTTGTAACAAAAACTATGCTTGCCTCTGAATGGTTGAAGATGTATTCGTAGTCGGCATGGCTGATAGTTGGATATATAGGTATACAGATTGCGCCTACTTGTTGTATTGCGAAGTCTATCATGTTCCATTCAGGAGCATTGGTCGCAACCAAAGCGATACGGTCGCCTTTCTTGACACCTAGTTTCAAAAGTCCATGACTGATAGAGTTGGTGATGTCATAGAACTTCTGTCCATCGTATTTCACCCATTGGCGGTCGACTTTTCCAGCGAAGAGACAATCTTTGTAGCCATATTTCTCGATGAAACGTGGAACAAGATCGAATAATCTTGGAGGAACGTCGGTTCTGCCTTTGATGCCTAGTTTTTCAGATTTATTCATTATTTGTTGTTTTTAATCCAATTGTATGCGTTGACGAAAGCTTCGATCCATGGTGCTACTTCATCATCTTTTCTGTTTTCTGGATAGTAAGGCCATTGCCATGGTAAGAAAGCACGTTCGATGTGAGGCATCATTGCTAAGTGACGGCCGTCGTTAGAGCAGATTGCTGCTGCTTCCCATGGGCTGCCGTTAGGGTTAGCTGGATAGTCGCCGTAGCTGTAGCTCATAGCGATGTCGTATCTGTCTTGTGAATATGGGAAGTGGAACTTGCCTTCACCGTGAGCGATCCAAACACCTAAGCGACGTCCTTCTAATGATGACAACATGATGCTGTTACTGTGGTTGACATTAACATTGATGAAGTTTGACTCGAATTTGTGTGAGTCGTTGTGTAACATCACTGGGTGTTCTTCGTGTTCTGGATAGACGAGACCTAATGCTGTCATGAGTTGGCAACCGTTACATACGCCTAAGCTGAGGGTGTCTTTACGAGCGTAGAAGTTCTCGATAGCTGTACGTGCTGTGTCGTTGTATAACAATGCGCCTGCCCAACCTTTAGCAGAACCGCAGACGTCTGAGTTTGAGAAACCACCGACGAATACAATCATGTTAACGTCGCTGAGGTCTTCTCTGCCACTTGTCAAGTCTGTTGTGTGAACGTCTTTTACATCGAAACCTGCGAGGTATAAAGCGTAAGCCATTTCACGGTCGCCGTTAACACCTTTTTCTCTGATGATAGCAGCCTTGACACCTGAAGCTTCTCTTCTGTGCATATTGATGCCTAAATCAGCAGCCTTGCCTGTGAATGAAGTGAAGTCGTAGCGTAAGTCTTGTTTCTTATAATTTTCAAAACGTTTTGTAGCCTTGTCTTCACCGCTTTGTTTCTTGTCTAAGAGATATGAACTCTTGTACCAAACATCGCGTAATGCGTCGATGTCTAAGTTGTATGTTTCGTTGTCTTTTGTCAATGTGATTTCGCGTTTGTCTTGTGGTTTACCAATAACAACGAAATCTATATTATTGTTTGAAAGGATTTCTTTTGCTTTAGCGTCTTTTACTTGGATGACGACTGCTGGTTGTTCGCTGAATGCTACAGAAATGAGATCGTTGTTCAAAGCAGAGAGGTCGATGTTGAGACCGCCTTCTACGTTAGCGAATGTCATTTCTAATAATGTAGTGATCAAACCGCCAGCTGATACGTCGTGACCTGCAACGATAAGACCTTCTTCGATAAGCTTTTGAATTGTGTTGAAACAATTTTTGAAATAAGCTGTGTCGTTTACGTCAGGTGTGTTGTTGCCGATTTTGTCTAACACTTGTGCCAAGCTACTGCCGCCGAGTTGGAAGTTGTCTTTAGAGAAGTTGACATAAAGTAATTCTGTTTCTTGATCTTTTGAAACGACAGGTTTAACAGTCTTACGAACGTTAGAAACTTCGCCGACAGCTGTCACGATGACTGTACCTGGAGACAAAACTTTTTGTCCGTTAGGATATTTCTGTGTCATTGACAAAGAGTCTTTACCTGTTGGAACGTTGATGCCTAAGTCGATACAGAAGTCGCTTAATGCTTTCACTGCTTTGTAGAGACGAGCGTTTTCGCCTTCGTTCTTAGCTGGCCACATCCAGTTTGCACTCAAAGAGATACCTTTGATATTTTCTTCGATAGGAGCCCAGAGGATGTTGGTGAGTGATTCTGCTACTGCCAAGCGTGAGCCTTTTGCTGGGTCGGCGAGAGCTGCAACTGGTGAGTGACCGAGTGCTGTACCGATACCTTTGATGCCTTGGTAATCTAAAGTGCTGATACCTAAGTTGTTCAAAGGAAGTTGGATAGCACCGGCGCATTGTTGTAATGCGATACGACCTGTTACTGAGCGGTCTACTTTATTTGTTAACCAATCTTTACAAGCGACAGCTTCGAGTTGAAGCACTTGTTCAAGATATTTGTTGAATTGTTCTTTCTTATATTCTATATCGTTGAAGTGATATGGCTTGTCGCTATCGTGCATGATAGTTTTTGGTGTGCTTCCGAAGAAGTCTGACAAGCTGAGGTCGATGGCATTTTCTCCGTTTTCTCTGATGAAACGTAAGCGTTCGTCGTTAGTAGCTTCACCAACTTGGAAGTAAGGAGCGCGTTCTCTGAGAGCTGTTTGTTTGATGATCTCTGTGTTTTCTTTGTTTACGAGGAGACCCATTCTCTCTTGTGACTCGTTGCCGATGATTTCTTTGTCAGACAATGTTGGGTCGCCGACAGGGAGGTTGCCAACGTTGATGACGCCACCGCTCTTGTCGATGAGTTCTGAGAGACAGTTGAGGTGACCGCCAGCGCCGTGGTCGTGGATAGAACGGATTGGGTTGTTGCCGCATTCTGTCATGGCGCGAACTACGTTAGCGACGCGTTTTTGCATTTCAGGGTTAGCACGTTGAACAGCATTAAGCTCGATAGCATTGCTGAATTGTCCAGTGTCGACACTTGATACAGCACCGCCGCCCATACCGATGCGGTAGTTGTCACCACCTAATACTATGATGAGGTCGCCTGGTTCTGGATCTTCTTTAATGCTGTCTTCTTTTCTTGCGAAGCCGATACCGCCAGCGAGCATGATGACTTTGTCGAATCCGAATTCTTTACCTTCTTCTTGATGTTCGAAGGTGAGGAGACTACCGTTGATCAAAGGCTGACCGAATTTGTTACCGAAGTCTGAAGCGCCGTTAGAAGCTTTGATGAGGATGTCGGCTGGGTCTTGATATAACCATTTACGTTCTTCGAAACCTTGTTCCCATTCGCGTGTGCCTTCTGTGCGAGGATATGATGTCATATAGACAGCAGTTCCAGCCAATGGAATACTACCTTTACCGCCAGCGAGACGGTCGCGGATTTCACCGCCGCCACCTGTTGCAGCACCGTTGAAAGGCTCGACAGTAGTAGGGAAGTTGTGTGTCTCAGCTTTCAATGAGATGACAGTGTCGATGTCTTGGACTTGGAAGAAGTCAGCTTGATGTTGAGTCTTAGGAGCGAATTGTTCAACTTTAGGACCTAAGATGAAAGCGACATTGTCTTTATATGCAGATACTAATCTGTTAGGATTTTCTTTTGAAGTCTTCTTGATGAGGGCGAAGAGAGTGTCAGGCATTTCTTTGCCGTCGATGATGAAAGTACCGCCGAAGATTTTATGACGGCAGTGTTCTGAGTTGACTTGAGCGAAGCCGTATACTTCACTGTCGGTGAGTGGACGTCCGATTTTTTCGCGGATGCTCTTGAGATATGATATTTCTTCTTCGCTTAATGCCAAACCTTCTTGGATATTGTAAGACTCGATATCGTCGATGTTTTTGATTGGTTCTGGCTTGCGGTCGATGAAGAATAAGTTTTGGTCAAGGTTATTATATTTTGCCTGAAGCATTGGGTCGAAGCTGTTGTCGTCGGCAGCGACAGGAATGAATTCCTCGATGCGAGTGATTCCGCTGATGCCCATGTTTTGTGTTATTTCAACAGCGTTGGTGCTCCAAGGAGTTATCATTTCCTTGCGAGGACCGAAGAAATAACCTTCGATGGCAGGAGTTAATATCTGTTTTGCTTCACCAAACAACCATACGAGTTTGGCGATTGATTCTTGAGATAAACGTTCTTGGCTTTCTAAAGCGATGATGTTACGTTGTTTGTTTTCGAAGAATACTATCATAGTATGATGTTTAAAAATTTAATTTGCAAATTATTAGGTAGAGATTGATGTAAAACAGTTGTAAATCCCTACAATTCCGCAAAGGTAATAAAAATGTTTTATAATATATAAGGTGTTGAAAAAAAAACTAAGGCTATTGAACTAAGGCTATGGGCTTTTGGCTGTTGGCTTTTGAACTTTTTGATATACAACTTCAGTTCAAAGTTCAAAGTTCAAAGTTCCGCGGTGCCTGAGCCTGTCGAAGGCAATGCTCGCCGCTTCGGCAAGCTCAGCGACCGAAAAGTTCTTAGTTCTTAGTTCAAAAAAATATTTTTTCTCCACTTGATTTTGTATTGAAAAAAAGTGTAATTTTGCAGTCCGAAAAAATAGAAATTAATTTCAATTTAAATTTAAAGAATGTACGCAATTGTAGAAATCGCAGGGCAACAATTCAAAGTAAGCAAAGGTGATCAAATCTATTGCAATCGTTTGAATGGTGAAGTCGAAGGCACAATCACTTTCGACAAGGTGTTGTTGATCGAAAATGAAGGCAACACAAGGGTAGGCACCCCCGTCCTCGAAGGTGCTAAAGTTGATGCTAAGATTGTTGAGCATCTCAGAGGTGACAAAGTTCTTGTTTTCAAAAAGAAAAGAAGAAAAGGTTATCAAACATTAAATGGTCATCGTCAAGAATTGACAAAGATCAGCATTGAAAATATTACTGAATAACAAACCCGAAAAAATTTAAATTATGGCACATAAAAAAGGTGTTGGTAGTTCATCAAACGGTCGTGAATCCCAAAGTAAACGTTTGGGCGTAAAGGTTTTCGGTGGTCAAGCTGTTATCGCTGGTAACATTATCGTCCGTCAACGTGGTACAAAACACAATCCAGGTGAAAACGTAGGTTGCGGTAAAGATCATACTCTCTACGCTCTTACAGACGGTATCGTTGAATTCCGCAGAAGAAGAGACGATCGTTCATACGTTTCAGTTATCCCAGTTGATGCTGAAATCGCAGAATAATCGTTACAGATAAAACGAACAGAAAAAAATCCCGAGTCAATTAAGATTCGGGATTTTTTTATTTGAAACTCAGAATTTCAAAAACTCAGAATCTCAAAATTTCAGTACCTTAAAAAACTTCTGAGATTTTGAAGTTTTGAGTTTTTAAGATTTAAAAAAAAGATTATCTTTGTAAGCAAAATATAAATTACCATGTTAGTAGTATCTTACATAAGAGAACATAAAGAAGAAGTTATCAAACGCTTGAGTATTAAGAATTTTACTCGCTTTGAATTATTAGATGAAGTATTGCAACTCGATGATGAACGTCGCGCTTTGCAACAAGAAAACGACGAGGCTCTCGCAGAAGCTAACAGCCTCGCAAAACAAATCGGCGACCTCTATAAACAAGGCAAGGCTGACGAAGCTAACGCCCTCAAACAAAGAAACGCTGAACTGAAAGAAAAGACAAAAGTCCTCGCAGAACGCGCTGAAGAAATCAAGACTCAGCTTCAAAATAAACTCGTCGAGATTCCTAATACTCCAAACCTCGATGTTCCTTGCGGCAAGACCGCTGCCGACAACCTCGTCGTAAGTCAAGAAGGCGAGATGCCAAAACTTTATGAAGGCGCAGTTCCTCACTGGGATTTACTCAATAAATATCAACTCGCCGACTTCGAACTCGGTAATAAAGTCACTGGAGCAGGTTTCCCATTCTATAAAGGTGCCGGCGCAAGATTGCAACGCGCTCTCATCAATTTCTTCCTCGATGAAGCTATCGCTGCTGGTTACTTTGAAATCCAACCTCCAATCCTCGTTAACGAAGCTTCAGCTTATGCAACAGGTCAGCTTCCTGATAAAGAAGCTCAAATGTATGCTGTGCCATTAGATAATATGTATCTCATCCCAACAGCAGAGGTTCCTGTGACAAATATCTTCCGCGATAAGATTGTTCAAGAAAATCAACTTCCTATACAAAATGTGGCTTACTCAAACTGCTTCCGTCGTGAGGCAGGTTCATGGGGCAAGACAGTACGTGGACTCAACAGATTACACCAATTCGACAAGGTTGAAATCGTTGAAATCGCTCACCCTGACACATCATACGAAAGACTTGAAGCAATGAAAGAACACGTCGCTAACTTGTTACGTAAACTTGAACTTCCTTTCAGAGTGTTACGTCTCTGCGGCGGCGATATGAGCTTCACATCTGCAATGACTTACGACTACGAAGTATGGTCAGCAGCACAAGAATTATGGCTTGAAGTAAGTTCTGTTTCTAACTTCGAGACATTCCAAGCTAACAGAATGAAACTTCGTTTCAAAGATAAAGATGGCAACATCCGCCTCGTTCACACATTGAATGGTAGCGCGCTAGCATTGCCTCGTATCGTTGCAGCTTTGTTAGAAAATAACCAGTGCGAAGAAGGAATCAGAGTTCCTAAGGCACTCCAAAAATACACAGGCTTTGAAATTATTAAGTAAATTAAGCATAATATTGATATTGTTTTCATTGATGGCTTGTAACAACGAGCCGTCAATGAAACGTATTAATACCTTGGAAAAAGGAGTTTCCAAGATAGAGAAAAAATACCAAGAGACAGAAACCGCTTTTAATAAACTCGTCGATGATTGTGCAAAGTTCGATGAGTTTCTAAGACAGAACAATACTCCCAAACCAGAGATGCAGCTTCTCCGGGCTTATCTTCAACAATATGAAGATGAACGTGTTGCTATGAAGGAAGAGATAGCGTATTCTAAAAGTCAGCTCTCTAACTTAAAAGATGATTTTAAGAATGGTCTTTACGAAGAAACTTTAAGAGAGGAATATCTTGACTCAGAAGAAGCGGCTTTGAAAAATACAGAAGCTAAGCTGGATTATTTCCTCGATCGTTTTAAACAGCAAAGTGATTTTATTAAAGAAACAGAAAAACAATAAGTTACGATGAAACTTACGCTGCGATTGTTTTTCTTTCTTTTGATTTTGTTTTCGGCATCATCCCTGAATGCTCAGGTGCCACTGCCTCCGCATAATTCGAGGTCGAATCAGTCGGCACAGTCGCAGCGTCAAGTTAATGAGCAACTGGCACGTAACTTCTTTAACAACGAAGAATATGATAAAGCCGCTGACATATATCAGCAGCTTTATATCGATTATAGATACTATTATTATTTCCAGCAATATATTGAATGTCTTATCTCTCTCGAAAGATTTGATGATGCGGAGAAGGACCTGAGGTCGTTTGTGAAAAATGACAACACGACGAATAAATGGAAAACGACGGTCACTCTGGCGTATGTCTATTTCAGAAATAATAATAAAGATAAGTCAGATAAGACTCTTAAAAAACTGATAAACGAACTTCCTGAAGATAGAAATCTTTACATACAGATTGCTAATGTGATGATATCGAAGAGTTTTAATGACTTCGCTATCATGTTGTATGACAAAGGGTCTACATCGTCAATGGGTTATAATTTTTTCATGGAGAAGGCTTTGGCTTATCAAAATATGATGGATTTTGAGAAGGCTACGGAAAACTATCTGCTTCAGTTGGAAGAAGATCCAGGTGATTATGATGTCGTTAAGTCTAGGTTGTCATTTATGTTGAGATATAATATTGATGACACTGTCATCGATAACATGCGTTATGCTTTGCTGAAGAAGGCTCAGGATAATAAGGAAAATGAGATTTTTGCTGAGCTGTTGGTATGGTTCGCTCTTCAAATGAAGGATTATGAAATAGCGTTAGATCAGGAGATTGCATTGGATAGACGTATGGGCGACAGAGAATATGATATCATCTACCTGGCAAAGATAGCGTTTGATAACGAACAATATGACATTGCTTCTAAGGCTTATGAATATCTGGTAAATAAGTCGCATGAGGGTGCTTATTATGAAGACGCTGTAGTGGGATTGATTGAGGTTCAATATAAAAATGTGGAGAATTCTTCAGCTACGACTGAGTTTTATTCAGACTTGGAGAAACGTATCGAGAAAGAGTGTCTTGAGCTTGGCATATCAGATAAGACTACACCTATATTAATTATACGTGCTGATGTTTTGGCATTCAATCTTAATGAGATAGATAAGTCGATAGACATATTAAATGAAGCCTTAGAACTGAATATCTCCAAGCTTAACAAGTCGCGACTTAAGATGAAACTCGCTGATATCTATCTCTTTAAGGAAGAGGTGTGGGAAGCAACATTGCTTTATAGTCAGGTGGATAAGTCGATGAAAGAGGAGCCTATCGGTCACGAGGCGCGACTGAAAAATGCGCAGCTGCGTTATTACATAGGCGAATTCGACTGGTCGTTGGCAGTGTTGAATATCTTGAAGTCAGCGACATCGAAACTTATCGCTAATGATGCAATGACTTTGTCGTTGGTGATATCGGATAATTTGGAATACGATACTATTGCATTGCAGCGTCTTGCAAAAGCTGATTATTATATTTATCAAAAACGTTACGAACTTGCTAATCAGATGCTCGACTCGGTTAACGTTTATAATCCAAACGAAGTGAGTATGCCGTATCTTTTGATGCGTAAGGCTCAGATAGCTATGGAAAACAGCGATTATGAAACAGCAGATAGTCTCTACAAACGTGTTTATCAAGGTTATGCGGATAGTTATATGGCTGATGACGCTTTGTTGAAAGACGCAGTGCTTCTGGAAAGATATTTAGACAAAAAAGAGGAAGCATTGGAGTGTTACGCTAAAATCATAGATGATTATACAGCAAGTGTTTATGTGGCGCAGGCACGAAATGCTTATAGAAGAATTAGGAATTAAAATGTAGAGACGTATCAATGTTTCTTGCATATAAACAAACATTGATGCGTCTTATAATAAATTAGAATATGGAACAGAATCAATATAATAACTTGGTTAGACCTAAGAAGGCTTTAGGTCAGCATTTTCTTACAGATTTGAATATCGCAAGAAACATTGTCAATGCGATGTCTGATGATGTGAACGTCATAGTGGAAGTAGGTGCCGGTATGGGCGTTCTTACACAATATATCATTCAAGATAATCTTGAAAAACTTCGTGTCGTGGAGATTGACACTGAGTCTGTTGAGTATCTCAAAAATGTTTATCCTCAGCTCGGCGATAATCTCATTCATGGTGATTTCTTGAAGACGGATTTAAGCAAATTCGCTTCAGAGAAAATCGGTGTGATTGGTAATTTCCCATATAACATCAGCAGTCAGATTTTCTTCCAAGTGTTGAAATATAGAAATCAAGTTGATGAGGTTGTCGGAATGATACAGAAGGAAGTGGCTGAGCGTATCGCAGCAGGTCCTGGAAGCAAGACTTACGGTATTTTGAGCGTATTGCTTCAAGCTTGGTATGATATTGATTATCTGTTTACAGTACATGAAAATGTATTTAACCCTCCTCCAAAGGTAAAGTCGGCAGTCATAAGAATGAAGCGTAATAACGTAAGTCAGTTAGAATGCGACGAGAAGTTGTTTGTCACTGTCGTGAAACAAGCTTTCAACCAAAGAAGAAAGACAATGCGTAACTCATTGAGAAGTCTTATTCCACAGGACATCATTCAAGATGAGATTTTTAACAAACGTCCAGAACAACTCTCAGTGCAGGAATTTGTTGAATTGACAAAGAAGTTGGAACAGAACTAATTTATAGTCTAAGGACAAAAGACAAAAGTCTAAAGCTTTTTTAAACTCAAAGTCTGTTGACTGTTGACTGTTGACCGTTGACAGTTATCTCGCATTAAGCGAAACGTCTTCCATATTTTTTATGGATTTATTAGCAGTGAAAATTGAAGCTAGACTTCCAATTATTGTTATAGTGAAGAAAACTAAAACGACGTCAGCGAGTTGTAATGCGACAGGATAAGCATCGATAATGTAATTGCCTCCGTTGCCGAGACGTATGATGCCGAAGTGTTGTTGTGCCAAAACGGCGATAATTCCTAATAATAATCCTAACAAACCACCGACGACTGATACTAAAAGACCTTCGTTGAAGAATATCCTTTTGATTAAGTTGGTGTCGGAGCCCATTGCCTTAAGGATTGAGATGTCTTTTCTTTTGTCGGTGATAAGCATGCTCAAAGCACCTATCATATTGAAAGTAGCCATTAGCAAGATGAATGTAAGTATGAGATAAACGGCGAGTTTCTCTGCCTTCATCATCTTATATAATGTCTCCTGCTGCTCATATTGGTCGTAGACTTTATAATCTTCTCCAAGGATATTTCGTATCTCTTTTTTTATCTTGTTTAATTGTCTGTTGTCTGTTGTCTGTTGACCGTTGTCGTTGATAAACACTTCAACGTCAGTACACATTCCATTGTATTCCGTCAGATTTTCCAGCCATGAAAAAGGAGCTAGCACCATTCGTTCGTCTATTTCCTGTTGAGTAGAAAATACGTCGGTTACTGTGAGAGTGCCGCTGTTGAAACTGTTGTCGAGGCTGAAAGAAGAGGCGTTGCCACGTTTAGGAGCAAACACCTGTATTGATGA
Source organism: Candidatus Limimorpha sp. (assembly GCA_045120395.1). Classification (GTDB taxonomy): domain Bacteria; phylum Bacteroidota; class Bacteroidia; order Bacteroidales; family F082; genus Limimorpha. Next base: position 17,744 of record JBGVET010000052.1, read on the forward strand.
ATAAGGCTGATAAATGTTGATTCCCAAGTAATAAGCTATTCCAGCTCCAGGGATACCGAAGTTTAGATTGTTGTTTCTGATAACGAAAGTGGTATCGCCTAAAATAGTTCCTTTGATTCTGCCAATTTTGTTGTAATCATCAGGAACGCCTTTCACTTGTCCGATTTGTTGTTTGTTGGAGTTTTTAAGCAAGACGTCTTCAGTGATGGTAGGGAAGACGTAGTCGACACCTTCAATACTTTTTATTTTATCAAAATGAAAGTCGTTGATATTTATTGTCTTGCCTTTAACTGGGCTTATGTTCAAGTCGGGTGAAAACTGATGTATCATATCAGAAATCACCACGTTGAAACCATTGAAAACCGACAAGACAAATATCATGGCGAAGGTTGCAACACAAATGCTTATAATCGAAATCCAGGTGACGATGTTAATAAGATTGTGACTTTTCTTCGCAAGAAGATAACGCTTCGCTATGAATGAAGGGAGGTTCAATTTGTAATTTACAATTTACAATTTACAATTAACAGTTGTTAGCCGTTAGCCATTATCCGTTAGTCTTTAGTCTTTAGTCCTTAAGAAGGTGGTCGATGTTTTCGATATAATCCAAGGAGTCGTCTTCGAAGAATTGAAGTTCAGGGATTATTCGGAGTTGATGTCTTACTCTGTCACCTAAGAACTTGCGGATTCCTTTTGACATTCCGTTGACTTCCTCAACGACTTTTTTCTTGTCTTCCATTTTAGGTCCGAAGATGCTGAGGTATACGCGAGCGTATGACATATCGGTTGTTACATTGACTTTAGTAACGGAAATCATCACGTTACCATTTGATTTAATCTCTCTTTGAAAGATTTCGCTCAACTCTTTCATGAGGAGCTTTGATATTTTTTGCTGTCTCTTTGTTTCCATGTTGCAAAGGTAATAAAAAACTCAGAATCTTAGAAACTCATAAAATTAGATTTTTTTTGGACGTTTCTTTTTGATATTTTGAGATTCTGAATTTTTGATTTTTTGAGATTTTGAGTTTTAAAACTATTCTTTATTCTGACTATCAATGATAATAGTCACTGGTCCGTCGTTGATGAGGGCGACTTTCATGTCGGCACCAAACTGTCCACATTGAACAGGACGGCCTGAGATGAGAGCTAGTTGTTTCAAGAAGTTCTCGTACAGAGGGATGGCTTTTTCTGGACGAGCAGCTCTGATGAAGCTAGGTCTGTTGCCTTTCTTTGTCATGGCATGGAGTGTGAATTGGCTCACGACGAGGAATGAACCTTCGATTTGGTTAATGTCGAGGTTCATGGCATCGTTTTCATCGGAGAAGATACGGAGCTTTGACAATTTGTTGCAAAGCCATTCCACGTCTTCTTCAGTGTCGGCGTCTTCAATGCCGAGCAGTATCATCATTCCTTTTCCTATTTTTGAAATTACTTCTCCGTCGACAGTCACTGAAGCCTCGGAGACTCTTTGTATTACTATTCTCATTTTTTTAAATTATTGCTAAGTGTATCGAGTGATGAGCGATGAACTTTTATTGTTGCTCAAGACTTGTCTTGCAGCAATTGACAAAAATAACATTTATTCCCTACTTTTTTTATTTTATTCCCTACTTTTTTTGCTCAATGCTCATAGTCTCAAGTTTAATGGCCAAAAGCTTTTAATTTTAAAAAAAACTTTAGCCTTTAGTCTTTAGCCTTTAGTCTTTTTCTTATCTTTGCAAATTAAGTAAATTATAGGTATAATTGTAATGCATTTAATCATTATGAATCATAATTATGAATTGTGCATTATGAATTATGAATTAAATTAACTATGCAATTATTTTATAGAAAGTATGGAGATCCAAAAAATAAACCTATAGTGGTTATTTTTGGTTTGTTGGGAGTTTCTGAAAACTGGGATTTTTTTGGAAAGCGTTTTGCTGAACTAGGATATTACGTATTGGTTCCTGATGTTAGAAATCACGGACAATCACCACATTCTGATGTGTTTAACTACGATGTGTTGGCTGCTGATATCAAGCAGATGATAGATGAAGAAAATATTAAAAAATGTTATCTTCTCGGTCACAGCATGGGTGGCAAGATTGCTATGCGTCTCGCTTTCGATTATCCAGATATGGTAGAGAAATTGGAGGTTTTGGATATCAGCCCACGTGCTTTTGACCATCCTATGGAACATGTAGGATTCATTTCTGCAATGTCGAGAATAGATCTCTCCAAGGCGCAGCATCGCTCTGATGTTGAAGCAGAATTGGCAAAAGAAAATTATGAGAGACGTCTTCTTCTTTTCTTGATGAAGAACTTGTCATATAGCCATGAAAATGGTTACAGATGGAAGCCATATCTCGATGGCATCGCCAAGAATATCGCAGAGATAGGCAAGGGTTTCAATGAGAAATATCATTACGACGGACCTACATTGTTCGTCAGAGGCGGTAAGTCGGATTATATCATAGACAAGGATTATGAGTTTATGAAACATCATTTCCCTAACTATGAGATGGTTACGTTGGAAGAGTCGGGACATTGGATTCACGTTGATGATCCAGAAGGATTCAACAAAGCAACAGAAGAATTTTTTTGTAACAAATAAATATAATTTTTAGATAAAATGATACCTGAAAAAGGAAAGCTTATTGAAGTCTTGAGGGAAGTCATTTATTTCCCTAAAGGTGACAATATCATTAACTTAAAAATGGTTGATGACATTGAGTTGAAAGAAAACTTAATCCGTTTTCGTCTTTTGTTTGAAAAAGTGGAAGATGAGAAAAATCAGATTCTCATCGACACAACAACACAGATGTTAAAGTCAGCTTTTGGTGACATAGAAATAGACATCATAGCTGCATCACAAGAGAATGCTCTTTCTAAAGTTAAGCATATCATTGCAGTAGCATCGGGCAAAGGTGGCGTTGGTAAGTCAACAGTGTCTGTCAACCTCGCTATCGGTCTTGCTCTTCAAGGTTTGAAAGTGGGTTTGGTTGATGCCGACATCTACGGACCTTCTATTCCAGTGTTGTTTGGTAATGAAGAAACAAGTCCTCTCGGTTACGAACGCGACGGCAAATCATATATGATTCCTATCGAGAAATATGGCGTTAAGATGATTTCTATCGGACATCTCGTCGATAAAGAAATGCCTCTTATCTGGCGTGGACCTATGGCTTCCAATGCTTTAAGTCAGCTTCTTCTCGATACCGACTGGGGCGAACTCGACTTCTTAGTCGTCGACATGCCTCCTGGAACAGGTGATATTCAGTTATGCCTTGCACAAAACTTCAAGATGTCTGGCGCTGTCATCGTGACAACACCTCAAAAGGTAGCTCTCGCTGACGTACGCCGTGCAGCTAATATGTTCCGTCATGAAGGTGTTAACGTGCCAATTCTCGGTTTGGTTGAAAACATGGCTTATTTCACACCATCAGACATGCCAGAGAAGAAATATTATATCTTCGGCAAAAACACTGGTGCTGATTTTGCTACAGAATTGGATATGCCTTTGCTTGCTCAGATTCCTATTGATGAAAATATCTCTGAAGCTAATGACAAAGGAACGCCATTCTCATTCAATGGCTTCTCTCCTGTAGCAGCTGCGTTCGAGAATTTAGCAAAGAAAATCGTGGAAAAGTTCTGATAAAGTAAGTGTAGAGTTTAAGGTTTAGAGTGTAGAGTGTTGAATTATAGTTATGTTAATTTTATTACACTTAACACTTATAACTATCAACTTTAAAACTACTCTAAATTCTACACCATAAACTATAAACTTTAAGAAGATGGAAAAACAAGAGTTAATTCAAAAGATAAAAAACATCCTCGTACAAGTCAGACCATATCTTGCAGCCGATGGCGGTGGAGTGGAATTCGTTGATTTGACAGATGATATGGTTGTTTTGGTTGAGTTGACAGGTGCGTGTGGCAGCTGCCCTCACAGCACAAGAACTCTTAAAAACGGAATAGAGAAGACTATAAAGAGTATTCTCCCGGAAATCAAATCTGTTGAAAACGTTAAATAATTTAATAACTAATAACTTTGAACCTTGAACTAAGAACCAAATTAGCTCAAGGCTCAAAGCTCAAAGCTCAGAGTGTTATTCTCATATATAAAATATCGTTTGAAGTCGCAGGGAAAATTCAGGTTGCATTCTCCTTTCGTCTATGATTTTTATGGAGAAGTTTTGGATAAGATAACTCATGAAAATTGGAGAGAAGATCTGCGCAATAAATTGAATTCTTTTCTGTTATCAAAGAAAGATGTCTTTAAGGAAAATGATATTTTTATTATTGAAGAAGATATACATATTTCGAAAGAAAGAGAAAGAAAATGGGAAGAAATGATAAAAGATAAAGATGCGACATTGACAATCGACTGTTATCATTTCGGAATCATTTTTAAAATGGAAAGGAAAGAGAAACAACACTTTATTTTGAGGTTTTAGATTTTTAAAAACTCAGAATCTCAGAATCTCAAAATCTCAGAAACTCAAAAAAACTAAAATGAAAACATACACTAAAACAGGGGATAAAGGAACTACATCATTAATAGGTGGCACACGTGTCAATAAGGATGATGTACGTCTCGAAGCATACGGCACTTTTGACGAGTTGAGCGCGTTTCTTGCAGTGCTCGGCGATTCGGAAGGCGTTGAAACACATGAGGTAGAAACATTTGATAGGATTCAGAACTGTCTTTTGGTTTTGGAGTCATGTCTCGCATTAGATAGTCAACAGTCAACAGAAATGTCAAAATATATACCTCGATTGACGGAAGATGATGTCAAGTTTTTAGAAGATGAAATTGATGCAATTAATGCTCAGTTGGAGCCTTTGAAGTACCTGATTATTCCAGGAGGTAACATTTTATCATCGAGAGCTCATGTGTGCAGGACAGTATGTAGAAGAGCAGAGCGTAACCTTGTGCGAATGGGCAGAGAATATGATGTTGACGACGTTTTGAGACGTTTCGTAAACCGACTTTCTGACTATTTTTTTGTTTTGTCGCGACTTTTTATGAAGCGAGCTGGTGTTGCTGAAAAACCTTGGAAACCAATGAAATAATATTTTTTTAAAATAATTTGAAAAAACACTTGACTTTTTATATATAAATAGTAATTTTGCGCCCGAATTTTAAAACCATAAAGAAATGTATTGGACATTAGAATTAGCATCAAAGATGGAAGACGCTCCATGGCCAGCAACAAAAGACGAATTGTTAGAATGGGCAATGAGAGTTGGATTACAACAAGAAGTTATTGAAAATCTTTCAGAGATAGAAGACGAAGGTGAAATATACGAAAGAATCGAAGATATTTGGCCAGACTATCCAACAAAAGACGACTTTTTCTTCAATGAGGATGAATATTAAGAAAAAATAATGGTTTGTAACCATGTAAACCGTTGAAAATCAAAGAGAGCGTATGAGTGGAATTTACTTGTACGCTCTTTTTTTTGCTTGTTTGAGAAAATTTTATAATTTTGAGCTGTATTACATTAAAGATTTAGTTATGAAACGTTTAATAATCACTCTATTTATCTGCTTGTTCTTTGCATCAGGCATTGTTAATGCGCAGGAAAATCAATCTAGATGGGCTAACGAGTGGAGGTATGCATTTTCAAAAGAAGGAATGAAAGAATGGAGACCAGAGTTTACATTAAAAAGATCTGGTGGTTTTTTCACAGAAAGAAGGATGATTACTGGTGGTGTAAGGGTAGATGAAAAACGTTCTTTTGCCTTGTATCTCGGACAAGGAGATCAATGGATAGATCATGTGCCTGCTAGTGTATATTCAATAAGAACAGGTGTTTCTTTTCGCAGATACTGGCATCTTGGAGCACGAAAGACTTTTGCATTTTACAGCGATTTGAGTGTTGGCATTGGTTGGGTGTATAAAATTGATGGTGGATACTATGAAACACCTGATGGAGATGTCTATGGGATTTCAGAAGAGGTCGGTGATATGTTGTTTGAGGTGTTGTGGCAGCCAGGATTCCGTATCAGATTTTATAAAAACATCCATATCTTCTTCGGACCATTACTTGCAACAGATTGTATAGGCATTCATTTTGGAGTTGGCTTCTAAATCATTTATTCTGAGGTTTTGAGATTTTTGAAATTCTGAGTTTCTTAAAAAAGTCCCACAATCTTCTCAAGCCATTCTTTATCTATATTATCAAATGTGGCAAGTTCCTCGCTGTCGATATCCAAAATCGCAACAACTTGATTTTCTTTAAATATCGGTACGACAATCTCACTCTGTGATGCGCTGCTGCAAGCAATGTGTCCTGGAAATTCATGAACGTTCTTAACGACAATTGTCTGCGCTTCTTTCCATGAAGTGCCGCAGACTCCTTTGCCGTAAGCTATTCTCGTACATGCGACAGGACCTTGAAACGGACCTAAAACTAACTCGTTGTCAATAACACGATAAAAGCCAGTCCACCAGAATCTGAATGCCTCATGTATGATGGCAGCTATATTCGCCATATTGGCGATTTCATCACTTTCCTTATTTAATAAAGCTCTTATTTGTTCGTAAATAAGCTGATATTTCTCTGTTTTGTTCATAAACAATGTAATAATGATGAGCAAAAATATAAAAATATTCTTAATTATTTTTAACATTTGCCCTTAGTCTTTAGCCTTTAGCCATCATGATTTCCCGTTAACTTGCAACATGACCACATGAAAGTTAAAAATAGTTAAAAAGCTTGACAAGAGCTTGTTTCTGTTATACTTTTGCGGTCGAAACTTAATTTTAAAACCAAAATGTATGAGAACTAGAAATTTATTTTTCGTAGTCGCTTGTTTAATATTTTCATTAAACGTAAATGCGCAGGACAGTTATCAAAGAGTAACAGATTTGTCCCAAATTCAAAATGGTAGCAGTGTTATTTTTGCTGCTCGTCACGATTCACTTTCAACGGCAAGTTATTATGCGATGTCGAATGATGCGGCTGGTAAGCCCCAAGGGGTGGCGTTTTTAGCCGAGGATTCATATGATAGTGTTACATTGCCCAATGAAATCGCATCAAACGATTCGAGTTATTTCTGGACGGTGGGAGTGTCTGACGACAATTTTACTTTTATTAATCCTAAAGGAGACATGATTGGTTATGGTAGTAGTGGTACAGATTTTGTCAAAAATGGTGTTAATTCTACATGGACTATTACAGCTGCTGTTTCTGGAGGAGGGACATCTGTTCCTAATCATAATGCATTCGTCATAACGAATGTAGGTGCGCCTAGTAGAAGTATCGCATTCAGAAAATATAGCAATGATGCGGTATATGAGAAATTTGCTCCATATTCTAATTCTGCAACAAATCTAGGAGGTGGCGTTTATTTCTTCTACCTCGACATCTTTGTGAAATCATCAGAAGTGACACCTGTTGTTTCTCTACCAAAATTTACACCAGCATCTGGGGATTATACAACAACACAAAATGTTGAGATATCATGCGATACAGAAGGCGCTACAATCTATTACACTATTGATGGAAAAAATCCTACAGAAGAAAGTGATGTTTACAATGCTCCTGTTGAAGTCTCTAAAACCACTACAATCAAAGCTTTTGCAACAAAAGAAGGTATGAAAAACAGTGGAATAGCAACTGCAACATTCAAGATTGTAGAGACAATAGATGTGGCTTTCTATGAAAATGGAAGTCTGTTGCTGACGAAGACTATAGCTAAAGGAGATGCTATTGGAGATCTTCCCGTTGCAACACCACCATCTGGTTTTTCTTTCAGCGGATGGACAGATGCTGAAATCAAGACGACTTTAAATGCTATTCCTGAAATGGTAACACCTTCGACAGAAATCAAGAAAGAAACAAGTTTGTATGCAGTGTTTTCAATATCCAATGACAATTACGTTGAAGCAGAATTATCTTCAATTGCTAAAACAGATAATGTTGTAATAGCAATCTCCAAGGATGATGAATACTATGCGATGTCACAAGAGAAAGGCAGTAGCGGACAGCCATTAGCAAAGGAATTAATGGTGTCGAATGGAAAGATTACTAGCGCGATATCTGATGATATTAAATGGAATATCGCATATAACAAAGGTGATATGGTAATTTATCCTGCAGCTGACGATGAAAGCTGGTTGTATTGCACTTCTGGAAGTAATAACAATGCTGTTAGAATTGGTATTAATGATGAAAATCATGTTTTTGAGATGAAGTCAGTTGAGATTGATGATGTTGTTTATTCCAACTATCTGTATAATAAAAATACAGAACGATTTGTGGGTGCATATTATGATGACGACATCGCTATTGACTGGAGAGCATATAAACTTACGACATCAGGAGCGTTTCCTGCAAATATTAAAGGTCAGACTTACCATTTCTATAAATCGGAAGGAAAAAGCTATTATTGTACCAGTGTCAATATTCCACAAGCACAGACTATTGCGACAAATACTACATGGGAAAATGTCAGTGTGTTGAATAAAATTATTGTTGAGAAGGGTGTTACGTTGACAATCAATGGAGCTATTGCGTGTGCAGATGCAAGTAATCTTATTATCAAAGATGGAGGTCAGATGCTGCATAACAATAGTGGTGTTATGGCGACAATAGAAAAAGATATAAAAGGATATGGAACTACAAAGGAAGGTTGGTACACCATTAGTTCACCTCTTTTAAATAATGTTGAATTATCAGATGTAGAAGGCTTGATACCATCCACTAACGACTATGACTTTTATCGTTATGATGAGCCAACAAGCATTTGGGAGAATGTAAAAGAACACACAAATAATTTTACCACTTTTGAGGCTGGAAGAGGTTATCTCTATGCAAGTAAACAAGATGCAACAATTTCGTTTGTTGGGGAAGTTAATGGCGAATCGAAGAGTTATGCACTTGGCAAGACAGAAGGGATAAACCTCTCCGGTTTTCATCTCATTGGAAATCCTTTCACACATAATATTTACAAAGGTAAAGGTGCTGCTATTGATGATGAAAATCTTGTAACTGGTTATTATACATTGTCCAATAGTGGAGCTTGGTTGGTAAATGTTTCAAATGAAGAACCTATTGCGCCATGTCAGAGTATTCTTGTTAAGACTATAACCTCTGGAGATGTTATGGTGAATAAAACCAATAAAGCTCCATCAAGAAGATCAAGTGATGATGAAATGTTAAAGATTATTGTAACTAATAAGGATTATGAAGACAAGGTTTATGTTTCATTTGATGAAGATTATGGTTTGGAAAAAGTAAACCATCAAAATAAAGATATTCCAATGATTTATGTTCCTATTGATGACCATAATTATGCAATAGCGACATTGGATTCTGAGATGAAAGAAGTTCCGCTTTCGTTTGTAGCTAAGACGATGGGAGAATATACTATAAGTATGGAGATTGATAAGGAAGTGTTTGAGGAAGTTTATCTCGTTGATAACGTGACAGGCGATGAGACGGATATGTTAAAAGATAAGTACACTTTTATAGCTAAAACGAATGATACACCAGATCGTTTTGCTATTAAATTCAGAAAAGAAAATTCTTTGGAAGAGCAATTAGATGGTAATGATAGATTCGCCTATTTTGATAATGGTAGATTGATGGTCGATAATGTTTCTGGAGATGTTGTAATAGATATTTATGATGTTATGGGTAGAAAAATAGTTAGTAGTTTAACGAAGAATACTGATTCATCATGTAGTGTAGAATTTGAAGGAAATAAAACTGGATTATATATCATTAGATTATCAGATAAGAAAGGAATTAGAACACAAAAAATAATTCTTTAATGTAGGATATGAGAATCATGCGTTTTATTTCGGAGTTTTCAAGACGTCATGATTCTCTATTCTTCCACAAGTGAAGTAGTATGAGAGAATGTATAATAGTGATATTATTGGTCTTATGTAGAATAAGTGCAACAGCTCAGTCAGATGGTTTTTTTATATGTGGAGAAGGAATTAGATACATTGAAAAAAACAATGAATATAAGATGATTTTGTTTCCGGAACAGCATGGTTTGGAATATAATTATAGTGCAGATTCAGCGCCATTGGAGACAGGGTGTATGCTATTGTTAGGAATGAGTTTACTTTATACAAAAGTTAAAAAACGAAATAGGTTTTAAGGATAAAAGGTTCTTTGATATATTGGAGATTGGCAGGCATGATGGAGCTTGTATAAAATGTGATGTCACTGTATTATTAAGTTAGATGTTGAAACAAAAATATTATCTTTGCGTTTATCAAAAAAAATCAAAATGCAAGATAACATTAAAGAAATATATTTGGCAGGAGGTTGCTTTTGGGGAACGGAACATTATTTAAAAATGATTAATGGAGTCGTTTTTACGGAAGTAGGTTATGCCAATAGTGTGGTGGTGAATCCTAAATATGAAGAAGTATGTTCAGGAAAGACAATGGCAGCAGAAGCAGTTCATGTAAAATATGATGCTTCTGTCATAAGTCTTGAGTTTTTGTTGGAGATGTATTTTGTTTCTATTGATCCGACAAGTGTAAATAAACAAGGTCATGATGTGGGTTTGCAATACAGGACAGGTATTTATTATACTGATTGCGATGATGTAACTGTAATAAATGAATTTATACTAAGACAGCAGAAAAATTATGATAGTGAGATAGTCGTTGAAGTGATGCCTTTGGATAATTTTTATGTAGCAGAGGAATATCATCAAGATTATCTAGATAAGAACCCTAGTGGTTATTGTCATCTACCGTTGGAGTTGTTCGAATATGCGAAGAATGTGTTATTTGAAAAGGATAGGTAACATGCTATATGTAAGTGGTTTCATAAATTTTGATTTTTGGTATAAATGGTTGCAGTATGAGCAATGACATAAAGGTTGATTTATATTCTTCTGATTTTTCGTCTGAAAGTAAGGAAGTTTCATTTATAGATACGGTTATAAAAGCAGGATTTCCGAGTCCGGCGCAGGATTATTTGTCAGGAACGATTGATCTTAATAGAGAGTTGATTCGACATAAAGAAACGACTTTTTTAGCTAGAGTTTCTGGTAATTCCTTGCATGATGCTGGTATTTGTGATGGTGATATTATTGTGATAGATAAATCGCTTGAGGCAAAGAATGGAGATTTTGTCGTTGCTTTTGTTGATGGAGAATTTACATTAAAAGAGTTTCGCTATGATGAAGTTGAGAAGTGCGCGTGGCTGATACCGCATAACAAAGACTATGAACCGATAAAGGTTACGGAGGAGAATGAGTTTCTCGTATGGGGAGTTCTAACATATACCATTAAACAATTACGCCGATAATGAATTTTTTTGGTCTTGCCGACTGTAATAATTTTTATTGTTCTTGTGAACGAGTTTTTCATCCCGACTTTCGAGACAAGCCCGTTGTTGTGTTGAGTAATAATGATGGTTGTGTGGTTGCTCGTAGTGAGGAGGCTAAAAGACTTGGTATCAAGATGGGTGTGCCGTTTTATCAGGTAAGAGATTTACTTGAAAGAAATGGTGTTGCGGTATTCTCTTCAAATTATAATCTGTATGGTGATATGAGTCGAAGGGTGATGTCGATGCTTTCTTCTTTCTTTTCGAAGATACATGTATATTCTATAGATGAGGCTTTTCTGGATTTGTCAGAAATTGATGATGTCGAGTATATTGTTGAATTTTCCAGGGAAGCAGTGAAAGCTATAAATAAAGGTGTAGGAATTCCTGTTTCATTAGGTATTGCACCCACCAAGACTTTGGCAAAGATGGCGTCTGTTTATGCAAAGAAACACAAAGGTTATAAAGGTGTATGTGTCATCGATACGGATGCAAAACGTGAGAGAGCCTTACAGTTGTTTCCGATAAAAGATGTTTGGGGCATAGGAAGAAAACATGCGAGGAAACTGGAATACAATGGTGTAAATACAGCTTGGGATTTTATTCAGAAGTCAGAAGGCTGGGTTAGGCGAGAGATGTCAATAACAGGATTACGGACATGGAAAGAGTTGCGTGGTGAGAGTTGTATTGAGATGGAAGAAGAGACATACAAAAAATCGATTTGTACAAGTCGTAGCTTCCCTAATCAGGGATTGGATAAGATAGAAGATTTGGAAGAGGCTGTAGCTAACTTTGCTGCGATGTGTTCTAAGAAACTTCGTGAGCAGCATACGGTATGTGCTTCTATTGTGGTATTTGCGTATACGAGTCGTTTCAGAGATGATATGCCTCAGACATATATTAACGAGATTGTAAATTTCGATGTTCCGACAAATGATGTTCAGGAGATAGTGTCGAAGGCTGTTGCTGTATTGAGAAATGCATGGAAAGTAGGAACTTATTACTATAAAAAGGCAGGTGTCATTGCTTGTAATATCAGTGAAGATAATGCAATACAAGCTAGTCTATTTGATACTGTAGATAGAGAGAAACAAGCTGCTCTTTCAAAAATGGTGGATGAGATAAATAAGCGTAATGGAGCTGATGCGGTGCGTATCGCCGTGCAAGGTTATGGTAACGGCTGGCATATAAAGAATGAGTATATCTCAAAACAATATACCACTAACATAAATGATATTATAATAGTAAAGGCTTAATCTATGGTTTCAGATCAAGCCTTTATTATTATCAACTTATAATTCCTAACTGTTTAAGTAGCGCTTCAGGTTCAGGGTCATGGCCTCTGAAATTGCGATATAATATCGCGGCATCGATGCTGTCGCCTTGTGAGAGAAGTTCTCGGAAAGAGGTGGCTACTTCTTGGTTGAAGATACCTTTTTCTTTGAAGAGAGAGAACCCGTCAGCAGCGAGTACTTCTGCCCATTTATATGAATAATATCCGGCGCAATAGCCTCCAGCAAAGATGTGTGAAAATGCTGTTGATATTATACATTCTGGAATTGAAGGCAATACGTTGGTTGCAGACAGGACTTTTTTCTCGAAGGTTAAGGCGTCTTCTTCGAATATGTCGGAGAGAGTATGCCATGCCATATCTAAGATGCCGAATTGTAACTGACGGATGTGGAAATATGCAGATTGATAGTTCATTGAAATGACAATCTTCTCTATCAAATCAGCGGGTATTGTCTCGCCTGTTTTGTAGTGCTTAGCAAAAGTGTTAAGATATTCTGGCTCATAGCACCAGTTTTCCATAATTTGTGATGGTAGTTCTACAAAGTCATGATCTACGCTTGTGCCGGTCATGGATTCGTATTTCCCTTTCGTTATGATTCCATGCAGTGCATGACCGAATTCATGAAGCAATGTGGTGAATTCGTCGTGGGTGATAAGAGAAGGAGTGTCTGATGTAGGTTTAGTGAAGTTGGTGACTATGCTGATAAGCGGACGTTCGTCGATGTTATTATAAATACGTTGACCTCTAAACTCTGTCATCCATGCGCCGCCACGTTTGCTTTCGCGAGGGAAGAAGTCGGCATAGAATAGTGCAAGGTGAGAACCATCTTTGTCTTTGACTTCATAGACTTTTACATCTTGATGATAAACAGGTATGTCGTTTAACTCTGAGAATGTTAATCCATAGAGTTTGTTTGCAAGATCAAATATAGCGTTGATACATAGGTCTAGTTGGAAATAAGGTTTTAGTTGTTCATCGCGGAGCTCGTATTTCTCAGCACGTAGTTTTTCAGAGTAGAAGCTAAAGTCCCATGGCATTATTACATCTTCTGTGAAACCGTGGGCTTTTGCGTATGTGTTGAGTTCTGCTACTTCCTGCTTCGCTTTTGGCAGTGCAGGTCCTAATAGCTTAGATAGAAATTCGTTGACAGATGTCGGATTCTTTGCCATACGACGTTCTGTCTGATATTCTGCGAAGTTTTTATATCCTAAGATGTTGGCGACCTTAATGCGTAACTCGGCAATACGTTTTATGATAACGCTATTGTCGAGTTCGCCGCCAAAGGCTCTTGTGTTATATTGTCGATACATCTTTTCTCTTAGGTCACGACGTTCACTGAATTTCATGAATGGTACGTAACTAGGAGCGGTGAGATCGAATAACCAACCTTGTAGGTCTTTGTTTTTTGCGGCCTCAGCAGCTTGTTCTTTAACATAGTCAGGAAGACCGATTAAATCGTTTTCATCAGTGAGATTTAGAGAGAAAGCATTGGTTGCAGCGAGTACGTTCTTTCCAAATTGTAGCGACAATAAAGAAAGTTCTTCCATATATTTGCTGTAAGTCTCTTTGTCTTCTGGAGAAAGATTTGCGCCGTTGCGAGCGAAGCCTTCGTATGTCTTCTCTAGTAGTCGTAATTCAACATCATCAAGATTTAATGACCCGCGTTGTTCATAGACGTTTTTTATACGTTGGAAGAGACCATCGTTGAGCCTGACATACATTGAGAATTCGGTGGTAAGAGGAGAGATCTCTTCTGCTATATTTTGCATCTCTTCATTGGTATTTGCTTCAAGAAGATTGTAGAAAATATGGCTTATTCCGTTTAATGTCTCGCCTGCATATTCAAGTGCTTCAATAGTGTTTTTAAAAGATGGAGCCTCAGGATTATTGACTATAGCATCTATTTCTGCTTTACCTTCTTCGATAGCTTGTTTGAAAGCTGGTATATAGTGTTGTGTTTCAATTTTGTCGAATTGAGGAGCGCCGTATGGCAATGTTGATTTTGTTAAAAGTGGGTTGTTCATTATATTATTGATATTTGATTTTGTTATACTTAATGATAAAGATGACAAAATAATAACTCTATTTTGATAGAATTGTTTTATCTCATCAGTTCTTTACGTGTCTCTGTATCGAATTTTTCAATGGAATATCGTAACATGGTTCGTGGCATGATTGATTTATTTTCTATAACGAAATCGTATAATCTTTTAGCATCTTTTTTGCCAGCTTCACGTAACATCCAGCCAATGGCTTTGTGCATCAGGTCATGTTTGTGGTTCATCATTTTTAGCGATAATAGATATGTGTCGTCCAAGTCGTTGTTTCTGATGAATGTCAGTGTGGATACTATGGCGATTCTGTTGTCCCATAATAAGTCACTTTCTGCCAACTTATAAAGTATGTCACGGTCTTTGTCAAGAAGGAATTGACCTACAATTTGTGGCGCGCTGAGATCTACTAGATCCCAGTTGTTGATATGTTTAGTCTGCGATAGATAGAAATCGAAGGTGTCTTTTGTAACTTCTTTTTTAGAATTATTGACAAGAATCAACAAGGCGCACATTCGCATCTCGTGCCAAGGACTATGTATCAGTTCTTTAATGACATCAAAGTTGACATCCTTGAATTCTTTTGCTACTTCTCTGATGTTTGGGACAGTAACTCCGAGGAATTTGTCACCTTCTCCGTACTGACCTTTGCCGGTCTTGAAAAAACGTGGAAGAACTATTTTCTTTTCTTCATCGGAACGAGCGACTAATGCATTGTATATCTGGGATGTCATTTGTGGTTTTATTTATTACATTAACAGCAATAAGATGACCTGGCCACTGATAATTCGTAGGAACATCGTGAGCGGATATACTGTGGAATACGCTACTGCAGGTTTGTCGTTGCCTGCAGTCTGACTTGAAAATGCCAAAGCTGCAGGGTTTGTGGTTGATCCTGATATGAGTCCCATCAAGGAGAAATAGTTGAGTTTAAATACATAACGGCCTAATATTCCGATGATAAGGATAGGCACCACTGTTATAATGGAGCCATATGCAACGTAGAGTAATCCGTCGCCATCGATGATGGTGTGTAAGAAGCTGTCACCAGCGTCGATGCCGACACTTGCCAAGAATAAGGCGATACCGATTTCTCTTAACATCAGGTTGGCACTAACTGTAGTGTATGTAACTAGTTTGAGTTTATGTCCGAAACGACCGATGAGGATGGCAACGATGAGCGGACCTCCAGCGAGACCGAGTTTCACTGGTGTTGGCATTCCTGGGAATTTTAAAGGAATAGAACCTACTAAGATGCCAAGGAATATTCCGACAAAGATAGTGATGACATTAGGATGGTCTAATCTTTTTAACTCATTGCCTAATATGTTGGCAACATGTTCAACGTCTTCTTTCTTACCTACTGTGGTTACTTTGTCTCCAATCTGCAGTTCTAAGTTAGGGTCGGCAAAAAGGTCAACGCCAGAACGGTTGACGCGGGTTATGGTGATGTGATATAAATTTGAAAGATGTAAGTCCTTGAGACGCTTGCCGTTTATCTCTGATTTTGTGATGAGGATACGGCGTGAAATCATTGGAGAGTTTTCGTTTGGCCATTCATAGTTGCTTTTTCTTCCTATGAATTTTGTGACAGATTCTATCTCGTCATCTTTACAGACAATCATCAGATGGTCGCCTGAATGTAATATGGTGTCTGCTTCAGGTTTGCTGATATTTCCTTGATGACATATTCTTGAACAAACAAAATGATGACTTGTGAGTTTTGTGATGTCTTTTAAGGCTTTCCCGATGACGGCTTCGTTGCAGACTTCAACTTTTATCAAAGACAGAGAGTCTTTGTTTTTGTCGTTGCTATTTAAATCTTGTTCTTCTTTGGCGATGTTGATGCGGCAGATATATCTGACAGCTAAGATGGAAAGTATGGCACCTGCAATACCAAGAGGATATGCACATGCGTAACCCAAAGAAATAGGATCGCCTGTATAGTTAAGTTGGTTTAAAGCTTCACTGGCAGCACCAAGACCAGGCGTGTTGCTCACAGCACCATAGAGAACACCGATAATCATAGGTAGTTCGATGGAGCCGTCGGCATAATATAAGACAAGAGCCACGACAATATTTAATGTTACCAATCCTACGGCTAACAGGTTTAGTGTCAATCCACCTTGCTTGAAAGATGAGAAGAATGATGGTCCGACCTGAAGACCGATGCAGAAGACAAATAGAATCAGACCGAATTCACGGATGAAATGCAGTGTGTTAGGTTCTATCTGTAATCCAAGATGTCCGGCAAAAAGACCTACGAAGAGCACCCATGTGACTCCTAATGAGATGCCGCAAACCTTGACTTTGCCTAATAAAACACCGATTGAAATAATGATAGCATACAATAATACGGTGTTAGCTGTGCTTAAATAACTGGAACATAAAGTGTCAAACCAATTCATAAAGACTTAATTTGTAAAATGAATAAAATTATGTTTTACTTTACATATCTTTCAGATATATAAATTCCTAAAAATACAAATGTTATTGATATTATAACTGAAGCTAAGATGTATGTTAGAGATGTTAGGCGTTGGCCGTTTTGTAACATCTGGAAAGCTTGGGCTGAGAATGTAGAGAATGTGGTGAAACCTCCGCAGAATCCGATTGCTAAAAGGAGATATAATGTGCTTTGTGCAGAAGGAATCAGTAGACCGATGATAAAAGACCCGATGACGTTGACTAAGAAAGTTGCCAGCTCACTGCAAATGGCTAAGTGAGTGAAGAGACAGGTGATTAAGTAGCGCGCGATGCTGCCTAATGCGCCTCCGGTTCCGACTATCAAAATGTTTTTTATCATGGTTTCGCTAATGGTGCAAAAATAGCAATTGTTTTTATGAAAACGAAAAATATTGTAGAAACTTTTTTGTAGATTTGTGATATGAAAAAAATAAAAATAACAGTGATGCGGATGGCTCGTTATGACGACCTCATGGCATTGTACGAAAACCCTATTGAGCATGCTTGCGACTTGCATCTCGGTCAGACTTTTATCGTTGATAATGTTCAAAAACCAGATGGAATGTGTGATAGTGCTTGGGAGACACTCTTGCCTTTTGTGAAAGAACTTTCTGAAGGTGGCGGCGACTTCTTCGATGGCTGGATGAAGAATCCTCATTCCGCTATGCTTTCGTGTAACGACGGCTTTCGCCCAGTGAGTTTCTATGTAGAAGTGATAGACTAGTTTATAAACTATTATGAATTGTGCATTATGAATTATGAATTAAATATACGGAAGGCTACTAAAGACGATGCGACTCTCATCGCAAAAGTGGTGGCAATGGCAATAGGGGAGGAGTCGGCGGTTTTGTATGGCGGTGACAATTACATGAATGTCTTTGAAGAAATCGCTCTTTTGGAAGACTCGCAATATAGTTATCGCAATGCTTTCGTGGCAGAAGCCGATGGTAATGCCGTTGGTGCAGTGGTCGCATATGATGGCGCAGAGTTACATTCTCTGAGAAAAGCGACTCTTGAAATGATTTATAAACATACTGCAAAGGAGCTGCAAATAGCGGATGAGACGGATGCTTCTGAATTTTATCTCGACAGCCTTGCTGTACTCCCTGAATATCGCGGTTGTGGAATCGGAGCAAGACTGATTCATGCAGTGAAAGAAAAGGCTTTTAATGAGTATAATAAAAACCTCGGACTCTTGGTCGATTTTGAAAACCCTGATGCCGAACGTCTTTATAAATCAGTCGGCTTTGAACGCGCTGATGTCAAGGACTTCCTTGGACATAAGATGTGGCATCTTGTGATAAGACAAATGGCTAATGACTAATGGCAAAAGAACTCAATTTCTGTGAAAAATATAT
Organism: Candidatus Limimorpha sp.; assembly: GCA_045120395.1. Classification (GTDB taxonomy): domain Bacteria; phylum Bacteroidota; class Bacteroidia; order Bacteroidales; family F082; genus Limimorpha. The sequence goes on from JBGVET010000052.1 coordinate 36,205, forward strand.
CTCAGTGACTTAGCGACTTGGTACCTCGGTGACTTTAAACACCACCGCGCATCCTCCGCCAGCTGCCATTTTAATAAGCAAGCTGTCGTTAGATGTAACTGTCTTCTTTTCTATCTTGTATGAAGTAGGGTTAGTCTCCCAATGAGCGTCATTTCCGTCGGCATAGATGGTGGCTTCGTAAGATTTTCCTTTTTCAAGGAACGTAAGCGGGATTTCGATACTACGCGCCTCGCCGTTAGTAGCCGCTCCTAAGAAGAAATTCTCTCCGGCTCGGCGCACAATCGCTACATATTCTCCAGGCTCGCCCTGCAGTGCCTCCGACCAGTCGCAGTCAGGATTGAAGTCGCGAAAGAACTGAAATGCTGGATGTCCTTCGTAATGCTCAATCATATCTGATGCCATCTGTAATGGAGAATATAATATTACCCAGCTGGCGAGTTGCTTGGCAATTGTGGTGTTAACACGGCTGTTGCCTTTGTCGTTGTCGTTCCATTTCTTACGTTGAGGCGAGTTGCGAGTGTTGTCGAATAAGATGTCGAATGTGCCGGGAGTGTAGTCCATAGGTCCGGCGAGCAGTCGTGTGAAAGGCAGCATGACATGATGTTCTGGCGGGTTGCCTTCGCTCCATGCGTTCCATTCCATGCCGCGTGCGCCCTCTCGTGTCATCATGTTAGGGTAAGTGCGGCGTATCCCTGTTGGCTTGATAGGCTCGTGTACGTTGAGCGTGATTTCATTTCTTGCAGCTGTCTCAACGACTTTCCTATAATGACGTACGTTATATTGTCCGTGGTGATTATGACCATCAGGAAGACCTCCTGCATAACCAGTTTTTACGCAGTTGATGCCTTTCTCTTTGCTCCAGCGGTAGGCTTCTTCTAATTGATTTTCATAGTTGATGATGTTTCCGCCTGTCTCGTGATGACCGATGACTTCTACATTTTTTTCTTTTGCATAACGCATTATTTCGTCTATGTCGAAGTCGGCGTATGCTTGCGTATAATCAAAACCATGTCGCCGTTGTTGTAGAGACGCAATATTTTGCATCTCTACAACAACGCCCCAGCTGTCCCATCCTTCGTTCCATCCTTCAAAAAGAACAGCATCGATGTTATTGTCGGCTGCGAAGTCTATATAACGTTTGGCATTTTCTGTCGTCGCACCGTGACGGTCGCCCATGACCCAACTCTCAACACCGAGATGCATTCCCCACCAGACGCCTATATATTTCATAGGTTTTATCCAAGAAAGGTCGCCGTCTAAAATACAAGGCTCATTGAGGTTTAAGATGAGGTTAGAGTTTATCAGACCTACGGCTTTGTCGGAAATCTGTATTGTTCGCCAAGGACTTATGAAGTTGTCTTTTTCAAAAATCGCTTTTGTCTTTCCGTCAGGATAAGGAGCTAGTTGAACTTTGAACTCTGAACCTTGAACTTGGGGTTTATTCTGAGATTCTGAGATTCTGAGATTCTGATTTTTAATTAATGTCATCTCTGGAAAATCCGTCAGCGCTGCTTCATGGATGCTGGCGTATATGGTTGTTGAGTTGCTGAGTTGTTGAGTTGCTGAGTTTTGGATAAAGTCTGTTGACTGTTGTCTTGTTGACTCGGTGACTTGGAGTCTTGTGGTCTTAAAAGTAAACGGTGTATTAGCATTATCTACTTCATTCAAAGGGAGCGTGCGGTATAGCAATTCGTATGTCTCGAAGCTCGCTGGGATAGACCAAGAAACACCCTTATTTTTTATGTTGAAAGTCGTTAGTTCGTCGGTTAAAATTATTTTGTCCGTGTCTTTTACATGATATTCATAGCGAAATCCGACTCCGTCGTTGAAGAGACGGAAACGCATAATGAGAAAAGTGCTGTCAATGTTAGCGAGATGAACTGCCATCTCGTTATAATGGTTGCGAATGACTTTGTTCTTGCCCCAAATCTGTTCCCAAGTTTCGTCTTTTGAAGAAAATTCGGTCTTGATTATATCAAAGGAATTTTTAAGATTCAAGCCGTCTTTGGCTTCGAAACCTAATAGGGAATTGTCGATGAAGATATTGTCGTTGACTTTTATGTTATACGACATAAAGCCTTCGTCGTCAACGTTAAAAGTAAGATGAATATTCTTGTTTGGAGAAGATATTTCATTTTTGCGTGATGAGCATGATGAGGTCAGAATAATCGATATGATAATGAGGATAATTCTTTTCATGAAAAAAAATTTAGTCACAAATGTACGAATTTTTAAAAAGCAAAGCCGTAAAGTTGTTTTTCACTCTGCGACTCTATGACTCTGTGTCTCGACGACTCAAAAAAAACTATCTTTGCAGATAAAAATTATTCTTATGATTCGTAAAGCAAAAGAAAATGATATTCCTAGAATTTTGGACTTGTTATCTCAGGTGAATGATGTTCATGCTGAAGGTCGTCCGGATTTTTTCATAAAGGGAAAAAGGAAATATAATGAAGCAGCTTTGGTAATGATAATCAATGATGACAATACTCCAGTTTTTGTATGTGAAGAAGATGGCGATATAAAAGGTTATGCTTTCTGTGTCATTCAGGATTTGAGCAAGTGTCATAATCTTCATCCAGATAAAAGTCTGTATATTGACGACATCTGTGTCGATGAGAAATATCGTCGTCATGGAGTTGGGCGAAAGCTATATGACTTTGTTGTTCAATATGCTAAAAATGAAGAGTGTTTTAATGTCACATTGAATGTGTGGGATAGGAATCCTGAAGCGAAGGCGTTTTATGAGGGTATGGGAATGAAGGTCCAGAAGGTTTGTATGGAACTTGTTTTGTAAAGTGATAAAGTCGCAAAGTCTCAGAGTTTTTTGTGTCTTATAATGCTCTAATAGTAAACAGCCATGGCTTTTCTGGGTCTGAAATAATTTCTTCTTCAGGTTTTAGATTGTTGAAAATCAATTGGAATGATTCACCGTACCAGTCTGTGTATGGCGTTAAGATGTCTTTTATTTTCTCGCTGAGATATGTGTTCCAATATGTAATGAAATCGTTGTAGAAAGGCGTGTCTGACGGAATCTGTTCTGCCCATTTCATATAATCTGTGCTGATGAGATTTTGATATGTCTCTGAAATTTTATTGAATTCGTCAACATCTGAAACAGGTCCTTCTTCTATTTTGATTTTGATAAATTCAATTTGTGCGTCGATATATTGCGAAGCTTCTGCTAAAATTTCTTTCTCATTTGTATTATATGTCTTGCCTGAGATATAATGTATGTTAATGGCGAATGACAAGGCGAAAAGAAGAATCAGAATTGTTGAAATGACGATGCTTGTCTTTGTGATTTTCTTTTTCTTGATGTAATTCCTTATTTCGCCAACAGAAGAAAAACGCTTTTCTCTATCTTGCTGAGCACATTTGTCGGCGATTTTTCGATATGACTTCGGGAAGTTGTTTTTTAAGATGATTCCTAGAGAATAGATGTCGGCGCGGCAATCTATTGTGTTATTTAGAATCATTTGTTCTGGGGCGGCATATTTTCTAGTACCGGCAGCTTGTTTAAGAATGACGTAATCGTCGGTATCAGAAAGACCGAAGTCGATGATTTTTACGTTGTTGCCGTTATTTGTGATAAGAATGTTGCTTGGTTTTAAGTCACGATGAATGATTTGTTTAGAGTGAAAATACTCCATCGCATCGAGCAACTCATTGAAAATCTTATCATAAACATTTTTTGCTTTGCGACTCTGCGCCTCTATGACTTTGTGACCTTCAATAAACTCTGTCAGAGTCAGACCTTCGATATATTCCATCACGATGCAATCGCCTAGATTAGGAATATTTTGGAAGTCGATAGTCTTGACGATGTTAGGATGGTCTAATGAGCGTGATATTTCTAATTCTTTTTTGATTAAGTCTTGATAGAATCTCTCATTTTTGAATTCAGGTTTGAGACCTTTCAAGATGACTTTCTTTCCAAGATATGTCGCAGTGTGAAGACTGCTATATCCTTTAGTCTCAATTTCTTTAATGTCGTAGAAAGAAGACTTTGTTTCTGAATGACAATCTTGAAACACAAAGCCCGAACTTGAAATATCGTTGCTGTTCATCGTTGCTGATTTTGGAGCAAAGGTAAGAAAAGTCAACGGACAACAGACAACGGATAACAGATTTTTCAGAAAGTAGTCTGTGGTCTTATAAAAAGAATTAAAAAGGACTAATTAGAACCAAATTAGTTCTAAAAAAAGTCTTTACATTTGCGAAAACAAATAGTTAAGGTATGAAGACAAGTCAAGAAATTATAAAGTTAAAACAACTGGTTGAAGATTCTATTCCTCGTAAAATAAAGACTCCGGCAGATTTTGTGTATCTTTCTGGTGTTATTTTCGAGAGATGCGGTGAGACGATTTCTGAAACGACGCTCAAACGTATTTGGGGATATATAGAAGGTTATGACACAACTCGTTTTCATACGCTTTCTATCTTGGCTAAGTTTGTTGGATATAACGACTGGGATGATTTCGTAAAAGAGAATACACCCGATCCTAACGAGCAGTCTGAGGAGATTATGCAGAAATGTATATATACCAAGAATTTAGCTGTTGGAGATAGGGTTTATTTCACTTGGTTCCCCGACAGAGAATGTCTTGTTGAATATCAGGAGAATAATGTTTTCAAAGTTATAGAAGCGCAAAACAGCAAGTTGCAGAAAGACGATATCTTCGTTTGTGGTTTCTTCATCGAAGGGCAGCCTTTATATATGGATGACCTTACAAGAGACGGCGAGACATATGCGATGTTCGTCGTTGGAAAGAACGGCGGCTTGAAGATCGTGGAGAAGACTGAGAGGGAGAGTTTGTAAAGACTGTAAGACTGCATTTGGAGAATTAAGATTAGAGGCTGTCTATTTTTTTTAGACAGTCTCTTTATTTGTACAAAATAGCTAAAAAATCCTTTATTTTCTGTTATAAATAAACTTCATTATAGGAGCAAGGAAGTTATTTTTGCAGACACAATAAAAAGCGAAGTTGTTCTTATAGACCTCAAATTCTTTATATGTCTGTTCTTTAATCTCCCTTTTTATATTGGAAATATTAGTTGATTTTTTGTCATAGGTATTCTTGTCTTCTTCTATTTCCCGCTCTAGTTTAAGTGCTTCAGCCTTTACTTTTTCAAGCTCCTGCAATTTCTCTTCAGATAGAACAACCATTGGTTTTTTTGCTTCAGCCTTGGCTTCTGCTTGTTCATAGCGTTCCTCTGCTTTGCTTATTACACCATCGGTCTTTTCTCTTAATTCATCAATTTTCTTGTCTGAAAGATGGTAGAATTTCTCATATTCCTTTTTTAATTTCCTATCCACTTTTTTATCCTCTCCATAATAATTCTGCCATTTATTATACAAAATCTCGTACTTTTGATTCATGGTTTCTTCAAAAGCCTTAAGCTTGTTTTCTTGTTCCGCTTTTATACGTTCATATCTCTCTTTTTCTATTGATAGTTTTTCGAGAGCTTCTTCGTAAGCTTTTAATTCAGATTCTTTTTTTGCTTCCTTTTGTTTTTCAATTTGCTCAGATAATGTCTGAACTTTTTCCATTAATGAATTCTGATGTTTGTTGTATGTGTCTAAACGTTCTTTCTTTTTCTTATACAGAGATATGTATTCCATATCTTTTTTTATCTGATTATTTGAATTTATACGCTTTTGTATAAGCTCTTGAATCATTTTTTCTCTATCCATAGTCTTTTGTGTTTGATGTTTCATAATGTGCAAAGACGTGCCAATCTATGCATAATACAATGTTGACACGTCTTTAATGGAAAACTTTTATTTACTTTAGAGTTTTCTTGTGGGCTTGTAGTCTTGCGATATCACCTTTGAGGCCTGCAATTTGAGTTTTTTTCATTCCCTTGTCCCCAAGGTGTATGCCAGCTTGTATTCTTGCAATTTCAGCTTTTTTGTTGGCAATTTCTCTGTCGCATTCTGCTTTTGTTGATGGCATTCCCATGATTTAATGTGTTTTAAAATTATGCCTACTCTTTATAGGATTTTCGGCTTGTTCCTTTTTTATTTTTGTTAATTCTCTTATATATTTCAGATTTGTGTAATCTTTCTTTAGAAATCCAGAGGTAATGGTAATTCTTTGAAGAATAATATTTTATAAACCCTATGCTGCGGTTGAAGCGCATTGCTATGTCATTGTCTAATTCACAAGCGGTTCTTACTTTGATTCCGTTTTCAAGCATTGTATCGATAAGCAATATATAGGCATTGTAGTTTAAAAGTGTGTTGCCTGAAATCCAGCCTCCGCCATGTAAAGAGACCTTGAGGTTTTTCTCATCTTCAATGTATGCGTAAATGAATCCGAATGGCTTGTTTGTTTTCAGATTATATGATACATAACACTGGCCGCAATCATAGCTGAGTAATTTTTCTAATCCGTGAATATCTGATATGTCTGAAAAGATTCTCTTCCAGTCAGACTCTTTAAAAGAATCTATCAAGGACTCTGTTGAGCGGCATCTCCATTCAACGAGTTCGTTTTTAGCATCAAGTCCTGTCAATAAATCCTTTATCATTTTTTAAGCTTTTTCTGTTTTTATTCCGTAATGTTTCTCAGCATAGTCAGACAATGTTTTGAAATCATCAATGACTTCGTTGCCGACTTTACGATTAGACCAGAATTTCAGTGTCATGATTTTGACACCATTTAAAACAAGATGATATTTCTCAGCTAAATCTCCCTTGTAGAAATCCCATTCTATATATGCTCTCTCTGGGAATTTTTCAGTGTCGTCAGTGTATTTTATCCTGTTTTCTGCGTCATATTCATAAAATAGATATTGATATACTTTTTCGTAATGACTTGCACATTCGTTGACAGGAAAGGCGTTTCTTAGATCAGACAGAGTGGCATTTGGATTTTGCTCAGCCCATGCTTTGAAAATGTAGAAAGAAGCGATGCTCTTAGGAACGGCTTTGACATTTCCTTTGTTGTCGGTTTCATTGATAGTCACCCCATTGTTGTTGATTACGATATATTTTACATTATCGCGGTTGCTTGCTTTTATATCGAACAACTTTTTAAGGCTATCGTTTTTGCAGTCTTCGTTTTCATCCTCATTGTCGAATTCTTTTCCATATAAATATATTATACGAAGCAGCATTTTGTTGGTATCCCAAAAAGAAGAAAGCAAGGATTCGCAATTATTGTCCTTAATACTTTTTCTGATGTTGCTAAGATCGTCCCTGAAGATGTTTTTTAATTCTCCTTTTTTGTTATAATAAGCTACCATTGAAGAATTTAGCAAATCATCGTATCTCATTAGCAATTCTGAGAATGTTTTCTTGTTTTTCTTTGAAACTGCTAATATTGTTTCCAGATTGCTCATTTTTCCATTGTCGTCAATCTGTTTTTTAGCCTGGCCGAGATTTATGATATAATCTTCCAATATGATTTTAGTGTCGGTGTCCATTTCCATATTCAACAATGGTTCGATGACATGTTCTAAAACATCTTGGTAAGTGATTATGAAATAATTGGCAATTTCGTCCTTCTCATTTTCTGGATAAGGCGTCAGATAAATAGGAATTATGACGCTTTCATTGTATTTCTTCTCTGCCCATTCCTTGTATGTCGTAGTTTGGTCATCGTGATGCTTCGAATCAACTTTATTCTCTATGATGACGATAATATCCTTTTTGAAATCTTTTTCAGAATTTTCTTTGAATATGTTGAATTTAGCGAAAATGTCGATTCTTCCTTTGTTCTTATCACTTTCGACGGCTTTTTCCGTCTCAATATGAAAGTCTTGTATCTTGTAATCTCCAATCAAAAGGATGTTTAGAATGTCTTCGTTGAGAATATTATTGTTATCTGTATTTACCAGCATTCGTAATAACTTTTTCAATGGCTCTTCGTCAAGGTTATGGCTGCCGTTTATGTCGAGAAGCCATTTGAGGAATGCGCTATGAGAAAGCTCTCTACGTTCAATATTCATTATATTGAAGATGGTAGTTCTATTGTAATATGAGTTGAGCCTCTGGAAATCAGAGTCGTTATAAAACTTTATTATTTGGCTTCTCATAGAATTCTTGCAGTGTTAAGTCTTTTACTTTTAGTTTGTAAGAAAAATGTTTCTGCAAAAGTCAAGGTTTCTTTTTACATATCAAAAGTTCTTTTTGGTCCTTTTGTAGAGACGCGTCGAACACACAAATGAAATAAAACAAGGAGTGTTTGACACGTCTTGATGTGATAATATAACGAGAGACGTGTCAACAACCTCTTTTAAATTTTAAGGGTGTTGTCGACGCATCTCAACAAAGACCAATTATGCATTAAGCATTATGAATTATGCATTAAATAAACCGCCCATCCTCCGCCAGCTGACACTTCGACAAGCTCAGCGACCGATTAGCTAAAAGCCAAGAGCCAACAGCCTTAGTCCAAAGTTCAGAGTTCAAAGTTCAAGGTTCAAAAAATCTTTCAAAAAAAACATTGGTTTAGAAAAAATAAATGTTAAATTTGTTGCTCGATTAAAAAGGTGAAAAATACTGCGATATTGTCGTGGCGTTTTTGGGTTTTAATTGATTTATTTATCAACAAATTAAATTTTTTGATATGACTACTCTTAAAGTTTGCGTTGGCAGTTCTTGCCATTTGAAAGGTTCATACGATGTTATCGAAGCCTTTAAAGAAGTGTTGAAAAAATATGATGTAGAAGACCTCGTTGATCTTCAAGCTAGTTTCTGTCTTGGCTTCTGCGCTAAAGGTGTCGCTGTTAAAGCTGAAGGTTTTGACGAACCAGCAGTTCAGAAACTCGGTGAGGATTGTCTCTTCATCCATAACGTAAACAAAGACAATGCTGAAGAAGTCTTCGCAAAAGAAGTCTATCCTTTGTTGAATTTATAATCTGATATTTTCGTCTATTTTTAAATTAAAATAGAAAATCATGGCGGAATATTTGGAATTCAGAAACGCTAAGTGTAAGGACTGCTACAAATGTCTTCGAGAGTGTCCTGTCAAGGCTATTGAGGTCAAGAATCATCAGGCTAGGATTATCGAGAGCCGTTGTATCTTGTGTGGCCACTGTACCTTGATATGTCCTCAGAATGCCAAGGTAGTTCATAGCTCTTTGGACGAGGTGAAGCAGATCCTTAGCAGTGGCGTGAAAGTCATCGCCAGCGTGGCTCCATCGTTTCTTTCTAGTTTCGGGCTGAAGGATTTTAACGCGTTTAAGATCGCTTTAGCCAAAATCGGATTTTACGATGCGGAAGAGACAGCCTACGGGGCAGAGCTGGTGACTCAGCAATATAAGTCGTTGCTGGAGTCGGGACAGTTCAAGAATTTCATCACCTCAGCATGTCCTGCAGTGTGCCGCCTCATCCAGGCTTATTATCCTAAGGCTTTGCAATATCTGGCTCCCGTCGATTCTCCGATGATAGCTCATGCCAAAATGATAAAGCAGCAGCATCCCGATGCTAAGATAATATTCATCGGACCTTGCATCGCGAAGAAACGCGAGGCATCAGAAAGCGGTCTCATTGACGGCGTCCTGACATTCGATGACATGCAGGAACTCCTCAATGAGAAAAACATAGTCCTCGACGAGATAATAAACATCTCTCTCGAAAACAAGAGAAACACAGCATGCCTCTCAAAGGCTTATCCTATAAGTCATGGCATAATTAAGTCGTTCCCTGAACTCCCAGAAGGCTACGACTATATGGCTGTCGACGGACCTGACCGCTGCGTGGATGCATTGCAAAATATAGAAAGCCTGGAAAATGTCTTCCTTGAGATGAATATCTGCAAGGACGGCTGCGTCAATGGACCTTGTAGCTTAAGCGTCAATATCAAAGGCGGAAGTATAAAGGCTACTGCCGATGTCATAAAATATTACAAGAATGACATCAGCACATTGGCACCTCATAAATATGAAGAACATACAATAGATTTGAATAAGTTGTATCCACGCATCAGAAACAACAGCATGCCAGCACCAGAACGCGAGATAAGATGTATCTTGGCGAAGATAGGAAAACATAGTGCGGAAGATGAGCTGAACTGTTCTGCATGCGGATACGACACCTGTCGCGATAAGGCTTGGGCAGTATATAACGGCTATACCGACGCCGAGATATGTCTCCCATATATGCGCGAACGTGCTGAGTCTCTCTCTTACGAGATCATACAGCATAGCCCTAACGGTATCGTCTTGCTCGATTCTGATTTCTACATACAAGATATTAATAATAAAGGTAGAGAACTGCTCGGCATCAACGACTCTAATGCTAAGGGACGTCATGCCAGAGATTTCTTCAACCTCGTGGATTTCATGATAGCATATAACGAGAAACGTAACGTTACGGTGGAGAAGATGTTCGTGCCTTCGACAGGAAAATATGTCGATTTGTCTATAACATACCTCAAAGACCAGAATATGTTGTTCGGCATCTTGAAAGACGTCTCTGACGGCGTCAACTATGATGCAGAAATAACAAAAGTTAAGATGGAGACATTGAAGACAACCGATGAGGTTATTAAGAAACAGATGCGTGTGGCTCAGGAGATAGCTTCTCTTCTTGGAGAAACGACTGCCGAGACGAAAGTGGCTCTTCTTAAACTGAAGAAGACGCTCACCGACGAACGCGCAGAGAAAGGAGTTAAGTGATGGAGTTATGTCTGGAATATGGATGCAGCTCGGTAAATAAGTTCGGCGAAGAACTGTGCGGCGACAATGTCGTCAGCATGGTAGACGGCGAATATACCACACTGGTGCTTGCCGATGGTCTCGGTAGCGGAGTGAAAGCTAACATACTTTCAACTCTGACATCGAAGATATTATGTACCATGGCAGCCAATGGTATCGATATTGACGAGTGCGTCGAGACTCTCATACAGACGCTGCCAGTGTGCCAGGTGAGAGGCGTAGCATATTCCACATTCTCATTGATACATGCCAACAATGCCGGTCAAGGCTTTTTATATGAGTTCGATAATCCTCAGGCTATATATTACCACAAAGGAAAATGTATCGACTTCGAAAGAGAGAGACTTGAGATATGCGGCAAAACGGTGTATAAGTCAGAACTGAATCTAGAAGAAAATGATGTCATCATGGTCATGTCCGACGGTACCGTACACGCGGGGATAGGACAAATCCTGAACTTCGGATGGGAACGTAAGCAGATCATGGAACATCTTGATAGAAATATAAAACCAACGATGTCGGCTAGAGCAGTTGCTTGTCTCTTGACAGCTGCTTGCAATGACTTGTATCTCGACAAGCCAGGCGACGATACCACTGTCGCTGCAGTGAAGATACGTCCTCGTTTGAACGTCAGCATCATGGTAGGTCCTCCTGTCGATAAGGAGAAAGACAACTTCTATGTGGAACGTTTCATGGAAGGCGCTGACAAGACAATAGTGTGCGGCGGAACAAGCTCGCAGATAGTGGCTCGTTATCTCAACAAGCCGCTACGCACCAGCTTCGACTTCCCCGACAAGGACGTGCCGCCAATAGGCTTCATAGAAGGCGTCGACCTGACAACGGAAGGTGTCCTCACTCTGAGACGACTGCTGGAACTCTCAGAGAAATATATTTCTGTTCAAGACTTGACACCAAAGACATTCACAAAACAAGACGGTGCCTCTCTCTTGGCTAACCTGCTTTTTGAAGAGGCTTCGCATATAAAATTCTTCGTGGGACAAAGTGTCAATGTGGCACATCAAGGACTGCCTATCGACATCACCATGAAGTTAAAACTCGTAGAGAAATTGGCTTCCAATCTGCGAGCTATGGGTAAGACAGTAATGTTGAATTATGACTAATTTAAAGATATGAGTACAAACAAAAGAGTTTTCGACACAAACGTTCAAGTAGTAAAGTACAACGTTTTGAAAGAAGTTATCCGCCGTGCATACGAAGGCGGTTTGGAAGAAGCATATTATGAAATCCCTAAGGTTATATGCCCAGGTCCAAAACCACAGATTCGCTGCTGTATCTACAAAGAAAGAACTATCATCCAAGATAGAATCAAATTGGCTATGGGTGGCGACAGAAACAACCCTAACCCAGTAGAAGTTATCGACATCGCTTGTGATGAATGTCCAGCAGAAGGTGTAATGGTAACACCAGCATGCCGTGGCTGTATCGTCCACGCTTGTCAAGAGGTATGTCCTAAAGGCGCTATCTCTATCGTAAATCAACGCGCTGTCGTCGATAAGGAAAAATGTATCGAATGTGGCAAATGTGCAAAAGCTTGTCCTTACACAGCTATCATTATGCAACATCGTCCATGTATGGTAAGCTGTAAGGTTAAGGCTATCTCTATCGATGAAAACAAGAAAGCTAAGATTGACAACGACAAATGTATCTCTTGCGGTGCATGTGTTTACAAATGTCCTTTCGGTGCTATCACAGACAAGTCATATGTCCTCGACATCATCGACATGTTGAAAGGTTCAGAAAACAACACTAAGTATAAGGTATACGCTGTCATCGCTCCAGCTATCGTTAGCCAATGTCGTTTCGGCAGACCATCACAGGTTGTCACTGCAATTCAAAAACTCGGTTTCCACCAAGTTGTTGAAGCAGCTCTCGGCGCAGACATCACATTGTACAATGAAGCATTAGAATGGAAAGAAAAAGGTTTGATGACAACATCATGCTGTCCTTCATACGTTGCTTTCATTGAAAAGAACTTCCCAGAATTGGTACAACATATTTCACACTCAGTATCACCAATGATTATGACTGCACAGTTGATTAAACACTCAGACCCAACAGCTAAGTGTGTGTTCATCGGACCATGTGCTTCAAAGAAAGCTGAGTTCAAATTGCCTAAGACAGGCGGTGCTATCGACTGCGTGATGTCATTCGAAGAGTTACAAGCATTCTTGGATGCTCGTGGCATCGACACTGTTGAATGTGAAGACACAGTATTAGATAACGGTTCATTCTACGGAAGAATCTTCGCTAAGTCAGGCGGTATCGTACAAGGTCTCCTCGACGTAGCTAAAGATCTTAACGTTGAAGGTCTCAAGCCAATAGTGATGAGCGGCATCGATGAATGTAGAGCAAACTTGATGAAGTTGAAATTCGGCAAGGCAACAGAAAACTTCTTCGAAGGTATGGCATGTGAAGGCGGTTGTTTGAACGGCCCACTCTGTATCACACACAGCCCACGTAATATCGTCGACGTAGATAAGTTCGGTAATGAAGCAAAAGAAAAGACTATCTACAATTCTGTCAAGCTTTATGAAATGACAAAGGAACAATAATGAACTAAGAACTGGTCAAAGTTCAGCGGTGCCTGAGCTTGTCGAAGGCAAAGTTTAGCGCTTCGACAGGCTCAGCGACCGAAAAGCTCAGAGTTCAAATAAAATTGGCGCGATTCGAAAGAGTCGCGCTGTTTTTTTATGTGACAAAAATATATACTTTATAACTGTCGTCTGTTGACTGTTGACCGTTGTCTGTTGTCCTAAAAAAAGCCCCTAAAAAAGTGTAAAAAAAACATTGAATAAAATATTCAAAACTGAAAAAATATAGTATATTTGCAGTCGTTAAAAAGGCTTCTTTTTAACATTAGCGAAATACAAATTAATAGTATAAATCACAGAATACGAAATAAAAATTCAAAAAAAATGGAAACAATGAAAACACGTATTGAATCTGACCTTATTGGTGCACGCGAGATTCCAATGGAATGCAAGTATGGCGTTCAAACACTTAGAGCTATTGACAATTTCCCAATCACAGGTATTGGTATCAACCGTTACCCAAATATTGTTAAATATTTAGGTGTTATCAAAAAGGCAGCAGCAGTTGCTAACTACGAAACTGGCAAAATCAGCAAGGAAATTTACGAAGGTATCGTAAAAGCTTGTGATGATGTTATCGCTGGCAAATATAACGATCAATTCCCAGTTGACGTTATCCAAGGTGGTGCAGGTACTTCAACAAACATGAATGCTAACGAAGTTATCGCTAACGTAGCTTTAGAATATATGGGCCACCAACCAGGTCAATACGAATTCTGTTCACCTAACGACCATGTTAATGGTTCACAATCAACAAACGATGCTTATCCATGTGCAGTACATTTAGCAATGTACGCTGACCACCTCGAAATGGTTAAACATTTGGATTTACTCATCGAATCATTAGAAAAGAAAGCTGAAGAATATAAAAACATCATCAAGATGGGTCGTACACAGCTCCAAGACGCTGTTCCTATGACATTAGGTCTTACATTCAACGCTTTCGCTCAATCAATGAAGAACGAAAAAGCTCACCTTCTTGAAGCAGCTAAAGAATTATTATATAGCAACATGGGTGCAACAGCTATCGGTACAGGTATCTGTTCAACATTAGAATATAGAGAAGTATGTCTCCGCGCTTTACGCGACATCACAGGCTGGGACATCCAATTAGCAAAAGACTTCGTACAAGCTACATCAGACGCTACTCCAATGTTAGTTTATTCAAGCGCATTGAGAACACTCTGCACAAGCTTATGCAAAGTATGTAACGACTTACGTTTAATGAGCTCAGGTCCACGTTGCGGCTTAGGCGAAATCAGCCTCCCAGCATTACAACCAGGTTCATCAATCATGCCAGGTAAAGTTAACCCAGTTATCCCAGAAGTTGTTAACCAACTCTGCTACCGCGTTATGGGTAACGACCACTGCATCATGTTAGGCGCTAACAACGCTCAATTAGAACTCAACGTTATGGAACCAGTTATGGTTTACGCTTTGTTAGAATCAATCGAATTGATGCAAAACGGCTTCGACGTATTACGTACACTCTGTATCGACGGTATCGTTGCTAACGAAAAACGTTGCAAAGAATTAGTTGAAAACAGCGTTGGCGTTATCACAGCTTTAGTTCCTGTCATCGGTTACAAACCATGTACAAAACTCGCTAAAGAAGCTATCGAAACAGGCAGAGGCGTTATGGATCTCGTAAGAGAACAAGGTTTGTTAACAGAAGAACAAATCGAAGACGCTATGTCAACAAAGAGAATTATGCTCTAATTTAAGATAAAATTCAAAACGGATGGTATCTTTTGATGCCATCCTTTTGTCGTTTTTAAAAGTACAGTTGTAAATCATTATCTAAAGTATATATTTACTTTTTTAAAAATAAACAACTTATTATGATTAAAATTAAAAAAGGTATTGATATTCACCTTGTTGGCGAAGCACAAAAAGAGATGAAGGCTTATGAACCTACTCTTTATGCTATCAAGCCTCTCGATTTTATCGGAGTAGTGCCAAAAATGCACGTCGCAGAAGGTGATGACGTGAAAGTCGGTACCGTTCTCTTCCACGACAAGAAAAACGAAGGCATCTTCTTCACATCTCCAGTATCAGGAAAAGTGAAAGCTATCGTACGTGGCGAGAAACGCGTCATCCTTCAAGTCATCGTCGAATCTGACGGAAAATATGAAGCTATCGACTTCGGTAAGGCTGAGCCATCAAAACTCTCACGCAATGAGGTGATAGAAAAAATGGTACAAAGCGGAACATGGACTTCACTTCGTCAACGTCCATATTCAACAATCGCTAACCCACAAGATGAACCAAAATGTATCGCAGTTTCATTGTTCGATACAGCTCCATTGGCACTAGACAACAACTTCGTCATCGCTAAACAAATGGAAGCAGTTAAAGCCGGCGTCGAAGCTCTCGCTAAATTGACAAACGGTAAGGTTTATCTCAGCGTTAACTCAACAGAGACACAACAAGCTCTCGAAGCATTGAATTTCTCAGCAAAGAATGTTGAAGTAAACGTATTCCAAGGTCCACACCCTGCAGGTAACATCAGTACACAACTCAACGTCTTGTCACCAATCAACAAAGGTGAAAAAGTATGGTATTGCTATGCACAAGACCTCGTAGCATTAGGAAACCTCTTCCTCACAGGTAACTACGACAGCCGTAGAGTAGTGGCTTTCACAGGTTCAGAAGTAAAAGAAAGAGCATATTACCAAACAAGAGTAGGCGCTGACATGTCAGGTTTGTATACTAACATCGTTTCAGAAAACGTACGTATCATCAGCGGCAACGTATTGACAGGTAAGAAAATAAATGACGATAACTTCTTGGGATTCTACGACACTCAAATCACAGTCATCCCAGAAGGCGACCACTATCAACTCTTTGGTTGGTTAGCACCTAACTTCAAGAAGTTCACTTCAACAAACACAATGGGCGCATCATTATGCAAGAAGAGAAGCAAAGTTCTCGACACTAACCTCAATGGTGGCATCCGTCCTTTGATTATGACAGGTAACTTCGAGAGAGTATTCCCATTCGACATCTATCCAATGCAGCTCATCAAAGCTTGTATCATCAAAGATATCGACCAAATGGAAGAACTCGGAATCTATGAAATCGACGCTGAAGATTTCGCTTTGTGTGAAGTCATCGACGCATCGAAGACCCCAATTCAACAAATCATACGTGAAGGTTTAGAATTGCTTCGCAAAGAAATGAACTAATCGAATATCAATATTATGGGATTACGTAAATTTATAGATAAAATAAAACCTAACTTTGAAGAAGGTGGCAAACTTTATTGCTTCCACTCATTCTTCGATGCAATGGAGACATTCTTCTACGTTCCTAACAAAGTCACTATCAACGGTGCTCACGTAAGAGACGCTGTCGATATGAAACGTAACATGATTTATGTCCTCATCGCTCTTATTCCTTGCTTCCTCTTCGGAACATGGAACATTGGTTATCAACATTTCCTTTCTCATGGTGAAGTAGCAACATTATGGCAAAACTTCGGCTACGGCTTGATGAAGATTTTACCTCTCTACATCGTGAGTTACGTTGTTGGTCTTGGCATTGAAATCATCTTTGCACAAGTCAGAAAAGAAGAAGTCAACGAAGGTTTCTTCGTAACAGGCTTCCTTATTCCTTTAATCATGCCAGCTGATGTGCCATTGTGGATGCTTGCTATCGCAGTAGCTTTCGCAGTTATCATCGGTAAAGAAGTGTTCGGCGGCAGCGGTATGAACGTCGTCAACCCAGCTCTTCTCGCACGTGCTTTCTTGTTCTTCTCATATCCATCACAAATGTCAGGCGACAGCATCTGGATTGCTGAAAAAGCTGATGCTTACTCAGGTGCAACACCACTTGGCACATTATTAAACGGCGGTGGAGTAGAACAACTTCCAAGCATGATGGAAATGTTCATCGGTACAATTCCAGGCAGCGTTGGCGAAACATCAAAAATTGCTATCTTATTAGGTGCATTATTCCTCATCGTTACAGGCGTTGCTAGCTTGAGAATAATCCTCTCAACATTCGTCGGCGCAGCAGCATTAGGTTTGTTATTCACAGCAATAGGCGTTTCTGAAGTTCCATTCTATTACCATTATTTAATGGGCGGCTTCATGTTCGGTGCTATCTTCATGGCAACAGACCCTGTTACAGCAGCACAGACAAACTGCGGTAAGATTATCTACGGTTTCCTCATCGGTGCTATGGCAGTGTTAATCCGCGTAGCTAACCCAGGTTACCCAGAAGGTATGATGCTCGCTATCTTGTTACTCAACGTATTCGCTCCATTAATCGACTATTGTGTAGTAGCAGTTAATATCAGTAAACGTAAAAAACGCTGGGCAAAAGCAGAAAGGAGTGCAAAATGAAAGATAGATATATTTTCTTCTACATCACAGTCTTGACAGTGATAGTAGCTGCTTTGTTATCAGCAGCAGCATTGGTTTTACAACCATTCCAAGAAGCAAATGTCAACAATGAAAAAATGATGAACATCTTACAAGCAGCTAATGTAAACATTGAAGAAGGTGCTAATGTTCAAGAACTTTTCAATAAAGACTGCGCTAAGATGATGCTCGTAAATGGTAATGGTGAAGTTGTTGAAGAAACAACAGAAAACTACCAAAAATTCGAAGCTTTCACAATGAATTTGAAAGACGAGCTTTACAAGAGAGACAACGGACAAGACTTCGTATTACCAGTTATCGTTATTAATAATGGTAAAGAAAATGTCAACGTTCTTCCACTTCAAGGTGCAGGTCTTTGGGGTCCTATCTGGGGCTACATCGGCATGACATCAGATTTCCAAAATGTTGTCGGCGTTGTTTTCGACCACAAATCAGAAACTCCAGGTTTAGGTGCTGAAATCACAACAGATAGATTTAGAAGCCAATTCCAAGGCAAGACTATCTTCAGCAATGGCGAATTCGTATCAGTAAAAGTCGTTAAAGGCGGTGTTGCTAAATTAGCAGCTGACCTTCAGACATATTCTGTCGACGCTATCAGCGGTGGTACTATAACTTCACAAGGAGTTAATAATATGATTGAAAATGTGTTAGGATCTTATTTACCTTATATTGAAAAACAATGAGTAAGAATTTAGAACTTTTAACAGCTCCATTACGCAAGGCAAATCCTGTCACAGTATTAATATTAGGTATTTGTTCTGCTCTCGCCGTAACAGCTAAGCTCAAACCGGCATTGGTAATGGCTCTTTCAGTAACAGTGGTTGTCGCTTTGTCAAACCTTGTTATCTCTTTATTAAGAAAAGGTATTCCTTCAAAGATACGTATCATCGTTCAACTTATAGTTATTGCAACTTTAGTTATCCTCGTTGACCAATTCCTCAAAGCTTTCGTTTATGACGTAAGTAAACAGCTTTCAGTATTCGTCGGTCTTATCATCACCAACTGTATCGTTATGGGTCGTCTCGAAGCTTTTGCTATGGCCAACGGTCCATGGGAGTCATTGCTCGACGGTATTGGTAATGGTCTCGGTTATGGTATCATTTTGGTTATCGTTGCTTTCTTCCGCGAACTCTTCGGTTCAGGAACATTGCTCGGCTTCCAAATCATCCCTGAAGGACTTTACAATTTCGGATATATGAACAACGGTCTTATGATTCTCCCTCCAATGGCATTGATCATCGTAGGTATTATCATGTGGCTACAAAAACCAGAGGAGGATAAGAAATAATGGAATCATTAGGTATTTTCGTCCGTTCGATATTTATCGACAATATGATATTTGCATACTTCCTCGGAATGTGCTCATATCTCGCTGTTTCAAAAAACGTTAAGACCTCATTCGGCCTCGGCGTGGCAGTCGTTTTCGTTCTCGCCATCACAGTGCCTATCAACTATTTGTTAGACAAATACGTTCTCTCAGCAGGCGCATTAGCATGGATCAGCCCAAGATTTGCAGATGTCAACCTCGACTTCTTGACATTCATTCTCTTCATCGCTATCATCGCAGCTATAGTTCAAATCCTTGAGATGGTAGTAGAGAAATTCACTCCAGCATTGTATTCATCATTAGGTATTTTCTTACCTCTTATCGCTGTTAACTGCGCTATCATGGGTGGCTGTCTCTTCATGCAAGAAAGAGACTTCACAACAGTAGGCCAGTCACTTTCTTACGGTTTAGGTTCTGGTCTCGGCTGGCTCCTCGCTATCGTAGGCATCGCAGCTATCAGAGAAAAGATTAGATATTCTCATATCCCTAAGTCATTACAAGGCACAGGTATCGCATTCATCGTTACAGGTTTGATGGGCATCGCCTTCATGTCATTCCTCGGTATCACTTTCAAATAATTAATGTTACAGTTTAAAAAGAAAAAGAAATGAGTACTACATCTATTATTTTATTAAGTATTGCAGTATTTTTAGTCGTTGTCTTGATTCCTGTAACAATATTAGTTTTTGTTAGAAAGAAACTTGCTCCACAGGGCAAAGTGAAAATCAATATCAACGATGAGAAAGAAATCGAAGTAGAACCAGGCAACTCATTGCTTGCTACTTTAGCTAACGAACAAATCTTCTTGCCATCAGCATGTGGTGGTGGTGGTAGCTGCGGTATGTGCCGTTGCCAAGTTCTCGAAGGCGGCGGAACAATCCTCCCAACAGAAACAGGTTTCTTCAGCAGAAAAGAACAACAAGACAACTGGAGATTAGGCTGTCAAGTTAAAGTTCGTGAAGATATGAAGATTCACATCAACCCACAAATCTTCGGTATTAAGAAGTGGGAATGTGAAGTCGTAAGCAACAGAAACGTCGCTACATTCATCAAGGAATTCGTCGTTAAACTTCCAGAAGGCGAACACCTCAAGTTCTTATCAGGCGGTTACATCCAAATCGACGTTCCTGCTATTGACGTCAACTACAAAGACATCGACGTTGATGAAGAATACAGAGCAGACTGGGAAAAATTCGGTATGTTCGACCTCGTTATGCATAACCCTGAACCACAGTTCAGAGCTTATTCAATGGCTAGTTACCCAGCTGAAGACAACATCATCATGCTTAACGTACGTATCGCAACACCTCCATTCGACAGAGTTAACGGCGGCTTCATGAAAGTAAATCCAGGTGTTTGTTCATCATACATCTATTCATTGAAACCAGGTGACAAAGTCACTATCAGCGGTCCTTACGGTGAGTTCCACATCAAAGACACAAAACGCGAAATCATCTTCATCGGTGGTGGTGCTGGTATGGCTCCAATGCGTTCACACATCTTGGATTTATTCCTTACAAAACATACAGACAGAAAAGTATCTTACTGGTACGGAGGTCGTTCATTACGTGAACTCTTCTATATCGACGACTTCAGAAAGATTGAAGAAGAAAATCCAAACTTCAAATTCAACATCGCTCTTTCTGCACCGCTTCCAGAAGACAACTGGACAGGTTATGTAGGTAACATCCACGAAGTATTGTTAGAAAATTATCTTAAGAATCATAGCGAACCAGAAGAAATCGAATACTATCTCTGCGGACCTCCAATGATGACAGCAGCTGTTTTGAAGATGCTCGACAGCCTCGGTGTTCCAAAAGAAATGATTTCATTCGACGACTTCGGCGGATAATAATGCAGTAGTAGAGACGCAAAATTTTGCGTCTCTACAAAATGTAAATTTAAAATCAAAAAAAACAGCAGAATAATGGGTCAATTATTTCAAAGAAGTTCTGTAATTAAAGTTACTATTGCAGTAGTAGTATTCTTTTTGCTATGGTTGCTTCCTATTACAACATTAGGATTACCAAATATTACAGTTGTAGAACACCGTGTCATCGCTATTTTCGCTTTAGCTTTGATATTATGGTTTACAGAAGCCATACCATCATGGAAGACATCAATATTAATTATTGTAGTACTTCTTTTAACATGTTCGGATCAGGCTATCATCTTATTGCAAGAAGGTGGCAAAGAAGCTTTCAAAGGCATTGCTTTATCACACAAGACCATTATGGGTTCTTTCGCTGATCCAACAATCATGCTCTTCTTAGGTGGTTTCGTCATCGCAATCATGGCATCAAAAATGGGTATCGACGCTCAGCTCGCTAGAATATTGTTAAAACCATTTGGAACACAATCTAAATACGTTTTGTTAGGTTTCATAATTGTTACAGGCATCTTCTCAATGTTTATCAGCAACACAGCTACTGCAGCTATGATGCTCACATTCTTGTCTCCAGTGTTACGTCAGTTACCTTCAAACAACAAAGGTAGAATCGCCCTTATCTTAGCTATCCCTATCGGTGCTAACATCGGCGGTATTGGTACACCTGTAGGTACACCTCCAAATGCAATCGCATTGAAATATTTGAACGAGAGTCTTGGATTCAACATTGGTTTCTTCGACTGGGCTATAGTAATGATGCCTTTCGTGATTTTATTGCTTACATTATCATGGTTATTGCTTCTTAAGATGTTCCCATTCTCAGAAAAGCATATCTACCTTAATATTGAAGGCAAGACAGTTGAACGTCCACAACTCATCATTTCTTACGTAACAATAGCTTTGACAATCTTGTTATGGTTGACAGATAAGTTTACAGGTATCAATGCTAATACTGTTGCTTTGATTCCTATCGCTATTTTCTGTGTCACAGGTCTGTTCGGCAAGAAAGAACTCAAAGAACTCGATTGGGATGTTATCTGGTTGGTAGCGGGTGGTTTCGCTCTCGGTACAGCATTAGATAAGTCAGGTCTTGCAGCACACTTGGTAGGTGCTATCCCATTCGGACAATGGTCACCATTAGTAGTTATCATCGGCGCAGGTTTAATCTGCTGGTTATTCTCAAACATCATTTCACACACAGCAACAGCAGCTCTTATGATTCCTGTTATGGTTGCAGTTGGTACAGGTATGGGCAATGTCCTCGAACCATTCGGCGGTATCTTGACACTTATCTTATGCGTTGCATTGTTATCATCACTCGCTATGATATTACCTGTAAGTACACCTCCTAACGCTATCGCTTTCAGTACTGGCATGGTCGATGTTAAACACATGCGTACTGTCGGTATCATTGTAGGTGTTATAGGTGTTGTCTTAGCATTCATATTGCTTATATTCGTAGGTAAAGCAGGTATTATGCTTTAATAATTAAAAAAAATCTTAAACATTAAATAATATGGCAAAAGGTCTTTCATCAATTACAAAGAAATTGATCATGGCTGTTACTGGAGGCGCTTTAGTATTTTTCCTCTTGTTCCATGCTTCAATGAACATTGTCGCAATCATCAAGCCAGAAGGCTACAACAAGATTTGCGAATTCCTCGGTGCTAACTGGTATGCTTTAGTAGCTACAGCAGGTTTGGCATTACTTATGGTGTTCCACCTTATCTATGCTTTCGTTTTATCATTACAAAACTACAGAGCTCGCGGTAAACAACGCTATGCAGTAGTTGAAAAACAAGAAGGCGTATCATGGGCTTCAAAGAACATGCTCGTTATCGGTGCTATCGTTCTTATCGGCTTAGGTTTACACTTATTCAACTTCTGGGCTAACATGCAGCTCCCTGAAGTATTGCACAAATTAGGTATTCATGTTGAAGAAGCTAAGCTTGCTAATGTTACAGACGGCGTTCACTACATCGTCAACACATTCTCATGCCCAGTTTATTCAATCATCTACTTAGTATGGTTGGCATTCTTATGGTTCCACCTCGCACACGGCGTAGCAAGTGTTATGCAATCTATCGGTTGGAATAACCACGTATGGCAAAACAGAATCGAAGTCATCGGCAAGATTATCGCTGCTCTCATCGTTGTCATGTTTGCTGTTGTAGTTTTATATTATTGGTTAATTGTTGGTTAATAGGATAATATTATGAAAGAATTAAATTCTAAGATACCTGCAGGTCCATTGGCAGAAAAATGGACAAATTATAAAGCTCACCAAAACTTGGTGAACCCTGCTAACAAAAGAAAATTAGACATCATCGTTATCGGTACAGGTTTGGCTGGTGCTTCAGCTGCTGCATCATTCGGTGAAATGGGCTTCAACGTAAAAGTGTTCTGCATCCAAGACAGTCCACGCCGCGCTCACAGTATCGCTGCTCAAGGTGGTATCAACGCTGCTAAGAACTATCCTAACGATGGCGACAGCACATACCGTCTTTTCTACGACACAATCAAAGGTGGTGACTACCGCGCACGTGAAGCTAACGTTTATCGTCTCGCTGAATTAAGTAATAACATCATCGACCAATGCGTCGCTCAAGGCGTTCCTTTCGCACGCGAATACGGCGGATTATTAGCTAACCGTTCATTCGGTGGTGCTCAAGTATCCCGAACATTCTATGCTCGCGGTCAAACCGGACAACAATTGCTCCTCGGTGCTTACGGCGCATTATCAAAAGAAATAGAAAAAGGTACAGTTAAGATGTACGCTCGTCGCGAAATGATGGATGTCGTTCTCGTCGACGGTCGTGCTCGTGGTGTCATCATGCGTAACCTCGTCACTGGCGAACTCGAACGCTACGCAGCTCACGCTGTAGTTATCGCTTCAGGTGGTTACGGCCGTGTATTCTTCCTTTCAACAAACGCTATGTCATCAAACGGCTCAGCTGAATGGCAAGCTTACAAGAGAGGTGCTATGATGGCTAACCCTTGCTTCACACAAATCCACCCAACATGTATCCCAGTTCACGGTGACTACCAATCAAAACTTACTCTTATGAGTGAAAGTCTCCGTAACGACGGTCGTATCTGGGTTCCTAAGAAAAAAGAAGACGCTGACAAATTAGCTAAAGGTCAAATCAAAGCTAAAGACATCGCTGAAGAAGATAGAGATTACTATCTCGAAAGAAGATACCCAGCTTTCGGTAACTTGGTTCCTCGTGACGTTGCTTCACGCGCTGCTAAAGAAAGATGCGATGCTGGTTTCGGCGTTAACAACACAGGTCTCGCTGTTTTCCTCGACTTCAAAGAAGCTATCGGTCGCTTAGGTCAAAAAGTCGTTGAAGAAAAATACGGTAACCTCTTCGAAATGTACGAACGTATCGTTGACGACAATCCATACGAAACTCCAATGATGATTTATCCTGCTGTTCACTACACAATGGGTGGTCTCTGGGTTGACTATGAATTACAAACAACAATCCCTGGTTTGTTCGCTGCTGGTGAAGCTAACTTCTCAGACCACGGCGCTAACCGTCTCGGTGCTTCTGCTTTGATGCAAGGTCTTTCTGATGGTTACTTCATCTTGCCTTACACAATGCAAAACTACCTCTCAGACCAAATCGGTGTTCCTCGTTTCAACCCAGACGCTCCAGAATTCATGGAAGCTGAAAAACAAATCCGTGAAAAGATCAACAGACTCATGGCTATCAACGGTAAACAAACTGTCGATTCAATCCACCGCCGCTTAGGTCTTATCATGTGGAACAAAGTCGGTATGGCTCGTAACGAAAAAGGTTTGAAAGAAGCTATCGAAGAAATCAAGGCATTACGTAAAGAGTTCTGGCAAGACGTTAAAGTTCCTGCTACATCAGGCATGAACAACGAACTTGAAAAAGCTCTCAGAGTAGCTGACTTCTTAGAAATGGGCGAACTCATGGCACGCGACGCTCTCATGCGTAACGAATCATGCGGCGGTCACTTCCGTGAAGAATTCCAAACAGCTGACGGCGAAGCAATGCGTAACGACGCAGAATACAGCTTCGTTGCTGCTTACGAATACCAAGGTCCTGACGCAGAACCTGTATTATACAAAGAACAACTTAAGTTCGAAAATGTCGAGGTTAAACAAAGAAACTATAAATAATTTTGCATTATGAAGTTAACATTAAAAATCTGGAGACAGAAAAATAATTTAGACAAAGGTAAATTTGTTACATATAATGTAGATAATATTCCTGAAGAAGCTTCATTCCTTGAGATGCTCGACATCTTGAACGAAAGACTCGTCTTGCAAGGTGAAGACCCTGTTACATTCGACCACGACTGCCGCGAAGGTATCTGCGGTGCTTGCGGTTTGTATATCAACGGCCACCCTCACGGAAAATATAAAAACACCACAACATGTCAGCTCCACATGCGTAAGTTCAAAGACGGCGACACTATCACCGTTGAACCATGGCGCTCTGAAGCTTTCCCTATCATTAAAGACTTGATGGTAGACCGTTCAGCATTGGATCGTCTCATCCAATCAGGCGGCTACGTATCAGTACGCACAGGTGGTGTGCCAGACGCTAACTCTATCCCAGTCAACAAACATGACGCTGACCTTTCAATGGACGCTGCTTCATGTATCGGCTGCGGTGCCTGCGTTGCAACATGTAAAAACGGTAGCGCTATGCTCTTCGTATCAGCAAAATTCTCACAACTCGCTTTGTTACCACAAGGTCAAGTTGAAACATACGAAAGAGTTCAAAAAATGGTCGCTAGAATGGACGAACTCGGATTCGGTAACTGTTCAAACACATACGCATGTATGGCAGAATGTCCAAAGGGTATCTCTGTAACTAACATCGCTAGAATGAACAGACAATTCTTAGCAGCTAAGATAGCAGAACCTTTGAAAAAGTAATCTTTTTTAAAGTTCAAAACTTCAAAAACTCAGAACCTCAGAATTTTTTCTGAGGTTCTTTTTTTTTTTTGAGATTCTGAGATTCTGAATTTCTGAGTTTTAAAAAAATCGTATCTTTGTAATCTATAATTAAAATTTTATTTTTATGAAGAAACTTTTACTAATCTTAGTGATGATGGTAATGGCTCCATCAATAATGAAAGCTGACGAAATAATCGTTGGTACTGCAACAGACAATAAAAACGTAGCTCCATTTGTGAATTCTTATCCTAACTCTTGGCTCGAAATGGTTTACACTGCTGAAGAAATCGGCCAGGCTTGTACAATCGGAAGCATAGCCTTCCAATATGAACTCGGTCCTACATTAGAAACTAATGACCTCAGAATCTATCTAGCTGAGACTGAAAAGTCATCATTTGAAAACAAATCAGATTGGACACCAGAAAGCGAATTGACATTGGTTTATTCTGGAACAAATGTTGTTATCGGTGATGAAGAATGGGAAACATTCAAATTTGACACTCCATTTGAATACAGCGGTGAGAAAAACCTTGCAGTCGTAGTGGCAAAGACAGCAGGTTATATTCAATTGCACCTCACATGGGCTTGCTATAATTCAGCAAATAGCGTCATGTTTACAGCAAGCGACACAGACCCAGCTTTTGCTCAATACCCAACAGCTGACGGCTTGGCAACATACAGCAAAAAACCTGTCATGAAACTGATAGAACCAGCTGCTAAACTCGACGCTCCAACAAACCTCAGAGCTACTATCAGACAAGATGTTCCAGACTATGACTACAAATTCGAAATCACAGTTGCATGGGACGCTGTTGAAGGCGCAAAAGGCTACGACGTTTTCGTAAATACAGAAAAAGTACAAGACTTCCAGATGGGTTACACTAACGGCACAGCATACGTCATGGGTTCAAATCAAGAGACAACATTCGAATTCTATGTAGTTGCTTTCAATGATGAAACAGAATCAGAACCATCAGAAATATGTACTGTAGTTGTTAA
>JBGVET010000053.1:0-15443 GCA_045120395.1 Candidatus Limimorpha sp.
GTAGCAATCGTATGTATTAAAAGAAACAATGATTTTGTCACCTTCATGTTTTTTGGTAAAATCTCTTGCACAAATACCCTTAGTAGTTGGCAAAGATTTTGTCTTCATCACTTTTCCATCACACTTCAATTGAACAACTAAAGTTCCTATATTATTACTATTAGAATTCTCAAGTACCTCAACATAAATGTTTTTCAACATTTTTTCATATACCTTTATAATGTCGTTCAATTTATCACATTTATCTTTTTCCTCAACTAATTCCTGTTTCATTCTTTTCATTTGATCTATATATTCGACCAACAAATCGATGTCATCAACATTATCCAAGGCATCTCTATAACCACTTATCTTATCGTTGATAGCTTTTTCTTGTGCATTGTATGTATCTATAAGTTCTTGTAATTCTAATGATGAAAAAGGATAGAGCATATAATAGTCATAATATGTCTCTTTTGTTTTCTTATCGATAAAACGTTCCCAGTAAATATTCGCTTTGGTCAAGCTAATGCCTTGAAGAGCTGGCATCTTCGCTACTTTTGTCTTTATAACCACCTCTATACTCTCGTTAAACTCTGATGAGTTTCCTGTGTTTTTCTCATCTCTTTCGACAACGATATCTGCACTGATTGTAGAAGCGACAGAAGAAGCAATTTGAGTTAATAAATCAGACTTCACAATGTTTTTGGCATCATCCAGACTTGGCACCTTGATAGCTTGGAAAAGATATGGATCACTACTCCTTGTCCAACTTGGTTTTTCTTTTGCACTTTGTTCTACAAGTTTATATGAACCTTGTGAAATACCAACTAGATGCAAGAACAAAAAAAACAAGGAAAATAAAATTTTGCTAAACATATTTTTTCTCATATCATTGATTCTATTTAATGCACATTGTGATTGCAAAATTAAATCTATTTTTTAGAAAAACAAATTTTAAAAACAAAAAAATAAAAAAAGGAGGAATTTCATTTATTCCTCCCTAAAATAACTATATATATCAACCAATTAACTTATGGTAAAGGATATATTGTAGCAGCATTTTCTGGCGACACTATATCTCCTGTAAACGTCACTTGTCCGCCATCATTGGAATAAAAAATTATCCTTCCCATTCCATTAGCTTGTACATATACTTTAAAGTTGACTGGAATAACGCCGGTCCATGTCCTAAATGCTCCCGTTATCACAAATGGTCCGTCAGGATTCGACATGTCAACATTGTACGATGTCAAGGTTGCAGGAGTGTTAGGCGTATCCCACGACTGCCAGTTCCAACCAGGATAGCCTGGACTAGTATAGCCTGGTCCTATCCCAGGAACACCAGGTCCATACCATGCCAAAGGTGCCAAAGACGATGCCGGCGGATTGTTGAACACAATGCTGATAGCAACCTTATCGCCTATTATGGCAAAATAATTTTGGAATGAAGTAACTGGCGACTCTTGTCCGAAAGGACCTATAAAGGTGTTGGCTTCTAATACAAAAGATGTGTCATGAACCAACTTAATCATCTCGGCACGCGACTGTGCCAACTCGGCTGCTTGTCGCGCTCTACGAGCTTCACGACGCTGCATCCTTTCCATCTTGGCAGAACTCTGTGCATAAATGCTTCCGCTCAAGACTAAAAATAATGTCAATGATAATAACTTAGATTTCATAATACTTGATGTTTTATTTTCCCATAAACACCAAATATTATTTTTTTGTTTTAATAACAACAGACAAAGGACTATGAATTACACATTTTAACAATGTATATTATAGTCCGTCGTCTGTTGACTATGGTCCGTTATCTTTAAATAACGAACTTTGTCACATCTGAATTTGGTTCGAGCTCGATTGGTTCAGCGCCATATTTGAAAACAACCAATTTCTTGCCGCCTTTCAAAACGACCTTGTCTTCTGTAACCCATAAAGCTGATGATTCACGAAGACCAACGACCTTCATATTTTGGTTTACAGCAAGATATTCATTGATACGATCTTGACGAGTCTCGCCACCATGTTTTATCATCTTGTCGATTTCTGGGTGTGGATCAAGATAGTGAGGGTTGATTTGGAATGGAACCAAATTCAAAGTCTTGAATGAAGCTGGTTGAACGATTGGCATATCGTTAGTAGTGCATAATGTTGGACATGCAATATTTGAACCAGCACTCCAGCCGATATATGCTGTGCCTTTTCTTGCCGCTTCAGCAATAGCATCCATCAAGCCATATTTATGAAGCTCAGCAACGAGATGGAATGTGTTACCGCCACCAACAACAATACATGCAGCTTCTTTAACAAGTTGTATCTTATCCTCAACTTCATGAACAGAAACGAAATTATTCAATCCTAATTTTTCTGCAAATACGTTCTTAACTCTTGCTGTATATGCATCATAACTCTGTGGATATGGATTACCATTGATAAAAACGCCTGCGAAAGGAACAAAAACGATTTTACTATCTGATGTAAGATTATTTTTCTCACAGAAAGACTCAAGCTGACTCATTGGCCATGCAAGATATGTCTCTCCAAAATTTGTCGAATTGCTGATTAATAAAAGATTCATATTATTATTTATTTGTTTTGCCAAAGTTAAGCATTTTTCCTTAATCAAATAACATTATTTTTTCTATCTTTGAAACAAATATTTTAAATACATAAACATACTCACCATGAAAGCTAAATCACTGATATTATGTCTTTTGACAATCTTAAGTTTTAACATTGCCAATTCACAAAACATATATAATTTAGAATCTCCGCAAAAAAACATTAACATTAAAATAATAGTCGATAAGGATTTCTTAAAATATTCAGTAAGTCACGGCAACACTGTCGTCATAAATGACTCTCCTATATCAATGGAACTAAGCGACGGCAAAGTATTAGGAGCTAATCCTATCGTCAGAAGTTCTAAAACTGAAAGCATAAACGAAAGCATAAAAGCAGACTTCTATAAAAAAGATCATGTAGAAAATAATTATAATGAACTGACTCTTAACTTTAAAGGTTATTACAGCTTACAATTCAGAGCTTATGACGACGGCATTGCTTATCGTTTCTGCACCAAATTCCCTAAGCCAATAACCATCTTAAAAGAAAATATCTCATATAATTTCGATGAAGATTATACTACATATATTCCTTATGTAAATCCAGGTAACTTCTATGGCGACAATATCAGCAAACAGTTTTTCAACTCCTTCGAAAACGTATACACCATAACACAATTATCACAGATTGAAGATGACAAACTTGCATTCCTTCCTATTTTAGTTTCACTGAAAGACAACAAGAAAGTCGTCATTACAGAAGCCAACTTAGAAGATTACCCTGGAACTTATCTGAGAAAAAACAAAGAAAAAGCCAACAGTCTCTGTGGCATTCACGCCAATTATCCTAAGACCGAAGAACAAGGCGGATACAACATGTTGCAATATCTCGTGAAAGAACGCGAAGACTATATTGCCAAAGTGGAAGGCACACGTAACTTCCCTTGGAGATGTATGATTATTTCAGAAGAAGACAAAGAGCTGACCAATAACGATATGGTTTACCGACTCGCCGAGCCTTCCCGTATTGAAGACAACAGCTGGATTGTTCCTGGAAAAGTAGCATGGGAATGGTGGAACGCATGGAATATCAAAGACGTTGACTTTGAATCAGGCATAAACAATGAGACATACAAACACTACATTGACTTTGCTGCAGAATATGGCATCGAGTATGTCATCTTAGATGAAGGATGGGCTGTCAACAAAAAGGCAGACTTATTCGAAGTGATACCAGAGATAGACCTCATAGAATTAGTTGAATATGCAGACTCTAAAGGCATCGGCATAGTATTGTGGGCAGGTTATGTTGCAATAGACCGCGACATGGAAGAAGTGTGCAAGTATTATTCAGAAATGGGCATCAAAGGCTTTAAAGTCGACTTCATCGACAGAGACGACCAGAAGACTGTCAACTTCTACTATAAAATGGCAGAGACTGCTGCTAAATATCATCTCATCATCGACTTTCACGGAGCGTACAAGCCAACAGGTCTCAGCCGCACCTATCCTAACGTATTGAACTTCGAAGGTGTCTATGGATTAGAGAACGTGAAATGGAATCAGAACCTCGACCTCGTGACATATGAAACCACCATACCTTTTATAAGAATGCTCGCCGGTTCGATGGATTACACCCAAGGCGCGATGCGTAACGCTAACAGAGACAACTACAGAGCTGTGTGGACTGAGCCTATGAGCCAAGGCACACGATGCAGACAACTGGCAGAATATGTGGTTTTTGAATCTCCTTTCAATATGCTGTGCGATAGTCCAAGCAGCTACAAAGACGAAGATGAGTGCGCAAAATACATAGCTGAGATTCCAACTGTATGGGACGAGACCATAGCCTTAGACGGCAAGCTCGGAGAATATGTCATCATAGCACGTCGTTCAGGCGACAGATGGTACGTGGGTGGTATCACCAACTGGGAAGAACGTGAGATTGAGATTGACCTTTCTCCGCTAAACCTAAAACACGACCAAGCTGTAGAATTCCGCGATGGTGTGAATGCAAATAAAATAGCTGAAGATTACGTCAAAAGCAATATCACTGTCACCAACAACACATACGAGGTTAAAATGAGTAAGGGAGGTGGCTTTGTACTTATTTTCTAAAGCATTGATATTTAACATTATATTTTGAAAAATTATTTATCAAAATTCGGTTCTTATTTGGAGTTTTTTTTGCAATTTTGCACCTTCAAAAAAAACAACATCATGAGTGAACCGAAAGGAGCTTTATTACTAGGTACAGAAAGCGTTGGAAAATTATTAAAGAGATACGCCACACCAGCCATCATCGCGATGACTGCCTCTTCATTATACAATATGATTGACAGCATCTTCATCGGTCATGGCGTCGGACCGTTGGCGATATCTGGATTGGCTATCACCTTCCCTTTCATGAACTTAGGAGCTGCCATCGGAGCTATGGTTGGCGTAGGAGCTTCTACTGTGACAGCTATGGAACTCGGCAAGAAGAATTACAAAAAAGGCTGCCGCGCCTTAGCCAACACCGTAATGCTCAACATCTTCTTCGGAATAATATTCACCATCGTATGCCTCGCATTCTTAAAGCCTATATTATTCTTCTTCGGCGCCAGCGAACAGACTCTACCTTACGCATACGAATACATGCAATTTATCCTTATCGGTAACATAATCACTCACTTGTACCACGGACTTAACTCCGTGCTAAGAGCTTCAGGTCACCCTAACGAAGCTATGATAGCAACGATAATAACCGTAGTAGCAAACGTCATCCTCGACTGGCTTTTCATCTTCCCTCTCGGGATGGGAATACGCGGAGCAGCGATAGCAACAGTGGTAGCACAGACAATACCTTTGATATATCTCTTCAAGATTTTTTCCAACAAAAACGAATTGGTACACTTCGACAGAGAAGATTTCATCTTCGACATCAAGATTATCAAAGACATACTCGCAATAGGCTTGTCTCCATTCTTATTAAACTCAATGCTTTGCGTCATTATCATCTTAATCAACACTGGATTAAAAAAATTCGGCGGCGACTTGTCAGTGGGAGCTTACGGCATCGTCAACCGTGTGACATTCTTCTTCACCATGATAGTATTAGGCATCACTCAAGGCATGCAGCCTATAGTCAGCTACAACTACGGAGCACGTCAATTCGACAGAGTGACAGAAGCTTTAAAGAAAGCTATCGGCTTAGCTTTTATAACATTGACAATAGGATTTGTCATCGGTGAGACAATACCAAGGTTCACATGTTCACTCTTCACCACCGACGAAGAACTGCTTAAATATTCCATCGACGGCATGAGAATAGTGATGTGCACCTTCCCTATCATCTCGCTTCCTATCGTCATCGGCAACTTCTTCCAAAGCATAGGAAAAGCCAAGAAATCAATATTATTGTCACTATCACGCCAGGTTCTCTTCCTGACACCTTTATT
The DNA here is from genome assembly GCA_045120395.1 of Candidatus Limimorpha sp. GTDB lineage: Bacteria > Bacteroidota > Bacteroidia > Bacteroidales > F082 > Limimorpha. The sequence goes on from JBGVET010000053.1 coordinate 5,987, forward strand.
ATTAATATTACCAAATTTTATCGGCATCAACGGCGTCTGGTGGAGCATTCCAATTTCAGATGCAATCGCGACGATACTTTCGATTTTTATGATATATCGATATTATAGGAAGTGAGGAACTTCAGAAATTCAAAATCTCAAAATCTCAGAATCTCAAAAAATCAAAAAATCAAAATTTTAAATTTATAACCAAAATATAATTTATGAAAACTAACAGTATTTCATCATGGGATAAAAGTAATATCTCATATAATGTCAAAATTGAAGATTTAACGTTCAACTTTGCCAAGAAAATAGTTCTTCTTAGAAAGAAACTCGTATCATCTGATAACAAGGAATTTATAATTTCCAAACAGATTTTAAGATCTGGCACAAGTATCGGAGCTAATATTGCAGAAGCAGAACATCCTCAATCAAATGCCGATTATCTTAACAAAGTCAGCATTGCATTAAAAGAAGCTAACGAAACTAAATTCTGGATTCGCCTATTAAAAGAATGCGGTTATATAACATCAGAAGAAGAAAGTGTCTTACTTAATGATTGTTATACGATTATAAAAATACTCGTAAGTATAGTCAACAAAGTTAGCAAACGCCTAAACAAATAATTAACCCAAATTTTATTCTTTCTGAATTTCTGAGGTTTTGAAGTTCTGAGGTTTTGAAGTTCTGAATTTCTGCGATTTCAATAAGAAACTTCTTCCAAAAACAGAGCGTGTGCTGGCATGGAGGTTCCTGCTGAGCAGCGGTCTTTGTTTTCTATCACGTTGCGGAACTGCTGAAGTGTAAGTTTCCCTCTTCCCACTTCAAGTAATGTCCCAACGACGGCACGAACCATATTACGTAAGAATCTGTCGGCTTTTATTTCAAAGACCAATAAATCATTTTCTTCAAAGAAACGTGCTGCCATAATCTTGCAGTTGTTGGTCTTGACCTGCGTATGAAGCTTCGAGAAACTGGTAAAGTCAGTGTATTCAAACAAGATGTCAGCGGCTTGCTGCATCAGTTCTACATCAAGGTTTCCATGGTAATAATAAGCATCATTGGTATGGAAAGGATTTTTCTTCTGAGTGATATAATAGCGATATGTCCTTGACTTCGCATCAAAACGAGCGTGAAGCTCATTATCTACTTCCCAACATTTATATATGACGATATCGTTTGGCAAAAAGATATTCAGTCTACGCACCAGTTCCTCGCAGTTGCTTATTGGCTTCTCAACATCGAAGTGAGCGTAACAGTTTCTAGCATGCACACCTGTGTCGGTACGGCCGCATCCTGTGAGACTCACCTTCTCGCCTAGTTTCAGGCTAAGACATTTCTCAAGTTCTTCTTGTATTGAAATAGCACCAGGCTGAATCTGCCATCCATGATAACGAGCGCCATTATATGCGAGATGTAAAAAATACCTTTTCATAATTCATAATTTTAAAAAAAGTCCTCTGTTCCACATACCCTCACACCCTTAATTTCCAACTAATCAGACGTGTCAATGTGTGTTTATTTTTTTATGGTATCATTGACGCGTCTCTACATTATTTTTTCGCAAAAATATAAAAAATACTATTGCTTTTTAGAAAATTAAAACATAACTTTGTAACGGAAGAAGGGCTAAGGGCTGTTGACTTATTGACTTATTGACTTTTTAATAACCCGATAGCTGATAGCAGATAGCTGACAGCTTCATAATACTAAATGCCATGTCTGTATATCTATTAGCAGATGACGTATTTGATTTTCCATCTGCGAACCTCGCCAACCAAGATGGCCTTCTCGCGATAGGAGGCGACTTATCTCCCGAACGTCTTATCATAGCGTATTCTTCTGGCATCTTCCCATGGTATTCTGAGGACGAGCCAATATTATGGTGGTCGCTCGACCCTCGTATGGTGATGAAACCAACAGACTTAAAAATCACAAAATCTTTAAGGAAGACCATCGATTCAAACAAGTATTCATGTTCCATCGACACCAACTTCGACAGAGTCATTGAGATGTGTGCCAGCGTTGAACGCAAAGATCAGGACGGCACCTGGATTTGTCCGGATATGATAGCGGCATACAAAGAGCTGCACCGCATAGGTTTCGCTCATTCTGTCGAGACATACGATGGCAATGAACTTGTCGGAGGTCTGTATGGCGTATCTATAGGCAGCGTCTTCTGCGGCGAGTCGATGTTCCACACCAAGACCGATGCCTCCAAGGTAGCATTGAACCACCTATGCAATTTCCTTATCAGCAACAACTTCGACATCATCGACGTGCAGCAGGACACGCCTCACTTCAGAAAAATGGGAGCTTCTACCATGCCGAGAAGAGACTTCCTGAAGTTGTTAAAGAACTATGTTAAACATCCATCATTAGTCGGAAACTGGGGTGATGGCAGTGCGACATGGAAAGAAGTGGTGATTAATTAGGAGTTAGGAGTTAGGAGCGTCTAATCAACTATGTGTTAGGAGTTATTTCATAAATACAAAAAAGACACAGAATCTGTGTCTTTTTTATTTTATTCCAAATTTTTCAATGTAACGAGTTTATTGATATCCACTTTATCTGGTTGCCATGCACGTACATGAATAACTGGTCGTTTGCTATCTCTCAAGTCAACCATAAGGAAGAGATAACCAACGTCACCATATGTCGTGGATTGGTATTCTTGCAAGAGTCGTACTCCAAAGATATCTTCTCCTTCAGAGTTTTCATCATCGGCTGACACCATTTGTCTCTGAAAATCGGTCTCAGCAAATCTGATATTGATATATTCCTGTGATTTGAACACATTCGACAATCTCTCGAAATAAGAGTTCTTATCCATACGCAACAACTCTACTTCTTCTTCTGGCAGATTAAATTGTTTGATATCTTTCAATTCATCATTATTCTTTTGCAAGACGTGACCTACGATAAAGAGAGCGTCATCTGAGAAAATACTTTCAAGATAATCGTAGCGTTTGAGAGCGTATGCTGTCTGGTAATCTTCCAAGAAATTGACAAGAGCTAATTTACAATCGTTATTCCATTTGTTTTTAGTAGCGATGTCATTTTCAGCTATTGATGAAAGTCTGAATGCCAATGAAGTGATAAGTTTGCTTTCATTATCAAAACGAAGTACAACCTCTCTGATAAAAGAGACATAGTTTCTAAATTGGAACTTCATGTCAATATCACGACATATTGTGGTATTACCGCATGTTATCAATTCATACTGCTGATTGCCTATAACGCTAATATCTGCATTATTTATTAATGTGTCAAGCATTGCAAATGCCTCTTGTGTAAAATATTTTTGAACTGAGCTATAGTTCTTTACACGGAATGCATCTTCCACTTCTTTCATCACTCTAAGGAAATACATCTCGTTATCTGTCAATAATGGAGCCTGCGCCACAGTCTTTGTCTCTGTTTTTTGAACCTGCTCTTTCTCTTCTTCTTTCTTTATTTCCTCTTCATCACATCCTTTGAGATACTTTACATAAGGTGTCAGATTAAAATCTCTACCCACATTTTCTTTAATAACAATCTTATCGATGTTATCCATGATAACCTTCATCTCTGGATGGGAGATGATATGATGAGAAAAATCATACTCTATCTTAAAGTCAAATTCAGTAACATTCTGATCCAGAAGCTGGACTTCCATCTTTCCGTTATTGACCATTGTCTTCTCATAATCATCAACACCATTATAATATTTTACCTGCAAGCCAGAAACATCATTATCATCAGCTCTTACATTCATGATAACAGATATTCCATCATCGTTGAACTCGCCAGGATTTTCTTTAGATATAGAAAACGTAAACAAGCCAAGCATTTCTATAGCTTTTTCTTCTAAGTAAGTATATGCATGCACTTCCTCGCCATCTACATCCAATTTCAAGGTCTTGCCATAAGGATGTGCAAGACATGACATCATTCCCCAATAATATGCTCTAAGAGCATCTGTCACATTATGTTCACTTTCTTTATTTTGTCCAGTATTAACCATACGTTGAATATCAGCTGCTCTTTCCTTGCACACTTCCTCAAAGTCACTCTTACTGATATATGCTAGACATTCATACTTATCGTGTTTGGTATCACGGGTGACATTATGAATTTTTCTTTTATAAGAAATCTTCTTCTCGAGTGTAATCATGATCTTCTTCATATGACTATCGAAGTCATCGATACCGAGATCTATCGGATGAGCATCATAATTTTCGACAATATCAGCATACATTAACTCTATAGCACTATTCTTCGCCTTATCATAACTATCACAGACCTGGCTTTGTCCCCAAAAATACTTATTGCTTTTCTTGATATTATCAATATCCACCGCACTATTCTGTGCATTAATAACAAAAGCAATAAACATTAAAAATAATGTCAATGTCTTTTTAATCATAAAACTGTTTTTTTAAATTTTCAGAATATATCCCCCAACTTGTTGTCTTGTTGTCTTGTTGTCTTGTTGTCTTTATCAATCATCCTCATCATCGAGGCTATCCAGATATTCCTCTTCCCAATTGTCAGGAATACCCTCTGCCCATTCTTCATCATAATACTCTTCGCCTACCAACTTCTTATCTTCTTCAAGGTCTATCGCCATGCCATTAAAGAGCTGTTTCATCATCTTAGCTGGCATTGGCAACATCTGTCCGTCTTCGCCTGTCGATATCGCGATGCCGATTTGGTCTTCGTGAAGCTCGTTCATCCAGCCGACAAACTCAGCTATGTTCATATTGGTAACAGAATACTCTTCCCAATCCTCGCTGATGTTAGCGACAGCCTCTGCCTCACTGCTCCATACTGGTATGTATGAATTCTCATCGCCATCTTCAACCATAGCAAAAAGACCAGGTTTAGCCTCAAGCAACCAAAGCATATCATTTTCTCTTACCTCTGTAATAAAGTTTTTCAATAATTCCATTTTATATCTTGTTTAAAGTTTACCATCATTTTTTTAAAATTCAGAATCTCAGAATCTCAGAATATCAAAATCTTCTGAAGTTTTGAGATTTTGAAGTTTTGAGGTTTTTAGTTTTTTAGGTTTTGAATTTCTGAGTTTTATTTCAAGCGATTTCATCCAGTTCCAGCCATCTCATCTCTTTTTCATCGATAAGGTCTGTAATCTCGCTTATTCTGTTACCAATTTTTTCAAGTTCCTGATAGTCGAGTTGCTGTTCCAACTTGGATGTGAGTTCTTTCTTTTCAGTTTCAAGAGCTTCTATATCTTTTGCAAGCTGTTCGTATTCTTGCTGTTCTTTATACGTTCTTTTTTTCTTACGTTCCGTTGCAGGTTTCTCAGTGCGTGTCTCTTGTTTCTGTGCAGCTATTTCTCTTTTCTCTTCTCTGGTTTTATTTTCGAGATATTCGTGATATTGAGAATAGTTACCCATAAATCCTTTCACCTTACCATCGCCTTCAAACACGAAGAGCTGGTCAACGGTCTCGTCGAGGAAGAATCTGTCATGAGAAACAACGAGCAGACATCCTTTGTATGTACTGAGATAATCTTCTAGTTTCTGCAATGTTAGTAGGTCGAGGTCGTTAGTAGGCTCGTCGAGGATGAGGAAGTTAGGGTTTGACACCAATACTGTGAGAAGGTAAAGACGTCTTTTCTCTCCGCCGCTCAACAAGGCTACCTGTTGACGATGCATGGAATAAGGAAACATGAAATGCGCCAGAAGCTGGTCAGCAGTATATGTCTTGTCTTTTCCGTAGTGAATTATTTCTGCTATGTCTTTTATAGTTTCCAGGACTGTCTTACGCTCATCGAACTTGATACCTTTCTGAGTGTAATAACCATAAGCCACAGTCTGTCCTGTCACTATAGTTCCAGAGTCTGGCTTTTCGTTGCCAGTTATCATATTAAGGAATGTCGACTTACCGATGCCGTTTTTACCTATGATACCGATGCGCTCACCTTTTTTAAATATATAATCGAAGTCTTTGAGTATTGTAGTATCACCATACGACTTTGACACTCTGTCCATCTCGAGAATCTTACCTCCCAGACGTTGCATATCGGCACCGAACTGCAGTTCGCTGTTATCGCGACGAACCTTAGCTTTTTCTTTGAGGTCATAAAACGCATCGATACGAGCCTTAGCTTTACCTGTACGAGCCTGTGGCGTGCTGCGCATCCATTCTAATTCGTGTTTAAGAAGCTGTCCTGCACGTTCGGCGGCTATACGCTTATTCTCCTCACGTTCACGGCTCTTCCTTACGTAATAGTCGTAGTTGCCGTTATGAGTGTACATTGTTCCTTGGTAAAGCTCGAAGATTTTATTACAAACTCTATCGAGGAAATAACGGTCGTGAGTAACCATGAAGAGAGTCTTTGTCGACTGAGTGAGATATTTCTCTAGCCACTCAATCATGCCCATATCGAGGTGGTTGGTAGGCTCATCGAGGAAAAGGATATCAGGGTCATCGAGAAGGACGAGAGCTAGAGCGAGACGTTTCACCTGACCGCCAGACAGCGTGCTCACTTTCTGACTGAGGTCTGTAATCTCGAATGTATAGAGAAGCTGCTTAAGACGCTGCTCATACGACCAAGCCTGTAACCCGTCCATCTGAGCTATAGCCTGTTCCAGTTCCTTTTTTGTGGAAGTATTATTATCATCGACATGATTAAGCAAGGCGTTTTCATAACGTTGTATCACCGCCATGATATCGGTATGACCGGTAGAGATAACTTCTTGTATTGTCAGTTCCGGATTAAACTGAGGAAGCTGTTCGAGGTAACCTATTCTGATGTTTTCGTTATATGAAACTGTACCTTTGTCGCTTTCCTCTTTACCGACAAGTATCTTCATCATAGTAGACTTACCCGTTCCATTAGCTGCAACTAGCGCAGTCTTCTCCCCTTTCTCGATTCCAAAACTGATGTTTTCAAACAAAAGTTTATCACTGAAAGCCTTTGAAATATTGTCGATTGATAAGTAATTCATCTTTAATTTTCGTTTGGGCAAAGATAAGATTTTTTTTGCTTTGTTATTTGCTTATTTTTCATTAGATTTGTGCTCTAATTTTTAAAGCATAAAACCATGATAAAAAAACTTACATTATTACTATTAGCAGCAATGATTATGACAGATGTCGTTGCTGATTCACGCCACAAAGCATTTCGTACTCCTGTAAATGGCAACACCATCGATAAAGTTGTGACAGACAGAGGTGACATTACAGAAACCACATTACTTAGCGAAGATTTTTCCAAGTTCACAGCAGGCACCGACACTGAGCCTGATTATGTACGTCTCGACGACGCTAACGGCATCATCAGCGACGAATACTTCAACACTCCTGGATGGAAAGGATGCGAAGTATATCAAGCAGGCGGCTGCGCCTACCTCGGATTCAGCGAAGAATATCAAGAGACTGGTATCATCATTACCCCATTGATTAACACTAGCGGCGCTATATACATCAACTGCCGCATGCGCACCGTCGATCCAGCAGGTGACATTGTTGGTTATAACATCGTTGACGAAAACATGGAATCATTAGATGCAAATGTCGACTTCTTCAAAGTCTCAAACGAATGGACAAACATATCTTGGTTCACATCAGCTGGCGCAGAGAACACACATATTTATATCTATTCTTATAGTAAAAATGTCTTCATCGACGACATTGAGATAGTCTCTGTTCAGTTACCTACCCCAACACTTCTTGAAGAGACAAATGTTGGCACCAACAACTTCACCGCCAACTGGGAAGCTGTTGAAAACGCCGACTCTTACATCTTCAAGCTCACTGCAGAACATACAGCAACAGCAGACGAGACATTCTACTACACAAATACAAGCTTCGACAACGTATCTTCAACCGGCACCATTACAGAGCCAGAAACAAGCAGCACCATGATGGAAGCCACAGTAGAAAACTGGCATATCTATATGCCTGCTTTCATCAACGAAGCTATCGGCTTCACTGGCAAATATGCAAGCAGCCAAGTCTATGGCTCATTAACATCTCCTGTTTATGACTTATCATCAAACGAAGGAAAATTAAACCTTTCTTTCAAAGTTCATGCTAAGACAGGCGATTTGCTTGTAGTATATTTAATCACTTCTGAATATGGATACTACGATGTTGCTGACGCTGTAGATTTAAATATCAACAAAGACGGATGGAGCGAATATTCCATTGAATTAGCAAACGGCACCAACGATGCATATATCGAGATTACAAGTTTCGGTTCTGGCGACATTTTCTTCGATGACCTTAAATTATCACAGCCAATAAAAGCAGGCGAAAACAAGACGTTGATTCTAGAAGAACTTGAAGTTGAAGGAACATCATACAAAGCTAATATCAAAGATACTTTCTTAAACGACATCTTGTCTTATCAAGTGGCTTCTCGTAAGAATGTATATTCTATAAACAACAACATTATAGGTACTATCGACAGCAAATTTACTGAAGCCAAGATAGTGGACCTCGTCTCAGAGGAAATTGCTTTAGATATGATTAGCATTGGCGAAGGTAACATCAACACTTATTATGCTCCTATATCAAACTACGGAGCTTCAAGCGGTTACTCAATCTCACAACAGATTTACACTAAAGATGAAATCAATATGGAAAGTGGCAACATTATAAGCATTTCTTTCCGTAACAAGAACGGCAATGCCAACACTCGCGACATCACCGTATTCATGAGCAATACAGTCCAAGACTCATATAGAGACAGCCACGACTGGGTTTTGATTGACGAATCACAGATTGTGTACGATGGCGAGTTCACATTCGGCACACAAGACGAATGGACGACAATAGAATTACAAAATCCTTTCACATATAACGGAGGCAACATAGCAATAAGCATTTATGACGCAAGCAACAGCAGCATTGGATATTCTGGATACGACTCATTCTACGCACATGCCACAGACACTTTGAGAGGACTCTATAAAACATCATCAGAAAAGATAAACATTTACAGCATTGATGAAGAACTTTATTGCTACGAACTCAAGACCAGCGTTTATACAACTCCTGCGAACCAATATTATGTAAATGACATTGAAATTGAAATGGTAGCTTCTGATGTAAAAGCTCCAAGTGTTCCACAAAATTTGTCAGCTAATACTATCGATGCAAAATCTATTTCATTAAGCTGGACATCAGCCCAAAACGCTACAAGCTACAATGTTTATCTTGGAACAGAAAAACTTGCTAATATAACAACAACATATTACATAGCCGAAGGATTAGAACCTAACACTGAATACTGCTTCACAATAACAGCTCTCAACGGCATCACAGAATCAGAAAAATCTGCTGAGGCATGCGCAAAGACATTAGATAACGTAGGACTTAACGAATTATCATCATCACTCAATGTTTATCCTAACCCTGTAAAAGACAAGCTTTATATCGAGACAGATGTCGAGATTGAAGATGTTGTAGTTTATGATGTTTTTGGAAGACAACAAGACAACAAGACTACGAGACAACA